>NZ_MZGT01000011.1 GCF_002029255.1 Clostridium chromiireducens
GATAAGATTACTAAAAGATAAAATGAATAGTTTTGTATTGATATAAATAAAGTTAATAAAATGTTGGAAAGAAAAATAATTCTGACTGGAAAACCAGAGGACATATTCTATAAAGAATATGTCTTTTTTATATACTTAAAAAAACTCAATGAATGGTAATTATAGAAGATTTAAAAACGCTATAAAAAAACTAGAAAGAAAGGATGATTAGTATGAACACTATCTAATTTAATAATTCTAAAAAAAATATAATGAATGGTGGAGGCAAGGTATTATGGAAGTAAATGAAGAAAACAAAGAATCAAAGATTGTATTAGATAACTTGAGTCAAATATATTATGTAAGAGATAAGGAAAGTTCAGAAAAAGAAAAATTTCAAGCTTTAAAGGATTTTTCGTTATCAATTGGTAAAGGAGAATTTATTGCAATTGTTGGTCCGAGTGGATGCGGAAAATCAACACTTCTTGATATAATATCAGGTATAGTAAAAGCAGAATCAGGCAGTATTTCTATTGATGGGAAAGTGGTTAATGGACCAGCGTTAGATAGGGGGTTCGTAATGCAGGGGTATGCATTATTTCCGTGGAGAACAATAAGAAAAAATGTTGAGTTTGGTCTTGAATTAAAGAAAGTTCCCAAAAAGGAAAGAAATAAAATAAGTGATGAATTTATTGAGCTTATAGGACTTAAAGGATTTGAAAACAGGTATCCTCATGAATTATCAGGAGGTATGAAACAAAGAGTTGCCATTGCACGTTCCCTCGCATATGATCCGGAGGTTTTGCTTATGGATGAGCCATTTGCAGCAGTTGATGCTCAGACTAGAGAAACTCTTCAAGATGAACTTATGAGAATCTGGGATAAAACGAATAAAACAATAATATTTGTTACACATAGTATTGAAGAAGCAGTTTTACTTGCAGATAGAGTTGTTGTAATGACTAAAAATCCTGGAACTATCAAAGAAATAGTTAATATAGATTTGCCAAGACCAAGAACAAATTCTGATATGAGGGTTTGTGATGATTACAATTTGATAACTAACAAGATATACGAATATCTTCATAATAAAGTAGAGAAGAAAGAGGCGTATTCTAATAATAAACGAATTATTTCTCCAGAAGTAGCCCCAGCAATGGTATTATAAAGGTCTTATTAAGAAATATGCACAAGAATTTAAAATAGGAAATATCATAATACAGTATCTACTGGTATTGGAATAGGATTTAAGAAAAAATTCCAATATATAAATAATAGTTATTGAACCAAACTTTTCAGCAGTTTTTAATGGAGTAAAGCAGGGGACACATATGATACATGGTATTGGAGTAAGATTTATGACAGATACGTATAATGCTAAAGTTACGAATGAAGTTTTTGACGTGAGTGATGATAAAGCAGTTAAAGTTTAGTTTCACAAAGTAATTAAAGAGGTAGATTTTCATGAAGAATAAATTTTTTATATTAATTATTGTGATAGTATTATTGATATTTACAGGATGCTCAAAATCATATGAAAATGACGATGTGGTAAAAGTGGGGTATGTCGGAAATTTTACTGAAGTGCCTTTATTTGCGGCATATGAAAATGGATATTTTGAGAAAGAAGGAGTAAAAGTAGAGTTAGTAAAAATTAATGATAATGAGGTTGAACAAAAAATAAAGAATGGTAATATTGATGCATTTACATGCGACTATAAATTTTTAAAGTGGAATGAGCCTAATATTAACATGAAAGTAAGTATGGGTATTACAAGCGGTGCTATTGAAATTATAACTTCAAAAGATAGTCATCTTCAAAAAATTAGCGATATAGAAAATAAAAAAATAGGTATTGCAAATCAAGGAGATGGAACTATGGTTGCTGCTATTAATGTTTTAAGTAAAAATAATATAAAAGAAGATAGTATTAAATGGGTTTATTTAAAGGATGAAAATCCAACAACAGCTATTGAAAATGGAGAGGTTGATGCTGCTGTGGTTTGGGATATTAATAAAGAATATAATAATATTAATGTTATATATAAGACTGGACTTATAGATAATGAAAATTCAGCAGGCAATAATCATAGTAGTCATGGTAATAATTATTTTTATATTAATTTTGCTGGAGTAAGAAGTGAGATTTCTGACAAGTATCCAGAAAAGACAGCGGGTATTTTACGAGCATGGATTGAAGGAGCCGCTACTGTTGAGGAAGATAGGGATAAATATTTAAGTAATGCCTTGGAAAAAGGATATATAAAAAATGTAAGTGATGACGATGAAGCTAAAATAAAGTATTTTATGTGGATGCCATCAGTTAAAACAGGTAAAGAAAATTTAAAGGAATATATACATATTCAAAAATCAATGGGAATTATTAGTAGTAATTTAAATGAAGATAATTTTCTTAAGAGTATCTTTGCAGATGTTCTACCATTTTGGGACTAATATACATTGGAAAATAGACATTACAAAAATATATTGACAAGAGATAATGTAGGTAATATACATATAAAAATAAAAACCGAGTATTTTTATATGGATAGTGACAATAAGAATTGAATAATGTTTGAGTATATAAATAATGATATTATGGCATACACACTTATATATCTGACTAGAAAGCTGGAGGATGTATATTTTATTGAAAAGATAGAATATACATCCTCCAGCTTTCGTTTATTAAATTACTGTTTTGTACAATCTGGATTGTTACAAAAGGTTAAAATTATGAAATCCATATTATGACATAATAATAACAAAATTAAGAAAGGTGAAGAAACATGAAAGAAATAAATTTAAATGTTGCTGAGGTGGAAAAACGTGAAACAAGGCTTGGAACTATTATAGCTTGGGATGGTAACGCTGAAGAACTTATAGAACAATCTGACTATAAGGGTAGAGGTTGTGGTAAGAAAAATAGTGGCTGCAGATTATGTGAAATAGAAGGACCATTTGCACAAGGAGCTGGATGTTCTGAGGAAATGGTAGAATGCCAGGCAGGTCAGATTAGAGATGCAGTGTTAATACAGCATTCCCCAATAGGATGTGGAGCTGGACAAGTTGGAAATAATCGATTATTTCGTTTTGGACTTGCAACAAGAAATCTTCCAATAGAAAATGTAAAAATAATTAGTACTAATTTACTTGAAGGGGACATGGTTTTTGGAGCAACAAAAAAGTTAAAGCAGACAGTTGAAGATGCATATAAGAGATATAAACCAAAGACTATTTTTATAGTATCATCGTGTGCGACAGGAATAATTGGAGAAGACATTGAAAGTGTAGCATCTGAATATGAAAAAAAACTTGGGATTCCAGTAGTACCATTGATTTGCGAAGGTTTTAAGTCAAAGCACTGGACTACAGGTTTTGATGCAACACAACATGGTATCTTGAGACAAATAGTAAACAAACATCCTAAAAAACAGGAGGATTTAATTAATATAATAACTCTCTGGGGATCAGATGTATATACTCCAATGTTTAAAGAGCTTGGACTTAGAGTTAATTTTGTAGTTGATTTGGCAAGTGTTGAAGATTTGGAAAGGCTGTCAGAAGCAGCGGGGACTGTAAGTTTCTGTTATACATTATCATCCTATCTTTCAGCTGGTCTGGAACAGCATTTTGGAGTACCAGAAATAAAGGCTCCGCAACCTTATGGATTTAAGGGAACTGATGCATGGCTCAGAGAAATAGGAAGAGTAACCCATAGGGAAGAGTTAGTTGAAAAATATATTGTAAAAGAACATAAGAGAGTTGAGCCTATTATCAAGGAATTAAGGAAGAAACTAAAAGGAGTAAAAGGATTTACTTCAACTGGTTCTGGATATTCTCATGGTCTTATCACAGTACTTAGAGAACTAGGAATATCAGTAGATGGTTCATTAGTATTCCACCATGACCCCGTATATGATAGTGGAAATGTTGAAGCAGATTCATTAAAACACTTAGTTGATAATTATGGAGATGTTAAAAACTTTAGTGTTAGCAACAGACAGCAGTATCAATTTTATAGTTTGCTAAAAAGAGTTAATCCAGATTTTATTTTAATAAAACATGGAGGATTATCACCACTTGCATCAAAATTGGGAATTTCTGCTGCACCTTTAAGCGATGAAAGTTTAACAATAGGCTATCAAGGAATGATATATTTGGGAAACAAGATACTAGATATTTTAGCAAAAAAGAAATTCCATAATATTTTGAAAGAGCATACTGAAATGCAGTATACAGACTGGTGGTTAGAACAATCTGATCCATATGTATTAGCGAAAAATCCTAAACTTTTAGATGAGAAGTTTAATGAATTACTTGAATCAAGAATAGCAGTAGACATTTAGAAGGAGTTAAGAAGAAAGATGAGTAAAAAAGTCAAAGAGATAGTGAGAACAAATTCTATAGAGCAAGTGCGTTACGGATGTGCAATAGGAGCACTTGCATCAGTATCAGCAATTCCACATGCGATGCCAATCACACATTGTGGCCCAGGATGTACATCAAAACAATCTGGTGTATTAATGAGTAATGGCGCTCAAGGTGGCGGATACAGTGCTGGGCCTGTAATCCCATCCGTCAATGCAACAGAAAAAGAAGTTGTGTTTGGTGGAGAAGAAAAGCTAAGAGAATTAATTAAGGGAACTTTACTTATAGTTAAAGCAGACTTATATGTGGTTCTAAATGGATGTATAGGGGAATTGGTAGGTGATGATATAGGCGCAGTTGTAAAAGAATTTCAAGAGTTAGGATTTCCAATTGTGCATGCAGATACAGGTGGATTTAAAGGAAATAATTTAATTGGTCATGAAATAATCACTAAAGCTATTATTGATCAATTTGTAGGCGATTATACTGGAGAAAAAGAAGAGAAACTTATTAATTTATGGTCAGAAGTACCTTATCAGAATACGTTTTGGCGTGGAGATTTAGAAGAAATTAAAAGAATATTAGAAGGTTCGGGTTTTAAGGTTAATGTTTTTTTTGGAACAGAGAGTAAGGGTGTAGAAGAATGGAAAAACATTCCTAAAGCGCAGTTTAATCTTGTACTTTCACCATGGGTTGGTATTGAAACAGCAGAATATCTTGAAAAGAAATATGGACAACCATTTTTGCATATTTCTACTGTACCAATAGGAGCAAAGGAGACATCAGATTTTCTTAGAAAAGTAGCACAATTTTCAGGTAGAAATAAGAGAAAAGTTGAAAACTTCATAAAAAAGGAAGAAAAAAGATATTATTATTATTTAGATACTTTTTCAGAATTTTATGCAGAGTATGGATGGAGTGTAACTTCATTGTATGCTGTAATTAGTGATTCAACATATGGGTTAGCACTTAATAGATTTTTGGCAGACCAGTTAGGTTTAGTTCCAGCTATACAGGTTATTACAGATAATCCACCAGAAAAATATAGAAAACAAATAAATGATGAATTTAAAAATATTTCAGAAGGCATATCTACTAAAGTTGAATATGCCGAAGATGGATATACAATAGACGAAATAATTAGAAATACTGATTTTCAGGGCAGATCACCAATAATCTTCGGTACATCATGGGATAGAGATTTAGCAAAAGAATTAAAAGGATATATTATGGAAATTGCTCTTCCTGTATCTAATGAAATTGTTATTGATCGAAGTTATGTGGGTTATAGAGGTGC
The DNA here is from genome assembly GCF_002029255.1 of Clostridium chromiireducens. GTDB lineage: Bacteria > Bacillota > Clostridia > Clostridiales > Clostridiaceae > Clostridium > Clostridium chromiireducens. The sequence goes on from NZ_MZGT01000011.1 coordinate 5,648, forward strand.
ATTAACGTTCCTAGAAAGACTTTATACAATAGTCACAGCAACAGATACAAAGGTAATAACATCATAAAAGTTTTTATGATGATATTTCTTATAATTTTAAATTATTTAGAAAGGTGGGACAGGAAGAATGAAACAAAGATATGTAAATATTATTGTTGTGGCTATTTTCTTTTTAATATGGGAATTAGCAGCCAGAACTGAAGTATTAGATACTCAATTTATACCAGCATTTTCAACTGTAGCATTACGAATGTTTAAAATGGCATTGAGTGGCGAATTATTTGTACATATTGCCATAAGTATTGAGAGAATGGCAATTGGATTTATTTTAGCTACAATTGTATCAGTACCAGCTGGATTTATCTTAGGAGGATGGGTTCCTAAGTTGGCAAGATTCTTTAATCCTCTGTTTACAAATTTTTCTCAGATTAATCCATTTACTTTAATTCCATTATTTATAATTTTATTTGGAATTGGAGAAGCGGGTAAGGTAAGCATTATTTTCTGGGTTATATTATGGCCGATGCTTTTTACCACTATGGCAGGGATAAATCAAATTGATCCAATCTTTATTAAGGCTGCAAGGTCGATGGGAGCTAATGGAATACAAATATTTTTAAATGTTATTCTTCCAGGAAGCATAAGCAGAATATTTACAGGTATAAAGACAGCATTAACAGTGGGATTTACTATGCTTATTGGTACCGAAATGGTTGGTTCTGAAGCAGGAATAGGATGGATTGTTTCTAATTCTCAAAAAAATTATGATGTACCAAAATTATATGTAGGAATTTTGACCATAGCAATAGTGGGAGCATTAATATCGGTATTAGCTGATAATTTAAAAAGCTCAATAATTGTTTGGGAAGATGATTTAAAAGAAGAATAGTTTAATTTAAATAAGGAAGGAGGTAAGTAACGTGAAGGAAGAGAACAAAGTAATATCTAAAATAGGAAAATTGATTTTTAGTACTTTATCAACAATAGCATTCTTTATAATTTGGTATTTAGCGACTGCAACTGGAATTTTAGATACTGGAATTATTCCTGAACCATTAAAAGTATTTAATCAATTAGCTACAAATATATTTAAGGGTGATCTGCTCAGTCATACATTACTGACATTTAAAAGAGCAATAATGGGTTTTTTTGTGGCATTAATAGTGGGATTGTTAGTAGGATTTTTCTTAGCTTCTATTTCAAAGAAGTTAAGAAGTTACGTAATTCCAATATTACAATTTTTCGAAAAACTTAATCCGTTTGCACTTTTCCCTTTGTTTATGTTGTTTTTTGGAATAGGAGAATTTAGCAAAGTAATAATAATTTTTTGGGTTGCAGTTTGGCCAATCATTTTTCACACTATAGCTGGAGTAGAAGGTGTAGATAAGCTACTAATAAAGTCAGCAAGAACAATTGGAGCATCATCTAAAACAGAATTTTTTAAAGTAATTTTACCAGCATCACTACCAGATATTATTACTGGCATTAAATTTAGTGCGCAAATAGCTTTTATATTAGTTATTTCAGCAGAAATGCTGAGTTCATCAGCAGGATTAGGATGGTTTATAAGTATTGCAAAAACACAATATAATCTTCCTAACTTATATGGAGGAACATTATTTGTTGCAGCATTAGGGATAGCTATAAATAAAATATTAAACATAGTAGAGAGTAAATTATTTGTATGGAAAGAAAAAACTTTTTAATATATTCAAGGAGGGTAAATTATAATGGCAATAGAAAAAGATAAAAAAGTAAAAAGAATTATTCAAGCAGTAATAGCAGTTTTGGTTATAGGAGGTATTATTATAGGAGCACAATTTGGTAAGACGAAATATTCGTCTCCATCTGAATCCTTGGAAGCTAATAGTAGCACAAAAACTACTGATAGTAATTCTACTAGTAGTGATGATTTATTTCCAATAAAAACAGCAACAAGAAAGGATTGTACATTAGCACCTTTTTTAGTAGCAGATAAAAAGGGATTTTTTAAAGAGGAAGGATTGAAATTGGTATTTACTGGTGAACTAAATAATGATGCAGTAACACCTTCAATTTTATCTGGTGATAATGATGTAGCAGATACACATCCAAATTCATTAGCACTTAAGGTATATGGAGGGTCAAAAATTAAAGCCGTAGGCCGTTCTATAATTGAACCAGGTCCTGATGTTGATCCTAAATTAAGACATATGAGATTCTATGTAAATAAAGATGCGGTAGCATCTGGTGTTAAAACTTGGAGCGATTTAACAAATTATAAAGGCAATGAAAAAATAAAATCAGCTGGGTTTAACAATACTTGTGAAGATTTTATTCCAAACAAAATTTCAGATGCCAAAGGTGTTTCAAGAGGCAAATTTGAATGGATTACATTTGAATCAGATCTTCAAAAAATTCAAGCTTTAAAACTTGGGCAAGTTGATATAATAGGAGTCCATCCACCATTTTTTGATGCAGCTACAGAAGCAGGACTTACTCAAATTTCAGATTCATCAGAAGCAGGACTTGGTGAAGCAACTGGAGTTTATCTATATTACTTTTCAGATAGTTTTATAGAAAAAAATCCAGATAAAGTAGCAGCATTTGTTAGAGCTATGACTAAAGCACAAAAATGGGCAAATGCCAATGTTGAGGAAACAGCAAAACTAACTAGCGAATTTATAGGAACTGAAGTAAAAGGAAATCACTATTATTCTGAAACTACACAAATCAATGAAGATACCATAAAGCCATGGATTGAAGATTTAGAAAACACTGGAGCAATTCCTAAAGGATCTATCAAAGTAGATGATATTATAACACATAAATTTGAGGCACAATAATGAAAAAAGATACAGATGTTCTTTTAAATCTTAAAGATAAATTAATAGAAATATCAGGTTTGATTATTTTGATTATGCTTTGGGAATTTGTAGCTAGAGCTAGAATTATTAATAGTGATATATTTCCAAGCTTTACAGTAACCATAAGGAAAATAGGTTATCTATGGGGAAATGAAGATCTGTATATGCATATAATGTCAACATTGTGGAGATTCACATTTGGACTTTTATTAGCTGCTTTAATAGGAGTAACAGCTGGTACAATTCTTTCAAAATATAATGATATTTATTTAATGTTTGAACCTTTAATCAGAATTTTTGCAAAAGTTAATCCATTTTCTTTGATTCCTGTATTTATTGCATTATTTGGAACAGGTGAAATGATAAGGCTTGCAGCAATTATATGGGTAGGTGTATTCCCAATATTGCTTGGAACACTACAAGGAATAAAACAGATTGACAAAGGTTTAATAAAATATGTTCAATCTATGAATATTTCGTTATTAGATACAATATTCAAAGTATACGTTCAGGCATCTGCACATAGTATTTTTGCTGGGATTAGAGTAAGTGTCCAAATGACATTCTTTATTATAATTGTTGGAGAAATGATGGGAGTTAATTCAGGACTTGGATATCTATTGCATAATGGAGCACATCACTATTTCGATGCACCTAAAGTATATGCAAGTTGTGTAATTATAATAACATTAGGGGTTATAATAAATAGGTTTTTTAAATATATACAAAATGGATTATTTTTTTGGGAAGAACCAGTGTCGCTTTTTAAAAAACATAAAGTATACAAAAAAATAGATAATTTTATTTTTATTATATTATCAATTATCGTAGCAGGAATATTAATACTAGGAGAAGGGCAATTAAAGTGGGCTGCCTATAAAGCAGAACATCCGATTGAATTTTTCAAAGAGTAAATTAGCAATGTTAAAAGAAAGGAGTTGAATTATATTAAATTAAAAAGTGTGAATATAAAAGGTTACGTTACAATAGGAATTTTTCTAGCTATTTGGGAATCTTTTTGTAGACTTAAAATACTAGATCCTATACTTATTCCATCTTTTTCAAAGGTCATAACTGGAATTGCAGAATTGTTTTCGAAACAAAAACTTTTATATCATATAGGCCTTAGTTTTTATCGATCTTCCTTAGGATTTTTACTTGCAATTATTATTGCAGTACCGTTAGGCGTTGCAATTAGTATCTTAGTTAAACAAATCCAGGAATCAGTAGAACTTGTTTTAGATGCCTGTTCACAGATAAATCCATTTATTGTTTATCATTTAATTATAATTATTTTAGGTGTTGGAGAAGTCACACAGATCATAGTCATTACATGGACATGCATATGGCCGATACTTTTTAATTCAATTACCGGAATACTTAATGTAGATGAGTCTTATATTAAGCATGGAGAATCTTTTGCACTTAATAAATGGAATCTTATAACAAAGATATTGTTACCGGGTGCTTTACCTCAGATTATGTATGGTGTTAAGCTGAGTCTTAATTATTCATTATTTATGTTAATAGCTGCAGAAATGATGGGAGGAAGTTCTGGACTTGGATTTTTAATTAGGTCATCCCAGAATATGTATAGAATAGATTGGGTAGTAGGAATAGTTATTGTTATTGCCATAGTAGGATTATTAATGGATTCAGTGGTTATGCGCTTAGAAAATAGAAATCCGCATTTGAAATATATACTTTATGACAAAGAATAAGGAGAGAATCTATCTGATGCCTATGGTTTACAGAATAAGAAATAAAAAAATAAAAAGCAAATGGAGGCAAAAAACATGAGTAATCAAGAAAGAAAATTAAAATTTGAAACATTGCAACTACACGTAGGACAGGAGAATCCAGATCCGACAACCGATTCAAGAGCAGTGCCAATATACCAGACAACATCATATGTATTTAAGAACAGTGCGCATGCGGCAGCAAGATTCGGACTAACTGATGCTGGTAATATTTATGGACGTTTAACAAATTCTACACAAGATGTTTTTGAAAAACGTGTTGCAGCATTAGAAGGTGGGATAGCAGCTCTCGCAGTTGCATCAGGAGCAGCTGCTATAACATATGCGTTGCAAAATATAACTCGTGCAGGAGATCATATAGTAGCAGAAAAAACTATATATGGTGGATCTTATAATTTATTAGCACATACATTCCCGACAAATGGAGTAACAGCAACTTTTGTGGACCCTGATGATTTATCAAATTTTGAAAATGCAATTCAAGAAAATACAAAAGCTATTTTTATTGAATCACTTGGAAATCCTAACTCAAATATATTAGATTTTGAGGCATTAGCAGAGATAGCACATAAACATAAAATTCCGCTAATAGTTGACAATACGTTTGGAACCCCGTTCCTTTTCAGACCAATTGAATATGGAGCAGACATAGTTGTTCATTCGGCTACTAAATTTATAGGTGGACATGGTACATCATTAGGTGGTGTAATTGTTGATTCGGGAAAATTTGACTGGATAGGTTCAGGAAAATTTCCACAATTAACTGAAGCTGATCCAAGTTATCATGGAATTAAATTTGCAGAAGCAGTTGGTGCAGCGGCATATGTAACAAGAATTCGTGCAACTTTATTAAGGGACACTGGGGCGAGCATAAGTCCATTTAATGCATTTATATTATTACAAGGATTAGAAACACTTTCTCTTAGACTTGAACGTCATGTTGAAAATGCTTTAAAAGTAGTACATTTCTTAAAGAATCATCCAAAAGTTGAGAAGGTTAATCATCCATCATTACCAGAAAATCCTGATAATGCTTTATATAATAAATATTTCCCTAAAGGAGCAGGTTCTATATTTACTTTTGAAATTAAAGGTGGAGCAGAAGAAGCACAAGCATTTATTGATAGATTAGGAATTTTCTCTTTACTTGCAAATGTAGCTGATGTTAAGTCACTTGTAATACATCCAGCAAGTACAACACATTCACAATTAAGAGGGGAAGAATTATTAGATCAGGGAATTAAGCCAAATACAATAAGATTATCAATAGGAACAGAACATATTGATGATATAATCTATGATTTATCTCAAGCTTTTGAAGATTAAGATTAATATATACTATATTTAGCACCTCATAAATTGCCTGGATTTCCATTTTAGCATTTATGAGGAATAAATAAAACGAGACTTACTTAAGTAAAAACAAAAACAGCCTTAACTATTGATATAAATAGGTTAAGGCTGTTTTTTTGTAAGAGGATGTATATTGATGGTGTTTAATAAAAATTATGAGATTTTAATCTGATTTTAATCTTTCTTATATTTTAGATTAATTTTTGCGAAGTATTATATAAACAAGGTAAGAGACAATAAAAAAATATGGAGGATGATTAATATGGAAAGAGATGAAATGATTAAGGTTTTAATGGAAAAGACTAAAGTAAGCTATGAAGAAGCAGAGGAAGCATTACAAAATTGTGATTTTGATCTTCTAGATTCTATAATTTACTTAGAAAGAAAAGGAAAAGTTGAAAATGATGCAGCTAATACGATTATAGAAGTGGCTGTAGAAGGCGAAGAAGAAAATAAAAAAGAAAATGAAGAAAATCATAAGAAGAAATGTGGAGGCATTGGAGAAATTATTGGCAGGGTATTTAAATTTATGAAGAAGATAATTATCAAAGGGAATGAAAACTATTTTGAGATGAAAAAGGAAGATAAAAAACCAGTAAGGATTTCACTTACCATATCTGCACTGTTACTGATAATTGGATTTTGGCCTGTTACAATATTATTAGTAGTTGGTTTATTTTTAGGATATAAATACTCAATAACAGGCAATGATATTAATAAAGATAAGGTTAATGATATTTTAAATAAAGCTTCAGAATCAGCGGACAATATAAAAAGTGATTTTAAAGAAGGATATAAAGCTAATTAATTTACAGATGGAGTATTAGAGGTTTTGAAGTTATTCGAAGCCTCTTATTTGTATATAAAAACATCAAGTTAAATGGTATAATTTAGACAATAGATATGGAGGGTTATTCATGGAAGATCATAAGCTTATAGAAAAATTGAAAAATGAAGCTAATATAAGTTATGAAGAAGCAAAAGCTGCACTTGAAAAGTCAAATTGGGACATTCTAGACGCATTTGTTTATTTAGAGGTAATAGGTAAAGTTCAAAGACCTTCTGATAGCATATTTTATACTAATGAATATAAAGAAAATTATATTCAAAGCATGATGACTAATAATAAAAATCAAGAGAATAATTATAATAATGCAAAAAGGGATAATACCTTTGAAGGGATTTTTGTAAAAGTATGCAAAATAATAGATATATGTAATAACATTTTCTTTGAAATAAAGAAAGAAAATAAAGTATTTCTTAGGATTCCAGTTACAGTGATTATACTTTTATTAATATTCTCCTTTGGTATTGTTATTCCTTTATATATAGTAGGACTTTTCTTTGATTTTGAATTTTCACTATCAGGAAAAATGAGAGAGGTAGATAAGATTAATCATGTACTTAAGTTAATATCAGAAAATGTAAAAAAGGTAAAAGGTAAATTAAAAAGGGGATTCAAAAATGGTTAAAATTTTAATTGTTGAGGATGATGAGAAGCTTGCAAGATTTGTAGAGTTAGAGTTGTTACATGAAGGATATGAAATCTTAAAAGCGGATAATGGAAGATTAGGTCTTGAAATAGCTGAGAAGGGTGAAGTAGATTTAGTACTTCTTGATATAATGATTCCGCAAATAAATGGATTAGAAGTATTACGTAGAATTAGGAAAACTTCAGATTTGCCTATCATAATGCTTACTGCAAGGGATGCCGTTATGGATAAGGTATCTGGACTTGATGCAGGAGCGGATGATTATATAACAAAGCCTTTTGCAATAGAAGAGTTATTAGCAAGAATAAGAACAGCCCTTAAAAAGATGACTGTTATTGAAAGAAAAAATACAGACATAATAAGCTGCGGATTATTGTCTTTAGATAAGATGAGACATAAGGTAATGTATGATAATACAGAAATAGAATTAACAAACAGAGAATTTACTTTATTAAAAACTTTATTGGAAAATAAGAATATAGTATTAACTAGAGATATACTAATGGAAAAAGTATGTGGCTATGATTATATTGGAGAAACTAATGTAATAGATGTTTATATAAGATTTTTAAGGACCAAAATAGACGATGCATTTAAAACAAAAATAATATCCACGGTACGAGGGGTAGGATACGTTATAAAAGATGAGTAAAGTTAACAAATCAAAAAATGTTACATCTATTGCAATAAAATTAAATTCTATTTTTGTAAGAAAATTATTTTCAAAATTTCTTTGGATTGATATACTTACAATATTTTTTCTTATTTTATACTGGTGTGTTGATGGGGAAATCAATTTTTACGGAGAATTTGTACTAAATGCCAAAAGAGCATTAAATTTCTTACCTATAGAAAATGCAACTTATATAGTAGTTTGGGGTAATGGTCAAACTATGGTTAAAGAGGCAGGTAGTTTTTTATATTTAGTTCAAAGAGTGTCTATAGCTATAGCTGTTATACAGGTCTTATCTGTACTAAAAGAAATTATTTTTGGAACAATGAGAATTAGAAGGACACTAAAACCTCTTGATGAAATAGCTCAAACTGCAAGCAGACTTAGCAATATGACTTTTGATGAGGAGAAATTTCAAAATCTTGAGGATGCAATCTCTAAAATTAGTCCTGTAATATCAGATGAAAAAATTTATACTGGAGATAGTGAACTTCATGGATTAGAAGAGGCAATAAATAATCTTTTAGAAAGAATGAGAGATTCTTATAAACAACAAGCAAGGTTTGTTTCTGATGCATCCCATGAACTTAGAACTCCAATTTCTGTAATCCAAGGTTATGCTAATATGCTGGATCGTTGGGGAAAAAATGATGAGAGTGTATTAAATGAGTCTATTGAAGCCATTAAAAGTGAATCTGAAAATATGAAAAATCTAGTAGAACAGCTGTTATTTTTAGCTCGAGGGATTAACGGTAAAACACAGATTAACTCTAAAGAGTTTTTACTAAATGATATGATGAAGGAAGTCCTTGAAGAGTCGAAGATGATAGATGAAAAACATATATATAGATACCATAGTTCAGAACAAATAATTGTTCATGGCGATATTGGTTTACTTAAGCAGGCAGCTAGAATATTGATTGAAAATGCAGCTAAGTATACTGAAGAAAATGAAGTTATAATGTTTAAAACAGGAATAAATGAAAAAGGGGAACCTTTTTTTTCAATTCAGGATAATGGCATAGGAATGGATGAAAAGGACATACCACATATATTTGAGCGATTCTTTAGAGCAGATACAGCAAGAGTTAGAAAGAATGGTGGTACTGGGCTAGGACTTTCCATAGCTAAATGGATTATTGATGGACATAAAGGGTATTTCTCTGTATTAAGTAGAAAAGGCATTGGTACTAGGATAACAATATTTTTACCTAGAAGCTAAACAAATCAAACCGAGTTATATTCATTATTGATGAAAATATTAGTGGTTATTATCATTAATTTAAAGAAAAGGTGCTACTCTTTGCGGGAAGGGCACTTTTTTCTTTGCTCTTAAAGTCTACCTATATATATTGTAGTTTTATAGGAAAGTCTAATCAAGAAGGGGAGTTGTATATCTCAAAAACTATTCCATATACAGTGGGAATTTTGGTAATAGAATTTAATGGGGGCCGTGATGAAGAAACACCTTTTGGTGAAGGTGAACGAATAATTAGTAAATTTGACGTGCTTGATTGATGTAACGTTCACTTATTTGAATTTATAATTTATAATAGTATATGAAGTCATTTTATGGCTTTAAATATTAGGTTAAAGTATCTGAAAAATATCACTTTATTTAGATAAATGTTAGTAATTGTGGTAATATAACAATAAATAAGTAATATGAAATATAAATTAGCATTGTAATGGAGAATTTTATGGGAACGAATAATTATATACTAGACATAATAGATGAAATTAAAGAGATTCTACAAAAAAATGATTATATAAAAAAGAGATACAATAAAGATATAGAGTGGTTTAAGGAAAGAAAAAACCTGTATAAGAATAATGCAATTAGAGTGGCTATCATGGGGATAACAAGTAGTGGAAAATCTACTTTGGTAAATGCACTTTTAGGTGAAAAGATTTTACCAATGGCTATAAGGCCAAGTTCTAGTATTATAATTACTGCATCTAAAGGAGAATGTAGACAAGCTACAATATATTTTAAGGATAACAAGCCACAAATTTTAAAAGACGATGAACTTAATGAGAATATTATAGGAAAATATGCAGATGAAAGTAAAAATCCTAATAATCAACTAAATGTTACTCAAATTGATATTACAACACCTAATTTTATGTTGGGAGAAAATATACACATAATAGACAGTCCGGGACTAGACGCTTGGAATTTAGAAAATCATGAGAAGTTGACTTTAGAAATATTACTTCCAACAATAGATATCTGCATCTTTGTAACTACAGTAAAAGCTAATAGTGATGGAACTAATGCTGAGAAAATTAAAATTGTTAGTGAAAAAGGAAAGCAAGTAATTTTAGTTCAAAATATGATTGATTCAATTGAAGAGAAAATAGGCAGAAATGGAATAGTTGAAGAAGATAAAAATACTATCCTAAGAAAACATAAAAAGAGAGCAGAAAAACTGTTAGGAGAAGTTACTGAGCAAAGAGAGGATTTTGAGGTAATACAAATATCAGCGCTTAATGGATTAAAAGGAATAATAACAAGAGATGAAGAGTTGTATAAAAATTCTAACTTTAATGCTTTTATTAATACAATAGAAAATTGTGCTGGTAGAACTATTCCTAAACTAGATGGGCAAAGAGCCATAAGCCTTATAGAAAAAATTAATAATGTAATAAATGCTGATAGAGAAATTATAAAGGGAAATGAATTAGATACAATAGAAGAATTAATTAAAGTACAAAGTAAAGACATTGATAATCTTTTAGATACTTTTGAAAATTCTCAAGAAGAGATATTTGTTAAGATAAATGAAATTGAAGATGTAATTTTTGAAACAATAAATAAAATTGCAGAAGTATCATCGGATATTGTTGAAGATTATTTAGAAATAATAGATAGAATTAATAACAAAAATTTATATATTGAAAGTGACATATTAAATATAGTTAAAAAGTGCGAAAAGGAAAAGAAAAAGATATATAATAAGCTTAATCTTGATATAAGGCTTTCCTATGTTCTACCAAGCGTTGAAAGTAAAAATATTGAGATCAAACATAAATTTGAAGAAAGAACAATGTTGTTTAAAAAAGAAGGAGTATTAAATAAGGGAAAAAGATTGTTATCTAACATCTTTGATAGAGAATGGGGATATAAAGAAGTAGAATATGATGAAAAAATAGTCGATAAAGATGCTACTATACAAATGGTTAGAAGTATATGTAATCAAAATAAAAACAGATATATAGAGATATTGAAAGAATGGACGCATCAGTATAGAAAATCTATTGAGGTTTTTTACGATGAAGTAAACAAGAGATATGAGGAATATGAAGAAAAGAAGAGTCAAAATATAGAACTCTATAATATAGAAGAAGTTAGCAAGAGTTTGATAAGTATTAGGGATGAACTTATTAACCTAAAAATCGAAGAAAATGAAGTGGCCGCTACGAATATTAATTATGAAAAAAGAGTGGCATACCCTATTTCAAATATGCACTATAACCTTTATATGTTAAGTAATAGGATACTAGAAGAAAACTATTTGCTAATAGGGAAATATATGAAGTATAAATGTAAAGAGAAGACAAATAAGGAGGCTCTTGAACTTTTCTGGACATGGGATATAGATTCATGTAAAGAATTTATTTCAAGGATTTATGGCTTATATCTAAAAGAACATGAGTGTGAAATAATAAGAAAAGAAGGCATATATAGGTTTGGGAATATAGTGATTGTTTATGAGTGTGATAGATATAATTTGGATTTACACAATAAATTAAAGCACATAAAAGATTATTCAGTAAATATTTTTATTATCTTTAATGGAATTCAAATAGGAAATTCTAAGAAACAGATTTTGGAAAGCAGAAATTTGAGCTATTTTCTTAAAGAAAATGATGATTTAATGATTAATTTGGTAATAGATTCAAGCAGAGAATTTATTAATGCAAAAAATGTACATGAACTTTTATTTGAGGTCACTGATTTAGAGAAAAGTATTGAAAGTAGATTTAAAGGCATAAAAAATGATTATATGTTAATAAATTCTAAAAACCCGATATATAATATGGCTTTAATAGAAGGAAAAGAAAAAGATAATTTTTTAATTAGTGATTATAAGACCGTGAAAGAAAAATTGTTTGAAAGTCCTTTATCAAGAGGTGTAGAGGAAAAAGAAATTTTAGAAGAAATTTTAAGTTATTTTTTGAATAAAACTAATTAAAATAAAATAGATGGAGAAATTAGGATAATTATTATGGAGAAGGAGTATATAATGGAAGTTAAGTCAATTTTAATTCAGAGTGATGAAGTAACTAAGAATATAATGAGCGAAATACAAGATGATATGATAGCCTTACTTTCTAAGGCATCTCGAGGCATGTCTGAAGAAGTGGCAGAGAAGTTAAAACCAATTGAAAAGAAAATCAATGATTTAAAGGGAGACTTTCAAGAATTCACAGAAGAGGATTTTGCGGAAAAACTTGATGATTTAAATACTAGCATACAGAAGATAACAAAGTCTATAGAGAGTACAATAGAAACGGCGATTAAAAAAAATATAGTGGAACAAAACAGTGTATTATTTCAATCAATAGAAGAAAGATTAGCTATTTTAGGATTAAAGGTTGTAAAAGATGCTGCAAATAATAAAGACGCTATTTTAAATAAAATAGATGATATTAATGTAGAAAAAGTTGAAGAAAAGGTAGAATTATTAGAAAAATCTATTGGAGGAAAAGTGGAATTGCTAGAACAGTCAATGGAAAGTAGTTTATTTGATAATAAAATTTCAATTTTAGGAAAAATTAAGGATATTGATGATAAAATTAAAGATAAAGATATTATAATAGAATTAATAAATAAATTGGAGAATGAACTTAACGAGAAAATAGAGTCTATACAAGAAGAAGTAGAATGGGGAAATAGGTCATTCTTTTCTAAGCTTTTTGGGAAGAGGAGATAAAAAATAATGGCGAATATAGATTTGATCAAAGACGAAAGATTTTATAGATTACTGGAAAAATACCTTAGTAATGAAAATCAAGGAGTAAACTATAGGAAATACTTTGAGCATTTTATTGAAAACTTAAATAAAAAAGAAATAATTGTTCCAGTTTTGGGGATTCAAGGCGCAGGAAAAAGTAGCTTTTTAAACGCTATATTAATGGAGGATAATGTATTACCAACTGATGTTGATGAAACAACTTGTGTGCCTGTTGAAGTTAGATATGGAGAAAATATTGAAGAAGCTATAGTGTATTATTTAAATGGAAGTAAAGATAATATACACATAAAAGATTTAGAGAAGTATGTACATAATGATTATAATGAAGCAAATAATCTTAAAGTATCAAGAATAGTTCTTCATAATAAAAGTGAGGTGCTAAAAGAAAATATCGTTCTTGTTGATTTACCAGGGGTTGGTAGCTTAACACCACAAAACCAAAAAACTACTTTAGAATATGTAGATAAGCTAGTAGCTGGAATTTTTATGATCAGGACAAATCCTCCTATTACAAGAACTGAAAAAAATTTCATAAATGCTTTATGGCCTAAGTTAACCAATACTATTTTTGTTCAGAATAAATGGAATGATGAAAGTTTAGAGGATGCAAATGAGGCAAGAGAGCACAATGAAGGAGTTTTAAGTAGTATAAGCTATGCTCATAATGAAGAAAGAAGTATAAATGTAAATATTGTAAATGTTTATGAAGCTGTAAAAGGGAAATTTACTAAAAATGAAGCAGCTTATAATAATTCTGGCATAGTTAATGTTTTGGAGGAAATAAGAAATATTTCAAAAGAATATAAGGAAGAATTAACTAAGACTTTAAAGGCAAGAATCAATGAAACATTGGAAAGCATTACTGATAGAATAGAGACTTATAAAACCTTAGCCTTAAATGAAGATAAGCAAAATGATGTGGAAAAAGAAGAAAGAATAAATGAAATAAAAAACATTCTCTCAGAAAATAAACGAAAAATAAGAAATTGTAGGTCTTATGCTGAAGATGAAATGGGGAATATTATAGATAGTTCTTCAAAGATAATAAGAGAAAATATTGAAAATTTAAAATTAGAACTTAGAAGGATTATTAATAAGGGTATAGTTGATGGAAGCAGACTTAGTTTAGTGTATAAGGAAACATCTGATAAAGCAATAAACAATATAATGGATGAGGTCTTATCAAATATAAGTGCTTTTATAAAAAATATTAGTATTGAACTTGAAGAAGTAAAGATAAAAGGCTTTGATGGAAGATATGAAAATATATCGTTTTTCAATAAAAAGAGTTCAATTAAATTTGAAAAATCTCTTCCGGCTGTATTGGGAGTATCAAGTGGTGTGGTAAGTACAATTGGAGCTGTTGGGATTTTCGGAGGACCAGCAGGAATTCTTGTAGGTATGGGAATAAGCTTAGCATTTTCTTTAATAGGAAATCATATGCGTAAAAAGATAGTTGAAAATAGAGCTGTCTATACTTTAAAAGATTTAGAGCCTATGATAGAAGATCTGGAAAAGTATTTAAAAGAAGAAATAATTGGTGATTTAATGGCTAAGCAACAAGAAATAGATGATTCTATAAAGACTTTAAGAGTTAATTTAGAGAAGAATTTTAAGGAAGATATAGAGCGTATAGAAAAGCAATACGAAGCAAACTACAATGAAGATCATGCCTTAGAATTTGAAAAAGACTTGAAAGTGTTAGAGGGATTAATAGAGGAATATAAGGAGAATTAATATATGGATTTTTTTAAAAGCTGTGTAGAGAGACAGAAGAGAATTGATAAAGTGATTAGTATAATTGAAAATGATGATATTAAAGCTAAAAATTTATTAATAAAAAGCAGGATAATAAATCCCGCTCATTATATTGTCATGTTAGGGGAAACAAGTTCTGGGAAAAGTGCCTTAATAAATAGTATGTTTGATAATAAGATATTGGTTGAAAGTGTAAAACCAACTACCGGAGTTGTCACTGAAGTTATAATTGGCAACAATTATGAAGAAACTCTTGTAGCTATAAACAATGACTTTAGCATGGAGATTATAGATAGTGATAAATTTGCAGCGCTTACGTTAAAACCAAGTGATAAATTGAATAGGTTGAGATATATTGGACCTTGTAAAAATTCGAAATATGATGGAATAAGGATTTTTGATACTCCGGGATATGGTTCGTTAATTGAAAGACATGAGGAAGTTTTAAAGGAATTTATACCTGAAAGCGATTTTATTATATATGTAGTTTCATATAAGACTGGAATTGGGGAAGATGACTTTCAATTCTTGAAATATGTCGGTGAAATCATAAACGATAATGTAGAAGTAGTATTATCTATAAATATGTGCCCACAGGGTATCACAGAGGATAATAAGAGAATTTCTGAAATAAGAAAGAGTGTTAATGAATGTATTCATAAGGATGTTAAAGCGTTTCTTGTTGAAAGCAGTAGTGAAAAGAATCCAGTAACAGAGGCATTATGGGATTACATTTATGAAAGGACTAATGATGAAAGTAAAAGAGAAGAACTTTCAGAAACGTTGAAAAACTACCAAGATTATTTACTGCGTGAATGTGAGATTAAGATTAATTCTAGAATTGCAGAAATAGAAAGTACAAAAGAAAATATAGAGGAAAGAGTAAACATAATTAACGATTTTCTTGAGCAAAAGCAGAATATATTAGAAGCAATAGAAAATGGATTCGTGAAAATAAAATTAAAGTCTATAAGATTAATTAGTAAGTCTGATATAAGAATTAAAGAAGAGATTTTTAAATACATATATGATGAAAGTAAATGGTCAATGAAAGAAGAAACTTTTTCATTAATGCAGCATTATTATGTACCGAAGCTTACTAATGAAGAAACTGAGAATTTAGTTTCATATATTGAAGACGAATTTATTAGCTTGGATAGAGAAATTGAAAATATGCTCGATACACAGATTATTAAAATAAAAGAAGATATTAAGAAAAGCGCACCTTCTTATAGCGAAGTTATTGAAGGAATAATAGAAAAGCATAGAGGAGATGTTATTGGACGAGCTACGGGTGAAATGTTTAGAAAAGCATATAAAGGAACCTCTGGAGAAGTAGATGATGAATATGGGACAAGTAAGAATTTAAAGAAAATTGTAAATACATTTGAAAGAGCAACATTTGGAGAAATAAATGCTAATCTAAATCGTTTGTTAAAAACAATAAGGGCTACATCTTTAAAAGGGATTACAGAATCTTTAAACATATTTACAGATTCAATATTCTTTTTATATGATTCATTAACATGGCAGAAAAAAATAGAAGAGATATCTATAACCGCTATAGATAATTGGGCAAATAATATTGAGAATTCTACAAGAAAATATTTAGATGAATTAAAAGAAACTAATAAGGAAGAGATATTAGCACTATTTAATGAATTAAGCGAAGAATTAAGTAATGATAAAAATGAGCTGGAAAATATAAGTTCAGAAGAACTAATTAGATTAAGGTCAGAAATAGAATTCTTACTAAATAAATGTTTACTAGTAAACTTAAAAAAATAATATAGATGAATAATATCTAACTTAGAATTAAGTGGTTACTTACCGAAATCAGATACATTTTTGTTCCTCAGGACTATGAAAATATCGCTGAAAGTACTAAATGGCAGATTGTACCCACATTAGCTTGCTCCCACTTTCAGTGTGACAAGCTAATGTGGAACAAGCTACCATTAAGTACTTTTAACAGCTTATTTTCAAATGCCTGCTTCACAAAAATGTATCTGATTTCTGATGAAAATATCACTTAAAATCTAGTGAAGATATAAATGTGTTCATATAATAAGTGTAAGCATTAATTTACTTATAGATAACCAAAACAAAAATTTTATTAAATTATTCAAATATATATTTCAAGTTTTTAAATTAAATACTATAGATAAACCATTTAAATGTATACCACACCAGAAAGAAAGGGCATTCTTTTGCGCAGTGTTGCATTGAGAAAACTGCTATAGTATTTCTTCAGTAAAAGTTGTTCCATTCTTGCTTGTCATGAGCTTTAGCTCAGGAGCATGCAGGAATGGGTACAACTTTTACTGTTAGAAATACATAGCTGGTTTCTCTAGTAACCGAGCAATAGAATGCCCTTTCTTTCGGTGAGTTACATATATAATTCAAAGTTTACCTATACATCTATAAATTTATCCTTATTTGTTTCTCTAAATTCTTTTGGTGTTATCTTGAATTTTTCTTTAAAGAGCTTATTGAAATAAGAGACACTATTAAAGCCTGTTTCAAAAGAAATTTCTGTTATGGATTTATCAGTTGTATTTAATAGCTTTGATGCCATAGCTAATCTATAAACATTAACATATTCGTTACAAGTGATACCTAAATGTTTTTTGAAAAACTTCATAAAATAATATTGGCTGAAATTGCAGGTATTAGCAATTTCAGAAATGGGAAGTTCATGCATGTAATTTTCATGTATGTAATTTAGTGTAGTTTTGATTTTTTCTGTAGATTCATTAGTTAAAGAAGACGTTTTTTTCTTTAAAATTAAATCATTCTCATAAAGAAGTGAAAAGAAATAAAATAGCAGAGATTTTATTTTTAATTCAAATGCAGTCTTTTTTATGTCAAAGCAATTTATAATTTCACTTATAGAGTTAAATATTTCATCATAGCCCGCTAGGAAATTGTTTATTATTATGGGTAATTGATGTTCGTTGTTAGATATGGGTGCAAAATATTTAATTAAGCAGCCATCTGTGGTAGAACTGTTTAACATTCCTAAATTAAACACCATAACATTCCAGGTGCAATGCATATTGTCAACTGGATAGATTGAATGTAATGAGAATGGTTTTATTATTAAAATATCTCCGTCTTTAAGGATATACGAATCTAAATCTACTCTGAATTCTGCCATTCCCTTTTCAACTATGATTATTTCTATTTCTTCATGCCAATGAGTTACTATGGAATGCGATACATTATCATTAATTTCGCAATGATAAACTGAAAAAGGCAAAATAAAATTACCATGAATTCTATTTTCTTTTAAATTTAAGCTATGCAATATTATCACCTCAAAAGAACAGTATTTTTATGTTTTTTCACTTTATTTTGCAAGTATTACTAATATTTATAACTTATAATAGCATTATATTAATATTTTTGAAACAGAAGTGCTAATAATTAATTATATTTAGAAGTTATTACAATACTTAGAAGTAATAGCAGTTTTGGAGGGGACTTATGAATTGGCAAAGAGAATTAATAGCTTATCAAATTTATCCGAGGAGTTTTAATGATTCTAATGGAGATGGTATTGGGGATATAAATGGTGTCATTGAAAAATTAGATTATTTAAAAGATTTAGGAATAGATTTAATTTGGATTAGTCCAATATATAAATCACCAAATGATGATAATGGATATGATATTAGTGATTATAAAGACATACTTAAGGAATTCGGTACAATGGATGACTTTGATAATTTACTTAGAGAAGTTCATAAAAGAGGTATGCGCTTAATTATGGATCTAGTAATCAATCATACATCAGATGAACATCCATGGTTTATTGAAGCAAAAAGTTCAAAAGATAGTGAAAAAAGAGATTGGTATATTTGGCGAAAAGGAAAAAAAGCTACGGACAAGGAACTTAGCTTGGAACCCAATAATTGGGCAAGCATATTTGGAGGATCAGCCTGGGAATACGATTCAAAGAGTGACGAATATTATTTACATTTATTCAGTAAAAAGATGCCAGACCTTAATTGGGAAAATGAAAATTTAAGAGATGCCCTTTATGAGATGATTAATTGGTGGCTAGATAAGGGGATAGATGGTTTTCGTGTGGATGCAATCAGTCATATTAAAAAGTTTGATTATGATGATATGCCTAACCCAGAAAACTTAAAATATGTGCAGTCCTTTGATAAGCATATGAAACAGCCAGGCATAGATGTATTGCTCCAAGATTTGAAAGAAAATACCTTTGATAAGTATGATACATTTACAATAGCAGAAGCAAGTGGTGTCGGTATAGAAGATTTAGAGGAATGGGCAGGAAATGAAAAAGGTAAATTCTCAATGATATTTCAATTCGAGCATATGCAATTGTGGAAAACAGAAAATGATGAAAAAGCTAATTTGGTAAATTTTAAAAGGATTCTATCTGGATGGCAAGATGCTATTTATAAGGATGGATGGATAGCTTTATTTTTGGAAAATCATGATTTGACAAGAAGTGTATCTAAGCTTGGAGATGATAAAAAATATTGGAAAGAAAGTGCTAAAGCTCTTGCACTGATGTATTTTATGCAAATGGGAACTCCATTTATTTATCAAGGTCAAGAAATAGGTATGACAAATGCTGATCATGAAAGCATTGAGGATTTTGATGATGTTGCAACACTGCACAACTATAAGGAAAAAGTGGCATGTGGAATGTCTGAAGAGGAGTCGCTTAGAGTTATAAAGGCAACTACAAGAGATAACTCAAGAACTCCTATGCAATGGAATAACGAAGAAAATGGTGGATTTACTTCTGGAGCTCCATGGATGAAAGTAAATAGAAATCATAAAGAAATTAACGTAGAAGATGAACTTAAAGATGAGGATTCCATACTCAATTTTTACAAGAGGATGATTCAAATAAGGAAAGGAAACAATACATTAATATATGGGCAATATAATATTATTTTAGAAGAACATGATAAAATTTATGCATATACAAGAAGTTTAGACAATGAGAAATATATTATAATTACTAATATATCAAAAGAAAATGTGGAATATAATTATAGTGAAGAAAATCTTAAACATAAAAGCTTGATTCTTTCAAATTATAGAGTTGAAGAGCATGCTGACATGACAAAATTTGTACTAAGACCATATGAGGCTAGGTTATATAAATTATGTTAGTAGATTGAGTGCTATGGGAGGGTAAAATGTTTAAATTCGATTTTGAAAAGACTTTCTGGATTTATGAGCCACAAAAATATCAAATTAAAGATAATAAAATTGAAATTATTACAGAGCCAAATACAGATTTTTGGCAAAGAACCTATTACGGATTTAGAAATGATAATTCTCCAGCTTTGTTAATGAAAACTGAAGAGAAATATTTTTCTTTTACTATTAAAACTGAATTTGATAGCAAAAAGCAATTTGATCAATGTGGCATTATAATTTACCAGAATAGCGATAACTGGTTTAAGGCATCCATAGAATATGAAAATAAGGAGTATCAAAGATTAGGAAGCGTAGTTACGAATAATGGATTTTCAGATTGGGCTACAACAGATATAGCTGGAGATATAAAATCAATGCACTATAGATTAAGTCGTAGAGAAAGTGATTTTTGCATTGAAAATTCCTATGACGGCAAAGTATTTAAACAAATGAGAATCTTTCATTTATTTGAAGGAGATAAAGAAATAAACTTCGGTCTATATGCTTGCAGTCCATCAAATTCCTCCTTCAAAGCAGAATTTTCAGAACTTAGTATGTCTGAATGTTTATGGGAAGAACATAAAAATGCTTAAATAGAGGATTATGCGAGAATTTTTATAGGTAATTATGAAATAGTAGTTTTAATATAATTCACCGGAATATAAATAATTCTTTTATTCCAGTTCCAAAGGGATTTTAATGAGGAATCCTAAGTCTAGAAGTTGTGTTTCTAGTTGGGATATATTTCAGTGGATAAGTATATCTTATAGTTGATATAGCTATAGATATATAGTTTTATTATAATGCTTATAGGTACGTTAAATTGATAATTGTGAATATATGATAATACCAGAAAGAAAGAGGACTCTTTCTCACAGCAACCGAGTAATAGAGTCCTCTTTCTTTCGGCTAGTTACAATCTATATTATTAAAGATAATTTCTTACATTGAAAATTTCTCCATTTTTAATGTAAACTCTAGGTATTCTGTATTTAAGCATACAAAGTATTTCATAATTAATTGTTCCCATAATTTCTGCAAAATCATCTGCGTTAAACTTAAGGTTACCTTGCTCACCTAGGAGTATTACTTCATCTCCAACTTTAATGTCACCACCTATATCTGTAACATCAATCATGCATTGATCCATGCAGATTCTTCCGACAACAGGAGCAAATTTACCATTTATAATTACTTTAGCATTTTTTGCTAGCGATCTAGAATAACCGTCTGCATAACCTATGGGTATAGTTGCAATAAGGCTCTTTCTTTCAGTTTTGAAAGTTCTACCATAACTGATATACATGTCTTTATCCATTTCTTGGACACGAGTTATTATCGCTTTTAATGTTAATGCAGGTTTTAAAGAAAGGTTTTCTTTTTTAACATCATTTGATGGATAATATCCATAAAGTATAATACCTGCTCTTACAGCATCTAAATATGTTTCAGGCATATCCATTATTGCGCCACTGTTTGATGTATGTTTTAGTGGTATTTCAATCTTAAGTTTAGATAGTTTTTCGTTAAAATCTGTGAACTTTTTGAATTGTTCATAGGTATAGTTTTTATCTTTCTCATCAGAGCTGGAATAGTGGGTAAATATTCCTATAACTTCTAGTCCTTCTAATGAGCATATTTCCGAAATTTCTTTAAGTGCTTTATCAGTAGGAAGGAAGCCTATTCTTCCCATACCAGTATCTAAAGCAATATGAATTTTTGCTTTTTTATTAAGATTTAATGCTGTTTTTGATAATTCTCTTGCATAGTCTAAATCATATACAGTCTGCTCTAAGTCGTATTTTATTATTTCTTCAGCTAAATAAATAGGAGTGTATCCTAGTATCATAATAGGAGCTTTGATATCATCATTTCTAAGTTCGATTCCTTCTGTCAAAACGGCTACTGCAAGTCTTGAAGCACCATTTTCAAGTAAAGTTGGAACAACATCTAAACAACCGTGGCCATAACAGTCTGCTTTAACGACTGCAATTACTTCTTTATCTTTAACTAAGTTTTTTATATTCTTCATATTATAAGCTATAGCATCTAAATCTATTTCTGCATATACAGGTCTAAGTATTTTTTCCATCTATTCATTCCTCACAAATATTATTTGAATTAAAAATTAACTTCAATACATCTTAATCAGCATAATGTAACAAAGTTACTATTTAAAAATTTAATATTAAATTTATTTGAATATTAAATTTTTCATGCAATATATATACAATATAATAAATTAATGACAAGAAAGAAAGAACCACTAAGGTTTGAAATTATATAAGAAGTGGTTTCGAAATATTATTCTTAATAGGCTTATCTTTTAGAACATACCTGTAACTAGACAATCCAAGCTGACATAATAATGAAACATAATTGATAGGAAAGGAAATCTTGACTCAGGTGAGTCTTGATATATAGGAAAAGAAATATATAGGAAGGTGAAAAACAATGTTAAATCAAGAAGAAATGGAAAAGTTAGATGGTATTTTAATTTCTAATGATTATAACAAAACAGCAATTATTACTATTATGCAAGATATCCAAAAGGAATATAGGTATCTTCCAGAGGAAGCGTTAAGCTATATTGCAGAAAAACTTAAGATTAGCGAAGCAAAAGTATACAGTGTAGCAACCTTTTATGAAAACTTTTCATTAGAACCAAAAGGTAAGCATGTTGTAAAGATATGTGACGGAACAGCCTGCCATGTAAGAAAGTCAATTCCCATATTAAATGAATTTAGAAATGAGCTAGGACTCTCAGAAGTAAAAATTACAACAGATGATATGAGTTTTACGGTAGAGACAGTATCGTGTCTAGGGGCATGCGGATTGGCACCAGTTTGTACAGTAAATGATGTAGTGTATCCAGCCATGACTCCGGAGAAAGCGCGTAATTTAATTAAACAATTAAAGGAGGAGATGACTGATGAAAATTAAAACGAGGGAGGAATTAATTTCTGTTAGTGAACAATATAAAGCATTATTAGATAAGCAATGTAAACAAATATTAGTATGTGCAGGAACAGGGTGCGTAGCGGGAGGTTCTTTGGATATCTACAGGAGATTGTATGAAATAATTCAAGAACGAGGCCTTAATGTCACTCTGGAATTACAAGAAGAACCTCATGGTGACATAATAGGGGTGAAGAAAAGTGGATGTCATGGATTTTGTGAAATGGGACCTTTATTAAGAATTGAGCCAGCAGGGTGGTTATATATAAAGGTTAAGGCTAGTGACTGTGAAGAGATTATAGATAAAAGTATTATTAGTGACGAGGTAATTGAACGCCTATGCTATAAGGAAGATAATAAATACTATAGCATGCAGGAAGAGATTCCGTTCTATAAAAAGCAAACTCGTGTTGCGTTAGAAAATTGTGGACATATTAATGCTGAATCAATTGATGAATACTTAGCAGTAGGTGGATATAAAGCTATGGCTAAAGCATTATTTGATATGACATCAGAAGAGATTATAAATGAAATATCAGAATCATATCTTAGAGGAAGAGGTGGAGGTGGATTTCAAACCGGTAAAAAGTGGAGCCAGGTATTAGCACAGAAAGAGAGCGAGAAATATATCGTTTGTAATGGTGATGAAGGAGATCCGGGTGCGTTCATGGATAGGAGCATGATGGAAGGTAATCCACACGGGGTAATAGAAGGCATGATTATTGCTGGGATTGCTACTAAGGCGCATAATGGTTATATTTATGTTCGTGCAGAATATCCTCTTGCAGTTAAACGATTGCGAAGAGCCATTGAACAAGCAGTAAATAAAGGGATTTTGGGAACAAATATACTGAATTCTGGTTTTAGTTTTAACCTACATATAAATCAAGGGGCTGGGGCTTTTGTATGTGGTGAAGGTAGTGCTTTAACAGCATCAATTGAAGGAAATCGAGGTATGCCAAGAGTTAAGCCACCAAGAACAGTAGAACAAGGTTTGTTTGGAAAACCAACTGTGTTAAATAATGTTGAAACATTTTGTAACGTTCCACAGATAATAAACAAGGGAGCAAAGTGGTATAAGACCATGGGGACTGAAAGAAATTATGGTACAAAGGCATTCGCCCTTACAGGTAATGTTAATAATACAGGTTTAATAGAAATCCCAATGGGGACGACTTTAAGAAAAGTTATCTTTGATATTGGAGGAGGAATTAAAGGTGGCAATTTCAAAGCAGTACAAATTGGAGGGCCATCTGGAGGTTGTCTTTGTCTTCATGAGAATCATCTAGATCTAACATTGGACTTTGATTCTTTGAAAAAGGTTGGAGCAATGATTGGTAGTGGTGGTTTAGTTGTTATGAATGATAAAAATTGTATGGTAGAAATGGCACGTTTCTTTATGAATTTTACCCAAAATGAGTCCTGTGGTAAATGCATACCATGTAGAGAAGGTACAAAAAGAATGTTGGAATTACTAAACGATATAGTAGAAGGAAAAGGCACATTAGAACATATTGAAATGTTGGAGGAGTTATCAGAAACAATTTCTGATACAGCTCTTTGTGGACTTGGGAAGAGTGCTGCGTTTCCTGTAATAAGTACTTTGAAGTATTTTAGAGAAGAATATATTTCTCATGTTGTAGATAAGAAATGCATTGGAGGCGTATGTAAGGCTCTAATGTTATATGAAATCGATAAGGAAAAATGTAAGGGATGTTCAAAATGTGCCAGAGTATGTCCAGTGCAAGCTATTTCGGGAGAAATAAAGAAACCTTATACAATAGACAAATCAAAATGTATTAAGTGTGGTACTTGTATGGAAGGATGTCCTTTTAAGGCAATTCACTTAACTTAAGATTCAAATATTGTTTTTGTATATACAACAAATTAAAATCTATAGATTATAGAAAGGATGATAAAAATATTATGTCCAAATATATGATAATTGATGGTGATAGGATAGAGTTTGATAAAGAAAAAAATATTTTGGATTTGGTAAGAAAAGCAGGGATTGAATTGCCGACCCTTTGTTATTATTCAGATTTATCAATTTATGGAGCATGTAGAATGTGTGTCGTTGAAGATGAAAGAGGAGCGATTATTGCTTCTTGCTCCACACCACCGAAAGACAAAATGGTAATTAAAACAAATACACCAAAACTTCATAATCATCGGAAGATGATTTTAGAATTACTTTTATCTACACATTGTAGGGATTGTACTGTATGCGAAAAAAATAATAAATGTAAACTGCAAAAATTAGCCTTACGCTTTGGTTTAACCAACATTAGATTTAAGAATACAAGAACTGTAGCGAATTTAGATACATCATCAAATGCGCTCATACGAGATCCGAATAAGTGCATCCTGTGCGGTGATTGTGTAAGAATGTGTAGTGAGATACAAAATGTAGGCGCAATTGATTTTGCATTTAGAGGCTCTAAGATGATAGTAAGCCCGGCATTTGGAAAAAACTTAGGAGAAACAGATTGTGTAAATTGTGGACAATGTGCAACTGTATGTCCCACAGGTGCTATTATCATAAAAAGTGATCTTAGAGAAGTTTGGAAAGCAATATATAACCCAAGACAGAGAGTTGTAGCGCAAGTAGCTCCAGCGGTACGAATTGCCATGGGTGAGGAATTTGGGATGAAACCAGGTGAAAATGTTATGGGGAAAATCGTTGCTGCTATGAGGAGACTAGGATTTGATGAAATCTATGATACTTCTTTAAGTGCTGATTTAACAGTAATAGAAGAATCAAAAGAATTTTTAGAAAAAATGGAGTCAGGAGATAAAAGTATTCCTTTGTTTACATCCTGTTGTCCAGCATGGGTTAGATATGCAGAAACCAAACACCCGGAGCTCATGCCATACGTATCTAGTTGTAAGTCTCCAATGCAAATGTTCGGAGCTGTTATAAAGGAATACTTTAAAGAGAAAGATGTTAAAGAGGAGAAGGAAACTGTATCTGTAGCAGTTATGCCATGTACGGCAAAGAAGGCAGAGGCATCTAGAGATGAATTCATAAGAGAAGGAGTAAAAGATATTGATTATGTGATTACAACAACAGAATTATGCTCAATGATTAAGGAGATTGGTATTCAGTTTGATAAAATAGAAGCAGAATCTTCAGATGTTCCATTTTCCTTATACTCGGGTGCGGGTGTAATATTTGGTGTCACAGGAGGAGTTACTGAAGCAGTTGTTCGTGGAGTAGTCAATGATAAAACTCCTAAAGCTTTAAAGGAAATTGAGTTTGTTGGCATTCGAGGAATGGAGGGTATAAAAGTTTGTGAGCTTCCAATAGGAGCTGAAACTCTTAGAATCGGTGTAGTTAGCGGTCTTAGTAATGCTGAAATTTTGATAGATAAGATTAAAAGAGGTGAAGAACATTTTGACTTTATAGAAGTTATGGCATGCCCTGGAGGTTGCGTAGCTGGCGCAGGACAGCCGTTTAGCTTAAGTGAAGATAGAAATGAAAGAGCAAAAGGACTATATAAAGTTGATAAAGTCGCACAAATCAAAAGAAGTGAGGAAAATCCTATAATTCAATCATTATACAATGGATTATTAAAGAATCGTTCAAAAGAGTTATTACATGTTCATTATAGTAAAAATATAGAATAATTAATCCAAGAATGAATCAAATTCATATTTTAATTTATAAAAGGGATTCTATGATATCCTCCTTGTACAGATTTCGAAGTTAAATATTTAACTTATTAGATGAACATATTTATAAATTTGCTAAAACTTTTATCTGATATCTTCACTAGAAATTATAAACATTTTTGTAAAGAAAACATTTGAAAATGAGCTGTTAAAGGTTCTTAAGCAGAGAACCCAAATCTTTTGATTTGGTGTGAATCGCTTACTCAGCGAACGAATGTGAGTCGAGTTTCCTCTGTAGGTTGTTCCACTTTAGCTTGTCAAACTGAAAGTTGGAGCATGCTAAAGTGGATACAACCTACAGCTTAGAACCTTCAGCGATATTTTCATGGTTTTTCGGAATAAAAATGTTTATAATTTCGGTAAGTTATCACATAAGTCTAAGTTATAGTCTTACTGTTTTAGGACCACTTGTAAAAGAACTAAATGTTACAATGGCATCCGCAAGGTAAAATATCTCAAAAATATTATCATCTAAGCTATACATTCTTTTTAGTGAAGGAACTGCTTCTAACATTGCTGCCTTAACTTCACTACGCGGGTCTACTACAGCTTTTCCATTTAATCGAATCCATTCACCTTTAGGAGATGTTGTTGAGATTTCCACTTTGGGATTTTTAGTTAATTGTTCAAATACAGGCTTCGTATTATTTGTCGTAAAATACAATTTGTCCTCATATTTCATAACGGCACCAAAAGGTCTAACTCTTGGTTGATCTCCATCCATTGTAGCAAGATAAAAAGTAGGATTGTTAAGTAAAAATTCTAAAACTTCATTCATTGAAATTGCTCCTTTTCTATAAATATGTTATAATTTCTGCGTACATAAATAGTATGGCATTACTATAATTTTTTCAAGTAGAATTATTTTTGTTACATAGTATCTAAAAGATACAAAGGAGTATAAAATGGAGGAAAGAAGAGAATTATTTGGAAGGTGTCCATTTGTAACAGCCCAAAAAATTATAGCGGGTAAATGGGCAATAATAATCTTACATATTTTAAGTTTAGAAACTCATAGATTTGGGGAATTACAGAAATTGATTCCAGAGCTTAAACAAGCTACACTAACAAAGCAGCTTAGGAATTTAGAAGAATATGGATTAGTAAAACGTTACGTATTTCCACAGGTTCCGCCTAAAGTGGAGTATTCATTAACTGACATAGGAAAAGAATTCAAAATTGTGCTGGATAGTATATCTGTTTGGGGCGAAAAATATATTGAGCATATAAAACTTAGTGAGGATGTTCAACATGATGCTGAATAAAATTTTAATATTTTTAATTTAAAAATGCTATGGCTTAGTGCATGAGCCATAGCATTTTGTATTTATCATATTATTTATAGCAATATTATAAAAGAGAATATTGATATTTATTGAGCAATGTGTTGAATTGACAAATAATATAGCTATTACTACAATGTTAATCAGATTAATAAATCTGTGGAATTAAATAACAATTATGAAATGATAAAAGAGGCTAATAAAATTCGGTTGTAACAAGTTTTAATATAGTTAGGAGGCTTAATTATGGAAAATAAAGAGACTGTTCTGATCACAGGTGCATCAAGTGGAATAGGATTAGAGCTTGCTAAAGTATTTGCATTCCACAAATTTGATCTCATATTGGTTTCAAGAAGTATTGAAAAATTAAAAGAATTAGCGAGTGTACTTAAAAATGATTATGAAGTAAATGTTCAGGTAATTGAATACGATTTATCTAAATCTGGAGCTGCTAAAGGAATATTTAATAAGGTAAAAAGTATGAATTTGCAAGTTGATATGCTCATAAATAATGCCGGAACAGGTATTGTAGGTTTTTTCCATGAAATCGAAGAAAGCAAGGATTTAGAAATCATGCAGCTAAACATGATAACTTTAACAGAAATGACAAAGCTTTTTTCAAGGGAAATGATAAAAAGAAAAAGAGGAAAAATTTTAAATGTAGCATCCACAGGAGCTTTCTCACCAGGACCTTTTACAGCGGTTTATTATGCGTCTAAAGCATATGTTTTATCTTTTTCGGAAGCCCTTAGTATAGAATTAGGACAGTATAATATAACGGTAACAGCACTTTGTCCGGGGGCAACTAGAACTAATTACTCAAAGAATGCTGGAAAAAAAGACATGCCAAATGCAATGAATCCGAGAAGAGTAGCGCTAGCAGCATATGAAGGATTAATAAACAATAAAAAAATAGTAGTGCCGGGAATAGCAAATAAGATATTGATAAGACTACCGAAGAGATTGGTTAGTAAAATTAATTTTAAGACTCAGAAAAAGTTAAGTATTTCTAAGAGGTGACTAATTTCCTTAATTAATAATAGATAATAAATAATGATAATATAAGAAAATTAATTGTGATAATGTCTAAAAAATTGGTAACAGAAAAGAAAAATAAATTTTTTTATATTCATATTTTTAAAATGTGATATTGAAACAATAATAACAAGTGATGTTTGGATAAAACTAATTATTTTGTAGATAAAAGAGTTATAAAAAATATTTTAACTAATTAAATCATACATTTTATCTTCCATAAATTTGTATAATAATAACGGGGTGAGACGTTATTATGGGAAATCAAAAAAATAAACGCAATAAGATTCTAATAGTAGTTATAGCTTCTTTTTCCACTTTACTTGCTATGTATCTGGGAGTTTCAATGTACTTTGTAGACCATTTTTATTTTGGTTCAACGGTTAGCTGCATTAATGTTTCAGGCAAAACAGTAGAGGAAGTTGATGAACAAATGCCACTCAAAGTTGAGAAATATACATTGGAATTGAATGAAAGAGGAGATAATAAAGAACAGATAAAAGGGGAAGATATTGGCTTGAAATATAATTCGGATGGGAAAGTTCAAGAATTAAAAAATAATCAGAACCCTTTTAAATGGATTATTTCCATTTTTTACGAGAAGGAATTTAAAGTGGAAGATGTAGTTACATATGATGATAAATTATTAAAAGAATGCATTAATAAGCTCTCATGCTTTGATAGTGATAAGATAAATGAACCTAAAAATCCTACTTTTGACTATGGAAGTGAAGGCTATAAAATCATAAGTGAGGTTCCTGGAAACAAAATTAATAAGGATAAGTTGTATGATAATATTGTAAATGCAATACTTAAAGGAAAAACTGTGTTAGATTTGGATTCAATGAATTGCTATGAGAATCCAAAGTATACAGCAGATTCTAAGGAAGTTATTGATACAAAAGACTTACTTAATAAATATTCTTCATCAAAAATCACATATACATTTGGTGATAAAACAGAAGTTTTAGACGGATCCACAATTAATAAATGGCTTAAGATAAATGAAGACTATGAAATTACATTTGATGAGAAGGAAATAAAAAGTTATTTAGATAAACTGTCAAGTTCTTATAATACAGTTGGTAAAACAAGAGATTTTGTCACATCCTTAGGAGCAAGTGTAAAGGTCAGTGGAGGTGATTATGGCTGGATAATTAATAAAGATGAGGAAGCAAAGGATTTGATAGCTATAGTAAAAGAAGGGAAAACTGTAACAAAAGAACCTAAGTATATGCAGACAGCCATAGTTCATGGAAAAAATGATATTGGTAATACTTATGTAGAAATTAATATGTCACAACAACATTTATGGTATTATAAAAATGGTACATTAATTACAGAAGGAAATGTTGTTACAGGAAATATAAGTAATAACTGTGGAACTCCAACAGGTATTTATAAGTTGAAATATAAAGAAAGAGATGCTATCTTGAAAGGTCAAGGATATAGTTCACCAGTGAATTTTTGGATGCCATTTAATGAAGGGATTGGAATTCATGATGCAAGTTGGAGAAGTGAGTTTGGAGGAAATATATATAGAACAAATGGCTCACATGGGTGTGTTAATGCTCCTTATAATTTAGCTAGTACAATATTTAATAATATTGATGAGGGTAGCCCTGTTATTTGTTATTATTAAATCTTCAGTAGGATATTTGAAGTAAATCAGACTCTGTTATTACTTGATAAATTTTATTAAGACCTGCATTTTGCTGGTCTTTTATCATGTAGTAAATAGTATATTTAAATATAACAATTCTTATTAAGGAGTTGAATTTATTTGGTTAGAGATTACAGGCAAGTTAATTTTATTCAGCCAGATAATCCAACTGATGAAGAGAGACATAAAATGTTATTAATGACTTTAGAGCAATCTAATCGTGCTGAAGATTTTAATAATATAATAGAATTACTTAGTCCGCCACAGGATATTACAACAATTGCATCACCAGGAAGCTGCAAAGGAATTAGGGTTGGCATAATTGGTGGAGGAATTGCAGGGTTAACCTCGGCATTTGAACTTAGAAAACTTGGATTTGATATTACTATTTTTGAAACTCAGGAAAATAGACTTGGAGGAAGAATCTATACTCATTATTTTGATGCAGATAAACGATTTTATGCAGAACTTGGAGCAATGCGTATACCGGTTGCACATGAAACGACTTGGCATTATATTAATACTTTTGGATTAAGGACAAGACCTTTTGTTCAAAATAATGAGAATGCATTATTTTATGTAAGGCATAAGCGTGCAAGAAATGATCCTCAAGGTAAAAGTGTAATGGAAAATATTTATCCTGAATTCGATTTGACTCCACAGGAGAGAGTTACACCATGGCAAAAACTTATTGGAGATGCATTATCAAGTAATTTATACAAAATATCACCAGCAACTAGAAAAGAGCTGTTACAGGTAAAGAGAGAGTACTCTTTAACAATCGAATATCTGGGTAGCTTTGGAATAAGAAGAGTGCTTGAAAAAATGGGATTAAGTGAGGCTGCTATAGAAATGATTTCCGGTTTGGCCCCTTTTCTTGGATCATTTTATTATAATAGTTACACTGAAAATCTTATTGAAGAGTATACTGTAGATTATGCGTATAGATATGAAATAGTTGGAGGTATGGTTAATTTTCCACTTTCTTTCTACAACTCTTTAATGTCTAAAAACCCAATTGAGTATTCTAATATTCAAGAAGATGGTTTAGGCAAAATAACATGGGCAAATGGTAAGACAGTTAATAGTATATTAAGAGGAGATATACCCAATAAAGTAATACTTGAATATAAAGACGAGAAAACTATGGAAACTCATAATCAATCTTTTGACTATGTTATTTGCACAATTCCTTTCTCTAGTCTTCGCAATGTATATATTAATCCAATGTTTAGTTCTGAAAAAATGCAAGCGATAAAAGAAGTATTTTATACATCTTCTCAAAAGACCGCTTTCATGTGCAATGAACGATTTTGGGAAAGAGGAAATGACAATGAAAGGATTGTTGGCGGAGGGTCGAATACAGATTTGCCAATTCAGACTATATGGTATCCTAGTCATAGAAATAGTATTGAAAATATTCAAGAAGAAAGTCAGCAAGTACCTACTGGAATGCGGGATAATTCATATAATGAACCAGGTGTTTTATTGTCATCCTATAATTTAAATTTAGACGCTATACGTGTTGGTGATTTAGAGGATATAAAACGTGTAGAGGAAATAAAAAGGCAAGTTGAAGCAGTTCATGGACTTGAAAAGGGATATCTTGATTCCATAGTTGAAAACTTTATTACTGTTAATTGGAATGGAGAAAAAGGATTTTATGGAGCATTTTGTTATTTTATGCCTGAGCAGCAAAAGCATTTTTCATATGCAATGGCAAAAACAGAATATGATAATAGAGTACATTTTGCAGGGGAACATGTTTCTTTGACACATGGTTGGATAGAAGGATCTCTTAGTACTGCAGCCAAAGCAGCAAATGAGATAGCAAGGCTTTGCAAAAGTGTATAAACAGGCCGCATCAAAATATACAGATAAATATTTATTTTGATGCAGCTTATTTTTTCTTATTATTTAGACAAAATAATATAAGATATATTCAAAAGAAAGTGTAAAAAAAGCTGATTTTAGAGTATAATAGTACACGAAGGGAGTAATTGTCATGAGAAGAAAAAGAAAAGATAAAAGCAATAAAGTTATTCCGGGTGTTGTGGTTTCTCTAAGCATTTTAACTGCCGTTTATTTAGGTCTGTCATTATACTTTACTAATCATTTTCACTTTGGATCCATAATAAATGGAATTGATGTTTCAGGAAAAACGGTTGAAGAAGCTGAGACTAAATTAGCATCTGAAATAAATTTATATACATTGGAGCTAGATGAAAGAGGTGACATGACCGAAACAATTAAGGCGGCTGATATAGGATTGAAACATGATAGTAATAAAATCAAAGAGTTAAAAGATAAACAAAATCCTTTTAACTGGATTTCAACAATTTTTAAGAAAGATGAGTCGGAAGCATCTCAAATAGTGACATACGATGAGGAATTATTAAATAAAACATTAAATAATCTTGCATGTATTACTAGTAGTAATACAGTTGAGCCTAAGAATGCTAGTTTTGAATATAAGGATGGAAGTTACGAAATTATTGATGAAGTTTTAGGGAATAAAATAAATAAAAATGCGCTACATGATGCAGTGGGAGATGCAGTCCTTAATGGAAAGGCAAAATTGGATTTAAGTGCAAGTAATATTTATGAAAATCCAAAATATACATCGAAATCACAAGAAGTTATTGATACGAAAAACACGCTAGATAAGTATACAGGATTAAAAATTACATATAAGTCTGGTGATAAAACAGAAGTTTTAGATGGTTCCACAATACATAATTGGCTTGGAGTCAATAAAGATATGGAAATTACATTTAATGAGGATAAAGTAAAGAACTACGTGTACAAAATATCTAGTGTTTTTAATACCTTTGGAAATACACGAAATTTTGTTACAACTACTAAGAAAACAATAAAAGTAAGTGGTGGTAATTACGGATGGATTGTAAATAATTCAAAAGAAGTGAAGGATATTATAGAAGCTGTTAAAAATGGACAAGATATAACAAAAGAACCAGCATATTCCCAAACTGCACTTGCAAAGGGAAGTAATGATATTGGTGATACATATGTAGAAATTAATATGACAAAGCAACATTTGTGGTTTTATAAAAATGGAGCACTTGTGGTGGAAGGAGATGTAGTTACTGGTAATGCGAGTACAAACACGTTAACTCCTGCAGGTACATATGTATTAAATTATAAAGAACGAAATGCAACTTTGGTGGGTGAAGACTATAGTTCTCCGGTTGAGTATTGGATGCCTTTTAATGGAAATATTGGAATACATGATGCTAGTTGGAGAAATGAGTTTGGTAAACAGATATATTTGACTAATGGATCACATGGCTGCGTAAATTCACCTTATGAATTGGCTAAGACAATATATCAGAATATTGATGCAGGAACACCAATTGTTGGTTATTACGAATAAAGAATTAATCCCTATACTGTTGTTTTATGGTATAGGGATAATTTTTTTATGGTTGCAATTGATATTGATACCTATTATGTTATTAGTATGAATATTTATACTAATAATATAAGAAGGTGAAATTATGGAGATTAAAATTCTTATTGCAGAAGATGATAATATATTTAGAGATCTTGTGTGTGATATCATTAAAAAGGAGGGATACACTCCAATAATAGCATGTGATGGGCAAGAGGCGATTGACGTGTTTTTTAGTAAAAATGATATTTCTTTAGTAATATTGGATGTAATGATGCCGGTACATGATGGGTGGGAGGTACTTAAGGAAATTAGAGAATACTCGGATATTCCAATAATAATGCTTACAGCATTAGGGGATGAAAAACATGAAATTCTAGGATTAGAAAAAGGTGCAGATGAGTATATTGGGAAACCATTTAGTTATGAGGTGTTTATAGCACGTTTAAATAATATTGTAAAAAAGGTGAAGAAAAGCTATTCGGACGAAATAACTGCAGGTAGAATAAAAATTATTCAAAAAACTCACAAAGTAGTAGTGAATGATGAAGAAATTAAGTTAAATCTTAAAGAATATAATCTTCTGATTTATCTTATAAAAAATGCAGATATTGTATTAACAAGGGAGCAAATATTAGATAAGGTTTGGGGATATGATTTTGAGGGAGACATAAGAACAATAGATACGCATATAAAAACTTTAAGGGCTAAACTTTCAGCTCAGGGAAATTCTATAAAGACAGTAAGGGGATGCGGATATATGTTTGAGGTAAAGAAAAATGAAAACAATTAAGACGAAGCTGTTTTTTATATTTATGGTACTTATGATTTCATTAGTTTTAAGCGGAATCCTTTTAAATTCAATATTCTTAGAATCATACTATGTTTACAAAAATAAAGGGACATTAATATCATTAAGCGACAAAATTGCAAATGAATATATTACTAACAAGGAAAATAGCTATGAATATATAGATATGATTCAGAGCATAGATGGAATAAACACCATAATTGTGGATAATGATTTTAATGTAGAATATAATTCATTTCGATCGAAATCGGTTGATGAGGAAAAACGTTTGGCAAAAGAAGTTAGGAAAACTATCTTAGATAACCAAAAAAAACTTTCAAAGAAATATGTATATTATATCGATGAAAAAGATAATAATCAAAAAACAAAACTAATTTATATATCAAAGGTTAACGATGAAGAATACTTAATTTTAATTAAATCAGTAAAGAGTATCCATGATAGTGTTCAAATTGCAAATCAGTTTTACATATTTGCTGGCTGCATAGTAATTTGTGTTGGTGCTATTTTTATATTAATATTCTCAAAAAAAATAACTAAGCCAATTATTGATATGAGTAATGTTGCGGAAAATATATCAAATCTTAAATTCGATAAAGTTAGATACATTAATTCAGAAGATGAGATAGGTAGATTAGGAGAGAGTATTAACAAGATTTCGGATAAGTTGAATAAAAGTATAAGTGAATTAAAGCAAGATGTGGAAAGCAAGAAAGAACTTGTAAGAAATATGTCTCATGAATTAAAGACACCAATAGGAATAATTAAAGGATATGCAGAAGGACTTAAATATGGCGTTGCCAGCGATAAAGAAAAAATGGATAAATATTGTTCTATTTTAGTAGAGGAATGCGATAGAATGGATAAGTTGGTTAAAGAACTTTTAAATTATTCTATGATAGAAGGTGGAATGATTAAATTAAATATTATAAGTTTTGATATTTATGAATTTATATCTACGATTATTGAACGCTTTAGACCAATATTTAATGAAAAAAATATTAATTTTAAGTTTGAGTGTATAAAGGGTTATGAAATTAATGCTGACAGTGCTATGCTTGAAAAAGCAATAAATAACTTTATTACTAATGCTATAGATCATGTTGATGAGAAAAAAATTATTAATGTGATAGTGGAGGAAAAAGAAAACAGAATAAAAATAAGTGTATCCAATACGGGAGATAACATACCAGAGGTGGCAATGGATAAGATTTGGGATGTATGTTATAAAGTCGATAGATCACGATCCAGAAAGTATGGAGGACATGGAATTGGTCTATCATTGGTTAGATTAATAGCTAAGCTTCATGGCGGCGTTGCTGTTGTAGAAAATGTTGAAGATGGTGTGATTTTTTCAATCGAATTACTAAAAGACTAATTTATTTATAATATAATTTTTTATTTCACATAAATTTCACAAAAGAGTTTTATTATGTATTTGTAACCAGATATGATTGGATTGCAAATATATTTCTGTTAAATGATTTAATTAAAAGGAGAAAGTGGATATGAAAAAGAAAAAAGTATTAGGTATTGTCATCGCATCTGTAATTGGAATTTCAAGTATTATTCCAGCGTTCGCTGATACTGTAGGTTCACAACCTCAAACAACCAATACTACAGTACAAACTGAAACTAAAAAGTTAACACAAGAAGAAAAATTTGAAAAACTTACTAAGAGAGCTGCAAAACTAGAAATAGATGTTACTGGTTTGACGAATGAGCAAGCAACAGATAAAATAAGGACTGCAGAAGCGTCAAAATTAGGTGTAGACATTACAGGGTTATCTAAAAAAGATGCAAAAGTAAAAATAAAAGCAGCTATTGAAGCTAAGAAACAAGAAGTAACAGAGAAACTCGAAGATAGAGCTGCTAAATTAAATGTGGATATCACGGGATTAACAGGTGAGGAAGCAAGAGATAAAATAAGAAAAGCAGAAGCAGCAAAATTAGGTGTTGATATCACTGGGTTATCAAAAGAAGAAGCGAAAGAAAAGATAAAGGCAGCTGTTGATGCAAAAAAACAAGAAGTGACTGAAAAGATTAAAGAAAAAGCAACAAAGCTTGGTATAGATATTTCAGGTCTTACTAATAAAGAAGCTAGAGAAAAAATAAAAGAAACTCGTCAATCAACTAAAGCCACAACAAATAGTGTATTGAAATAAAGTTCAATAGAGGAAAATTAAACTATGCAAAGTAGATGCTTGCATAGTTTTTTTATTATTAAAATTCGTAATTAGGTAACATGAATTGCGAAATAGCATATTTTATATGTATAACCAAGTAAAGATATAGAAGTTATATGAAAAGATGGATTTATAGTATCACAGTTAAATAAAATATATTCTTAAATTAAAAGAATAACTATAAGTAACTTTTGGCCTAAATTAAAAAGGGAGGAGAAAGCGATGAGTTCAAGAGAATATTTTGATAATATTTCTTTAAGTTGGAACAAGATGCGAAGTGAATATTTTAAAGATGAAGTAAGGGAAAGAATATTGCAGAAATTAGATGTGGATAGTAAAGTGGTCGGAGATTTAGGTTGTGGGACTGGATTTATTTCGTTAGGACTTGCTCTTAAGAATGCCAATATTGTTTTTGCAGTAGATCAATCTTTAAATATGCTTAAGGAATTAAAAAAAGAAAGTCTTAATAGAAATCTAAAGAATGTATACCCTATTAGGTCTACATTGGAGGAGTTAGTTTTATTTGATGAATCTTTAGATGCAATAACAATTAATATGGCACTTCACCATGTAGTGAATCCGGCGAAAAGCTTAAAGGAAATGTACAGAGTATTAAAAAACGGAGGGGTAGTAGTTATTTCTGATGTATATAAGCACAATGGCACCTGGGCTAGGGAAGAAATGTACGATGAGTGGTTAGGGTTTAGCGAGGAAGAGATAATAAGGTGGTTAAGTGATTCTGGATTTAAAAATATTAAAATTGAAGATACAAAATTAGAAGCAGTAGGTATATCAAGTAAAGGAGAATACACCAAAACAGGTATATTATTAGCTACAGCAATAAAATAATGGATTAATGCATAGTATAGATTTATTGAAAGTGGTAGCTTACATGGAATTTAGTAATAACAGTTTAAAGAAACAAAAGAAACTTGAATTTTATGCCGAAAAATTCAAGTTTCTTTTGTTAATATGTTACTAAAATGAGTTTTGATTAGAAAGTATAATTTCATTATATAATGATATCGTAAACATTGTATATTTGTAAATGTTATCAAAAATAATGATTAAATTTGTATTAAAAAGCTGAATATTATTCTTGAATATAAAAATAAATAGTTGTATAATACATACTGTTAGCATACGAACAATATGTGTAGGAATAATTAATTGATGGAGGGGTAATATGAAAAAAACTATGTTAGTTTGTTTAGTTATGGCAATGATATTAAGTGGTTGTAGTTCTACAAGTAGTACAAGCGTAGATAATAACTCACAAACTACTCAAAATACAGAACAACAATCAAATGTTAAGTACATAATGGCTGGAAAAATTGATGCAAATGATCAGGCAAATGTAGCTTCAAAGATTGCAGGGAGAGTTTCACAGGTGTTAGTTGATGTTGGTTCTAAGGTGAATGCAGGGGATACTGTTATACAACTAGATACACAAGATTTGCAGGCACAAGTGGACCAGGCGCAGGCAGCAGTTAAAACCGCTCAGGCAAATTTAACGAATGCTATGAGTACTGCACGTCCTGAGCAAATAGCTCAAGATCAAGCATCATTAGATAGTGCAACTGGAAATTATGAAGTTGCTAAAAAAAATTATGATCGTACGAAAGCTTTATTTGATTCAGACGCCGCTACACAGCAGCAACTTGAAACAGCACAGCAACAGCTTACTGCAGCAGAAGCACAACAAAAGACAGCTCAAGAAGTATTAAATATGCATAAAAATGGTGCAACAGAAACAAGTATAGATATTTATAGGGCACAGGTAGATCAAGCAGAAGCAGCTTTAAAGATTGCACAAACATCATTGGGGAATGCAACTATAGCAGCACCGATTTCAGGAACAGTAAATGCTAAAAGTATTAACGTAGGAGAGATGGCATCAGCAAATACGACGCTTCTTTCAATATCAAATGCAAATGCTTTAGTTGTAAATGCTTATGTGCCAGCAGATATTGTTGGTCAATTTAAAGAAGGACAAGATGTAACTGTAAAGGTGTCTGAAGTAGATAATACAGAGTTTCAAGGAAAAATATCAGTTATAAACTCTAAATTAAATGCTCAGAGTAGAAATATTTTGGTTAAAGTAGCATTATCAGATCCGAATTCAGTATTGAAACCTGGTATGTTTGCTGAAGTTGGAATAAAGGAATAAGGGAAGAGGTGACTGAAATATGAAAGAAAAGCGTAAAATATTAATTATTGGAATATTAGTGGCAATTGTGGCAGCATTAAGTAGTATAGCATTTTATTATTGGTATGAAAATACATATTATGTTTCGACAGAAGATGCAAAAGTTAATGCTGATTTCGTAAGTGTAACTCCTCAAATTTCAGGTAAGTTATTAGAACTTAATGTTGGAGAAGGAGACAAAGTGACAAAGAACGAAATATTGGCTCGTCAGGAAATGAATAATCTTCCAGATACAAGTGTAGAGCAATCTTTAGTTAGATCACCTATTGATGGAATTGTTGTAAAGAAGCAGGGAACTGTTGGGGAACTTTTATCAACAGGTCAAACTTTAATTACATTAGTTGATCCAAGTAAGCTTTATATTTCTGCGAATATAGAAGAAACAAAACTTGGAAAAGTTAAAGTTGGACAACCGGTTGATATTACAATAGATCAATATGACTCTGAGAAATTTAGTGGAAAAGTAAAAACTATTGGTGAAGTATCTAATTCGGCTATATCACTATTGCCATCATCAACAAGCGGAACTTTTACTAAGGTAGTTCAAAGAATACCTATAAAAATCGAACTTGATAGTTTTAATGAAAAGATTCTCCCAGGAACAAATGCAATTATTAAAATTCATATTAAATAATGAGGTGATGTAATGGGAGAGAGTAATAAAGATTCGTTAATGAATAGTTGGTTAGCGCTAGGCGTAGTTGTAATAGGTACTTTTATGTCTATACTCGATAGTAGTATAGTAAATATTGCTCTTCCTAAAATGATGTCTGTTTTTGGAGTATCTTTAGATGATATAAAGTGGGTATTGACCGCTTATACTTTAGCACTTGGTGCGATTATACCTCTTACAGGATATTTACAAGAAATTTTGGGTGCTAAAAGAGTATATATATTTGCTTTGGCGATGTTTACAGTAGGATCCATGTTGTGTGGTGTTTCTTGGAGTAATACCAGTATGATAATATTCCGTGTCATTCAAGCTATCGGTGGTGGAATGATAATGCCAGTAGGAATGTCTATAATATATCAAGTATTCCCTAGAGAAAAAGTAGGATTAGCTCTTGGCTTCTGGGGAATAGCATCTATGGCAGCACCGGCAATAGGGCCAACTTTAGGCGGATATATCATAGAAAAGATGGATTGGAGACTTATTTTTAATATCAATGTACCAATTGGTATAATTGGAGTGATATTGGGTACAATTGTATTAAAGGGTGCTGAAAGGAAGCCTTTTAAATCTTTTGATATAATTGGATTTATATCTTCTACAGTAGGTCTAGTTAGTGTATTATATGTTTTAGGGGAAGGATCATCAATTGACTGGTCCAAGCTTGAAAATCCAATATTGATGACTCTTGGATGTTTAAGTCTTGTGCTATTTGTAGCTAATGAGTTAACGCACCCAAGCCCTCTCTTAGATTTAAGAGTATTTAAATTGTTTGATTTTACAATAAGTCAGATTGTAACTAGTGTCTTGACATTGGCGATGATGGGGGGGATTTATGTATTACCTTTATTTTTGCAAAATGTCAGAGCCTATACACCGATGGAAACTGGATTAATGATGTTGCCAGGAGCATTAGTAATGGGAGTTTTAATGCCAATCAGTGGTAATCTTATGAATAAGGTAGGGGTAAAAGCACTGGTTATCCCAGGGCTTTTAATACTTGCAGGATCTTCATTTGAACTTGCAAATGCCATAAATATGAACTCTAGCAAAGAGCATATTGTACTTATTAATTGTATAAGGTCTGTTGGAATGGGATTAAGTATGATGCCAATTAGTACTAGCGGTATGAATGTTGTGCCTGCCCATTTAATTAGCAGGGCATCAGCTCTCTCAAATACTTTAAGGCAGATAGCGAGTTCGGTTAGTGTTACTCTAATGTCTACACTTATACAAGGAAGAAATGATTATAATTATGCCAAATTATCAGAACAAATTAACGTATATAATAAAACAGCAATAGATACAATAAGTACACTGACAAAAGCATATATGGGCATGGGGATGCAGCAAAGTGCTGCTAAAGCGTCTGCATTATCTTACATAACAAGAATGATTGGAAGTCAGGCTTATTTGGATGCAATGGCTTATGCGGTTACGGTAACTGTTGTTATTGTATTCGTAGCTATATTTCTAGCTTCATTTATGGGCGTGAAAAAAACACCTAAGAAAGAAAATAAGGAAGGTGAAAAAAATGAACCGACAGGAGGAGTCCTTGTCTCCGAATAATGAGTTAGTTCAAGAACAAGCTGATGAAATACTTGGAATATTTAAAAGTATCAAAAGATCTCTTAGTTGTAAATATGAGAAAATAGCAAAGGAATATGGATTTACGGCTCCGCAGTTAGGGGTTATATTTCACCTATATATGGTGCCGTCAATTACTCTTAATGAGTTAAGTGACTATATGAGCTTGACGAAAAGTACAGTTTCGGGAATAGTAGATCGTTTGGCTAAGCAAGGTGTTGTAAATAGAGAAATCCCAAAAGATAATCGAAGAATTGTCAAGTTATCAATTTCAGAGGAATTTAAAAAAAATAATGATATATTTGCCATAAAGAAGAGATTTTTTGATGAATTTATACTGAATTCAATAAAGGAAATGGACCCAGAAGAAGTAGATAAAATTATTTATGGCTTGCGACAATTAAGTGTATTGTTAAAAGATGATAACTAGATAAAGAAAAAGTTATTTTATAAAATCAGTTGTAGCATTTAAAGTTAATATAATAGATAACAAAAAACCGTATTGATAAAGTTAATACGGTTTTTTGTAGTGTGATTAAGTATTGAAAAATGGTAATAAGAGAAAGTCCATAGGGAGCTGGATAATAAAAATCACCAAAATGAACTTTATTAATTATATAAGATTTCCAAGGAACTAAATTTGATGGAATAATAATTTTGCACATGATTTTTTTGCTTATACTTAAAGTAAAATATGAAGCTAACTAACAAGTTTTATGAATTAATAAAAAGTTCTTTATAGATTTTAATTGTGTTAGCAATATAATTAAATTATGACTGTTTTTGTCGAAAATATATACATAATTAGGTATCTATTATATTATTTTAATATAAAAATTAAAATTTAGAAATAGGAGAGAGAAAAGTTTATGTCAGAAAATAATAATAAAAAAATTGTTTGGTACACTTTGGCATTTATGGCATTTTCGACAGTTTGGGGATTTGGGAATGTTATTAATGGATTTTCTGAGTATAATGGCTTAAAGGCAATTATATCTTGGATATTAATTTTTGCAATTTATTTTGTACCATATGCGTTAATGGTAGGGGAATTGGGATCAGCATTTAAGGAGTTTGGTGGAGGAGTCAGCTCATGGATTAACGAAACTATAGGTCCTAAAATGGCATACTATGCAGGTTGGACATACTGGATAGTACATATGCCTTATATTTCACAGAAGCCATCAGGATTTATTATCGCAACAAGCTGGGCTATTTTCCAAGATAAAAGAATTAGTAGTATGAATCCTATGTTTTTGCAATTATCATGTTTAGTAATTTTCTTGATAGGATTATATATTGCATCTAAAGGGTTAAATCCATTAAAAAAATTAGCGACCCTTGCAGGTACATCAATGTTTGTAATGTCAATATTATTTATTATTTTAATGGTAGCTGCTCCTGCAATTACTGATGCTCATTTAAATTCTATTGATTGGTCGTTAAAAACTTTTATGCCAACATTTGATGTTAAATTCTTTACAAGTTTATCTATCCTAGTTTTTGCGGTAGGTGGCTGTGAAAAAATTTCGCCTTATGTTAATGAAATGGAAAATCCTGAAAAGGGTTTCTCGAAGGGAATGATTACATTAGCAATTATGGTTGCTGTATGTGCGATTCTAGGTACTATTTCACTTGGAATGATGTTTGATTCGAGCAATGTTCCAAAAGATTTAATGACAAATGGAGCATATTACGCATTCCAAAAGCTAGGTGAATATTATCATTTAGGTAATTTATTTGTTGTTATATATGCTATTACAAATATGATTGGACAGTTTGCGGTATTGATTATATCAATTGATGCACCTTTACGTATGTTACTTGATAGTGCTGATAAGAATTTTATTCCTGAAAAGATGTTTGTAAAAAATAATCATGGAGCATATAAAAATGGTCATAAATTAATTCTAATAATTGTATCTATATTGATAATTGTTCCAGCTTTCGGTATCGGAAATGTAGACGAGCTAGTAAAATGGTTAGTTAAATTAAATGCTGTTTGTATGCCGCTACGTTATTTATGGGTATTTGCTGCTTATATTGCGTTGAAAAAAGCAGGAGAGAAGTTCATGCCGGAGTATCAATTTGTAAAAAGTAGAGTATTGGGTATGATAATTGGAATTTGGTGTTTTGCATTTACGGCTTTTGCATGTATTAGTGGGATGTATTCTAAGGATACTTTCCAACTTGTACTTAACATCATAACTCCGTTTATACTTATTGGATTAGGTCTGGTTATGCCTTATTTTGCTCGTAGAAATAATAAGTAATTATATATTCGTTTTGCGAATTAAAAATTATGTAGATGTATCGAATTAAAGTAGATAATTACTTTAATTTAG
The DNA here is from genome assembly GCF_002029255.1 of Clostridium chromiireducens. Classification (GTDB taxonomy): domain Bacteria; phylum Bacillota; class Clostridia; order Clostridiales; family Clostridiaceae; genus Clostridium; species Clostridium chromiireducens. The sequence continues at coordinate 49,540 of NZ_MZGT01000011.1, forward strand.
GTATTACAACCCTGGATAATATAGTTCGCCCTAAGCTTATCTTATGCTTAGGGCGATTTTTTTATAGTGTAGGATGGTTTAGGCGAGAAACTATATTTGTAAAGGGACTGATAGAGATTCAGTAATTGAGAGTGAGCGAAATGCTGAAGGAAATGTAATTGAGCTAAATCGAAGTGGAAAATAAATAATTGTATGTAATAAACTATTAATATAGAATATTAAATAAATAGAATATAAATGGAGGGTTTAGATATGGAAAGACCTAAGTTTGCTTTTATGCTTATGGGACCTAAATATGATAAAGATAAACATAATGTGTGTTTTGAAACAGAAACCAAAGATACTTATATTGTGTCTGTAAATAATTTTGAGGAAGCTTGTGAAAAGGCTAAGGAACTTTCTGAAAAAGGTTTTGGGGCGTTGGAACTATGTGGTGCCTTTGGGGAAGAAAAAACAAGAAAACTTATAGAAATAACTGAAGGAAAAATGGCGATTGGATATGTAACTCATTTTCCTAGTGAGGATGATAAGTTTGTAAAATTTTTTGGAAGAAAATAAATTACGATAAATGAGCATAGGAGGAAAGATGTCTGATATTAAAGATTTTGAAGTAAATAGCGTAAACAACTCAGCAAAACCGCTAGGAGAACAGATTTCGGAACGTATAATTCAATTAATTATAGAGAATGATTGGAAAGCTGGTGATAAGTTACCTAATGAGTACGAACTTGCAGATAAACTTGATGTAGGAAGAAGTACTATTAGAGAGGCTATAAAAGCTTTAGTTTCGCGAAATATTTTGGAAATAAGACGTGGCGCTGGAACTTTTATTTCTGAAAAAGGTGGAGTTGCAGATGATCCGTTGGGGTTGACGTTTGTTAAGGATAAATATAAGTTGGCTCTTGATTTATTAGAAGTAAGATTTATGATAGAACCATCCATAGCATCTATAGCTGCAGTAAAGGCTACGAATGAAGAAATCGAAAAAATGTCGAGCTTGTGCGATGAAATAGATGAGCTCATTCTGAAAAAACAACCGTATCTAGAGAAAGATATAGAATTTCATGCTGCTATAGCGAAAAGTAGTAAAAACTTAGTTGTAGGAAATTTAATTCCTATTATTAACAGATCCATTGCAATATTTATTGATATTACTAATCAAAAGTTAAGAACTGAAACAATGGAAACACATAGAGAAATTTTAAATGCAATTAAAAATCATGATGCTAACGGTGCACGTGATGCTATGTTTTTACATTTAGTATATAATAGAAGAAATATTAAAACTATTATAGGGAAAGAAATTACTAGCTAAATATTTGATATAGGAAAATACATCCGATCTGATTAGAGAACGGATGTATTTTTTTGGAATTATTGGTTATACATCAGATGTATTTTAAAGAAAGAGAAGAAAAAATCAAGAGTATAAGTTGGGTTATGGATAGAATATGTAAAAATATTTTAAGAAAAAGGTTTTTGAGAAATAATATTGACAAAAACATAGGTTGTGATATTATAAATACATCAGATGTATTTAAACGGTATCAAATATTAACTAGGAGAGAAGTAGTATGATTAGTCAAGAAATAAGAAAAATTGCACCAGAAATGGACCCACTCCGTAGGGGAATGGGATGGACAACCGAGGACCTGGCAAAGCCACAAATTATTGTAGAAAGCACATTTGGGGACAGTCATCCAGGGAGTGTTCATCTCTTGAAATTTGCTAACAAAGCTGTAGAAGGGATTACTCAGTCGGGAGGAAAAGGAGCAAGATATTTTGCAACAGATATTTGCGATGGAATGTCACAAGGACATGATGGAATAAATTATTCTTTGGCATCTAGGGATACATTAACTTCATTAATAGAAATTCATGCCAATGCAACACCGTTTGATGGTGGAGTATTTATTTCAAGTTGTGATAAAGCAGTGCCTTCGCATCTTATGTCTATTGGAAGATTAAATATACCAGCTATTATAGTTACTGGAGGAGTAATGGAAGCAGGTCCAGATTTATTAACATTAGAGCAAATAGGTGCTTATAGTGCTATGTGTCAGCGTGGAGAAATTACTGAAGAAAAATTAACTTACTATAAAGAAAATGCTTGCCCGTCTTGCGGGGCTTGTTCATTCATGGGAACAGCAGCTACAATGCAGGTAATGGCAGAAGCGCTTGGATTAATGCTTCCAGGAAGTTCATTAATGCCCGCTACATGTGAAGATTTAGAGGATGTTGCATTGAAGGCTGGTAGACAAGCTGTAGAATTAGCTAAGATGAATCTTCGTCCAAAGGATATTGTTACAATTAAAGCCTTTGAAAACGCTATTCTTGTTCATGCGGCTATATCAGGATCTACTAATTCACTTTTACATTTACCAGCTATAGCTCATGAATTTGGATTATATATTGATGAAGAGACTTTTGATAGAATACACAAAGATGCACATTATTTGTTAGATATACGCCCAGCTGGGAAATGGCCTGCTCAGTATTTCTATTATGCTGGAGGAGTACCGGCAATAATGGAGGAACTAAAACATTTACTTCACTTAGATGTAATGACAGTAACAGGTAAAACTTTAGGTGAAAATTTAGAAGAACTAAAGAATAATGGATATTATGAAAAATGTAATAGTTATTTAGAAAAAGTTGGATTAAAGAGAGAGGATGTCATTCGTCCGTTTAATAATCCAATAGGTACCAATGGATCAGTTTCAATATTAAAAGGAAATATTGCTCCAGAAGGTGCAGTTGTAAAACATTCTGCGGTTCCAAAAGAAATGCATGAAGCTGTATTAAAAGCAAAACCTTTTGATAGCGAAGAGGATGCAATTAATGCGGTTTTAAAGAAAATAATTAGACCAGGAGATGCAGTTATTATAAGATATGAAGGTCCAAAAGGAAGTGGAATGCCAGAAATGTTCTATACAACAGAAGCGATTTCTTCTGATGAAGAGTTGGCTGCAAGTATAGCACTAATAACAGATGGTAGATTTTCAGGAGCGTCTAAGGGGCCGGCAATTGGACATGTTTCACCGGAAGCTGCAGTGGGTGGACCAATAGCATTAATAGAAGAAGATGATTTGATTGAAATTAATATTTCCAAAAGAGTACTACAGATTATCGGAATAAAAGGTAAGAAGTGTAGCGAAGAAGAAGTAAAGAAAGCACTAGAAGAACGTAAAAATAATTGGAAGCCAAGAAGGCCTAAGTATGAGTCGGGCATCTTAAAGCTATTTTCAGAAAATGCAGTATCACCAATGAAGGGTGGATATATGAAATAAATTAATATACATAAAGTAAGGTTTCTACCAATCTAAGATATAGATTATCTATCGTTAGGTAGAAACCTTATTTGTAATATATAAATAAAATCTATTTTTGCTCCTCAACAGTATATTTTCTGCTCTGGATAGTTTTATTTTGTTTCATAAGATTTATATCGATATGTTTACCGTTTGCAAGTATTCTTAGATATAGATAATCTATAATAGTTATTTGTGAAATATACGATGAAAGCTTTTCAATAACCGTTTTAGGATTAATAGGGTAAGTATATATAAATTCATTAACCATTTTCGCAAAAGGAGAATTTGGATTACTTGATAAACCTATTATAGGAACATTATGATCTTTTAATATATCTACAAGTGCAATAGTATCTCTATTCATACCAGAGTTGCAAAACACTAGTGCTAAATCATCAGAACTTAACTGTGATGTTAATTTTAACTGCATATGATAATCTGCATTGCATATACAAAATAAACCGGTATCTATGAATTTATTATATGAATTTAAAGCTAATTCTCCAGATGAACCTAGACCTAAAAAAGCTATTTTCTTGGCTCCCATCATAGTTTTAGCTATTCTATCTAATAAGGATGTATCTAGTTTATTAGAAGTTTCTTGAATATTATTCGCATATAAATCGGTCATATATTTGTATGCATTTGATGAAGCATCAATACTATTTTTTTTATTTTCGTTCAAATTGTTTGTAACTTCACCAGCCAATGATACTTTAAAGTACTGATAGCCAGAATAACCAAGCTTCTTTACAAATCTGAATACTGTGGCATCAGATACATTAAGCTCTGTCGCAAAATCTTCAATTGTATAATATAAGACCTTTGTTGGGTTTTTTAATATAAAATCAGCTATAATTCGTTCTTTTGAGCTGAAACTATCATATCTATCGCTAATTTGTAATAAGCAACTATTTTTCAAGTAATTCAACACCTTTCAAGTAATTCCTAGATAGTTTTAGAATAAAGATTTTAGAATCTTTATTTTATTATAGCATAAAATACTAATTAGAAAAAAAGAAAATGAAATAAAATTTCATGTATTGAAATTTTATTTCATATGTAGTATAATTTGAATCAAGATAATGAATAATAAATTTAGCGGCCGAAAATATTTGATGTCATTATTGTAAACATTTAAATAATATTTTGGAGGTACAATTATGAATGGATTTATAAATTTCCTAGAAGAAAAAGCAATGCCTGTTGCAGGTAAAATTGCAGCTCAAAGACACATTAGAGCTTTACGTGATGGTTTAGCAATAACAATGCCTTTAATAATAATAGGATCTATATTTATGATTTTAGCAAACTTCCCTGTGACTGGCTATGCCGACTTTGTAAACGGTATATTCGGCGCTGGATTTACTACTAAACTTTTATATCCAGTAAGAGTAACCTTTGATATTGTTGCAGTACTTGCAGTTATTTCAATTTCATATCAATTAGCGAAAGATAAGGAAGTAGATGGCTTATCAGCCGGAGCGCTTTCGCTTGCAGCATTTTTAATGTTAACTCCAGTGCAAACTATTAATGTAGTATTAGAAAACGGGGATAAATTAAACTTGGGGAAAATTTTACCAACAGCTAATTTATCAGCAGGCGGATTAATAGTTGCTATACTTACAGCTATAATTGCCACAGAAATATTTATATTTGTAGTTAAGAAAAATTGGGTATTAAAAATGCCTGAATCTGTTCCGCCAGCAGTTGCAAAATCTTTTACAGCAATAACACCAGGGCTTATTATATTAGTTTCATTCTTCTTCATACGTTTAGGCTTTGAAAGTACATCTTATCAAACAGTATTTGCATTTGTAACTAAATTTGTTGGAGCACCATTAGCTTTAGTAGGATTATCTTTTGGTGGTATGGTATCAACCATTTCACTTTATAGTTTCTTCTGGACTTTAGGAATACATGGAACTCGTGTAGTTTTCGGAGTTATGGATTCGATATTATTACCAGCAATGGATCAAAATCGATTAGCATTAGAAGCAGGGCATCAAGCTCCTAATATAGTAACATTACAATTTTATGATAATTTCGTTAACAGTTTAGGCGGATGTGGAGCAACTTTAGGACTAATTATATGTATAATATTGCTTGCAAAATCAAAACAAGCAAAATCGATAGGAAAATTGGCGCTTGCACCAGCAATATTTAATATCTCTGAACCAATAATATTTGGTATTCCAATTGTTATGAACCCAATAATGATGATTCCATTTATTTTAGCACCTTTAGCTGTAGGATCACTTACGTATATAGCGATGGCAACAGGATTAGTTAGTTATCCAGCAGGAATAGCAGTGCCTTGGACCGTACCATCATTTTTCTCTGGATTTTTAGCTACAAATGGAGATTGGAGAGCAATAATTCTTCAAGGAGTAAATATAATTGTTTCAGCTTTAATTTACTGGCCATTCTTAAAGGCTTGGGATCATAAGATGGTTCAGCAAGAACAAGAAGATTCAAATGCAATCTAATTAATAATAAATATGTAGGTTTATGAAAGGAAGAGATTATTATAATGGAGAATTTAGAACAACAAGCATTTTCTTTAATAGTTCACAGTGGAGATGGAAGAAGTTATGCGTTTGAAGCTATCAGGGCATCAAAGGAGAAGGATTTCGAAAAAGCAGAGGAGTTATTAAAATTATCAAGTAAAGAGTTTGAACAAGCACATCATGTTCAAACAGAATTATTAACAATGGAGGCTGATGGTAATTCAAGTATACTTTCATTATTATTAATTCATGCTCAAGATCATTTAATGACAGGTATAACTGTAAAACAATTAGCTGAAGAACTTATAGAAATACGAAGAGAAATAAATATGGATAAAGAAAAAAACAAGAATATTCAATAAAAAATGAGATGTGTGAAATGGGCATATTTCACACATCAAATTAAAAATAATTGATAAATATTTTCAAACTATAGTATAACATAAAAAATAAATTAATTAAATATTTAGTATATTACTGGATAAGTTTATGGTGATTAAATTAACAAAATTAAAGTAATACTAAAATTTATAATATATTTGGAGGTAGGACATGGAGTTAAATAAAAGCACATTTAAACTACCGGAGAACTTTTTTGTTGGAGCATCATCATCTGCGTGGCAGACAGAGGGATGGACAGATAAAAAGGATGGACAAGATTCATATATGGATTTGTGGTATAAATCTACACCACATCTTTGGCATAATGGTTATGGACCTACATTAGCAACGGATTTTTACAGAAGATATAAAGAAGATGCAAAACTTATGAGTGAAGTGGGTTTACAAAAATATAGAACATCAATTGATTGGTCTAGATTTATAAAAAACTATGAAACTGCCGAAGTTGATGAAGAAGCCCTTGCGTATTATAACAACATGATAGATGAAGTTATTAAAAATGGTGTTGAGCCAATGATATGTCTTGAGCATTATGAGTTACCAGCAATATTGTTTGAAAAATACGGTGGATGGGGTTCTAAGCATGTAGTAGATTTATTTGTGAAATATGCTGAGAAAGCTTTTGAGGCATTTGGAAACAAAGTCAAGTATTGGTTTACTTTTAATGAACCTATAGTAGTTCAGACTAGAGTATATCTGGATGCTATAAGATGGCCATTTGAGCAAAATACAAGAACTTGGATGCAATGGAACTATAATAAGATTCTTGCAACAGCAAAAGTAGTAGAAGCTTTTAAGTCAGGTAATATCGGAAAAGATATTGGAGGAAAAATTGGTGTTATTTTAAATCCAGAAGTAACTTATGCAAGATCCTCTGCACCTCATGATGTAAAAGCTGCTGAAATGTATGACCTTTTCTTTAATAAATTATATCTTGATCCAAGTGTAAAAGGAGAAATTCCACAAGAATTATTTGAAATTCTTAAGAAACATAATTGTTTATTTGATTATAGCGATGAGGAATTAGATATTATTAAGAATAACACAGTTGATTTATTAGGGTTAAACTTATATTTTCCGCATAGAGTAAAGGCTAGAACAAGTGGCTGGAATTCAGAAGCTCCATTTCATCCATCCTATTATTATGAGATGTTTGAACTGCCAGGCAAAAAGATGAATCCACATAGAGGATGGGAGATATATCCTAAAATAATGTATGATATGGCAATGAGAATCAAAAATGAATATGGAAACATTGAATGGTTCATTGCTGAAAATGGAATGGGAGTAGAAGGAGAAGAAAAATATAAAAATGAAGAAGGCGTAATACAAGATGATTATAGAATAGAATTTATATCTGATCATTTAGTATGGTTGTTAAAAGCTGTTAAAGAAGGCTGTAATTGTACTGGATATATGTTGTGGGCGTTTACTGATAATGTGTCGCCGCAAAATGCATTTAAAAATAGGTACGGTTTAGTTGAAATAAATCTAGATGATAATAGAAATAGAACTATTAAAAAATCGGGTCATTGGCTTAAAAAATTATCTACTGATAGATGTTTCGAAGCAAAAAATACAGAAATAGTTTATAAGTAAAAATATTTAACACAAGAATTTAAAGCAAAATATGTAAAAAAAAAATTTATTATGAGGTGATTTTAATGAAAATTTTATTAGTGTGTTCAGCAGGAATGTCAACAAGTTTATTAGTTACAAAAATGGAGAAAGCAGCAAAGGAACAAGGAATAGAGGCAACTATATGGGCAGTGTCTACTGATGCAGCAGATTCTAATATGGCGAAGGCAGATGTAGTATTAATTGGGCCACAAATCCGTTTTCAACTTCCAGAAATGAAGAAAAAGGGTGAAAAGTATAGTATTCCAGTAGAAGCTATCCCATCTGTAGATTATGGTATGTGTAATGGACCAAAAGTTCTAAGCTTTGCAATTAATTTAATAAATGACAATAAGTAAGCCTAAAGTTATAGCTTAAGGATACTAAAATAAACCGTGTCAAATAATTTTGGCACGGTTTATTTTAAGTGAATAAAATTATTTGATCCTCATATTTTTCTTGAAGTGCTAATTTATAGATTAATTTTGAAGTGTTGAAGGTATAAAGAGAAAAGTTAATTGAATTATATACATGAAAGAGCACATAGATTAATAAAAATTATAGTAAATAGAATTCTGGAATGATATAATTTTGAAAAGGATCTATTTGTAGGATAATTTATAATAGCTTGGAGGGTGTTATGGAAAAAAAGCTTTACTTATCATCAACAGATAAAAAGTTAGCAGGTGTATGCGGTGGATTTGCTGAATACTTCGGACTTGATTCAACTCTGGTTAGGCTTGGTTACTTGGCCATGGTTCTTTTAGCAGGAACTGGAATACTTTTGTATATAATTTGCGCATTAGTCATGCCTAATAAACCAGTAGAGTAGTAAATATATAAATTCGAAAATGTACTTAAATTATATTTTTAATCCAACGTTATACAGATAGAAAACTTAAGTAATAAAAAAATAATATAATAAACATATTGAATATAGATTATGGTAAACAATTAGGAGGAATCCATGGAGAAAATAAATAATTTAATAAACCAAGGTCAGCTACATATAACAACAAATACACTAGTTTTATTAGTGATAGCTATTGTTGCCATATATATACTACTAAAGGCAATTGGGAACTTAATAAAAATAGTAGCGATGATAGGAGTATGCTGGTTCGTGTTAATGTCTCTTCAAAGTACAAATCTTGTAAATATACCAGTTATAAAAGAGACATATACAACAATAGAAAAAATGATTCCATCAAAAGAATTATGGACGGAGGCTTTGGATAAAGCCGATAAAATCAATAAAGTTGTTAATGACCTAAAGTAGAATTTATTGTGAGCTTATTAATAAAAGTTAGAAAAAGATATACATAAATTATAGTTATAAAACAGAGAATAATCATAAAATATATTTGATAAAAAAACGGGCAGAATAATTTGCGCCCGTTTTATTATATATAAGGAGTGAAAAAACATGAAGACTTCGATTCATAGAATTGCTATTCCATCAATCTTAGAAGTAGGAAAAGGGAATATCAATAATGTAGGAAACTTGATTAAAAAGGGAATGTTTCAAAATGTATCATTATATTTTGGAGAAGGTATAGAAGAATTGTTTGGAGCGTCTATTCAAAATTCTTTAAAGGAAGCTAATATTGAAGTATCCAATATAGAAACTATCTCAGATATAAATTTTGAAGAGGTAAGTGTAAAAGCCTTTGAAATATCAAATGAGGTAGAAGCTCTAATTGGTATCGGAGGCGGAAAGGCCATTGATGCAGTAAAGTATATGAGCTTTTTAAAAAAGCTGCCGTTTATCAGTATTCCAACTTCTACTTCAAATGATGGATTTTCAAGCGCAGGCGCATCACTTTTAGTTGCCGGAAGGCGCATGTCTCTTCCGGCTAAAACACCTTATGGAATAATTATAGATATTGATGTAATTAAGGGAGCACCAGAAAAATTTATTTATTCAGGGATTGGAGATTTAGTTTCAAATATAACGGCATTGTACGATTGGAAGTTTGAAGAAGAGAATGGTAAAGTGATTATTGATGATTTTGCAACTATGATTTCTAAAAAGGCAGTAAATAGCTTCGTACGAACTGAATTTAAAACTATTAAAGATGATTTGTTTTTAAAAGAACTTGTGGATTCACTAACATTAAATGGTATATCAATGGAGATAGCAGGAAACAGTTCTCCGGCTTCGGGATCTGAACATTTAATATCTCATGCTTTAGATAAATTTTTGGAAGTGCCTCAGCTCCATGGTATACAGGTAGGAATAGCAACTTATATTATGGCTAAGGTACAAAATCATAGATTTGAAAGGATAACAAAAGTACTAAAGGAAACAGGATTTTTTGATTATGCTAAAACATTAAATATGAGAAAAGATGATTTTAAGAGAGCTATAGATATTGCCTCTTCAATGAAACCGAATAGATATACGTATATACACATTGAAGAAAATAGAATACTTGCTAAGAAAATTGTTGATACAGATGAAATATTAGATTATGTATTAGTATAGATAATTTACTTAAGTAAATTATGTTTTTACTGTGAAAACAACAGGCGAGCGAATTGTTTATTTAATAAAATCAGGTATTAATTTTAGTTAATGATGATAATTGTATTTATATGAATAAAAATGGTATAATTAACCGTAATTTAGTTGTAAAAGTTTATGTGAATACATATTAATATATAGGAGGAGTGAATAGGTTGGAAAAGGGAATTTACGTACTTCAAAATAAGTTGAAAGAATCAAAGATTGAATTCATATTTTCGGGAACATTTTCTCAAGGATTAATAGAGGAACTTGGTGTTGCATTAAAACAAAGATTACAGCTTCAACAAGCAACGAAAAGTAAGATTAGTACAGCATTTTTTACTTTTGTTGAGCAGACTCAAAACATAAAACAGTATGAAGTATCAAAAGAAGAAACAAAGGATTTTTCGGTTATTGCAGGATCAGCTATAATAGCTATTTCAAAAATAGAATCAGGTTACCGCGTGTATTCTGGGAATACAATATTAAATGAGGATATTGTGGATTTAAAAGAGAAGCTAGATAAAATAATATCTATGAATAAAGATGAACTAAATAGTTACTTTAGAGAAGTTTCCAGGAAAGAAATAGATATGAGTAACGGAAGAGCAGGACTTGGACTGATTCAAATTGCTAGAAAAGCAGCTGGAAAAATAGAGTATAAATTTGAAAAGATAGATGACAGTTACTCCTATTACACATTAACTGTTACAGTGTGAGGTTAGATAGATGAATGATTTTATTACACAAAATACAAAAAGTACTCCATATGTTGAGTTCATTAATGAGCAAAAAAGATTGATTTTTAAGGGAGAATCTTATCCGGAAAATGCTTATAACTTTTATGAACCTATTTATAAATTTATAGATGAATATCTAAGTGATTTTAATGAATTAATTATAGAATTTCAACTTTCTTATATAAATACTAGCAGCATAAAATGTTTAATTATATTATTTGATAAACTTAATGAGAACTATCAAAGTGGGAAAAAAATCACTATAAATTGGTATTACGATGAAGATAATGGCTTTGATTATGATATGGGACAAGACTTTAGTATGGATATAGATATTCCTTTTAATTTTATTTCAATAAGTGATGAGGAATAGGAAGTGAAGGAAAAAGAGACTCTTAAGGGGTATAGTCAATCATATATAAAAAATATTTTTAGAATAATTCTTATAGCTAGTATAATTATATCACTTGCTGTTATAATTACAGGACTTTTAGGATATACAAATACAAAAAAGTCACTAATTGATAAGGAAAAATCACAAGATATTGTTTTTATAGTGAAATCAATGGCATCTAAGATAGATAGTCGTATCAATAGAGCGGTAGAGACTTCTTATATTTTAGCAAGAGATCCCTTAAATATAAAATGGTTAGCAGATGAAGAGAAGGATAAGGATTCAGGGAAAATTGTATTAAGTAAAATAGAGAGTATAGCTAATTCCTATGATTACAGTAATACATTTATGGCAGGTGTAAAGACAGAACATTATTATTTTAGAGAAAATTCATATGTAAACAAGAATAACGAGGATTTTGTGGTGTTATCTAAAGATAATACTGCGGATAAGTGGTTTTATGAAATGCTAAAATCCAAGAAAGAAATTCTTCTTAATGTTGATTATAATAGAACAATGGATGACTTTTTTCTCTTCGTGGATGCAATTGTGGGCAGTGTAGATAATCCTGTTGGAATAACAGGAGTTGGATTAAGCCTTAATGAAATAACAAAGGAATTTAGAGAATTTAAGGTGGGGAAGAATAGTAAACTCTGGATGGTAGATGACAGGGGTATAATACAATTGTCTGATATACGTGAAGATATAGGGGAAAATTATTCAGAATTTCTACCTAAAGAGGTAATATCAGAAATTAAAGATACATATTCAGATAGTAAAGAAAACGTAAAGGTATCAGAATACACAAATAGTAACAAAGAAATTGTAGATTATGCGTATTGCAAGTTAAGTTCAAGTGATTGGATTTTATTTTATGAAATACCTAGAATGGAGAATTTGTCTCAAATTAATTCTCTCAGAAACAATACAATAGTAAATGTTGTTCTGGTTTTATTATCTTTTATGATATTATTTTATATTATTTCTCGTAAAATTGCTAATCCGTATAAACAGGCTCTTTTAATTAATATGGAGCTTGAAGAGAAAGTTAATATTAGAACTCAAGAATTACAGGAGTCTAATCAAAAGATAAGTGACAGTATAGAATATGCAAAAAGGTTACAAGAAGCAATATTGCCTTCAGAGTACGAATTAAAAAGAATATTTAAGGATCATTTTTCTATCTGGAGACCCAAGGATACAGTTGGAGGAGATTTTTTTTGGTTAAGGGAAATAGATGATGTAATTATATTGGCAGTTGGAGATTGTACAGGTCATGGGGTTCCAGGTGCATTTATGACAATGACTGTGAACGCAATATTGCATAATATAGTAACAACAATAAATAAAGATAATCCTAGTAAAATTATTAGAGAACTTCATATACAGTTAAAACAAGCTTTGAATAAGGATTCTAATAGAAATAGCGTTGATGACGGGTTAGATATCGCAATATTTTGTATAAAGAACAAATCTAAATTGATATATTTAGGAGCTAATTTGGATTTATATATTAAGTGTGGTAAAGAAGTTCAGATTGTAAAGCCTCAGAGTAAAGGAGTAGGATACAGTTATATAGAACTAAAGGAAACGTTAAATAATGAAATCATAGATATAAAAGAAGGGGATATATTTATAGTTACGACTGATGGATTTATTCATCAAAATGGAGGACAAAAAAATTATCCTTTTGGAAAAAAACGATTATATGAAATGATACAAGGTTATGATAGTGAGAATTTCGATTCTATAAAAGATGAATATGAAACCAATCTAGAAACATATATGAATAATGAGCAGCAAAGAGATGATATTACTGTCTTTGCATTTAAGGTAAAATAGATACAAATATTGGGGTGATTATATGACAGGAATTGAACCAAGTTTTTTTGAAAATGAGAAAGCTCTACTCAAAGACGCAAAAGAATTAATTGAAGATGAAAAAAGAGATGAAAAAAGTGTATTTAACAACTTCTCAGTAATTGTTAAACAATTTGATAAGGTAATTAGAGATGTTGAGAAAATAATTAGAATTAGTGATGGACAACAGGAATATCTTCATAGAATTCAAAGTGATTTAAAAAAGGAAATTGAAGATAGAATAAGGGCAGAAGAAAAGCTGAAATATTATGCTGCAATTGACACACTTACTGGAGTTTACAATAGAGGAATGGGGCTAGCTTTATTGGAAGCAGAAATTAAATCAATAAGAAGAAATAAAGATGTTTTTTCTATGTGCTATATTGATCTTGATGGATTAAAACATGTAAATGACAATTATGGACATCCTGAAGGGGATGAACTTCTTGTAATAACATGTAAATTAGTAAAAGAAGTAATAAGAAATAACGATATTTTATGCAGGGTTGGTGGAGATGAGTTTATAATTCTTTTTCCAAATATGCAAAAAGAAGATGTAGATGAAGCTATGAGAAAAATAACATTAAATATAGTTAAAGAAAATGAAAAGAAATTAAGACCTTATGATATTTCTTTTAGTTATGGAATAGTCCAAGTAGAATGTGATGATGGTAAAAGTATTGATGAAATCATTCAAATGGCCGATGCTGATATGTATAAATTTAAGAAAAAATATAAGAAAAGTTGTTTTTGCTAGTGCTAAGAATATGGTTTCATAATAATTTTTATAAGATAGCTTGAGTAGGATTTTGAATAAATATTTTTCTGATGGTAAAACTACCTTTAGATTTTAGTATAACTAAAGGAGGAAATCTAATGGAAAAGTTAAAAAAAGGCGAGCATGAAAGAGCCATGGAAAAGGCAAAAGAAATGTTAGATAAAGGTTATGGAATGGGAGAAATCGTAGAGGGAACAAAACTTAGTGAAGAAAATATATTAAAAGCAAAAAGAAAATGGGAAGATCGATCATAACACTATAGTAGATATAGCGTGTGTTGTATAAAAAATAAGGTTAACGGCATAAATGCTATTAAGTTATTCATAATAACTTAATAGCATTTATACTTATAATAGATAGGTATAATATCGTTTATTATCAAAATAGATATCTATATTCTTAAGTTCATAATTTTTATAATACAATTTCATTGTATGAATAATATTTCTTATAAGTAAAAACATATAATATCAGCATTAAATTATGAATATTTATGAATAAATATACAAAAATGATGAATATGTTGTATAATGAGATTATAAAATGAAAAGTAGAGGAAAAGATTATGGATAATATTACATATAAATATATAAAGTATGATGGTAAAGAATTTGAGCAGGTTATTAATTTGAGATTTGATGTACTTTTTAAACCATATGGGAAAATTACTAAGTATGATTATGATGAATTAGATAATATAAGCTTTCATTTAGTAGCAGTATGCGAGAATACGGTTGTTGGATATTCAAGAATGACTAATTTTAACGGTGAAGGCAAAATAACAAATGTAGTTGTTTCTCAAGATTATACTAAAAGAGGAATAGGTTTTGAAATGTTAAAAAAGCATATAATTAAAGCAAAAGATGAGATGATGATGAATTTACATTTAAATTCTAGATTGGAGACTGTTAATTTTTATGAAAAGGTTGGATTTATCAGTATTGGAGATACTTTTTTATCTGATAAAAGTGGGTTGATACTACAAGAAATGTGTTTTAAGGTAAGTTGAAAATTACAAGATATATATTAATGCAATAAAAATCATGTATGAAGAGATTAGATTCTTTTTGTGTATGATTTTTTTTATCTATAGAAATTTATATGATATGTTTTTTTGAGTCAATTTTTACTTATCAACTTAAGAAATAATTAATCCTAAATAAAAAAATAAATTGGAAGTTATAACCATATAATGTAAAATTGTTATATGGTTATTAGGAAGATAAATTTTATTTAATATTTGATACAAATTAGTAAAAGCTTCAAATATAAAGTTAAGGTGGTTTTATTATTATGTCAACGTTTAAAGAAAATGGTTTTTTAAAATCAATTTTCTCATTATGGCAATCTAAAGAACAAGTAAATGAAGAAATATACGTAAATGATAAGGAATCTGAAAACATAATTTTAGTTGAAAAACCAAAGGGTAAAAAAAGAATATGGAAAAAGGATTGTAGTCCTATAAGAAGTGTAGTCTTATGGGGTAGAGATAACGATAATAATCCTTCCTTTCTCATTCTTTATGGTGAACATAAATTTAAGAGTACTGAGGATGATGGAGAACCAATTAATAGAGTTTTAGAAGATAATGTGAAATACACTAGTTATGCAGTATTCAAAGGAAAAGAAGGACATTTTCCTGCTTTCCAAGCTGTAAAAATTATAGATGAGGGAGGATATCATAATAGAAGAGGAAATAATTTACCCAAAATGTATTATAAGACTGGAATAAAATCTTATTGGAAAAGAGATGAAAATTATACAGTACAAGAATTTGTGATTTTAAAATCAGAAGAGCAGATTATATTACCTTACTTTAAATTTTCTTATAAAGAATGTATAGAAAAAATTGAGGAGCAAGGCATTAACTTTCAAGATTTTATCTTGGCAAAGCATCCTAACGAAATTTTAGAATTAAGTGAAGATTTTTTAGAATATTATCAACTAATTTATGATCTAGTAAGTAATGAAAATCTTTATTCCAGAAAAAAGAGATTAAACGAGTTACTTGATATGAAGCCATCAAAAGCAATGTACGAATATCTTATTAAAATAGGAAGTACTGAGCACGTAAGTGGTCTATTTTTGGAACTTGCAAAAAGGAAGGATTCAATATTAGTTGAAGAAGCAAAAATTATTTATGAATCAGAAATACATTGGGGAGAAGAAAGTTATATAAAGGGTGTAAAAAGATGCGCACGAATATATATTTCAACTTTAGATGATAAATTAAAAGAAGATCGAGCTAAATCCATTTGTGAATCATTACCATATATGGATCTGCACCTTATTAGGATTAAGGACAGCAATATCTTAGAGGGGAAGATAATTGAAGGGGCAACTTATCGAAAGTATGCTAATCAAGGACTACTAAGGGAATATCAAGGAAGATACGATTATTCTAAGCGTAAATGGATAGAGCAGAGATGCTCCCAGCGTTATAAGATAAGTAATTATAGTGATGGCGTAATATTAAATACTTTAGAACTAAAAAATACAATACAAGAAGCGGAAGCTTATGGACTTGCAGATGTTATTGGAAAAATAGCATATTACTTAGATGCGCCAAGGCTCACATATTATTTTAGAGGTAATGATAAGACGAAAGAGTTAAAATACTATAAACGATATATACAAAAAATTATTGATTCTTATGTAAAAAATGATCCAGAGAGATTTATGAAAGCTATGAAATCTCTACTAACAAGCTATACAAAACATGATTATGTATGTAAATTTCGAGGTAACTTTCAATTTAATGAGATTTTAAAGCATTACTTATACTATGAATTTAAGGATAAACCACCTGTTGGATGGGAAAACTGGGAAGCTAGAAGCAGGTGGATGGAAAATGATCAATTAATGAAGCTTCAAGGGCGATATGAATTTATGAAGAAAATTTGGGACAATCATCTTGAAGATGTATTAGATATTGCTAGCAAAGCAAAAATAGACCCAGTTTTAAAGGCTTGTTATTATATTTTGAAAGATTCTAAGAATACTAAACAATTTGTAAATAATATGCCTTACACAAAATTAGTAAAATTAACAGAGGGATCTTATGAACCACTTGCAAATATTTTTAGGCAATTACTTTCAGAGAAATTAAAGTCTGTTGGTATCTTTAAATTTGAGATAATGTTTGCTTTAATGAACAGTTGCAAGAAGGAAAATCATGATTTGGCTAGAGACTATATGAATAAAACCAATGGAGCTTTTTCAGCAAGTGATTTAGTAGTTTTAATTAGGATGAATAATTTTGAAAAATGGTCTGAAGTGTTTAAAGAAAACTTACTTTTTTTAGATGCAAGTGAATACTTTAATTTTGTGAAAGCTATCATAAAAAATAGTGAAAAGTTCACAAGGGTTAATTTTTCTAAAGAAATTAAAGATATACTTTCATTTTCTACTAGCAAAATACAGGAGGTTTCAGAAAGTGAAAAAGTAAATCTTTTAGAAAATATGATTTATGAAATATGCAATGCTAATAAAATATCTGACTGGATTCATGAATTTGTCGAAGAAGTTATATTCTCAGTATCCTATGAAGAATTAGACGCTTTACTTAAGAAAGCAAAAATACAACAAGTGACTAAGGCTATTTCACAAAGGAGTAGACAAGTTATTTCGATACTTGAAACAATACAAAATAAGAAATTGCCTTCAGATTCGGATTTTATAGGTATATTAGAAACGGGCACTTCGAAAATGATAACTGTATTATTTACAGCAATTACTGAAAGTAATGAGGAACTAAGTTTAAGATTTTCAACTTTACTAATCATGCTTGAATCAGATATTACTATCCTTAATAAAAAGGCAGAAGAAATTTTTGATAACATGACTGAAGAAAAAAGAAGAAAATTACATGCTATGATAATAGATTCGCCTGTTAATAAGGTGTATTCTTTTGGAATTAGAAAACTAGATGAAATATATAAGGAGTTGATTCCTAAAGAGATCATTATTCAGATGTTAGAACACACATCAAGTGAAGTTAAGGCCTATATTTCTAACAAGACAAACGAGATATTAAATAATTTAGGCAATGGAGATAAGGAACTTTTTATATATTATATTAGGACTTTGCTATTCTTGCCTAATAAGATTTCTAGAAGTAAAGACAATCTCTATGAGGCTATTCCAAAATTTGTACTAAAATATATTGATAAACGGGAGGAAGTTGAGGATATTTTGCTTGATATTGGAGGCTCAAATATAATAAAAGATTCAGAGCGCGCTCTTACTACTCTTGCCCAAATTAGAAAGGGGGTCGTTCTAATTGAAGGTTAATTATCAATACGCAAGTCCATCGATGTGTGTAAACAAAGGAGAAGAGACTATTTTAGGTCTTAGTCCAGATCTTTCTAGAGATGAAAAAGTTTCCTTCTTAGGTAAGTTAAAGCATCCGTTAATTTTTAGAGATGCAATGTTAATGCTTCGGGAAATTGTTATTTCAGATGCTCGTATAAAGAAAAAAGAAAGAGTAGAGTTCTTTGAATGGCTTGAGAATGAAATTGAGAGGAGAATTCTCAAGCATGAACAATATTTGCCGGGAGTTAGGGAAAATTTAAATAAGAATATAAGTGGGTTATTAAATACATTGGATGAAAATAATAGTCGGATATCCAAGTTTATTGATATTAAAAATAATCTTAAAAAGGAAATTGATAATCATGATATATGGAAAGATTACTACAAGATTGAAAGGGATTTTTGGAAATTTATAAAAGATAGGGATTTAGATCTTTGGTTTGTGTTAGACCCGGTAATAACAGTACATCCAGATCAAGTTTCATTTGAGGCCTTTTCAATAGATGAGTCAACCTATGGGTGTTTATCGATAGATATGGAGGAATTTGAACTTCTTCAAAAGCCTGAATTGGGTACTACTAATATAGATTTTTCATCTAAATTAGCTAAAGAAATAGAAAGGTTTAGAACCTATAATGAGGTTCAATTATCAGTTAATCCAGAAGGTTTTACAGTAGATACGGGGATAATTCCAGAGCATATGGAAAAGAAAATAGATTTGCCGGAA
Source organism: Clostridium chromiireducens (assembly GCF_002029255.1). Classification (GTDB taxonomy): domain Bacteria; phylum Bacillota; class Clostridia; order Clostridiales; family Clostridiaceae; genus Clostridium; species Clostridium chromiireducens. Next base: position 68,705 of record NZ_MZGT01000011.1, read on the forward strand.
ACTTGGATAAAAGGATTTAACCAGGTTTCATCAGCTGCAAGTTTAGGAGGTACGAATATAGAATTATCCCCTACTGATATATATGATATTTGTTCACTTTTAAGAAGGCATAAAGAACAAAAAAGTCCGAGATATATGAAGTGGATATTAGCGCCTCAAGAGCCAGTTAAAATCATTTTTGAACCCTTTGGCAGTGAAATGACATTAAAAGCAATATATAATGGAGAAAAATATAGAGAGGAAAAAATATGGGGAAGAAGGAGATGGTTAGTAATAGAAAAAATAATTCCTTTAGCTAAATCTTTCAAAGTAAGGTTACTTGGTTTTGGAATGCCGCAATTTATTACAGCAGACCTTGGTACAATGAAAATGACTATAGGATTTTCATCATGGTCATCTAATGATTGGGTTAAAGGAACGGCCCTTAACATTCTGGGCGGATTTATTGGTGATGGAAACTATGACAAAGTTTATAATTTATTGAAAGAAAAAAGATGTTTATCCATGGAAAGCATATATGATTATCTAAAGACAGATTCAAATGCTAAAGACAAAGCAGAAATTAAAGCTGGAGTTGGCATGCTCTTAAAACGTGGTGAAGGTTATTTTGATGCTATAAATGATACTGTAAGGTTTAGAAAATTATGCAATGAACCTATTCCGAAAGAATTATATGAAACCACAGAAATAGAATTTAAAGTTAAAGAGTTTATGAATGAAGGAATGGATAATTTCTCAGTAGGGGTAAAAGAAAATAATGAGTTTATATTTAAACATTCCTTCAAAATGCCTAATAGTAAATATAAGAATTGGAAATTTCGAGGAACAGAAGACTATAATAGAGAACATGATTTAACAGAAACTCGATTAGAGATAGATGAAGATGGACAAATTTCTAAGGTGAAATGCAAATGCAGAGAGTTTAATAGGGGACCTAGAAATATTTCAGCTCCATGTGCACATATTCTGGCACTATATTTAATATCTTCAAAATTTACAAGATTACAATTAGAAAAAGATAGAGAATATAAAATAAATGATATTATGGAGAGTTTATTATGATGGAGAATCAAGAAACATCTAAAAATAAAAGGCAGGACTATAGAGAAATAGTAAATCAAATGGGTAAAAAAGAATTTACCTTATTAAAGATGCAGGAATATGGATTTTGGCCAAAGAATTTACCTACACCTTATGAAAGACAAGAAAATGAGACGCAAGAGGAATATGCACATAGAAAAAGTTTAATAAAGAAATATGAAAAAATAATAAAACAAATTTCTGACTTGTATAATGAAAAAGATAAAATAAATCAGAAACTTCGTGAGCTTAAAAAAAGATATAATGAGACATGGGACTATGAAAAAATTAGATCAGATGTTGCGAAAGCAATAATGGAAGAATCTATAGCTAGGCGTAAGGAGAGAAAAGAAAAAAGGGCACTTGAAAAAGAGCAAAAAAGTGAAGATTGGAAGAAAGAAAAAGAAAGAAGAATTGTTTTTATCGGTAAAGGTTATTCTAATTCACTTTTTGACAAGGAGAGCGATACGGAGAGATTATTATCACTAGGATTGCCTATTATTGAAGATGATAAAGAGCTATCTGAATTGTTTGAGATTGAATACACAAAGCTGAGATTCTTAGCCTTTCATAGAGATGTAGTAACACTAGATCATTATCATAGATACACAATTCCAAAGAAAAAAGGTGGAGAACGAAATATAGCAGCTCCAAAATCTATCTTAAAAAATGTTCAACGAAAAATCCTAGAGAAAATTTTATCAAAAATTCCTGTATCACATTATGCACATGGATTTCTAAGAGGAAGGTCAGTTGTCTCAGGAGCGAAGGCTCATGCAATAGATGAAAAACATGTAATAATTGAGGATAGCAGAATAAGTAAAAATATTGATACTGAGAGATCTGCCCAGGAAAGAGTTCCATTATTAATTAATATAGATATTGAAGATTTCTTTGGAACTATAACATTCGAAAGAGTTAGAGGAATGTTTAAATCATTTGGTTATTCAGGATATGTTTCATCACTTCTTGCTATGCTTTGTACTTATTGCGAACGAATGCCTATAGAAGTGAGAGGCGAAATAAAATATGTTAAAACATCAAATAGAATTCTACCTCAAGGATCGCCAGCAAGTCCTATGATTACAAATATTATTTGCGGCAAGTTGGATAAGAGATTAAGCGGAATGGCATTAAAAAATAATTGTGGTTATACAAGATATGCAGACGATATGAGTTTTAGCTTTAAACAAGAAATAAATAAGCAAGAACTTAGGAATTTCATAGGATTAACATCAAAAATAGTAATGGAAGAAGGGTTTAAAATAAATCATAAAAAAACACATTTTCTAAGAAATAACAATCGTCAATGTATCACTGGGATTGTTATAAATAACCACGAAATCGGAGTGCCTAAAAAGTGGATAAAAACACTAAGAGCAGCAATTTATAATTCTAAGAAACTTATAAAGAGTGGAGAAAAGGTGCCGATGAGTACCATAAATGAAATAAGTGGGATGGTTTCATGGATCAAAAGTGTCAATGAGGAAAGATATGTAAATATAATTGAGGAGGGCACGAATTTAATAAAAGAATTAACTTATACTCCATATTCTTAAAAATACTTTTAATTGTAAGGTAGACAGATATAGGTACGCGTAGTTTAATACATTAAAACTTAAAATTATTAGAAGTACAAATTTATTATTACTAATATTATGTAAAAAGTTGAATCAATTTCCTTAATATGTTATAATGATTGAGGTAAAGCTGAATCAAAGAGATAGGTTTCTTGGCCTTTATACTATGGTGGTGCGCCATGGTGGAGATTTGTTAGACACACATCATCAGGTTGCGCGCAATTCGCTACGCTACCAATACTGTGCGCTTTTAAAACCGATCCTTCGGTTAAGCGACAGTATTGGTGCTACGCTGAAGTGTCACAACCAAATACAAGAATAGTTAGCAAGAAATCTATCCAACTATATTAGGATTATCTCCAGTTCTATTTAAGTGGAGGTAATCTCTTTTACTATAGAATGTATATTTTATTAAATTTATGAGACGAAGATTGAATAAAATATGTATTCTAAACTAAGAAATGAGTGGAGAGGGTTGTAGTATCATGTGGTTAAAATTCTTAATTGAGTATTTTAAATCGCCAAGAACAGTAGGCGCTGTAGCACCTAGTTCAGGAAAACTTGCTGAAAAAATGTCTGATGATATTGACTTTGAAAATGCAAAATGTATTGTAGAGTACGGTCCAGGAACAGGGGTATTCACTGAGAAGCTGGTTGAAAATCTAAAGAATCATACAGTATTGATTCTTGTGGAATATAATGAAGAGTTTTGCAAGCAGCTAGAGGAGAAGTATAGTGATTACAGTAATGTTTTAATAGTGAATGATTCCGCTGAAAATATTGATAAACACCTGAAAAAATATAATGTTAGTGAGGTAGACTACGTGGTTTCGGGATTACCATTTGCAAGCCTTCCTAAGAGTATGTCAAATAAAATATTAAAGAATACTAAAAATATATTAAAGAAAGATGGATTATTTATAACTTTTCAGTATACATTACTTAAGAAAGGTTATATAGCAAGTTATTTTGAAGATATAAGCTTTGAGAGAGTAATATTAAATATTCCACCAGCTTATGTTTTGAAGTGTCAAAATACCTAATCTATTGTTAACTTAAAATAAGACGGTAACTAACCGAAATAAGATACATTTATGTTTCATCTGATTAGTTAAAATTTCGCTGAAAAGTACTAAAAGGACAACCTCCATTAAGCACTTTCAATAGCTTATTTTTACATGCAGATTACACATACATGTATCTTATTTCGTTGTTTGTATGTTCGCTTAAGTTTTGAAACATATATTGTGAATATATATTAACATGTACAAATATTATGAGGAGGAACATGAAGAAAGAAATGACATTTATCAGAATATAATAGGTGAGAAAAATATAACGTTTTGTAGTAGAAGTGAGATAAACACATAAATTTCATATTGTAGACTTTTTCATTTTCAGAGATTATAATATTTGTAGACAAAGATAATAGTTGGGGGTTATTTATGGATACAATGGACTATAAAATATTAAAATGTTTAATGTCTAATGCGAGGAATAAAGCATCAGATATAAGTAAGGAAATTCATTTATCAGTTTCGGCGGTCCTTGAACGTATAAGGAAAATGGAGAAAAATGATATAATTAAAAATTATACTATCATAGTAGATCAAAAGAAATTAGGAAATGATATGAGTGCTTTAATGGAAGTTAGTTTAGAGCACCCAAAGTTTTATGAAACTTTTACTACTTCAATTAAGAAAAACCCTAATATTGTCTCATGCTATTATCTTACTGGAGATTTTGATTTTATTCTTAAAGTATTCTGTAGATCATCAGATCATCTTGAAAGGATTCATAGAGAGATAAAGAGTCTAGAGGGTGTGTCATCTACAAAAACGCATTTTGTTTTAAAAGACGTAAAAAATGTATATAGCGTAATACCCGAAATAGATGAATAATATAGATTTTTGTTTAGTAAAAAGTTATACATATTATTCGCATTGAGCCATAAGGATTTAATTTTGAGATTTAAAAGTTTAAATAAAAGTATTTTCTTAGTTTTAGTAAACCAAAGTATGTTCCATTTAATCGTATAAAAAACATGCCTGGAAGTTAAGTTCCAGGCATGTTTTTTTAGTATATCTATATATTGTTTTTATGAATCCATTCTTAATTTTATATACTCTTTAATATATTTAACGCATTTTTCAAAACCTAATTTACTTGTATCAAGAGATAAATCATAATTTTTAACATCTTCCCACTTTTTACCTGTATGATAATAGTAGTACTCACTTCTATATTTATCTAATCTCTTAATTTCCTTAATTGCTTCTTTTTCTGAAGCGCCAAGGATATCCATTTCGTGTTTAATACAATAATCTTCAGATGCATGAATAAAAATCTTAAACACATTTGGTTTATCTTTTAAAATATAATCAGCACAGCGTCCTATTACAACATATGATTCTGTTTCAGCCAATTCACGTAATACCTTAGCTTGATAATTAAATAAATTATCATTTGAAGTAAAATCATTACTTTCAGGTGGAATTAATTCACCGTTGTATATTTTCTTTGAAACTTTATACAGTAAGCTGTTTTTTACACCTTCGTCTGCATTAGCAAATAGGGCCTCATTTATACCACTGTCATCTGAAGCTAGACGTAACAATTCCCTGTCATACATATTTATCCCAAAATCGTTAGCCAGCATTTTACCTATTGTTGTTCCACCGCTTCCGCAAGTTCTAGTTATTGCAATTACAAACTTATCCATGTAATTCCCCTCCTTCTCTATACAACAATTATATCACATTTTATTATTCTCCTAAATATGCCTTTCTAACAGAATCATCATGTAATAATTTATCTGCTGGTCCATTTAATACAACGCTGCCTGTTTCAACAACATATCCACGATCTGCAATTTGAAGTGCTGCATTGGCATTTTGTTCTACTAAGAGAATGGTAGTTCCATCTTTACGAATATTTTTTATAATTTCAAATATTTCTTCAACTACAATAGGGGCAAGTCCCATAGATGGTTCGTCAAGTAGTAGAAGTTTTGGATTTCCCATTAGTGCTCTACCTATAGCAAGCATTTGCTGCTCACCACCCGATAGAGTTCCAGCGAATTGCTTTCTTCTTTCTTTTACCCTTGGAAACCAATTAAATACCTTTTCCATTGATTCTTTAATTTCAGCTTTATTTTTAACTAAATAAGCACCAAGTAGAAGATTTTCTTCTACTGTCTGGTCGCCAAAAACCCTTCTTCCTTCAGGAACTTGGCTAATTCCTTGAGCTACTATTTTATGTGCACCTAAATTACTAATTATTTTATTATCATAGGTAATTTCACCAGATTTTATTATGTTTAAGCCACTAATAGCTCTAAGAGTGCTTGTTTTTCCTGCACCATTAGCCCCGATTAAAGTCACTATTTCTCCGTCATTTACTTCAAGACTTAAATCATGAATTGCATGAATAGCCCCATAAAACACATTAATATTCTTAACTTTTAACATATTATTGCGCAGCCCCCTTTCCTAAGTAGGCCTCAATTACTTGAGGATTTTTTTGAATTTCTTTTGGAAGTCCTTTTGCAATAATTTGGCCGAAGGAAAGTACATAGATATATTCACATACATTCATTACAAGCTTCATATCATGCTCAATAAGTAAAATTGAAATTTTGAATTCATCTTTTATCCAACGTATTAATTCAGTAAGCTCTGCAGTTTCTTGCGGATTCATACCAGCGGCTGGCTCATCAAGAAGTAAAAGTTTGGGTTTAGCAGCTAGAGCTCTAGCTATTTCTAATCTTCTTTGTTGACCATATGGAAGATTTTTAGCCAATTCTTCTGCCTTATCATCTAGTTTGAAAATCTTTAAAATATCTATAGCATCTTTTTTCATTTTAATCTCTTCAAATATTTGAGCTGGAGTATTAAGAATAGAGGCTAACAAACCAGATTTTGCTTGAAAGTTGAAACTAATCATAACATTTTGAAGTACAGTTAATTCAGGAAAAAGTCTAATGTTTTGAAAAGTTCTAGCTATACGTTTTGAGGTAATATTATAAGGTTTAGTTCCATCAATACGTTCTCCATTTAATGATATTTTTCCTTGAGTTGGCTTATAAACACCAGTAAGCATATTAAAAAGAGTCGTCTTACCAGCCCCGTTTGGCCCAATTAGACCGATTAATTGATGTTCGCCTATTTCGATGTTTACGTCAGAAACAGCAGTTAGACCACCAAACGTTATTGTTAAATTTTCTACTGAAAGTAAAGACATGCTATTCACCAACCTTTTTATTTTCTTCTATGTTTTTTAATGATGGATTTTTAAATTTCTTAAAAAATTTTCTTATATTAGTTACTGAAATTTCCCTTGTTCCAAGAATACCTTGTGGACGGAAAATCATCATTATTACAAGTAAAAGAGCATATATAAGCATACGATAATCCTTCATTACATCACTAAGTCCCCTCAAGGATTCAGGCAAATAAATAAGGATTGAAGTTCCAAGGACAGTTCCAGATATACTTCCCATACCACCTAATACAACATAAGTAATTAACTCTATTGATTTAGCAAAGTTAAAGCTTGCAGGATCAATAAAAGTATTAAAATGGGCGTAAAGACCACCTGCAAGACCAGCCATACTACTACCTATAATGAAAGAAATCATTTTATATTTTGTAGAATTAATACCCATTGCTTCAGCAGCTATTTCATCTTCTCTGACAGACATAATTGCTCTGCCTTTTGAAGAGTTGATCAAATTCTTTAATATTGCATAGCAAAGTGCAGCTGATAAAAATACCATCAAGAAAGAAGTTTTTGTCGGAATTGCTGAAATACCTCTAGCACCTCCAACATAATCAATATTTTGAATTAATACTTTAACTATTTCTCCAAAACCTAAAGTACAGATAGCTAAGTAATCACCCTTAAGTCTTAAAATTGGATAACCTATTAAAGCTGCGAGTATTGCTGCGAGTATTATTCCAACAAGTAAAGAAATAGGGAAGGGCATATTAAAATTCTTAGTCATTATTGCAGAACCGTATGCTCCTATAGACATAAAAGCAGCATGTCCCATAGTAAATTGTCCAGTAAAACCTAATATAAGATTAAGTCCTAAGGCTGCAATTAAGAAAATTCCAATTTGCTTCATAAGTCTAAGAATATAGTCACTAATTATTCCCTGATTAACAAAGAACATTAATATAGCATAGATTATTAAAAGTACTACGAATGTAATTACGTATCTTGTATATATAGCTTTAACTAAGTTTGAGCTTAGATTTTTTTCGTTTTTGGTTATATTATTATCCATCCTTATCACCTACACCTTCACATTGTCTTTCTTACCAAATAAGCCAGTTGGTTTTACAATAAGAATTATAATTAAAATTGAAAAAGCAATTGCATCTGATAAACCTGAGTTAATATATACCTTTGATAAGGTCTCAATAAGTCCCATTGCAATTCCTCCAAACATTGCTCCTGGTATAACCCCAATTCCTCCTAGAACCGCTGCTACAAAGGATTTCAGTCCTGGCATAACGCCCATAGCAGGCTCAAGTCTAGGATAAAGCATACCAACAAGTACACCAGCAGTTGCAGCTAGTGCTGAACCTAAAGCAAAAGTTAAAGAAATAACTCTATTTATATTTATTCCCATTAGGGCTGCAGCATCTCTATCATAAGAGGTTGCTCTCATTGCTCTGCCTGTTCTAGTTTTGTTTACTATAAATTGTAATATAATACATAGTAATATTGTGACTGCAAGTGCGATTATTTGAAGATTACTAATAGTTATTGGACCTAACTTATAAGAAACCAAAGGAATTACTTGTGGAAAGTTTCTTGTATTTGGTCCTGCAATAAAATCAGTTTTTACAAAATTCTGCAATAAAAGTTCCATACCCATGGTAGTAATTAATAGTGTAACCTTAGGTGAGTTTCTAAGTGGTTTATAGGCAATTCTTTCAATTAACATACCTATAACAGCACACGAAATCATAGAAAAAAGCAAACATGGAAGAAATCCAAAGCCTAATACTGTTGCTGCAAAGTATCCTGTAAAAGCACCAACCATATAAATATCACAATGGGCAAAATTAATTAACTTAATAATGCCGTACACCATCGTATAACCGATAGCTATTAAGGCATATACGCTACCAAGGCATATGCCATTTACAATTTGTTGTAACAAAGTACTCATGTCAATCTCTCTCCTTTAAAATTGCTGTATTAAAAGCTTACACATATCGGTGCTTAGACTATTTATACAGTCATTTGATATTAAATATATAAGACTTTATTTTTCTTTGATTCCCTAATAAGCTAAATTTAGGCACATGAAAGGAAATAATAAATCAAAGATACTCTCTATTTTTTCATGTGCCTTAATTAACATGAAGTGAAAACTCACGTTAATTATTTTTTATTTGATTTCAGTTTCGAACTCAAATTGTCCTTTTACAACTTTATTAATAACAACACTCTTTATTGGATTGTGTTTATCATCAAATTTATAATGAGTAGTTCCGGCATCAACATCTAATTTTGCCATTGCATCTTTAAGTGCAGCTTCATCTGTGCTTCCAGCTTTCTTTATTGATTCTGCTACAATATATACTGAATCGTAGCTAAGTACTGAGAAGGCACTTGGATCGCTGTTATATTCTTTTTTGTAATTATCAACGAACTTTTTGATTGCAGCATTATCTGATTTTAATGATACGTGATCTGTGAAATATGCCCCTTCAACTGCATCTCCACCAACCTGAACTAGACCTGGATCACTCCATGAATCACTACCAAGTAAAGCTGCTTTTATACCAATTTCTCTTGCTTGTTTTGCTATTAATCCTATAGTTGAATAGTTATCTGGAAGATAAAGAACATCAACATTTAAATCTTTAATTTCTGTTAGGAATGCTTTAAAGTCACTTTCCCCAGCATTGTAAGTTTTTTCATAAGCTACAGTACCGCCAAGAGATTCAAAGTTTTTCTTGAATTCTTTTGAAATACCTACACAATAGTCGTTACCAACATCATAAAGCATGGCTACTTTTTTAGCTTTTAAGTTTTGAGCAGCAAATTGTGCACCAACTTTACCTTGTAATGGATCTATAAAACATGCCCTGAATACATAATCTCCACCCTCAGTAGTTACTTTTTCGTTTGTTGACCCTGGTGTAATCATAACTACCTTTGAGTCTTTCGCTACTGCCGCCATTGGAATTGAACATTTACTTGCATATGTTCCAATTATTGCTGCGACCTTATCTTGAGTAATTAATTTTGTAATTGCATTTGGAGCCGTTGATGCTTGATTTTGATCGTCTTCAACAACAAATTCTAATTTTTTACCATTAACTCCTCCGGCTGCATTTATTTCTTTAATTGCAAGTTTTGCTCCATTGTCCATAGCTGCACCTAATGCAGGAACATCGCCAGTTAATGGGAAAACTCCTCCGAGCTTAATCGTGTCACCACCACTATTAGATGAACTTACTTTTGCAGTTTCACTACAACCGACAATCAGTGTAGTTGACAGCATTATTGCTGTCATAGCCCCTAATGTTTTTTTCAATAATGTTTTTCTTATCATGATAACCCCTCCATATTTAAATTTTTTAATATTTCATAATAAGTGAAAGTTGATTCAGATAAGGTTTAATCCCGTTTGAATCTTATATGAACTTATCTAGGGTCATGACACTGTTATTTCCTGCTTGAGAAATAAGAGTATTACAGTGGCTAGACATTAGATAAATTGATAATTCTGAAAACTTATTATAAAAAAAATAGGACTAGTGTTTTTTACACCAGCCCTTGGTTATATGCTATATAATACTATAAATAACTTATTTGTCAATATAGATAATAATTGTTATTTTATGAAAAAAATTATTCTTAAATTATTTAATTATGAAAAAAATAAAATCAAATATGAATTTGAAAGATAGGATAAAAGCAGTAATTTACTGGGTTTGTAGGTATTATAATTTGGAGGAAAAAAAGGCGATAAAAAGCTAAATTAAAATGAAAAGAAACCACTCAAAACGTAAAAAATTTCTTTGGGAAAGTTAAAAATATTAAAAAACGATAAAATTTTTTGAAAAAGATATAAAAACAATAAAATAAACTGTATTTATAAAAAATATTGAAAAAATTTTTTCTGAAATATATGATGGACTTAAGACAATGGTTTACTTTTACAAACCAGATATATTTTAGACAAAGAAGTCAAATTTCACCGTCTAAGATGTATCTGGTTTTTTTATTTTATATAAAGTGAAAGTTGGTTCAGGTGGGGATTTATCCCCAGTTGAATCCTAGTTGAACCAATACCCTTAGGGAATACAATGTCCAGGAGGGTGCAGCCGTTATCTCCTGCTTAAATAAGTGGGAGTGTTACAGATGCTAGCTATCGAATAAAATTTAGGAGGCAGATATATATGGAGAATTTGGGATATTATAATGGGAAGTACGGTTTATTAGAAGAAATGACAATACCTATGAATGATCGTGTATGTTATTTTGGCGATGGAGTTTATGATGCTACCTATAGTAGAAATTATGTGATTTTTGCATTGGACGAGCACATTGAACGTTTTTTTAATAGCGCTGGTCTATTAAAGATAAAAATTCCTTATACAAAGGAACAAGTAAAAGAAATTATAAAAGATATGGTGAAGAAAGTAGATTCAGGAGAACAGTTTGTTTATTGGCAGGTAACAAGAGGAACTGCAATGCGTAATCATGCCTTTCCAGGAGATGAAGTTCCAGCAAACTTGTGGATTATGTTAAAGCCTTTAAAAATCAAGGATATGTCACAAAAAATAAAACTAATCACCTTAGAAGATACGAGATTCTTACACTGTAATATTAAAACATTAAATCTATTACCAAGTGTAATGGCGGCTCAAAAAACCGAGGAAGCAGGATGCCAGGAAGCCGTATTTCATAGAGGCACAAGAGTGACAGAGTGCGCTCATAGTAATGTATCGATTCTAAAAGATGGTATTTTAAAAACTGCACCAGCAGATAATTTGATATTACCTGGGATTGCAAGGGCTCATCTCATCAAAATGTGTAAGCTATTTAGTATTCCCGTTGACGAAACAGCATTCACATTAAAAGAATTGATGGAAGCAGATGAAGTTATAGTTACTAGTTCTGGTCAATTTTGTATAACTGCTTGTGAAATAGATGGAAAGCCCGTAGGAGGAAAGGCTCCAGAGATTGTAAAGAAATTACAGGATGCGCTATTAGTAGAATTTTTAGAAGAAACAAAGGCAGAGTAGGAGGCATCATATGAATCAAGAAGAATTAACAATATTTAATTTGGGAGAAAATCTAGATAATTTAATGAATTTAGATCCAAGAGGATATGGGGTATGCCGAATTTTATATTCTGCTTCGAGGGAATATACAAAGGAACCTCTAACTACGAATGCTGCAAAAAAGTTAGTGAATACATTAAAAGAAGGAGATTTGGTTTATATAATGACTGGATTTGTACTGCTTCCGTTTAAGAAGGCTGAAATGGATGGCATTGTGAGCTCTATTCTTTTAGCAAGATCTTTAATTAAGGCTTTTAATGTAAAACCAGTTATTATATGTCCTGAAGACAATATGGAGGCTGTTAAAAATCTAGCCCAGGTAATGGGATTGCATTTCTATGATAGTATAGAAGAATTAAATGAATATCCCATATCCATATCAGCTGTAGCATTTACAAAAGATGTGAATGAGGCTGAAAAACAGGCTGATGAAATTATATCTAAGGGATTACCAGGTGCAGTTATCAGTATTGAATGTCCTGGGGCTAATTCTGTTGGTACCTATCATAATGCTGTAGGCTTAGATGTTACTGAATTAGAAGCAAAGCAAGATATTCTATTTACTAAATTACAGGATAAAGGCGTTCTTAATATAGCAATAGGAGATCTTGGAAATGAAATAGGTATGGGGACTATTAAAGAGCATTTGGAAGAATATATTCCATATGCAGCTGAAGGAAAATGTAATTGCGGATGTAATGGAGGAATTGCAGTGGACACAAAAGCAGATAATATTATAACTGCTACTGTCTCAGACTGGGGATGCTATGGATTAATTGCAGCAATTGCTTATCTTAGGAAAGATTTAGATATACTACATACAAAAGAATTACAAGAAGAAGCAATGGTGGTTGCATCAAGAAGTGGAATGATAGATATGTATGGATGGCTAGTACCTGCTATAGATGGTTTTGGTTTATCTCTAAATCTTTCAATGGTTAATTTAATGAGAGAATGTGTATCGTATGCTATCAAATTAGAAAAGACATGTGCCACATGGTTTGAAAAGGTCATTGAATTAGGTTTCTATGAAAATGTTATGTAAAGAATCTAAAGGATGGAGGAAGAAAGCATGAATTATTCAGAAATGAAACCTAGTGAGGTTCGTAAATTAATACGTGAAGGTAAGATTACAGGTCCAACTTCAGGAATGTGCGCAGGATATGCTCAAGCTAATTTAGTTATTTTACCAAAGGATTTGGCTTATGAATTTCTTTTATTTACTCAAAGGAATCCAAAATCTTGCCCTATATTAGAAGTTAGTGATGTAGGAAGCAGAAATCTAAAGTATATTGCAGAGGATGCTGATATTGCTAGGGATATTCCTAAATATAGGGTATATGAAGATGGTATATTAACTGGTGAATATACCAGTATAGAGCATCTATGGAGAGATGATTTTGTAAGTTTTTTTATAGGCTGCAGCTTTTCTTTTGAATCAGAACTTTTAGAGGCTGGTGTACCCGTTAGGCATATAGAGGAGAGCTGTAACGTTCCTATGTTTGTAACTAATATAGAATGCGAGCCAGCAGGAATATTTAATGGAAAAATGGTTGTGAGTATGAGACCTATTCCTAATAATCAAGTCGTAAAGTCAGTAATGGTAACAGGTTCTATGCCAAGGGTTCATGGGGCTCCAATTCATATAGGTGATCCTTCTGTTATTGGTATATCAAATATCAATAAGCCTGATTTTGGTGACTGTGTTAAAATAAAGGAAGGAGAAGTGCCAGTGTTTTGGGCTTGTGGAGTTACGCCACAATCAGTAGTTATGAATGTTAAACCTAAAATCGTAATTACACATTCTCCAGGGCATATGCTCATAACAGATACTAAAAATATAGACTTGAAATTTTGAGAGGAGGACACTTATGTATAAGGTAGATTTAAATTGTGATTTAGGAGAAAGCTTCGGAAATTATAAACTTGGTTTAGATGAAGAAGTGATTTCGTATATATCTTCAGCTAATGTAGCATGTGGATTTCATGCGTCAGATCCATTAGTAATGGCTCATACAGTTAAATTAGCCAAAGAATCTGGAGTATGTATTGGAGCACATCCAGGATTTCCTGACTTAGTGGGGTTTGGAAGGAGAAACATAAATGTCTCGCCAAAGGAAGCTAAGGCCATGGTGCAATATCAAATTGGTGCGTTAGATGCTTTTTGCACAGCTGCAGGAATTAAAATGTGTCATGTAAAGCCACATGGTGCTTTATATAATATGGCAGGAAAAGATTTGAAACTTGCCGAGGCTATTTGTGAAGGAATATTTGAAATTAATCCTGAATTAATTTTACTCGCCTTATCAGGAAGTGAAATGGTAAGTGCCGCACAAAGTATAGGATTAAAGGTAGCACGAGAGGCTTTTGCCGATCGTGCTTATGAGGAAGATGGTTCTTTAGTTGCAAGAACCAAAGAGGGAGCGATGATTACAGATGAAGATGTTGCTATTAATAGAGTTATCAAAATGGTAAAAGAAAATAAGGTAGAGGCAATTACAGGAAAAGATATACCTATTAAAGTAGATTCAATATGTGTTCATGGAGATGGAGAGAAGGCTTTAGAGTTTGTAAAAAAAATTAAGGCAAGATTAGAATCGGAAGGTATAAAAATTCTTCCATTAAATGAAGTGATTTAAGTTTCATATGGCTTACTATATATATTCTAAAGAATATTAGAATATATATTCTGAAGAGTATTAACCTATAAAAAAGTGCATTATGACAATTGAAAAATACGTTTTATATAAAGAAGGCTTGTGGTTATGGAAAGATATCTTAGAACTTATGCTGAAATAGATTTGGGTGCTGTTTTAGACAATATAAATGAAATTAAAAAACGAGTAGAAAAAAACACCAAAGTAATGGCAGTAATCAAAGCAGATGGATATGGACATGGTGCTGCCGCCTTAGGAAATTTTTTAAAAACTGAGGTGGATTATTATGGAGTTGCTACAATAGAAGAAGCATTAGAGCTGCGTTATGAAGGGATAGAATTGCCCATATTAATTTTGGGGTATACATCACCAAGTCAGTATACAGACTTAGTAAAAAATGATATTACTCAAACGATATATACTTTGGAAATGGCTAAGGAAATATCAAAAGTGGGGGAAGCATGCGGAAAGCAAGCTAAAATTCATATTGCGCTAGATACAGGAATGACTAGAATTGGTCTTGATGTAGATGAAATAGGTATTTCAGTGGTTGAGAAAATTTCGACTTTACCTAATTTGTTGATTGAAGGTTTATTTACTCATTTTGCGACTGCAGATGAGAAGGAGAAAAGTTATAGTAAATTACAAATGGATAGGTATGATAATTTTGTAAAGTTGCTAGAAAGAAGAGAAATACATATTCCCATTAAGCATATGTGTAATAGCGCCGGAATTATTGAGTTTGATCATCACCGATTTGATATGGTACGAGCAGGAATAATTATTTATGGGCTTTATCCATCTGAAGAGGTTGATAAAAATGCTGTTAAAATTAAGCCGGCATTAGCTTGGAGAACTCATGTAATAAATGTGAAATCTGTAGATGAAGGGCATGGAGTAAGTTATGGAAAAACTTTTATTACTAGAAGTAAAACCAAGATAGCTACTCTTTCGGTGGGATATGCTGATGGATATCCAAGAGCTCTATCATCAAAGGGAAGAGTATTAATTCATGGTGAGTATGCTCCGATTATAGGAAGAATTTGCATGGATCAAATGATGATTGATGTTACACATATAAATGATGTGGAGATTGAAGATGAAGTAACGTTAGTAGGAAAAGATGGCGATAATATTATTTCAGTTGAAGAATTAGCTGGTATGGCTGGGAGCTTTAATTATGAATTTGTCTGTGGTATAGGAAAAAGAGTTCCGAGAATGTATAGATAAATCATGTATAGCTCAGACTTATGTAGTTACTTACCGAAATTATAAATATTTTTGCTCCCAAAACTATAAAAATATCGTTGAAGGCTCTAAGCAGCAGGGTGTATCCACTTTAGCATGTTCCAACTTTTAGTTTGACAAGCTAAAGTGGAACAGCCTACTTGGAAACTCGATTCACATCTAGATAAATTTTTGAAATATGAATATAATAGTAGAAAACTTTTGGGGGGTAAACATAGATATGGAAAAGGGTGGATTTAAAACTGAAATTTCACAAATAAATGAATTTTCAGCTTTAGTTGGATTTGGTAATGAAATTGGTGAAGAGATAAATAAGAAAATTAGGGCTTTTTGTTCATATATAGATGAACATCCTTTTGAGGGTCTAATAGAATATGTTCCTTATTTCACAAGTGTTTCTATAATTTATGAACCTTTAAAAATAGACAATAATTTTCCTTTTGAAAAAGTAAAGACTATTCTAGAAGATATGGTATCTAATATTAACATCGCAAGTATTGAGGAAGAAAATATTGTTGAAATTCCAGTTTGTTATGGTGGTGAGTTTGGACCAGATATTGAACATGTTGCCAAAATAAATAATCTTAATGTAGATGAAGTTATAAAAATTCACTCAGAAGGAAAGTATTTGGTTTACATGATTGGTTTTGCTCCAGGCTTTCCATACTTAGGAGGGATGTCTAAAAAAATAGTCACACCAAGACGTGAATCGCCAAGAACGGCAATACCAGCTGGATCAGTTGGTATTGCCGGAATGCAGACAGGTGTTTACCCAATAGAAACTCCAGGTGGGTGGCAACTTATAGGAAGGACTCCTATAAAACTATTTGATTTAAATGAAGAGCCCAAAAGTCTTTTAAAATCAGGAGATATAGCTAAATTTTATCCTATTTCTTATGATGAATACTTAAGGTTAAAGGAGGAAAAATAGTGAGTATTACTGTTTTAAATCCAGGGCTTCTTACTACTATTCAAGATTTAGGGAGAAGTGGATATCAAAAATATGGTGTTATTGTTAGTGGCGCTATGGACACATATGCAATGAGACTTTCCAATATTGT
The DNA here is from genome assembly GCF_002029255.1 of Clostridium chromiireducens. Classification (GTDB taxonomy): domain Bacteria; phylum Bacillota; class Clostridia; order Clostridiales; family Clostridiaceae; genus Clostridium; species Clostridium chromiireducens. The sequence continues at coordinate 85,648 of NZ_MZGT01000011.1, forward strand.
TATTGGAAACAAAGAAAATGAGGGCGTTCTCGAAATTACTATGGTTGGACCAGTCTTGCAGCTACAAAAAGGAATATTGTTTTCTATAGCGGGGGCAGATATTTCGCCTACCATTGAAGGTAAAGCAGTTCCTATGAATAGACCTATTTATATAAAGGAAGATTGCATACTTAAATTTGGTGCTTGCAAAAGTGGATGTCGTTCTTATTTGGCAGTAGCTGGTGGTTTTGATATTCCAATTGTCATGGATAGTAAAAGTACATATTTAAGAGCACAATTAGGTGGACTTGAAGGAAGAGCCTTGACAAAAAATGATGTAATCAATGTCGGTATAAAAAGTACAATTTCATCAAGAATAGCAAGCAAATTAATGGAAATTAAATGTGATGGAGATTTTATAGCAGCAAGTTGGCATGTAAAAGGCTATGCTAAGAAGAAGTGTGAAAATACAGTTATTAGAGTGTTTGAAGATAGACAGTTTAAGTATATTTCCTATGAAAGTATAAATAAATTTTTTTGCTCAGAGTTTAATATAGATACAAAATCTGATAGAATGGGATATCGTTTATATGGCCCTAAAATTGAATTTAAAGAAAAGTTGGAAATGATATCTGAGGAAGTTTCTGTTGGAACTATTCAAATTCCCCCTGATGGAAATCCAATTATTCTTTTAGCTGATAAGCAAACAGCAGGAGGATATCCAAAAATAGCGCATGTAGCATCTGTTGATGTTCAAAAAATAGTTCAGCTTAAGCCTAATGAGAAAGTAACGTTTAAAAAAATTACTCTAAAAGATGCGGAGAAACTATATTTTCAAAGAGAAAAATATATAAGTGATATAAAAGAATCTATAAAATTGATAACTATTTAGTTAAATCACATATAATTTAGATTTATAATATAGGTAACTGAAAGAACATAAAGATTTATTCTAGAATATAGATTTTACTGACCACAAAATAGTGGTCAGTGAAAAGTATTGATAAAAAGCACTTTCTTCATTCAAGAAAGTGCTTTTTATTTGAGAATTCTTATGCAACTTGAGCGATTAGAATAAGTTTGAACATAAAGTAAAAAAAGACTGTCCTCTACACGAATGTATACATTTTTATGATATTTTAAGTTATTCCACACCCGCTTGTTTTATCTAAAACAAACTCATCCAATTTCTTACCGTTTAAACTAATAGCACACACCTTAATATAATCAACTTCTATATCTACAACTAAAAAATGGTATACTGCAATTGGAGCAACTACAATTCCGCGTTTACTTTTATATTTATCTCTAAGCTTTTCGCCACCACCACCAGTAATTACTTGAGTAACTTTTCTTTTATAGCAGTTATCTACATTACCAAAGGAATTATCAACTATTCTTCTTGAGTAGTTATGCTCGTGGCCTGAGAAGACTATATCTATACCACATTCATCAACTATTCTCCAAAAAGCATCCCTATATTCTGGATATAAATCTAGACAATGGCCAAGATGGGCGCCAGTAGGAAAGGCTGGGGAATGAATAAAAACAAGTTTATTCTTTATGCATTTAGAAGCTGCTTCTTTAAACCAACTAAGTTGATCTTCACTAATTTTATGAGTTGAACCAAAGTGGAAGGCATTAAGAATTATAAGCCTTGTATCCTCGAAATCCTTATAATAAACAGTTTTATTATAACCCTCCAGATGAGAGTCGGGAGTTAAGTCGTTATAAATTTGGCTGAGGACTTTTTCAAATTTATCATCTATAGGTTCTATATTAACTTCATGATTGCCTACTATTGGAAGTAATAGTTTGTTGGGATGATATTTCTCAACTATGTTTCGGAATCTACTTAACTGTGAGGTTAGAATTTCTTCTTTGTTGCTGCCTGCAACTGTATCTCCACACATTACAATAAATTGTGGAGATGGTTCTATTTTAGAGCTTTCGTTCATTATTTTTTTTAGCACTTTTTCATTTATCCCACTTTTTTCTTTACCTTTAGAGTCACCAAAAACTATAAATCTCATTGTATACGCTCCTCAAAAAATATTATAAAATATCTAATAATAATTCATCCCTTTTTATTTAACCATTTCTTATAGAGTTCAGGTTTATTGCATTTAACAAAGTTTAAAAAATCTTTTTTGTATCCTAAATCGGCTAAACCTTTAATAATTAAAGAAGGATATATGACTTTCTTTTTCATTGCTCTTGCAGTATCAATGAGCTTAATTCCATTTGAAGGAGTTAGAAAAATATGAAATGGTGCGGCATCTAAGCGTCTATATCCTACTGAATCCATGGCTTCATAAAGTTCGATAATTTCAAGTGAAATGCTGTCAGTAAGAGGAGTGGATAATAAGAATTTATCTAATTCTATTCCATTAATGTACTCACGTATTATATAGTTCTCACCAAAGGTGTAGAGCTTAGGAAAATGTGAATCCATTTGTGCCATTGCTAAAGTCTCTATTTCATCTGCACATATTTGCTCTTTTTTAAAGATCTTTATACACTTTTGTGAATCAATTTTATATACTTTACCTTGTGTACCTGACCCTAGAAATTCAAGATTATCTATATCTAAACCAGAGTGTTTCTTAATAATAATCACCTTATCAATAAATTAGTGTCAATATTAGCATATGACTAAAAGGTGATTTTGCTATATTAAAATTTGTAGGTCGTGTGAATTTATAGATTATATGTATATATCTAGTCATAATACTGAGAAACTATAATAAAATATTATCAGCATGCAATTTATCCGATAGTTAGCGTCTGCAACACTCCCTCTTCTTAAAGGGAGCGGTAACTGATATACACTCTTGGATGAGGCATCCCTTGAGGGCACATTGTGACCCTTATGGTTATAAGTTCAACTAAAATTCAGATGGATAAAAAAACATACCTGAATCAAGTGTCACTTGATACTATATTTTTATGGAAGGGAGGAATTTTATGATTTATAACATTCTAATTGGAGGAGCTGCAGGGCTGGGCATGGAGACTATTTCATCCATATTAGAAAAAGTTCTAAAAAGAAAAGGCTTTGAAATATTTACTATACAAGATTATATGTCAAGAGTAAGAGGTGGGCATAATTTTTTCCAAATACGTTTTGGAAATGAGGAAATAAATTCTCATTGGGATGAGATTGATGGGATAATTGCTTTAGATAAAGAAACAATAGATTTGCATTTAGGTAGATTGAAAGAAAATGGTTTTATCATTTCAGATGAGCAAGTTAAGATTGAAGATAAAAGATTTCTTGGTCTTCCTCTTAAAGCTACATCTAAAAATATTGGAAATTCTAAAGTATACGGAAGTGTAGCACTAGGTGCTTGCATAAAGTTATTTGACATTGATTTAAGCGGTGTTAAGGTAGTGCTCTCAGAGAAGTTTAAAGATGAGATTGCAAATAAAAACTTTAGTGCATTTGAAGAAGGATACAAGCTCGTTACACCTAAATATCAAATTCAGCCTAAGAGCAAAGACAGCAGTGTTTTGCTTGGAGGAAATGATGCTATTGCCCTTGGTGCCCTTGCCGCAGGATGTAAGTTTTACTCCGCATATCCTATGACACCATCAACTAGTATAATGAATTACCTAGCATCAAAAATGAATGAAGCAGAAGTTGTTGTTGAGCAGGCTGAGGATGAAATTGCTTCAATAAATATGGCTATCGGAGCTTCTTATGCAGGGGTTAGGGCTATGACAGGATCATCAGGAGGTGGATTTGCACTGATGGTTGAAGCTGTAGGCTTATCTGGTATGCTTGAGGTGCCTCTTGTAATAGCAGAAATACAAAGACCAGGACCTACCACGGGATTGCCAACAAGAACAGAACAGGCAGATTTAAGATTTGTTATTTCTTCATCACCAGGAGAAATTCCTAAAATGGTAATAGCACTAAGAGATCCTGAAGATGCATTTTATCAGACAATAAGAGCCTTTAATATTGCAGATAAATACCAAATACCTGTTATTATACTTGGAGATCAATTTTTAGCAGACAGCATAAGAACCATAAAACCATTCGATTTTGATAAAATTAAGGTAGAGAGATGTTTACATGATGATGAATATATTAATATTAAGGATTATAAGCGTTATGAAATAACAAAGACAGGTATTTCCCCACGTATAACTCCAGGCAAAATACCAGGTCTAACAGTACTGGTGGACAGTGATGAGCATGATGAATACGGTCATATAACTGAATCTGCAGAAGTACGAAATGAAATGAATGATAAAAGACTTAGGAAGATGGAATACTTAAAAGAGGAACTTTTAGAACCAGAATTAATAGGAGAAGAAAATGCAGATACTTTATTGTTGGCATGGGGATCGTTATATAGCCCAGTCAAGGAAGCTGTAAAACTTCTAAATGAACGTTCGGGAAAAAATAAATATTGCTCATTAATATTTGGAGATATATGGCCTTTACCAGATAAAGAGCTCAATAAGTATGCTAAAAAGGTAAAAAGTATAATAAATATAGAACAAAATGCTACTGGCCAATTAGCAGGTCTTATAAGGGAATGCACTGGTATTGAATGTAATAGCAGCATCTTAAAATATGATGGAAGACCTATTTCATCTCAGGAAATATATAATAAGTTAACTGGAGGTGAGCAATAATGGATAAGGAGATATTCTTAACATCAGAAACAGCTTGGTGTCCGGGTTGCGGAGATCATAATATTCTTGATGCTCTTAAGCAATCACTTATAGATTTGGGAAAAGCACCACACGAAGTCCTTATTGTCGGAGGGATAGGCCAAGCAGCGAAAACGCCACAGTATATAAATACTAATGGATTCTGCGGTCTACATGGGAGATCGTTGCCACCGGCAGTTGCAGCAAAAATTGTGAATAAAGAATTAACTGTCATAATAAATACTGGTGAAGGTGACTGTTATGGTGAAGGTGGAAATCACTTTATTCATAACATTAGACGTAACGTTGATATAACACAATTTGTTCACGATAACCAAATATATGGATTAACAAAAGGGCAAGCTTCACCTACGACTGACATAGGACATGTAACAGATGTTCAACCTAATGGATCAAATAATATTCCAATGAATCCTGTGGCTTTAGCAATAACGCTTGGTGCTGGTTTTGTTGCAAGAGCATTTAGTGGAGATAAAGAACATTTAAAAGAAATTATGATTGAGGCTATTAAACACAAAGGATATGCCATTGTTGATATCTTACAGCCATGTATATCATTCAACAAAATTAATACATTCCAATGGTATAACAAAAGAGTTTATAAGCTAGGAAAGGAATACAATCCGAGTGATAAATTAAAAGCTATTGAAAAATCTATGGAGTGGGGAGATAAAATTCCTTTAGGAATTTTATATAAGGAAGAAAAGTCTGATTTTCATGATAAAGTTAGTTTCTTAAAAGACAATAAATCGCTTGTAGAGAGTGAAGTTAAAACAATTAAAATTAAGGAATTTATGAAAGATTTTATTTAGTATAGAAGAATGCTTAAAATAATAAAAATTAGTTATTAATCTTAATGGAGAACCTGCTATGCATAATTTATGTATAGCAGGTTTTCTAGGTGAGAAAATATTAATTTTTGTTTATTTTGAACAAAAACACGAACGATTAAAGAAGAAATCTTAAAAAAATACACAAAAATATTAAAATACTATTGATTTATGTCGCAAATTATTGTAGGATTATGTATGTAAAATAAAGCTCTATATATTGCATGAAAAATATATTACATGATATATGTGTTTTGCTGAATTTTCGGTAAAAATGAAAAATATAGAAAGTAGTATTTTTACACGTTATATATAAAAAATGAAATTTTACCCGTATATGCTTAGAAATAAGGTCTAAGCGTCTCTACCGGACTACCGTAAATTGTCTGACTATGGGTGTTTATAGATGCTTGATTATCTGTAAACCCCTTTGTAATAACACAAAGGGGTTTATATTTTTGAAAGGTATCTTTAAATTCTTGTTATTATTTTTCATATTTTTTCATTGTTGGTGCAACATACTAACAAAGATATTATTTTAGAGTAGAGAATATTATTTATTTGTTTAACTCAAAAATAGGAGGAATTATTGTGGACAATGTTTCAAAAAAATCGGTAAAAACAACGGAGGAGAATGGTATGTTAGAAAAAATATTTCATCTATCAAAAAACAAAACAACTGTAAAAACAGAAATATTAGCAGGTATAACAACTTTTTTAACTATGGCGTATATCTTAGTGGTAAATCCAAGTATTTTAAGTCAATCAGGTATGGACATAAAAGCAGTATTTACAGCAACAGCTTTAGCTTCTTGTATTGGAACTATAATTATGGCCCTTGTTGCTAATTATCCATTTGGTATGGCACCAGGTATGGGATTAAATGCATTTTTTACATTTACAATTTGTTTAACAATGAAGTTTTCATGGCAAACAGCTTTAGCTGCTTCATTAATTGAAGGTCTTATATTTTTAGCTCTTAATTTATTTAAAATAAGACAAATGATTATTGATAGTGTTCCACAAACTTTAAAGTATGCAATTAGTATAGGTATTGGTTTCTTTATAGCTTTTATCGGATTACAAGATGCAGGTATAATTGTTGCTAATCAAGCTACATTAGTAGGTTTAGCAAGTTTAAAAAGTGTTACAGTTATATTAGCCTTTTTTGGGGTAGTATTAATAGCTGTACTATATCATAAAAATATAAAAGGTTCATTCATTATTGGAATGTTCTCTGTTTACATACTTGGAGTAGTATTTGGAGTGGCACAATTACCAAGTGGAATAGTATCACTTCCACCATCAGTTGCGCCAGTATTCATGCAATTTGATTTTAAGAGTGCAATGGTTATAGGAATAATTCCAGCAATTATGACTATGCTATTTATAGATATATTTGATAGTATCGGTACGTTAATAGGTTTAGCTTCAAAAGCAGGATATTTAGATGAACAAGGGAATGTAAAAAATGCAGATAAAGTTTTAACTGCAGATGCTGTTGGTTCAACAATAGGTGCATGTTTAGGAACATCTACACCAGTTGCGTTTATAGAATCAGCTGCAGGTATTGCAGAAGGTGGAAGAACTGGATTAGCTGGTTTAACAATCGCTGGAATGTTCTTCTTATCATTATTCTTTTCACCAATTTTAACTGCTATACCAGGCTTTGCTTCAGGACCAGTTCTAATTGTTTTAGGATTATTAATGATGGAACCAATAACAAAAATAGATTTTTCAGATTTCACTGAAGGATTACCTGTATTCCTTACATTAATATTAACACTATTAACATATTCAATTACAGATGGTTTAGCATTTGGATTCATATCATATGTGTTAATAAAATTATTCACAGGTAAATCAAAAGATATCCCTACACCGATGTATGTTATTTCAATTTTGTTTATTATAATGTTCGCGATTTAATACAAATTAGAGTTGAAAATTATTAACTATACTTCATAGTGGTATGAAACCACTATGAAGTATTTTTTGGTTTGATTACATTGGAATTAAATTTTATTGAATAAGAAATTATTAGGTAATAAATAATAGTATAATAATGTTATAATTATTATGTGAAATATATGGAAAGATAGGAGTAGTTAAGATGAATATTGATATTTTAAAAAATTATGCAGAACTTATAGTTAAGACAGGAATAAACTTACAAGATAAACAACAATTACTCATTAATTCACCAATTGAGTGTGCTGAATTTGCTAGAATAATAGCTGAAAAGGCTTATGAAGCAGGTGCTATAAATGTCATAGTAGAGTATAATGATGAAGAGCTTGCTTTAATAAAATATAATAAAGCTCCAATTGAAAGCTTTGAAAAGGAACCAACTTATGTTGCATTATCAAGAGAGGAGCTTATAAGGGAAAAAACTGCATTTATAAGTATATCAGCTCGAGATCCAGAACTGTTAAGTGGTGTAGATCCGAATAAAATCTCTACTTTAGCTAAGACCACAAGTAAGACAATGAGAAAAGTTAGTTCATCTATGATGAGTAATGAAGTTCAGTGGTGTGTTGTTTCTATACCTACAAAAGGATGGGCTAAAAAAGTATTTCCTGATGTATCAGAAGCAGAAGCAGTGGAAAAACTTTGGAATTCGATATTCAGCATAGTAAGAGTTGACAAGGAGTCACCAGTTTCTGAGTGGAATGAACATCTAGAAAATCTTAAGAAGAGAAAAGATTATTTGAATGAAAAAAACTTTAAATATCTTCATTATAAATCAGAGGGGACAGACTTAACTGTAGAGCTGCCAGAGGGGCATCTATGGCTAAGTGGTGAAGAGAGTACTAAAGATGGTATTACCTTTGTAGCAAACATACCAACTGAAGAAGTATTTACCCTTCCAAAGAAGGATGGGGTAAATGGATATGTTACAAGTAAAAAGCCATTAAATTATGGTGGAAATGTTATAGATAACTTTAAGCTGACATTTAAAGATGGAAAAATAATTGATTTTAATGCTGAAAAGGGAGAAGAAATTTTAAAAGGACTTTTAGATACTGATGAAGGTGCAAGGTACTTAGGAGAGGTTGCATTAGTAGGTCATGATTCACCAATATCAAATTCAGGATTAATATTTTTTAATACATTATTTGATGAAAATGCATCTTGCCATTTTGCTTTTGGAAAAGCATATCCAAGTTGCTTAAAAGATAGTGACAATATGTCAGAAGAAGAACTTTTATCAAAAGGCGTGAATGATTCATTAACTCACGTTGATTTCATGATAGGTTCAGCAGAACTTGAAATAATAGGTGAAACTATTGGCGGAGATAAAATTCAAGTGTTTAAAAATGGTGATTGGGTTATATAATCCATAACCTAAATTTGAAATGTAAAAGAGAAGTAATATATAAGGATATTGAGTAGCTAACTGAATTTGTTAGCATTCAATATCTTTTTTTGAAATAGGTAATATTTTTTATTAAGATAAATTAGATATACTGACGAAGAGAAGACCGATGATTAAAACCTATAATAACATTAATTGACGAAGAGCACGTAAAAAAGTATAATGGTAATTAAATGCAAGTATTACAGAAAAGGGAGAATTTATGTTATGGTAAAGTGTAAAAATCTTTTTGAAAATAAAAATATTGAGGTAATAGAATCTAAAGGTGATGTAAAGGTTATTGAGTATAAGAAAGATTTGAGTGTGAATACTACAAGTGCAATGACAGCCTATTTTGCTTCGGAAATGAATGTTAGAAGAAGGCAAGTTCTAATTGAATTAAACGGAAACGCGTATACTATTAGTGCTGGAGCAATGCAATGGACAGCAGGAGCAGTTAGCATGGGCGCGGATGTCAAAGGATTTGGTGATTTACTTGGTAAAGCTCTATCTTCTAAAGTAACAAAAGAATCCGCAATAAAACCTAAATATCAAGGGAATGGGTTGTTAATGTTAGAGCCTACATATAAGCATATTTTACTTGAAGAAGTTTCAGAATGGGATGGAATGGTTTTAGATGACGGATTATTTCTTGCTTGCGATTCAAGAATTCAGCAAAAAGTTGTAGCTAGAACAAATCTTTCCTCAGCAGTACTTGGAAAAGAAGGATTATTTAACTTATGCCTCAAAGGTCAAGGGATAGCAGTATTAGAAAGTCCGGTTCCAAGAGATGAGCTTATAGAATTTGTGCTGGAAAATGATGAGGTAAGAATTGATGGAAATTTTGCTATTGCGTGGTCTAATTCTTTAGAATTTAGAGTTGAAAAATCAGGCAAAAGTTTAATTGGATCAGCTGTTTCAGGTGAAGGATTTGTGAATGTATATAGGGGAACCGGAAAGATACTTATGGCTCCAATAGCGTAAAGAACCTGAATAAAACAAAAAATAAAAATAAGAATTGATAATAAATAAATATCAATTCTTATTTTTATTATTTTTATCTGTTCTATGCATGTCTAAAAATTAATAATTATTCTCAATATTTATATTACATAGTGAGAATAAATTTTTATTGACATAATACACTATTGGCAAATTTAAGAGTTAATAGTTGTTGAAGCTTTTATTCATAATCAGATAATGATAATTCTGATTATCTTTTTACTTTCGTGCCAAAAGTTTGATCCCACATATTCAAAGCTTCCATAAAAGTAGATGTATCTAATTGTGTTGAAGTTGGAAGCGTTTGTATAGAAGTCTCATAAGATTGCCTTATAGCTGGTTTAACTTTATCTTGACTTTCTTTAGGAGCCATATCAAGGGTAACATCCTTAACTGAAGGGCCTGGATAAAAATAGCCGCTATCATATGTTATTGCCTGCATTTTTGGTGTCATAAGCCATTCCATTAGTTTTAAAATAGCATTTTTTTGTTCGTCGCTAAGTCCTTTTGGAATAGCCATGTATTGGGCATCGGCTACCAAGGTAGTATTGTTTAAAAAGAATCCTTGATAATTTTGTGGAATACCACCTATAATTCTTTGATTCATATCCCATCCTAATTGACTTGCTATAATTGATCTCTTACCATCCTTTAATTCTGTAAATGAAGTACCAGTCTTTGCTGGATAATAATCTATATATTGATCTAGTTCTTTAAGGAAAGCCCAAGTCTTGTCCCAAGTTTTAGGATCTTTAGGGTTTTTATCTCCTAAAATATAAGGTAATCCTTGAAGAAATATTCTTCCGGGTCCTGAGCTAGCTGGTCTTGCATATGTAAATTTACCTGGATTAGCTTTAACAAAAGCTAAAAGTTCTTCAGGAGTATTCGGTACATTTTGAACAGCGTCTGGGTTATAAGTAAAGAACGGACCGCTAGGGGAATATACATAAGTGATACCATAACCTTTTACTAAATCATATGTAGCTTTGGCACCAGCGCTATAATTACTTTCTAAATTAGGAAAGTTGTTTTCATAAGTTGGCATAATATTTTCAATAACATCTCTTTCTATGCACGTAGAAAGACCATCAATTCCAGTGAAAATTAAGCCGGTTTGCATATTTTCAGATAAAATTTGAGCTTTTAGTAAAGATGGTGCTTCTAAGGCAGTAGATTTTTTTACTACGACATCTCCGATTAAGCCAGGATTTTCAGCCTTAAATTGATCTATAGCGTCTCCAACTAACTGCATACTCCCTGAAATATCTATTATGTTTAATGTAATAGGTTGTGAAACTTTTGGAGTGTTTTTCAAACCACAACTTGTTAATATAGTTGTCATAAAAACTATCACAAGCGCGATATTTAAAGATTTCAACTTTTTCATAATTATCCTCCATTTTTATTTATAAAATGTTTTGCAATTTATTTTGAATAAAATATTTAAGTATAATATAGGAACTATGTATAAAAGAAACTATAATTTGAATTTATTTACTTCATTCATCATAGAATTTGTTAAGTTTGATAAAGTTTGTGCTGAATTCGCCACATCGTTAAATGATGAATTTATTTGCTGTACTGAAGCTGCTATTTCTTCTGCTGAAGCTGCATTTTCTTCTGATACTCCAGAAATATCTAAGGTTCTTGAAATTATAAGATCTTTTTCAACATTTATATCTTCAATAGATTTATTTATGCTATCTACTCGCGGTAGTATAGAATTAATAGCTTTAAATATCACAGCAAAAGATTTTATAGAATCTTCGATTAGTGTTGACTGATTGATTAAACTATCTTTACCTAAATCAGTAGTAGTAACTGCTACTTGGGCTTCTTTATTAATATTCGAAATTAAGCCACTTATATTGCTAGCAGATACTTTAGATTGTTCTGCTAATTTTCTGATTTCTTCAGCAACTACAGAAAATCCACGACCAACTTCTCCTGCTCGAGCGGATTCTATGGCAGCATTTAATGCTAATAAATCTGTTTGCTCGGCAATGGAATTAATAATAATTGTTATGTTATTTACTTCTTCTACGTGGTTGTCTAAATCAACGACTTTATTTCTTACAGTATCAAAAGATTCGTTTACATTTTTTATAGAATCAAATAAAAACTTCAATTTGGAATTACTATCTTCTGCCATAGTATTAATGTTATGTATATTCGAACTTACATCATTAATAGATGAAGTTATTTGATCTAATGAATCAGCAAACTTATCCAAGGAGGACTTTACATTTATTAAATCGTTAGATTGATCATTTGCAGCAGTAGCTACTTCTTGAACGGCTGCATTTATCTCTTGTGCAGATGAAGACATTTCATCTGAAGCCACTAATAAGTTATTTGCTTGCATATTTACAACATTCGTTGAAGTTTTTACTTCTTCAAGCATAAGTGAAATGTTTGAAATTGTCTTGTAAATTGACTTTTTCATTCTTCCAAACTCATTTTTAAAGGTGGTATTAATTTTTATACTGAAATCACCTTGTGCAACAGTATCCAAATCAGAAATAATTTCCTGCATAGATTTTCTTATGACTAAAACTATAATTGAAGAAACTGCTATCATTAAAATGAAACCGATTATAAAGGTTATAAAGAAAATGCCAGTACTTCTTGTATACAAATAGATATTATCATTTTGAAGATTATTAGCTGTATTTGAACTATACGTTACTAAATTATCAAGGAAAAGCTGCATTTCATTTCCGAGTTGGTTGAATTTTTCTAAGTCTATCCCATATAATTTATTACCTTTTTCAAGATCTTTAATTTGTGAATAATACTTATTAGAATCATTTTTAAATTCATTTAAATTATTTTTTTCTATGGAACCTAAAGATAAATTTTCATATGCGCCCACCATGTCGTTCATAGCTTTATAGTCGTTATCTATAGAAGCAACATCATCAGCATTAAAATCCGAAATAGAGATTCTATTAACATTTAATCTTATATTTGAGTACTTTTGTCTAATTTCCTCTGTTTTCATAATTTTTGTTAATGCACCATCATACATTAATGAGGAATTTTTGTTAATCGTTTTCATATTGCTATAACCAACAATAGCAATAGAGAAAGACACTATTGTAGATAAAATAACCATTAATATAATAAGATTAATAA
>NZ_MZGT01000012.1 GCF_002029255.1 Clostridium chromiireducens
AGAAGGTACTAATGATATAGTAAATAGTTCATTAAAAGACACTCTTAACATAGTAGCTACCGCTGACATTTGGACTGATATTTCAAATAAAGGCGTTAACAAAGGAGTTGCTTTAAAACAACTTATGGAAACTGATAATATATCAAAAGAAGAAACTATGGTTCTTGGAGATTATTACAATGATATAGAAATGCTTGCTGAGGCTGAATACAGCTTTGTAATGGAAAATGCTCCAGAAGACATGAAACAATATGGAAAATACATAGCTGCAAGTAATGAAGAGCACGGAGTTTTAAGGGCAATACTTGAATATGCACTTTAAACTATACTTAATTCTATATAATATACCGAAATAAGAAACATGTTTATTCTGTAGGACTAGTGAAAATTTTGCTGGAGAACACTAAAAGAGGTTGCACCCGCTTCTGTTTGCTCCTAATATTCATTGGGACAAGCAAAAGTGGTACAACCTCTAGAGAAAACTCGACTCACATTCGCTCCCTGAGTAAGTGATTCACACCAAATCATAGATTTGGGCTCTCTACTTAAGTGTTTTCATCAGCTTATTTTCACATGCCTATTTCACAAACACGTGTCTTATTTATTTGTTATAGATGACACAATCATAAATTACACTTAAACTATGAAATATCTCCCAACCAGAAATGAGTAATATACTTTTGTGGAATGTTTCATTGGTAATTTTGATGGATGTGATTTTTGGCTATAAGTTGTTCCAAATGTGCTAGTTCAAAAAGTGAGAATCGAAATTTTATATTTCGTTCTTCGAACTTTCTCTGTGAGCGCTTGTTCTTTGAGGCTAGCACTTTGGGTGCAACTTATAGCCTTAAAATCACCCAACAAAATTACCAAGAAACTGGAACGAAAGTATATTACTCATTTCGGTGAGGTATACGCATAAGTATATGTTATAGTTTTGTTATCTATAAATAAGAGAATCTCTAAGTACATTTATACAATAACTATAATAAACTCATCTGCTCCACTTCTGGTTCTTTAAATGAGGATATGCTTACTCCAATAAGTCTTACTTCTTCATTAAGTGCTTCGCTTTCTAGTAATTCTTCCGCGACTTTAAATATTTCTTCTTGTGCTCCAATATAATTGATTAGGGTTTTGCTTCTTGTGTGATTTTCAAAATCTTTTGTTTTAAATTTTAAAGTCACTGTTTTCCCAAGAACATTTTTTCTATTCAATACATCTTCTATTTCATAAGAAAATTCTTTAATATATTCACGCAGCTCTTCTTTATTTTTAGTGTCAAACTTTAATGTCTTCTCTTTTCCCACAGACTTTCTTTCACGTATATTCTCAACTTTCCTGTTATCGATGCCTCTAATTCGTTCAAATATTTCAATTCCATTCTTGCCCAGGTATTCAATATAAAATTCCTTTGGCATATTATATAAATCTTTTATGTAGTATATCCCCATATTATTGAATTTAGCTACTGATACCTTACCTAAACCATGGATCTTTGATATAGGAAGTGGAAAAAGAATATCTGGAACCATTTCTTTTTTTATCTCCTTAATCCCATTTGGCTTATTCCAGTCTGATGCTAGTTTTGCTAGGAATTTATTATAAGATATACCAATAGATAATGTTAATCCTACCTCTCTAAAAACTTTATTTTTAATATATCTTGCAGCCTCCATACCATTTTTAATATGCCCTTGAGACAAGTCTAGGAATCCTTCATCTATAGATACAGGTTCAACTAGAGATGTCACATCATTAAATACCCTAAATATTTCCTGCGAAACCTTGGTGTACTTACCATACCTCCCCGAAACAAATATTCCATTAGGACATTTTTCTCTGGCCATGAATATTGGCATAGCTGAATGTATTCCAAATTTTCTTGCTTCATATGAACATGTAGATACAACACCTCTCTCACTTACCCCGCCCACAATAACAGGCTTTCCTCTAAGTTCTGGATTATCTCTTTGTTCAACTGATGCAAAAAAAGCATCCATATCTACATGCAGTATTTGATTTTCCATTAAAATAACCACCTCATTATGATCACAATTTCTATAATATATTATAGCCTAAACAGAGTGTAAGTTATATAACTTACACCTTCAAAGAAATCATTGCATCTATCTTTTATTGCGTAAATTTATAATTTATATAAGGTTTTGTACTCAATCTTGCTTTTATTAGGTAATTTACTTTATACTTATTAAAAAATTACCTAATTTCATTTGACATATGGTATAATAATAAAGTATTTTAAGTATAATAGCGTTATTAGCGATATTATTATGTAAAGGAGTAATTATTATGGGTTTTAAAGAAAAAATAAGCAGTAAATTTGGTAACTATTTTCAAAATGCTTATATTGAAAAATATGGTGATAGAATAACAAGTATTTCTGGAACTGTCTTGTCTGTAAAGCTTATCGAAAAGAGTTACATTATCTTCAATAGATTAATGGTTGAAATGGTTATTAAGCCTGAAGTTGGTAAGAAAGTTGTTAAGTGCTGGTATAAAAAGAATAGATGGTTTAAAAAACCTGAATTTATACAAGTAAAGCAAGGCAATAAAGTTATAGTCATGGGCGTTACAGGTGATAAAAACAGTAAAAAAGAAAATTCTCAAGAAGTTCAAATTATGAATCTATTAAATCTTACAACAAAGAAAGATCTAATCCCAATTGACCATAGCCAAATAAAAAAATCACGTCAACAAGCAAATGGTATGATGAGAAGATAATCAAAGTATCGTGAAGAACCTGAAATATAAACATACTTGCAGTATGATGATGATTTAAGTTTACTGCAAACAACCGAACGGGAATATATGTGTTTACTCCGGTTCCTAGAAGATTTTGCTGGGTTATTCTAAGATTATAAGTTGCATCCAAAGTGCTTGCCTCAAAGACTACGCTTTTGAACAAGCACATTTGGAACAACTTATAATCTAGAATAACAGCCAGCAAAATCTTCTTATGAACACTCCGTAAAAACATATATTCCCGTTCTTTGTTTTGTAGTAAGTCTAAAATAAGAATATATTAATGCAAGTATTTTTTATATTTCTCTGGTTAGCAATACCTTTAATGAAGAATATTCAATACTTTTCATACAGTTTATATCTTTATAATAAAAGGGTCATATATTAATTGGTAAGTATATATGCAATACTTAAAGTGTTAGCAAGACAAAGAAATAGAATACATATATGTGGAGCAGGCATTGAAAAATGAACTACTGGAATATCTTAATGGAGAGTTGTTCCACTTTTGCTTGTCCTGTGCTCGTCACAGGAGCATGCAGCAGTGGTGCAACTTTCCATTTAGATATTCCTAGTGAGATTTTTCATAGTCCTGAGGAACATATATGTATTCTGTTTCGTTTGTCTACCTCATCATTTTAAGTTCTTCACAATACCTTAATATTTAGATTTAATTAATAGATATACACTATTAATAAATGCAATTATTCCAGAGAAGAACATTACAATAAGCCACTGATTTAATGAAAGCGCAACTGTATGGAATACATTTTGTAAAAATGGTACATATAATACTGAGCACATTAATGATATAGATATTGCAACAGCACCAACTAAATATGGATTTGTGAATAATTTAATTTGGAAAATAGAATGTCTTTCTGATCTACATTCAAATACATGTATTAATTGAGACATAACTAATGTGCAAAGTGCTAGAGTTCTGCATGTTTCCAAATTCATTTTATAATATCTTCCTACCATAAATGATAATAAGGTACATAGACCTATCAATGATCCTCTAATTACTATTTTTTCTACTAATCCTCTTGCAAATATGCTTTCCTTTTTCTCTCTTGGAGGTTGTCTCATAATGTCTTGTTCTGGTGGATCAACACCAAGCGCAATTGCTGGAAGTCCATCAGTCGCTAAATTTACAAGGAGAATTTGTATTGGACTTAATGGATTTGGCAAGTAAAATAATGTGGCCAAAAACATTGTTAATACTTCTCCGAGGTTGCAGGATAGTAAATACCTTATGAATTTTCTTATATTATCGTAAATTATTCTTCCTTCTTCTACTGCCGCAACTATAGTTGAAAAATTATCATCCATAAGAATCATTGATGATGCTTCCTTAGTTACATCCGTACCTGAAATTCCCATTGCAATTCCTATATCTGACTCTTTAATAGCAGGTGCATCATTTACACCATCTCCAGTCATAGCAACAATATTTCCCTTTTTCTTAAAGGCTCTAACAATTCTTAACTTATGATTAGGTGAAACCCTCGCAAAAACTCTTATTTTCTTTATTTTTCCCTCTAACTCTAGATCACTTATTTCTTCTATTTCCTCTCCTGTCATAACCTGATCTGCTGTACTACAAATGTTTAAAGATTTAGCTATAGCAAGAGCCGTATTCTGATGATCTCCTGTTATCATTATAGGCTTTATTCCTGCGAGCTTACATCTTAGCACTGCATCCCTAGCTTCTTCTCTAGGAGGGTCTATACTGCCTGTTACACCTATAAAAATTAGGTTTTGTTCTAATTTATCTCCCTTTGTTATATTCTCCTCTTTATATGCTGCTGCAATACACCTTAGTGCTCTTGAAGACATTGCAGTAACAAAATCAATTACTTGCTTTTTCTTTTGATATGTCAAAGGCTTAATTTTATTATTTTCTAGTATAAAATCGCATCTCTCGATTATTCTTTCAGGAGCACCTTTTACATAGCAAGTATCTTTATTCCCCTCTTTAATTATAACTGACATCATTTTTCTGTTAGAATCAAATGGGATATCAAATGTTCTATTAGCACTGTTAACAAAGCCTTCAAGTCCTTTGACATCGTTAAAAAACATATTTATTAATGCTGTCTCAGTTGGATCTCCATGAAGCGCTTCACTCATTTTATTTTTAGTAAAGTCGTAATTGCAATCATTGCAGTAAACAAGTGTTTTCATAAGCTTTCCATAGTCAGTTAATTTCTCTTTTTCTAACTCATGGATTCTTCCATTTAAATATACCTCTTTTACTGTCATTTTGTTTTGTGTTAAAGTTCCTGTTTTATCTGAACATATCACTGAAGTGCACCCTAGAGTTTCCACTGCTGGCAGCTTCCTTACAAGTGCATTTTTCTTGAGCATTCTTGATACTCCGAGTGCTAACGAAACTGTCACAATGGCAGCTAAACCCTCAGGAATTGCCGCAACCGCAAGGCTCACTCCTAGCAAAAACATCTCTGTTACATCATTCCCTCTTATAATTCCCATTGCAGTAACTGCTGCACATATTATAAGACAAATAACAACTAAGATTTTACCTAGAGAATCTAGTCTTTTATTTAAAGGAGACTTTTCCTCTTCAATATTTTGAATTAAATCTGCTATTTTACCCATTTCGGTATTCATTCCAATACAGTCAACCTTAAATAATCCTTTACCTTTTACAACTGTAGTTCCCATAAATCCTTCATTATTTTTCTTTGATTCCTTTTTTCCGCCTTCAACTTTTAATTTTTTTCTATCAATTTTATAATTACAAGATTCTTTATTTACGCCAACTGATTCTCCAGTTAATAACGATTCATCTACAACAACACCAGAACTTTCAACAAAAAATCCATCAGCCGGTATTCTATCTCCAGCTTCTAGAATAACAGCATCTCCAATTGTCAAATAAATTGAGTTTATTATTTTTATACTAGAATCCCTTAAAACCTTGCAAGTCGGTGCTGCTAATTCTTTTAATGCTTCTAATGATTTTTCAGTTCTAAATTCTTGTACAAATCCTAATATTGCATTGATAACAACTATTATTAGTATAGTAATTGCATCTGCCTTATCTCCAATAACCCCTGAAATTATCGTTGATGCTATTAGCACCCACACTATAAAATCATTGAACTGAGATAAGAATATCTTAAGTGCTGATGCCTTATTATGGTGCTTCAATTCATTAAGTCCAAAGTTCTTAATTCTCTTCTCTGCTTCCTTAGTGCTAAGACCAGATGTCAACTCTTTTTCTTGTATCACAACTTTTCCTCCTAATATCGAACTTTATATTCTATATATATTTACCTTTAGAAAAGTTATGCACCTTTTAAAAAATATTGTGAAGAACTTAAAGTGATCAGATAAACAACCGAAATAGAATACATATATGTTCCTCAGGACTATGAAAAATCTCGCTAGGAATATCTAAATGTAAAGTTGCACCACTTCTGCATGCCCCTGTGACAAGCACAGGACAAGCAAAAGTGGAACAACTTCCCATTAAAATATTCCAGCAGCTCATTTTTCAATGCCTGCTCCACATATATGTATTCTATTTCTTTGTTTTTCCGTCACTTTACATATTTCTCTAACTAAAGCCACTTTATTTAATAATGGAAAACAGAATTCATTAAGGTATCACTAACTAATCGCAGGAATATAAAAATACTTGCCTAAATATCATTTACTTTAAATTTACACTAAACTAGAAAGAGAATATATGTTTTTACGGAGTGTTCATCAGAAGATTTTACTGGTCGTGATTCTTAGAATATAAGTTGTTCCAAATATGCTAGTTCAAATTTATTTTTGAGGCCAGCATTTTGGGTGCAACTTATATTCTTAGAATCACCCAGTAAAATCTTCAGTGAACCGGAGTAAACACATATATTCTCTTTCGATTGTTTAGAAGTAATTTTAAAGCATCTCCAATTTGCAAGTATTTTTATATTTCGCGTTTTTGGTAATACTTTTTTTGAATAAATTATTTCATAGAATTAACTACATTTGTAAGTGGTGGTATTACTTGTTTCTTTCTCGATAATACTCCAGGTAAAAATGCCATTGAATCATTTAATTCAACATTGAATGTTTTTTCAACAAAATCATGTCTTTCACCTGCTACTAATACTTGTGATCCTTCTTTAAGTATGTCCGTTAAAAGAAGCATAACTACATTATAACCCTTGCTATCTGCTTCACTTTGCATGAAACTTAGCATTTCATCTTTTAATGGCATAAATCCATCAATATCCATAGTATTAACTTGAGCTACTCCAACCTTTACTTCTCCCATAGAAAATGGTTTAAAGTCTTGATTAAATATTTGAGATACGCTCTTTCCTTTTAAAGAAGTTCCTGCTTTAAACATTTCCTTAGCAAATTCTTCAAGGCTTTCTATTCCCGCAATTTCAGCTAATTTTTTACATGTTACCCTATCTTGTTCTGTGCAAGTTGGGCTTTTAAATAATAAAGTATCTGAAATTATAGCTCCACATAACAAACCGGCAACTTCTTTAGATGGAGTTATATTATGCTCAAAATAGCATTTACCAACTATAGTTGAAGAACTTCCTAATGGTTCATTTCTGAAAAATATAGGATTACTTGTTTGTATATCTGCAACTCTATGGTGATCTATAATTTCAAGAACCTCTGCCTCTTCTAATCCATCAACAGATTGACCTCTTTCATTATGATCTACTTGGATAACCTTTTTCTTATGATTTGAAATAAGATGATATCTTGAAACAGTTCCAATAACTCTTTCATCTTCATCAATTACTGGATAACTATGATATCTAGTTTCAGCCATGATGTCCTTAATATCGTCAATTAAATCATACTTTGAAAATGATATTAAATTATCAGTAGCCATAACATATCCTACTGGTATACTTTGAATCAATAATCTTGATGCTGTAAAGGAATCATGAGGTGTACTTATTACAGTAACACCATTTTCTTTAGCTTTAGAAAATAAATCTGGTGCAAGCTCATGTGAACCAGTAATTATTATTAATGATGTTTTTATATCAATTAAAGCTTCTTGTACATCGTGTCTATCTCCAACGATTGCGATATCGCCCTCATCAACGAATTCTTTTAAACTATCTGGCTGCATTGCTGTAACAGCAATTTTACCTTTAAATATTTTACAATCTTTATTTATGTATATACTGTTAGCTGAAAGTGTATCCAATATATTCCCAATAGATGTTTTACTTTTCGCTAATATATTATTATCCCATATATCCATGTACGAAGATGTTAAATTTGAAATTGAAAGAATCCCTGCCAATCTTCCGTGATTATCAACTACTGGTAGAGACTTAATGTGATTATCTCTCATAATATTCCAAGCCATTTTCAATGAAATATTTGATGTTATTGGATTTATTGTATCAATATCTAAATCTTCCAATCTAAGTCTTACTGTTTTTAATAATCTCGGAGCTTCAACCTTAAAGTAATCTAAAATAAATTGTGTTTCAGCATTTACATTTCCTAACCTTACAGGTATAGCTGGAAGGTTACTAATCTTATTTTTAAATGCCGCATATCCATAAGCAGCACAAATAGAGTCTGAATCAGGATTTTTATGTCCAGTTACATAAACTACATTTTCCAAAATAATTCCTCCTACAATTTTTTCTTTTATTTAGGCACATGAAAATAGGTTAGCAAATAGAATTGTTATTTTTTGAATGCGCCTTAAATAAATCATACATATTCATTTTACTTATAAACTCAAATTATGTAAAGACTTAATTCTGTTTACAAAAAACACTGTAGATAAATAATGCTTAACTTATACTTATGTGTAGCTTACCGAAATAAGTAACATATTGTGTTTCGGTTTCTAGGAATTTTGTGGATGATTCTACGATTAGAGGTTGCACCCACAACGCTTGCCTCAACATGGGAAACTCGACTCACATTCGTTCGCTGAGTAAGTTCGAATGACCAAATCCAAGATTTGGATTCTCACTTAAGCGTTGAACAAGCATCGTGGAACAACCTCTAATCATAAACTAACTTTATACTTTGAAATATAGCCAAACTAGAAATGAGTAGTATACTTTTGTGTAATGTTTCATAAGGAATTTTTATGGTAGTGATTCTTAGAATGAAAGTTGTTCCAAATATGCTAGTTCAAAGCGTAGTCTTTGAGGCTAGCATTTTGGGCACAACTTTTGTTCTTAGAATCACCCATAAAAATTCCTTAGAAACTGGAACAAAAGTATACTACTCATTTCGGTGAGTTTATCTCATACTATTTATCATACTCCAAAGATCATCAGCTGTTGTAATTGCTTTAGAACTTAATTGGAAAGCTCTTTGAGTAAGTATAACATCTGAAAATACCTCTGCTGTATTTACATTTGATCCTTCTAAAGCTCCTTGGACAACATTATAATCATTACTTAGCGTTACCTGTGCATCTGAAGCAGGAGTGAAATAACTATTTCCTAGAGGATTAAAACTCTTATCTCCTATAGCTGTAAAAATAGGAATCTTACCAATTTTAACCTCGTTTCCATCAACTTGCGTTGATATTCCACCATCTTTGTCTATAGATATATTTTTGCTATCTAACGCAGGATTTCCTTCTGAAAACCCATTTTCATATTCAACATATACCTTTGCTCCATTAGTATCTACTAGACTTCCGCTTGAATCAATTTTAAAACTACCATCTCTAGTATATACTATATTTCCACTAGCTTGAGTAAGTGCAAAATATCCCTTTCCATCTATCGCCAAATCTGTTTTTTGTCCTGTTATTAAAAGATTTCCTTGTTCATTTGTTGCATAATTTACACCTAGTTTAACTCCAGTGCCCGTTACTGAACTTTTGTCCACAAGTGGCGTACCATTCCTATTTAAAGATTCTGTCAATAGGTCTTTAAATCCTACATCTGTACTTTTATATCCCGTCGTTGTACTATTTACTAAATCATTAGATAGATAGTCTAACTTTTCTTGATATGCAGTTAGTCCACTTTTCCCTGTAGCAAAAATATTGAACATAATTATCTCCTCCTCTAAGCTTTAGTTTATACACGCCCTAATTCACTCGCAGCTTTTTGAACAGTTTCGTCTTGCATCTTTACAAATTTCTGATTTGTTTCAAACTGTCTCTTTATCTCCATAAGTTTAACTAGTTCTGCTGACGGATCAACATTTGATCCTTCAAGGAAATTTTGTCTTACATTAACTGTAGAATTATAGATTGGATTTTGCTGAGTGATATAGTTATCTCCAAGTGGCTCCATTGCATTATAATCGCTAAAATCAGCTGTCAGCATTTTATGAGTAACACCTATACCATCAATATTCACATTATTTTCTGCATCTACAGAAAACTTTGAATTGCCTATATATATAGGCTCCCTTGCACCAGTAGCACTATTTACTCCTAACACTTCACATCTGTCATTAGTTATTAAATACCCTTGTTCATTAATCTTAAAATTTCCATCTCTTGTATAAACTTCTTGACCGCTAGGGTTTCTAGCAACAAAAAATCCTCTTCCATCTATAGCAAAATCAGTCATACTATCTGTAGCCTTAAAAGTACCTTGTGTAAAAACTGTTTCTACATCATTAACTTTTACACCCATATTTAAGTTTCCGATATTGTTTTTAACATACTTATCTCCCACAAGCTTCTGTCTATTAGATATCATAACATCTTCAAAGCTGCTTTTAGTGAGTTCTCTTTTTTTATAGCCTGTATTATTTACATTGGCAATATTATTTGTAGTTACTTCTTGTTCATTTTGAAGTGCAATCAAACCTGAAACTGAAGTATAGAATCCTCTAATCAACCTAATCCTCTCCTTTTAAAATAGATTTACGTTCACTCTCATAAATCATTCCTAATCCCCTAGCTTTTTCTTCTATTTGACTATCAGAAAGACTAGCAGTATATTTATATCCAAACATACAGATAACGCCTAAAACTAAACCTATTCCGATTCCTAATAAAATCCTTTTGTTACTGAGAAATACAATAATATCTTTTATTTTTTGAATAAACCTTTTACTAATAGTACTTCCCCCTTACTAACAGATAATTTATGACATATTTCCTCTTCTGTTAACCCTTGATTTATAAGTTCTTTAATTTTCTGTGTTTTATTACTATCCATTTTTCTTGAAAAATCAATTTCGGATATTATGCCATCTTTTATACTTAAATCTAAAGATAAATTTTCATCTACATTATCTGTAATATTATTTTCTTCTTCACTCTTCTCAATTTCATAATTATTTTCTTCACTATTTATATTAATAATATTATTTTCTGTTTCATTTAAATAGTTGATACTTTCTATATCTTCTCTATTTTCGTATGTCTTTTTACTTTTCTTAATTAAATTCATGTTGATTTTTATATCTAATATTTCTTCCTGCAATTCAGTTAAACTCTCAGCTATATCTCTTCTTAATATACCAATCTCCATCTTATAATCGTTTAATTCTTCCTTATTGTCTTCTAAAACACTTCTAAATGATATCTTTACACTATCATCATATTGTTCTTTCTTATCTTCAAGCTTTATAGCACGATAACTATAAACTATTAGGACCACCCCTATAATTAATAATATTAATGGCATAAAACACCTCTTCTAGAATTTTGCTACGCAAAATTAGTGAATGATTAATCAATATAGTGTAATTTTTTCATACAATCTCTTAAGCTGCTAATAGCTCTACTATGTAATTGGCAAACTCTAGACTCAGATACACTCAATACTGCTCCAATTTCCTTTAATGTTAGTCCTTCATGGTAATACAGATTTAATATAGTCCTGTCCTTCTCTTTAAGTAAGTTTATGGCTTCTGCTAATATTTCTAATTGTTCTTTGTCTTGAACATATGTATCCGGACTTGGACTACTCTTATCCTCTAAAATCCCAATAAGATTTACATCCTCATCATCTGAAAAAATAACGCTTTCTAATGATACCATTGAAATATAATTTATGTAATTCTCAATTTCTGCAACTTCATTCAAAGAAATTTCTAAATATTTTGCTATTTCATCATTTGTAGGTTCTCTTAATAACTTCAACTGTAAGGTATCAATAGCCTTATTATATCTATTCAGTTTGTCCATCGCCCCTTTAGATATAGGTCTATTTTTCCTCAATTCATCTATCATCGTCCCCTTAATTCTTATAGACGCATAAGATGAAAACTTCATTCCCTTTGTCTGGTCAAATTTATTTAAAGCATCCATAAGTCCAATCATTCCATAGCTCACTAAATCCTCATATTCCATATATTTGTTTTTTCCAAACATAACCCTAGAGGCAATATATTTAACTAGCGGAATATATTCTTGTATTATTTGCTCTTTTCCATCTACACTTTTCACTGCTTGCATACCCTTATTACCCCCTGCATTTCATCAACTTATCATTTATCCATGTTCTTATATGCTCTACTACCAAAGTTTAAGTATATAAGAACCGATAGACAATAAATATTTTTGTTTACTTTTATATCATAGTCTGCTTATAAGACCTTATTCTCAATTCTTCTTAACAATCTTTTACTAAGGCACTATCAAAAAAATAACAAGTCAATATGCCTGCCTATTTTACATCATCCTGCGTCAGCAGATTGCACTAATAGCCCGCTATGAGCCCAATCTACTTCCTTGCCTAATGCAAAATAGCCTCGGCAAATTTGGACCTGTTATTTTCTTTCATGTGCCTAAATCTATAAATTTGTTCTTTGTCTTCTAGATATTTCAAATAATTCCTGGATTATTTTCTCGCTTTGAGCTGGAGTAATATCAATAAATCTCAAACCACATAACTTCTCTTTATCCGCAGTGTTTTCAATCCTCACAATATCACATTTTATTTCAGCTTGAATCTTACTTAACCTCAGATTAATAAGAAGTAAATCACTTTCTTTAATGTCACGCTTAAGTTTAAGCTTTAATCCGCCACCGCTTAAATTAACCATTGTACCTTCTTCGTAAGGTATATTATCAAAATCTTCTTCATCTATATCAGTGATTATTTTATATTCAACTGTATCTAATACACTAACTCTAAAAAAGTTCCTTCTTTGTATTTTTTTTATGTCAAAAGGAAGTGAAACTTTATAATATATTATGCTTCCTTCTTTTCCCCTAGAAATTACCGTTGAATAAAAATTGAAACATCCACCCTCATCTAAGTAAGAGTTCATTTCAATCTTTTCTCCTGAATGTAACATTAAGTAGTCACCCTCGTAAACAGGTAAATTTATCCTCATGGAATCATCTTCCACATCCATAATTAGAGCTTTATATGGTTTTTCATTTACAACAACTTCTATTCTATCATTAACTTTTAAGGTAAAACCCTTCACCTGAAATCCCCCTATGAAAAAATATTAAATAAACGCTTAAATAGTCCTTTTGCTCCATTTGATGAACTCACATCTTGTCCCATAATTTTCATGGCAATATTGTCAATATTTTTAGCCGCATCGCAATTTGGATACAATACTACAAATGGTTTTTGCTGCCTTACACTTTGTACTAACTTTTTATCTTCTAATATGCACCCTAAATATTCTACATTCATTTTAAGAAATTTGCTCACAGCTCTATTAAACTTGTTAAACGTATCTTGACCTTCTTCTTCAGTAAATGCTTTATTAACTATTATTTTTGCTTCTGACTTTAGTTTATAATGGTCTGTTGCTTTAATCAAACTATAACCATCTGTAAGTGAAGTCGGCTCCGGAGTAATGACAATAATTAAATCTTCGGATGCTCCAATAAATGATAAAATATCTTTATTAACTCCAGCCCCTGTATCCATTAATATATAATCATACTCATCTAGTGTTTCAAGTTTTCCTAAAAATAACTCTTTTTCTTCTTCACTTAATTCTTGAGTCTTACTTAAAGCTGAACCTGCTGGAACTAAGTGTACCCCATTTGTTCCTTCTATAATTATATCCTGTATTTCTAAGTCAGTAAATACAATATCAAATATATTATGCTTGGGATATAACCCCATTAATACATCATCATTCCCCATCCCTAAATCAGCGTCAAATATTAAAACTTTATTACCTTTATCTTGAAGAGTTATAGCTAAATTCACAACAAAATTACTTTTACCAACTCCACCTTTTCCAGATGTTACTGTTATTATTTTGGCATGCTTTTTCTTATCTTCCTCTTGATTAATTAATTTTCTTAATGATTCTGCCTGGTCTAGCATAAAATTTCCTCCCCTAGGATGAAACTTGCAATTTCTTCTTTTGTAGGTACTATTATATCATCTGGTACATTTTGCCCTGTCGTTATAAAACTAATTGGTTTATTAGCAATTCTAGCTATGTTATATAGTGATCCATACACTGAAGTTTCATCAAGCTTCGTAATTATAATATTATCGTATTCAAGTTCTGCATACCCTTTTAAAATACTTTTTATGTCACTATTTTTTGTAGTTGCACTTATTACCATATTTACATGGTCAGGATTTGCTTTTTGAACAAAAGCTCTAAGTTCAGAAATTTGCATCGCATTCTTACTACTTCTTCCTGTTGTATCTATAAGAATTACATCACATTCTTTCATATATTCTATTGCATCTTCCATTTCCTTCATTGTAATCACTACTTTAAATGGAATATTCATTATCTCTGCATATGTTTTAAGCTGCTCTATTGCACCAATTCTATATGTATCTACTGTAATTAGTCCAACCCTTTTCTTTTCGATAAGAGCAAGTCTTCCTGCAAGCTTTGCTATTGTAGTTGTTTTACCCACCCCAGTTGGGCCCACTAACACTACCCTGCCACTTATACTTTTTCTAGATACTAAGATATCTCTTTCAAAAATATCTCTTAGTAACTCTGTTTCATTTAACTCTTCTTCAGAATTTGAATTTATTGATTGCACAATTTCATCTTGAAGCTCCTCATCTACTTCCAAACTCTTTAGTCTCTCTTTTATATAGCTTTCAGAACCACTTTCGTCAGAAGAATTATTCTTTATTACCTTATTTAATAAGTTTTTTAATTCACTCATTTCTTTATGTATAGATTGTATATTTGAATCTTCTCTTTCGGTATTTACCGATATATTTTCTTGTAGTTTACTTGGTATAAATTCTTCCCTTACTGGATTATATTTTGCTGTTTCTTTTTCAACATTTGCATTATGCTCTCTTATCCTATCTCTTATGGCGTCAGCCTTTTCAATCTCTTCATTATGAACTGATTCCCTAGTAATTAATATTTCATCTTGCATAAGCTTTTTGATACTTTCCAAAGAATTTTGAAATTCATCATTCTTTCGGTGATATCTTCTTTCAGCATTATCACGCTCTCTATCTGGACTTGTTAAATTTTCAACAGCAGCTGTAACTTCAATCACTTTTTTCGAAAAAAATCCCTTAACTCCTGGTTTCCTTACTTTTCTTTGATTAATTATAATAGCATCTTTCCCTAGTTCATATCTAATACGAGTCAAACCTTCATTCATGTTTTTCACAAGATATTTCTTAATAACCATCTATATTCTTACGACTCCTTCACTATTAATTTGAACATCATTTGGAATTTCATTTAATGAAATTACCATAATATGAGGAAATACCATTTCAATTAATTTTCTAAATACAGGCCTTATATTGGGAGAAACTAATATAATAGGCTGATTATTGTAAAAATAAACTGATTCCACTGTATTTTTAATACCAGTAAGTATTCTTGTAGTTGTGTCTGGATTTACTGTAGGGAACGAGCCTTGCGCAGATTTTTGAGTATTATTTGCAATTATTTCTTCAATATCTGGATCCAAGGTTACTACCGTAATTGTCCTATTTTCATCTACTACTTGATTGCAAATAGTCCTAGCCAATGCAAATCTAACATACTCAGTTAATAATTCTATATCTCTTGTATTTTTGGAATTATCAGCTAGAGATTCCATTATAGTTACAATATCTTTAATTGGAACTTTTTCTCTAAGCAAATTCTGTAATACTTTTTGAAGTTCTCCAATGCTTAAAAGGTCAGGTATTAGTTCTTCAACAACTGCACTATATTTCTCTCTTGCATTATCAACAATAAGTTTAACTTCTTGTCTTCCAAGTAATTCATATGAGTGAGTTTTTATCGTTTCAGTTAAATGCGTTACCATAACTGTTGTTGGGTCAACTACTGTTAATCCCTTAATTTCTGCCTCTTCTCTTTGATCCTTATTAATCCAAACAGCTGGAAGGCCAAAGGTTGGTTCCATTGTTTTTATTCCTGGTATATCCGAATTTTCTCCAGTTGGATCCATGCAAAGTAACATGCTTGGCATTAATTCTGACGATACAATCATTGTTCCTCTAATTTTTACTATATATTCATTGGTTTTAAGTTGAAGATTATCCCTAATCCTTATAGGTTGCACTACAATCCCCATCTCTATAGCGCATTGCCTTCTAACAGACGCTATTCTTTGTAATAAATCTCCTCCTGAGGCTTCATCTGCAAGTGGTATAAGACCATATCCTATCTCAACCTCCATTGGTTCTACAGATATCAGATTCATAACATTTTCTGGTTCTTTTCGTTCCGCTTGAATGATTTCTTCTTCTTCTGAGACAAACTCCTGTATTTCTTTAGCTGCAGCATCTTTATAGAGCAGATACGTTAATGTTCCCATTGCTATAGATGCAGCGAAGAATGGAATTTTAGGCATACTTGGTATAATTCCTAAGAATAACATTACGGCACTTGCAATTCCTGTTGCCACCGGGAAAGCTGTCAATTGTTGAGTCAAAGTATTTCCTAAGTTTTCTGAACTTCCTGAACGAGTAACTAAAATACCTGAAGCTGTTGATATAAGTAACGCTGGAACTTGGCTCACTAGTCCATCACCAACGGTAAGTATAACATATGTCTGAGCCGCCTGAGCCGCACTCATGTTTTTCTGAAGCACTCCTATTATGATGCCTCCTATTACATTAATAATAGTTATGATGATACCTGCTATAGCATCCCCTTTAACGAACTTAGATGCACCATCCATAGCTCCATAGAAATCTGCTTCTGACTGTAAGTCCAATCTTCTTTTTTTGGCAACGGCTTCATCAATCATACCAGAATTTAAATCCGCGTCTATACTCATTTGTTTACCTGGCATTGCATCAAGTGTAAATCTTGCAGATACTTCTGCAACTCTTCCTGCACCGTTTGTGATTACCATAAATTGTATTACCACAATAATTAAAAATATAATAATACCAACTACATAATTCCCACCAATAACGAAATTACCAAATGCTGTTATAATGGTTCCAGCATCTGCCTCTGTAAGTATTAATCTTGTTGATGATATATTAAGTGCCAATCTAAATAAAGTAGTAACAAGCAGTAAAGTCGGGAAGACTGATAGCTGCAATACATTCGTTGTGAACATAGTTATTAAAATGATAATTATAGAAATTGTTATATTTAGCGCTAGAAGTAAATCCAGTGCAAACTTTGGTAGTGGTATTATTATCATAAGAACTATAGTTATTACACCAAAGGCCACTATTACATCAAAGTTATTTTTTATATCTAGTTTTCTATTACCAAATTCCAATACAATAAACCTCCCATTCTTAAATTATCTTCTCTATCTTCGAGGATAATTTACTAATCAATTGAATATGATGTCTGTATCTTGATTGAACTATTTATCCTTTTTAAGTTTCATTACAATTACCAAAATTTCGGCAACTGCTTGATATAAGTCTTGTGGTATGTCTTCATCAATTTCTACCCTATCATACATTAACCTTGCAAGAGGTTTATTTTCAATCACAGGAACATCATTTTCTTTTGCAATACTTTTTATTTTAAGAGCAACATAATCGGCTCCTTTAGCGACAACTTTTGGAGCTTCCATATTGGTCCCTTCTTCATATTTTATAGCTATTGCTAAATGGGTTGGATTTGTTATAACAACTGTAGCATCTGCTACAGATTTCATCATTCTTTTCATCCCCATTTCTCTTTGTTTCTGCTTTATTTTTCCTTTTAATTGTGGATCTCCTTCTGATTGTTTATATTCATCCTTAATTTCCTGTTTTGTCATCCTCATATCTTTATTATGCATTCTAATTTGAATGAAATAATCTGTTGCAGCAATAATTACAAGAACTATACATATTTGCTTAAAAATTCCTACCACTAAATTTTTTACTTCATTACTCAATGAAGGTAAATATAGATTAGAAATACCTAAAATATTTTGATAATTAGATGAAATATAGTTATATGCTATTACCGATACAATCGTTATTACCGTTAAGTTTTTCAGTAAGTCTACTACGCTTCTCTTTGAAAGCATATTTTTCATTCCAGATATAGGGTTCAACTTTCCAAATGACGGCTTTAAAGGCTCTTTTGTTATCAAAAATCCTGTCTGAAGCAAACTAGCAGCAATTCCACCAATCATTATAGGAATGGCAAAAGGAAAAAGGTAACTTGCTATTTTTATGAGAACTGTAATTACTAAATATGAAACCGTTGCTTGATTGAACTCAGTTAACATAGGTAATGATAGAAAATAAATAATTATATCTTTAAAACCATTAGTTAACATTCCCCAAAGTGAGCTAATAAGCAATGTACAAACTACCATTGTAATAGCAACTGATACATCTTTACTTCTTGCTATTTGTCCCTTATTTCTGGAATCTGATTTTTTCTTAGGAGTGGCTTCTTCTGTTTTATCATCACCTGCAAAAATTAATGCTACAGGAACTGCCGGTACTAAGTTTATTATTTCCCGGAAAATGTTCGGCAAATTATATATAGCAGTTCCGACTAATTTTAAAATTAATGGCATTAATATAATATATGTAATAAGTCCTAGTAAATTTTTAATAGGTACGCCAAAAATCATAATTGGAATTGTTGGTACTGTCCTCGAAATTAATCCCAAACATACATCGGTTATAACTATTATCAATACTAATGGTATAGCTATTTTTATCCCTAAAGCAAAAAAGTTAAAAATATTTTGCATAACACCCATTAATGTCTCTTGATATACTATAGTCTTACCTATTGGTACCACATTTGTACTTTCTACCAACATATTTATAACCACATGGTGGCCATCTACAATAAAAAAGAATGCAAGTGAAATAAAATATGATAGATTTCCTAATAATGTGGATGATGTATGAGTTGCCGGATCCAGTATGGATATCATAGAAAATCCTGCATGAATATCCATCCATTCACCTGCTAGTTTTACTATCTGAAAAACTAAATTAGTTATGTAACCTAATATCAATCCAGTCATTATTTCGCTTACTGCATAAAAAGCTAACAAATAACCACTGTTCATAGCATTCAATGTTGAATAATCTATTCCTGACATAATTCCGAAAGATAATATAAGAGAAAATGCCCCCTGCATTATTTGAGGCGTTCCAGCTGGAAAAAATATTTCAACTGCTATAAAATATGAAGTTATTCTTAAAAAAATTAAGAATAATGCAAGAAAGTAGGCTACATCTACCATAGCTCCTTACCTCCTTATGTAACAACTTTTGAGATTAAATCAAATATTCTATTAGTAAACGACATAATTGTTTCTAACATCCAACTTCCTAAAAATATTCCTACAACCGCAGCTGCTATCAATTTTGGAACAAAAGTTAGTGTCTGCTCCTGAATTTGAGTAGTTGCTTGTAGAATACTTATAACTAAACCTAGTACAAGAACTACTATTAATATTGGCGCTGAAACCTTTGCAGCTGTAACAATCGTATCTTTTACTACCGCATTAAGCATAGTTTGTGTCATACTATTTCACCTCACATAAAACTCTGTATCAATGATTTCACCAATAGGTACCATCCATCTACCATTACAAATAATATTAATTTAAACGGCAAAGATACCATAGTAGGAGGCAGCATAAACATACCCATTGACATTAAAACACTCGATATAACCATATCTATTACTAAAAATGGCAGGTATATTAAAAACCCTATTTGAAATGCTGTCTTAAGTTCGCTAATTGCGAAAGCTGGAATTAATGTAGTAAATGAAATATTTTCTTTTGTTAAGTTCTCTTTATCTGCTTTTCCTATTTCAACAAATAGTTCTAAATCTTTTTCTCTTGTTTGCTTAAGCATAAAAGTTTTTAAAGGTTTCGAAACTTCTTCAAATGCTTGGTCCTGATTTATTTTATTTTCTAAATAAGGTTGAATTCCATTTTTATTCATTTCATTGTAAACTGGTGTCATAATAAATAAAGTTAAGAATATAGCCAGTCCAGTTAAAATCTGATTTGGAACAGCCTGCTGTACCCCTATTGCACTTTTAAGAAATGAGAATACAACAACTATTCTGGTAAAAGCTGTCATCATTATTACAATTGATGGCAGCAACGCTATTATCGTAAAAAATATTAAGATTCTAATACTACTTACATAATCCTGCGGTGCACCATTATTATCTCCAAGAGAGATATTTAATTGTGGTAAATTTGTACTACTTGGAGCAGCATATGCATTTACTGTATGAAACATCATAATTCCTAGAGCCATCATGAGCGTAAATACAATCATTTTCTTATTTTTTTTCATGCTTCTCTCCCTTTGATTTTATATTCTTCACTATCTTAAAAAACTTTTTTTCTGATTTTATTAATAAGTCCTTATAATAATTTGTAATTTCTTCTGCTGCTTTTTTCTTATCTTGTTCAATTATAGACATTTCTTCTTTTGATAGTTCCGACAGTTTTTCCATATGTCCTGCACTACTAGTCATTACATATCCTTGTTCCCCTATTTTAACTATTAATATGGCATTTTCTTTAGTTATTTGCACTCTCTCAATAACCTTAATATATTTATTATTGTTAATTACATTAAATTTTGATCCCATTAACCTAAAACTTAAAAACATTAATCCTATTGTAACTCCTAGTGCAAATATGAGCTGCATAATCATTCCAAAAAATCCAAAATCCATTTTTCTTACCTACTGTACTATCATGCTTTTAAATCTTACATCAGTAATTTTGCCCTTAGTTAAATCCTTATTAATAGCATCAATTAATTGCTTCTTTATAGCATCTCTATTAACAACATTATTTAAATAATCTGCTTTCTGACTTTTAAAGAAAAATATAATATCATCTCTAACAACAACTTGATTAGCTGTTAGCTCTTCAAGAAGTTTGGTCTTGCTCTTATCATAGCCTATAGATATCTCTCCTTTAAAATATCTTTTTCCACCTTCATCAGCTAGATTAACAGTGAACTCTTGTAAATCTATATATGCATTTTCAACTACCACTTCTTGAGCCTCTACTGTATTTTTAGTTTTCATAAATAAATATACTCCGCCAAAAGTTGCTGCTCCAAGCACTAATAATCCTAATATAAATAGGACTATCATAGATCCTTTACCACCTTTGCCTGAATTCTCACCTTTTTCCTTATTTTTCCCTTTTCCAAATGCCATTGCTATCACTCCTTATTACTTGCAACAATTAAAATATCGATTTTTATATTTTGGGTTCAATTTAGATATTAACGATTAATTATAATTTATCTAAATTTTGTATGTAAATATCTTATTCTTATATTCTATAACTAATCTCCTTACCTCTTCTATACTTTCTAAAACTATATATTTTCTTCCATTAACCAAAGTAATTATGGTTTCAGGCACTTCTTCTATTTTTTCTATATGATCTGCATTTAAAATAAAGTGCTCATGGTTCATCCCTGTTACATCTATCATAAACTCTCACCCCTTTAAAATAATGTACAATTCACAATACATAATATAATAATATTATATATGCTTAATTTTTGAAAGATTTAATTATTTGAAAATAATACAACAATTATCTAATTATACATTGTGTATTGTGCATTACAAAAACTATAATTGTATATTTTGCTACTAATGAGTGTAAGTTGAGATTCCCCTCAACTTACACATCATTGTAATTATTTAATATTTTAAACTATCTCATTAATCCTGTAATTGTTTGAAGAATTTCATCACCAGTAGTTACCATCTTTGATGCAGCTTGGAAACTTCTAGTTGCTGTAATCATATCTGTAAATTGTTCTGTTAAATCAACATTTGAACCTTCAAGAGCGCCTTGTATAAAATCTCCAAAACCGTTACTGTTATCAGTAGTAGTTGTTGATGTACTGTTTGCGTCTAGTTTTCCAGTTTTAATTAGTTCTGTTCCTGAATTAGCGGATTTTTGAAGTAAGTTTCCCCCTACAGAAGTCAATCCTTCTGGATTCTTAAAATTAGCTAAGGCCATTTGTCCAATGGCACTTCTACTACCATCTCCAAGAATAACTGTAATAACACCATCCTTACCTATTTCAAATGTCTTAACTGTTTTACCATTTGCACCAGTCGAATCATAAACCGTATCAGGAACTTTTAATGGTTGTAATTTCCCTGCTACTGCTGATACAACAGATTTTTTTGAAGTAGGATCTACCTTGTCGGCATCAACAAACAAAATCTTTCCACTAGGATCGATACTATTAGTAGTTCCATCGGTCATTACATACCCCATAATTCTACGGCCATCAGAAGTCAGTAGATTACCTTCGTGATCTAAAGTTAAATTTCCATCCCTTGTGTATAGAATATCCATATCTCCTGTGCCTAATGCATTTGTAGTAGTATCTACTGTTGTTCCTCCATTGCTGCTATAATCTACAACTCCTGATCCAGTAATTAAATATCCATCTCCATCTATACATACATCTAATGATCTTCCAGTTGATAATGCATTTCCTTGTCCCATAACTTTATTTATACTTGCTAATTGTGCACCAAGTCCTACTTGTTTAGCATTTGTACCACCTTTTGTTGATGTAGGTGAAGTTGCTTCCCCTGCATTTTGATACAACATATCCTTAAACCTCGCACTTGAAGCTTTAAATGATGTTGTACCTACGTTTGCTATATTATTACCAATAACATCCAACTTTGTTTGATTAACCTTCATCCCGCTTATTCCAGCATACATACATCTTAACATAAACGTACCTCCCAATCATATTTTTTATTTTACTTGTTTCTATCGTTCAACAAGTTGAGGCTTCCTTTTAAGGTCCAGCCTATAAAATCACTACACTATCTACATTTGTAAATATATTATCTTTTGCTCTATCCTTTTCAACAGCTGTTATTAAAGTTTTGTTTTCAACACTAGCAATTAATGCCACATCCTTATATAACATAACTGTATTTTTTGAATTTTTATCCTTTGCTATCTCAAAACCCTTTTCAATTTGTTTCATATCTTCTTCTGTAAAATTAATTTCATTCAATCGTGAAGCAGCATGTTTTGATACAGTAAATCCTTCACTTTTGCTTTTGATATTATCTAATACATTTCGAAAGCTTGTCTCTTCTTTGTCAATAATTTTACTATTTCTAGTATCTCGAGGATTAACAATTTGACCAATATTTCCTACAGAGTATGCTTGACCATTAATAATTCTATAACTCATTTATACACCTGCTATTTTAGCCAAAGTTGCATTTTCTGCAGCTATATCATCGCTAGTTGTACTTGAAATAGTATTTATAGTCTCATTTGATGCATCTGCTTCTGTAGATGTTGCCGTATTGTTTGTAGTACTTGTGGAATCACTTGTAACTGACTCAGTCTCTGTATTTGTAGTAGAATCGCTTGTATTTGATCCTGTTTTACTTTCACTTGTTGTCGTAGTATTTAAGCTAACATTCATCTCATCATCAGTTAAATCACCAGCTCTTACTATATCGCCATAGTCATAGGTTTTAGTTTTCCCAGTTGAATTTCCATCATCATCCAAAACATCAACCTTTATTTTTACTGTTGCACTGCTAACAGTATCAATATAAGCACCTACAACTTTTCCTTTTATAAGTACAGTCTTATTCTTGTCATCTACTGTTGCTATAACGATATTTTGCTGTTTATCTGCTAAAGCCGAAGCTGCTAAAAAATCCGAATTAAGAGCTGCTCTGTTATTTGCAGTTGTATTGCTATCTGTTGTTTGTACACTTCCTATTATCTTAGTGACATCTATTTCTTCTTCTTTCCCATTAATTGTCATGGTAGCATAAGTCCCGCTAGACTTTTTTGTTATCTTAGTTACATAACCTTCAACATTTGTGCCATCATCATACTTCTCGTTTATTATTGCCTTTTTCCCAATCATTTGTTGGTAAGCATAATCTGACATAGTTGTATTTAAATTCTGCATTTGTTCCATCGATGCAAATTGAGCCATCTGTGCCACATATGCACTTGAATCTTGATTTTGAGTCGGATCTAAGTTGCTAAGCTGAGCTGAAAGAATCTTTAAAAATGCGTTCTTATCAAAAGTAGTAGTTGATTTTGTAATAAGAGTTCCTCTATCTGTTGTTGATTGTCCCACAGCTTGTGCTGCTTTAGAATTTTTAGCATTTGTTACAGCATCAGCCCCACTAATATAATTATGATTCATTTCTGTTCCTATAGACATAAGTTTCACCTCCTAAGCAAATAAGTCTAAATTGCTATCATTGAATACATCACTGGATTCTAGTTCACTCTCAACACCTATATTTTCATTGGATATAACATTGTTGCTTCTACTATCAGCTCCTTCTCTATTGTCAGAAAACTGTCTATCAAAGCTCTGTCCTCTATAGAATGTTGTATCATCTTGATAAAGCTCAATATTAACATCCGATATTTTTAGATTTTGCTCACCTAATTGTTTTTTGATATCTGACAAATTCTGCGAAAGTAAATCGGCTGTTTCTTTTGAATTTACCTTGAAATTAGCTTTCATCAGCCCATCTTCTTGAACTAATTTAATTGTTATCTCACCTAGATTGCCCGGATTAATTTTAACTGTCAATTCTTTAAGTGAGTTATTACTCATAAATTTGACATCCCTAATTAAATCATCTGTTAATGTAGCTTGATTAACTGTAAGTCCTCTAACATTGTTTACTCCCTGATTCTGAATAGCTGAAGTTCGTGTTCCAAATAAATTTATTTTATTCAATGAATCATCTTTATTGTCACCAACTAAAGAATTTAAAAACTTCTCCTCTTTTGAGATTCCATTACTATTTCCCTTTGAAGTTTCAGAATTATTACTATTAGTTGAACTTTCACTATTTTCTTGTGAGTAATTCTTACCTAACACATCTTCAAGATTTAATATTTTGTTATCTTTGTTTTCTCTACCATCTAATATATTAGATATTTCGGACATTAAACTTTTAATACCTTTTGTAGAATTTATATCACTATCTCCAAGCTTAGCGCTTAAATTACCTAAAATCTTCTCAATAGTTTTTAGTGAATTAACATCTAACTTATCTTTCACCGAATCATCTTTTAATAGTTCCATTATCTTTTCCATGATATTGCTCGTACCATTCGATGATTTATTATCAATACTTCCAATTAAAGCTTTCAAATCATTAGTATTAATATTTTCGTTTAATTTTAAATCTTCTTTCTTAATACCTAATCTAGTAAGTAAATTCAACAATTCTGTTAATATGTCACTTGCATTTTCCTTAGATGATGATTGACTTTCCTTTTCTAATTCCTCGAGCTTTTCCTTATCATCACCAACCTTGTTGGTATTAGTATCATTAACCTGACTTATTGATTCCTTATTATTAGAATTATCTATTTTTTTATTATGTTCTTGCTGATTAGATCTTGAATTTAATACTTTTTTAAAATCGTTACTCGAATGAATATCTTTTTTACTATCGATTTTATGAAATTCTGATATAGACTTATTATTTGAACTTGTATCTAATGATTTTAATAAATTATCAGCACTACTTTTTGTATTTACAATCATTATTTTCACCTCCTTTCACATACTATAACTATAAAAAATTTAATTATATATTCTTTAATTTTTTACATCTTTTGATTTCTTACATATGCATAAAGAGCTAATTCATCTAGATTTATTTGCTCTAGTCTATCTTGCTCCTTAATATATTCAGAATACTTTTTTTCTTTTAGCGTTTGTACAGTTTTTCTTTCCATTTGTTTTGCTGTTAAATCTTTTCTTCTTTGGTCAACTTCTTGATTTTTAATAACTAAATCCTTCTCAGCCGTTTTAATTCCATTTTGAACACCTTGAATATAATACCTTTTTAGTTTTTGGTACACTACATCCTCATTAGGTGTTATCCCCTTATACTTATTATAACTTGAGTTAAGTTCCTCTAGCTTTTCTTCTACCTTCTTTTTTTCTCTCTGACTTTCAGTAAATAATCTCTTGCTTTCTTCTTCATTAGTGACTCTCATTTCAAGAAGTTTTTCTAATCCAAATTTGAATCTTTCAGCCAAAACTAAACCTCCCTTTGCCAATTTTCACTATTAAGATACTTGTAATTATAATTAGTTTTAGCTGTTTACTAGCTAAAACTCTATAATTTCTATCTAAACATTGACATTAAAGTATTTTCTGTTTCTTTGTAACTTGATTTTTCATCAATTCCCTGACGTAAAAATTTATTTAGCGCATCATTATAACTAATTGCCATATCTATTTTTTTGTTACTTCCTTTAACATAAGCACCAATATTAATTAAATCCTCTGAATCTTTATAAGTTGCTAAAAGGTCTCTTGCGAGTGATGCAGCTTCTTTAAGCTCCTTGGGTGCGATCTGATTCATAAGTCTACTAACACTATTTAATATATCAATAGCCGGATAGTGATTCTTATGAGCTAAGCTTCTTGATAAAACTATATGCCCATCTAATATACCTCTAACAGCATCAGCTATAGGTTCATTAAAATCGTCCCCATCAACCAGAACCGTGTAAAAAGCTGTAATTGATCCATCTGACGATGTTCCCGATCTTTCCATAAGCTTAGGAAGTTTTGCAAATACAGAAGGAGTATATCCTTTTGTTGCCGGAGGTTCTCCAATAGCAAGTCCAACCTCTCTTTGAGCCATAGCAAATCTTGTTACAGAATCCATCATAAGGATTACTTTCTTACCATTATCTCTAAAGTATTCAGCAATTGCTGTAGCTGTTAATGCTCCTTTAAGCCTTATTAGGGCAGGTTTATCTGATGTAGCACATACTACAACAGATTTTTTCATCCCTTCTGGTCCTAAGTCTTTCTCTATGAACTCTAGAACTTCTCTTCCTCTTTCCCCAATCAATGCAATAACATTTACATCTGCTTCAGCTTCCCTTGCTATCATACCAAGTGTTGTACTCTTACCAACTCCACTACCTGCAAAAATCCCTATTCTTTGTCCATCTCCGCAGGTTAAGAATCCATCTATCGCTCGAACTCCTGTCGGCATTATTTCTTTAATTCTTTTCCTTCTCAAAGGATCTGGAGCATCATTTTCTAGTGGGTATTCCTCTCCATCTATAAAAAGTTCCTCACAGTCTATAGGCTTTCCAAGGCCATCAAGAATATGCCCTAGCAGCTTATCTGAGCATTTAACACTTAATGGTTTGTGTTGTGGTACCACTCTGCACCCCGGAGAAATACCTATAAGTTCATCAAGAGGCATAAGAATAACAAACTCATCTCTAAACCCCACGACTTCGCAATTTATTGGAACATTTTTCTGATTATATATAATACAAAGTTCTCCTATAAACGCTTTAATACCTTGTACTTCTATAGTTAGCCCTATTACCTTTTTAACAACACCTTCACTATATATTGTAGAGGTATTATTCACCTTTTTAATCAACTTGTTATAATCCAAGTTTAAATCTAGCATATAGAACTACTCCTTTATTTTTTTACACTTATCCAAGTATTGCCTTCCGCATTTGTTCCATTCCAGTTTCAATACCAACTTTAACTATCCCACTACCTTTTTCTAAAACAGCATTTCCTGGCTCCATAAAGTCATCAACTAATATGAATATTTCATTTTTTATACTGTATGCTATTTTCCATTTTTCTACTTGAGTTTTTAACTCTTCAGCATGAATGGAATTGACCCTCAAAATAACATTGTCTTCTCCTTTTGATATTTTAAAAGCCTCTTCAACAATTAAATTTAATGAATCTTCTTTACTTAGTGATTTTTGTAAAATGCTTTCTGCTATATCTAATGCTAATTTTAATACATCTGACTTTTTATCTTCTAAATACTTTTCATAGTTTTCATGAGCTGATCTTAAAAGAATCTCTGCTTTACTTACAATTTCTGCTGCTTCTGCTTTTGCTGTTTCAATTGTTTCATCATATGCTTTCTTATAACCATCATCATATCCATTTTCAAGGCCCTGAGCATAACCTTTTTCATAGGCTTTCTTTTCAGCAGCATTCGCATCCATTTGAGCTCTTAAGGCAATCATTTGTTTTTCCTGTTTTGCGTCTTGTATTATTCTTTGTCCAATATCTTCATAACGCTTTAGTAGTTCTTCTGGATCAACTTCTGGTTCCTTTACTACTACTACTTCTTCTTCGCTAACTACCTCAATTTCTTCAAATACTGGCATTTTAATATTATATTTAGTAGAAATAATTTTACTTTCCCCTTGTTTCGCCGAGGCTTTTTTAATTAAGTTATACGATGATTGCATCTTCTCCACCTCTTGCAATGATGATTTCATTTGCATCATCTAGCCTTCTAATAACAGCAACAATCTTCTGCTGAGCTTTTTCAACATCCGTAATTCTTACTGGTCCTAAGAATTCCATATCTTCTTTTAATGAAGCAGCAGCTCTCTTTGATTGGTTTCTATAAATACTGTTAGCCACTTCATCAGAACATCCTTTAAGTGCAAGAGCAAGATCTCCAGCTTCCACTTCTCTAAGAATTCTTTGAATAGATACGTCATCAAGTGAAACAATATCCTCAAATACAAACATTGAACTCTTAACTTTATCAGCAAGTTCTGCATCTTCTCTTTCTAAACCTTCAGTAATGTTCTTTTCAGTAGTTCTGTCAACAGCATTTAGTATACTAACTAATGTTTCCACTCCACCTAAACTTGTCATCTCTGTTCTTACTACTGAAGATAACTTGCTTTCTAATACAGCTTCTATTTCTTTAATTACCATAGGAGATGTATTATTCATGGTAGCAATTCTATATGCAACTTCACTCTGTGTTTCTTCTGGTAATTCCGCCATAACTTGGGCTGCTTTATCTGGTTGAAGATAACATAATATTAAAGCTATAGTTTGTGGCTGCTCTGATATAATCACATTTAACAATTGATGAGAATCCGCTTTTCTAGCAATTGAAAACGGTCTGTATTGAGCTGTGGCTTCTGATACCTTTTCCAATATCTCCCCCGCTCTTTGACTTCCTAATGCCTTTGACAATAATACCTTAGCATAGTCCATTCCGCCTTCAATTATATAATCTCTAGCTTTATT
This sequence comes from Clostridium chromiireducens, assembly GCF_002029255.1. Lineage (GTDB taxonomy): Bacteria > Bacillota > Clostridia > Clostridiales > Clostridiaceae > Clostridium > Clostridium chromiireducens. The sequence continues at coordinate 29,184 of NZ_MZGT01000012.1, forward strand.
TATTTGTAAAAACTCATTTAATATTTCTTCTCTTTGCTCTGGTGTAACAGAAGTAATATTAGCAATTTCATAAGTTATCTTTTGAATTTCAGCTTCAGGTAATCTTTTTAATATACCTGATGAAACTTCTGGTCCAAGGGTTATAAATAAAATTGCCGCCTTATGAACTCCTGTTAATTGCTGGTGTTCTTTTGCCATAGCTATCACCTCTCATTTTCAGTCAACCATGACTTAATTATTTCTACAACTTGTTCTGGTTTTTCTTTTGCATATTTCTTAATTTCTTCTTCTAAATGAGACTTTTTAGTCTTAACTTCAAATTCTATTGGGTCAAAATCCTCTGGCTCTTTTGGTACTATACTATCGTCAATTAAAGTATTTAATAATTGTTCATTTTCAACTTTCTTCTTCTTTCTTCTTCTAGTTAGTAAGTAGATAATTATTCCGAGTAGTAATGCCCCTAGAACACTGGCAATTATTATCATTTGATTTCTGCTTGCTGTAGCTGCATCTGCATTCATAGAATCTATTTCTGCTTTAGCCGCTTGTTGCTCAGTTGTATCAAACGCCATTCCAAGTAACGAAACTTCATCTCCTCTAAGCTTGTTTAAGCCAATCGCATTTCCAATCGCGTTTTCAAGAGTTTGTCTAGTTGCATCATCCAAACTACCATCAACTACAACTGACGCTGTAAGTCTCTTTACTTCTCCTGGTGCACTTATAACCTTTGATTCGCTTTTACCAACTTCATAATTCGTCTTTTGATCTTCTTTAGTTGAAACTGAATTATTATTGTTATTTGTCGTTGCCTGATTACTCATATTATTATCTACAGGACTTTGGCTATTTGTTCCTGTTGTTGAATTATTTGATTCTTTCGAATTTTCTTGACTTACAATTACTTTATTGGGATCTACAACTGTTTGTGTCTTTTGTTTCGAATCAAAATCCAAATCCACGTTAACAGTTGCCCTTACTTTACCTTTACCTACAACTGGCTCTAATAAATTTACTATTTCTTTTTTTAATTTATCTTCATATACTTTTTCTGCATCTTGTTGTTTTGCAATTTCTTCTGAACTTACTTTATCCGTCTCACTAGAATTAATATCTTTTGTAAGTAATTTCATATTGTCATCTACTACATCAATATTTTCTTTTGGAATATTCTGCGTAGCACCTGATACCAATGCGACTATTGATTTAACTTGCTCTTCATTAAGTGTTGCGCCCTTTTTTATCTTTAAATAAACCGAGGCTTTACCTGGCTCCTTGTCCTTCACAAAAACAGAATCTTGAGCTTCAGTTATATGTACTCTTGCATCTTCCACTTGCGGAAAACTTTTTATAGTTTTCTCTAATTCACCTTGCTGCATTCTAACCTTTTTTATCTTAAACTCCTCATCTGTCATTCCAAATGAACTAGCATTATCCATAAGTTCATAACCCTTACTTCCAGATGTCAAAGTTGGTGCCAATTCTAATCTTAATGCATCTACTTGATCTTTCGAAACCCAAATTGTATTATTTGCACTATCAATCTTTGTATCAACTTTCTTTTCATTTAAAGTATTTACTACCGTTTGAGCATCTGTAGGATCAAGGTTAGAGAATAATACCTGATATTTATTAGAAGATGAATAAAAAAATGAACTTATTATTGCGATAATAACTGTTAAAACTGCAATTATAACAACAATCTTTATTTTCTTACTTTGGGATTTAAACTTTTCCAAAAGCCCCTTAACTTTTTCTAAAAGTTTTTTCATTATTTAGCTCTCCTCACCTTACTACAATTGCATCTTTGATAATTGGTTATATCCCTCCAATAACTTATCTCTAGTTTGAGCCAGAAATTGTAAACTTAAACTAGCTTCTTGGTTCTTAACCATTACTTCATCGATACTTACATCCTCTCCCCTAATAAATTTCGTTGAAGTTATATCGGCATTTACCATTTTATCATTGGTATCATCTACCGTTTTTTTCAGAACATCTCCAAAGCTAACGACGCTCATATTTTCACTTTTAGCTTTATTATCATTTATATTTTCAAACTTTTTATTAAATAAAATCTCGTTTTGTGCAAACCTGTTTTCTATTCTCATTTATAAATCACTCCTATTTCCCAATTTCTAATGCCTTAGAAAACATACTTTTTAAAGCATTAAATGTATCTACATTAGCTTCATAAGATCTTGTTGCTACCATCATATCCGCCATTTCATTTAATACATTTACATTAGGCATAGTAACATATCCATTTTCATCTGCATCAGGATGAGTTGGATCGTATATTTTTCTTAAAGGTGATGAATCCTTTTCAATTTTTACTGCTTTTACTCCGGCCATTTCTTTATTCGCGTCAAGCGCCTCTTGGAATACAGCTACCTTTCTCACATATGGGCCGCTTCCATCAGCACTTCTTGTAGTACTTGCATTCGCCATGTTTGCGGTTATTGTATCCATTCTTAGCCTTTCTGCTGAAAGCCCTGTTGCACTTATCTGCATCGAACTAAATGCGTTCATTTACATCCCTCCTTGTATATCTTCTGATAGAATTCTTCAAATGTCTTATTAACTTATAAATTTTGAAAATCTTTATGTTTCAACCACTGTACATTTACTTCATAACAGTTCTTAAATTATTGAACTTGCCATTAATCTCTGTTATTAATGCATTATATTTAAGAGTATTCGCCGCTTGATTTACTTTTTCTATATCTAAATCAACATTGTTCCCATCACTTCTCATACTAGTGCTTTTATCTTGCTCAATTGATATATTTTCCTTTTCTGAATTTGTGCTAGAAAAATGTAGGGGGTTTGTCCTTTTTAATTCTAACGCTGAGGAATTTTCGTTCTTTAAATTTTCTTCAAACACAACATTAAATCTCTTATAATCTTTAGTATTAACATTCGCCATGTTATTAGCAATTGTCTTAGCTCTAATATTTGATGCTTTAATTCCTGATTTAATCAAATCATATGTAGAATCAAAATTAATAGATTGTATACTCATAAATTCACATCCTTATTTATTCTCATTTAATATCATAAAATTCAAAAACTCTAACTAAAACATTAACCTTATATCCAAAATCATAACTTCAATTATTTGCTTAGAAGTTATATTATAATTTAATTATTTTACAAATAACTCATTAATAATTTAATTATAAAATAATTAAGACATTTTATCTATAATTTTTTTTCAAATCCTCTCCAAACTATTTACTATTATATGTTATTTATACATCGTTTGTAATTTTATTCCTTGATTCTATCAAATATGACATGACAACATATTCCTAAACTTTATTTCCTGTATACACATAAATAAAATACTAACGGCGCGCCATCTTTTCAAAATAAAAAAATGACTATTAATACATAGTCACCAAAATATAGAAAAAATTAATAAATATAAAATTTATTATAATAATTATACTTTGGCAACCTGACAATCGTAGAAAACAAACTTTCCCTTAGACTCATAGCTTTGCGGCCTTACTTTTCAATAAGTGTGCTAGTATCATTTATAATTTATAGTTCATAATTCATTCTTTTTATTATAAATCATTTAGTAAATTTTCACCACAATTATTTTCATATTTTCGATAAAATTCGTATAATTATAAATTAATATTTACATATATCTCATAAATATTTATAAATCAGTACAATAAAAATAAACTAATAGTAGATTATCCAATTCTACTATTAGTTTATTATTTAAATTATTACATTGCTACTGTCTTATTTAACATTACCTAGAATATTCAAACAATCTTTAGGAAAATTATTGCTTTGCGCCATTAATCCAATTGAAGAGTTAACCAATAATTGACTTTTTGAATAATTCATCATTTCTTCAGCGATATCTGCATCCCCTATTCTACTTTGAGTAATTTGAATGTTTATATCTTTATTACTTAAATAATCAGCTGTACTCTCTAATCTATTTTGTATCGATCCATATTTACTTCTTACTCTACTAACCATTTGAGTAGCTATATCAATGGCACCTACAGAGGCATCAACATTATTTATATCAAGTTCGCTAATGCCTAAATTTGATGCACTTACATCAAAAAAAGGTATATCAATACTCTCATCATCCATATTTCCAATACCACTTTTTATTATTTTTGTAGGCTCCAAATTTAAGCTTGTCGTACTAGAAACTGATAATTTAATACCATTAAATTCTGTATTGTTAGCTAGCTCATTTATATTTGATTTTACGTTGTCAATTTCACTTTGAATAATTTTCTTATCTTCAGCAGTTAATGCACTTGATCCAGCACTAACAGCTAGTTCTCTCATTCTATTCAAACTATCATTTATTTCCTGTAGTGAACCATCAAAAGTTTGAATCATAGAATTAGTATCTTGAATATTTTTACTTGCCGCATCATTTGTTAATACTTGTATTTTTAGAGTTTCATTCTTTCCTATATTATTAGGATTATCTTTAGCTGAGCTTAATTTGCTCCCCGTACTTATATTATTTAGCGCTTTAGCATTATCTTCAATTCTGTTTTTGTATGTTTTATATATACTCAACGAAAACATATTATGAGTAAGTCTCACTTTACAAAACCTCCTTTACTCTATTATTGTAAATTATACTCTTGCATCTATATTGGTACCTTTACTTGTATCTACAGCCATATTTGCATTCATCATATCTGTAATTTGAGTTGTTGCTGCTTCAACACCGCTATTCATAGCAATTTTCATAACTGATATTGAAATTGCATTTTGAAGTGATGCTTGATGCATCCCCATTGACATTGCACCTATATCCATAAAATCATATCCTTTCCTTGTTATAACTCCGTAATCTTTATTTAAAAATCAAATTAATAAATAAGTCTATTATTGAGGCTTACATCTAACTATAGTTTATTGTCGTAAATATTAAAGTTATCTTTAGCAATATGATTTCATTATTTTCTGAGTATTACCATAAACTTGAATTTCACAACTTATATTTCATCAATAAATTTTCAATTATTTATATAATCCTCTCAAAATAAAAATGTGCATAGAAATTATCTATCAAGTAACGATACTCATTCATTATCTATATTTTCATCAACTTTTCTGCTTTCTCCATCTAATGCTCTAATTTGCTCTGCTAAATTATTGAATTCCATATTTATAGATTCAATTTCATCAGCACTAAGATTAGATTCTTTTATAATCTCTGCAATCTGTCTCATTCTTAATAGCTTTTCTTCAATAACATCTAACATTCTGGTTCTATATTTGATCCATTGTAGCTCTGCTGTTAGCTCTTCTCTTTCATCCATATTTTATTACACATCCTTTAATTTAACTTGAAGCCTGTTGATATTAGTTACCTTATAAATTCACATACAAATATCTCGTTTATCTAAACTATTATTTAAATTTATATTATTATAAGCTGTTGAGTAAACAAAATTTATAAAAAAATAAATAAGCCATTCCTTTGTAATATGATAATTTCGCTAAAGCCCAAATACATCACATAAGGAATGACTCAAATATGATTACACCATCACAGATTAAAAACGAAAATGATAATTTCAAAATTTTGAAAGCTGTCAAAATAGCATTTACTAAACTAAATTCAAATATCAAAAATACTAAAGGCCGACCACGTAAATATTGTGACGAACAAATAGTTGCTTATATTTTATATGGTAATAAAAATAGTATATTCCGTCTAAGTGAACTTGAATATGAAATAAAATAAAATTATGTATTTCAATCTATAATTAATCTTAATCAAATTCCTGATTATTCTACATTTTCATTAAGAGCTAAAGCTTTAGAGAAACATATATACTATGGTATTTATTCTATGTTTATTGAATTTATCAATCCAGAAACTAGATTGTGTGCAATTGACGCTACTGCCTTAAGAATTTCAAAATACGATAGCGAAGCTAAATCCAGTAAATGTACACGTCTAAGATATTATTAAGGTTATAAATTACACTGTATTGTAACAGTTACTGATATTATTCCATTAGTTTTTTGATTTAACAACTGCTATTGTTCATGATAATCAAGTTCTAGATTTATCATATAAAGCTAAAATTTATAACCCATTTTTAATACTTGCTGATGCAGCATATCATTTAACTGAGTAGTTTGAAATTGCCACAAAACTAGAATTTAATTAATTAACTGATATAAATATGTGTAAAGCTAAAAGTATTGAGGCATTAATTGATAAACTATATGAAAATGCTTTGCTTTTCGAATCTCCTATCGCAGTAAATCTATATAAAAACAGGTTGAAAATGGAGCAATTATTCTCTGTATTAAAAGGTTTATATAACTTAGAAAATCCAAGACTTTATGGCAATCCCGATACGAACGTCATATAAAATTGGTTTTGTTAGCCTATTTAATAGATGAATTTAATAAAAAACAGATGGAAATAAAATCGATATAATATCCTTAAAATCTTTGATTCCTGAGAACACTTTCTCAAATAACCATTCATAAAAATTAATTATTCAACAACCTATATTAAAATGAATCTAATCTCTGTGATTATAATTATACTATATTAATTATAGGCATATAACATTCACTATTTTCTTCACGTCATCGGCAACTTAATAGGAATCATTCAATTCTTATTGCTAATTTTTAAATAACTTGATGGCTGAACAAGGAATATGACTTACTCTATCTTCTTCTTCTGGCAACTTCATATAATCTCCATAAATAGACTCTAAATACCAATCATAATTGGAGAAACCATAAAATAATTTTCCTTCAAACTCATACTCTGATAATTCTTCAAAAAGCTTGCGTGGAAAACCATACGAATGTTTTTTAGGGTGCGGAGAACACATGTGACAAATCAACTCTGTATTATTCTTATTACACTTTCTCGCTAATTTATTTTGAAATATAAAAATTTCGTCTCTCGAAATTAAAGATAACACACTATACCATTTTCTCATAAAATAATTCGGATGAACTACTTTCCCCGCTTCTGACCAGAGAATTTTTCTTATACCTAGGCATAAAAATTTATGTATTCGTCGAAATAGAACATTATCTGGTACTCCATCCATTATAAAAATATCTAAAAATACTCCATTCTTAGCTGGGATATGTTCATAACCCGCTCTAACATATTCTGTACCAATAAGTAATAACCTTGAATATCCCCAACGATAATATCTGTCTGTTGTATAATCTTGCAAAAAAAAACTAGTTTCATCCATTTCTTTCTTACATGCTTCCAAAAAGCGAGTATAATCGTCACGCATAATTACAACATCTGCATCTGTATCCCACGGAATAAATCCCTTGTGCCTTACTGCCCCTAAGAACGTTCCACCATCAATAGAATATTTTATGTTATACTTCCGGCATATCCTATCAAATTCTATTAAATTTTCCAAAATATTCAACTGCAAATTTCTCAACTCATCAGAAGTAAGTTCTAGTCTTGTAATTGTATTCTTCATCTTATATTTCATTGATAAACCTCAAATCTTCTTTAATCATAACAATAATCAATAAAAGTTCTCATGTATTCATCAAAGCTTCTTATCTCCATATCAATCAATTTATTCGCAAAAAAAGAATCCAAATAATCTTCTAAATTCAACGCCTTAATTACCGACGGATATATCACTAAGTCCTGGCTTCTTAAAGAATAATGAGTATCCAAGTATCTCTCATGTTTAAAGAATTTTTCTTGAATTTTCAGCACAGTTAAAATTCTTTTAGCACATTCTTTTAATAATTCATTATTAGGATGACCTGGAGCATAAAATAGCTGTCGCTCTTTCCAATGCTCTTCTATATAATCATACATTTTTACAGTGCAATCTTCCTCCCTCCTTTTTAATTCATTCAATGACTTCTCACCTGTTTCAAGTATATCATCTAAACAGTAAAAATTTTCATCGCTTATTTTACTAATTATTTCGTCTGGAGTATATTCACCATGTTCCATCATTTGATCCACATTTTTATCTCCATATGGAAATAACCCTCTAAAGCTAATTTCTTTTAATGGTTTGGCGTTTGGTTGCTTACACTGTGGCCAATATCCCACAAAAAACATGTTAGCTATTATTATTTTTTGACAATCTTCCCTTAATTGAGACACAATGTATTCTGTTGCAAATTCTTTTGCAAATTCATTATTCAATAATATTTTTTGTGAAATAAATAAATCACATAATTGCCATAATTCAGGCATAGCAATCGCCGCCAAATTAACACCACTTCTAGCTTCACAAACACGAGGAATCTGTATAAAAATAAAATTTCTATTAAATTCCTTGTTGCTTTCCAAATATCTTTGAATACTTGTGGTATTACAATTCCCATTGATAATTGCTAGCTTTTTTCCTCGAGTCATCTTTCGTACTATTTGTACTAAATCAAACTTTATTCCCATATCTTTAATCTTAACAAGTTTCATCCAATCAATGTACGTATTCTCAATAATCCAATAAGGAAAATAATCCTTAAAGAATTCATATCCCATACTATCTATTTGAAGAACAATTTCTTCCCAGTATTTTTCACTAGCAATAATAATCAGGTCCTTTTTTGAAATTTCCTCAAGACTTAATACCGGCTTATTGTAAATAGTTTTCACAATGCCTTTTACCATTAAATTTTCAGTCCAACCACGAACATTATGTATGTGTCTCAATTTATAATACAGTTTTCTTGCAGTATTTCCAGTTCCCCATATAACTATATTCTTTTCAGTCTCAAACAACATTGAAATCCTCCCATTACTAACATTCTAAATTTTTTCAAAATTCAATAGTACCTGATACGGATAAAAATATCTAGAATCATTTAATCTAAATCCATATTTCTGCACCAATGTAATTAATTCTGCCGTAGTATATTTATTCACAAACCCTTCAGTTTTTCTAAATCCACATTCCGGTCTTAGCTCAAACGCATTATAAGATATTATAAATTGATTACAGCATAAGCTAATTTCATTTATAAACCACTCTGTATCAACTATATATTCAAAAACACCACTCACAAAAGCTGTGTCTACTTTCTTTTTAGGAAATTCTCGATTATTAAAATCACATACGATAGTATCTTCTTTTCTCTTTATATAATCTACACCTACATAGTTTATCGTTGGCCTTAAGTATTTTTTTAATTTTTCTTGCCCACAGCCTAAATCAAGGATAACTTGAGCAGATTCATCAATAAATTGAGACATTGCTGCAATTCTATCATTCCACCTTGAACTATTATTAACGGATACTTCTTTACTTTCTTCTCGCTCTTTCCATGCTTTTGGTAAATACACATCTATGTCATTCTTCATACAATAATATTCAAGCGAACCAAAATGTACATTTTCTTGAAGCCCAATCTTTTTTAATGTTACAGTCATCTCTTTATAGAAAACAAAAGTATTGACAATAACAAAGATATTATTAAAATCTTCTTCTAAAAGCTTTTCTGGAGTATATATCATCTTTCCAAACAGCATATTATTTTTTTTATTTTCATCGCTATCAATAAAATATTCTATAAATTCATAAAAATTAGAATTTGTTTTAATTTGGGTTACAGTTCCTGTCCCAAAAACGATTATTTTTTTCTTACTAAAGCACTTTCTCTTCTCAATATAGTAAATCTTATTATCAATAAACTGATTTATATATTCATTTAACGATGTATATGTAGTTTCTTTATAATCATTAAAGAATTTACGATCGTACCCTTGATTGATGGCATTTTCAAGCTCATTTACTATATTTATTGCATTACACTTATCTATCTTAAAGAATCTATTAGTTGCACTTATAGTCTTACCAAAGAATTCCAATTTAGGGTTCCATACTATTCCAATTGTCGGTATATCTAATGAATATGCAATTATATTTGCATGCATTCTCGCAGCAATTATACCCTTAAAATCAGAAATAGTTCTTACAAATTCCTCATCATCTACTGGAAGCTTTATGATTTTATTGCTTATCTCCCCACTTCTTCCTATATATTCAAGGATCCTTACTGCAAATTCATAGTCTACTTCCAATCCGTTAGTAAACAATACCCATTCTTCTTTTTTTTCTTCAAGTTCAGATATAATTCTACTCCAAAGTTCTAATTGGCGCATCTCATTAAAATCTATACCGTTGTCTTCAAAAACACCACTTCTTATTACTCCAATTCCAATTATATTAGAGAATTTATTCTTTCTTATGTTATATACTTCACTTGTCCATACTGCCGAATCAGCTACCTTTAATGATTTTATACGTGAATTATCTGTAATAAACTTTTCATTTAATAAATCAATATCATCACGTGTAGAAATGAACTTCACGCAACTACGATTTAATGCTCGTATTAATATTTCACATTCTTCATTATCTCGGTATCCCTCAATTCCTACTGCATTAAATATAACACTTGTACCTACTACATCAGCCAACATAGTTACCTCATTAATATGCTTAACAATAGTCTCATATTTATCAGAAATCAATCCCCCTCCTGCAAAAACCACTAAATCAGCCTCACAAATTTCTTGCCTATATCCCCCACTAAATAAATCCCTAGAAATCAAATCATATTCAACATCTTTTTCTTTTAATATCTTATTTAGAATATACCTGGTAGAATGTCCAATTACAGCATCACCTAAGTTTTTCCCTGTCTCTAATACTAAAATTAATACGCTTATCCGCTTAATCATAAATCACTATTCACTCCCTATACCCAAAAATTCAATAACACGTTTGCTATTTTCTCCATCTTGATATTTATGAACAAAATCACAAATCTCCTTACGCTTTTCTTTATATCTATCCTCAGTATTTGCAATATCTGAAATAAAATTAAACAAATCATTTTTTGTTAGCAAATGATGCCCCGGCATAAATTCCAAGGGATTATCCATTGCAAATCCTAATTTGTATTCTTTCATATCATCAATCGCATATGCAATAGGCTTATTCAATAACATATAATCAAAACTTACTGATGAATAATCTGAAATAAGTGCATCTGTGTCTTTCATTAATTCATACAAATTTATATTCTTGTCAAGTAAAGTTTGTGATAAAACAAACTTTATATTGTCATACTGATTTAAATCATATACGGATAACCTTTGAAACGGATGTGGTTTTACAACCAATATCATATTTAACTCTCCTAACAAATTATTCAATTGTTCAAAATCCTCTTTTCCCTCTAATAAAGGTAACCCATGAGCAAATATCCTTTCTGAATCTTTTCGCTCAGACCAACTTGCTTGACGCATAGTCGGCATCCAAATAATAATTTTCTGATTCTTATCAACTGAAACTACTTTATCAATCACTCTATTCTTAGAAAATAAGATATCATTTCTTGGACAGCCACAAATAAATATTTGATCTTCAAAAGCTCTTGTTTGATCACAAACACCAGCTATACACTTTTCTGATGGACATAAAACATAGTCTACCATCCGCGAAGTAACTATAATGCCTTTTGATTTCTTCAACGAATATGCTCCATGTCCTAGAAAAACTAACTTTTGTTCATCCCGATATTTAGGTATAGGTGCACTTTCATAGAATATATATTTTGCCGTTGAAAAATAGTAAACATATTTCAGAATTTCTTTGATTGATGTTGAATATTTCAAACAATTTCTAACTATATATTTTTCCTTTGTAGTATCCTTACACTTAATATCACTATTAACAATCCATACCAATTTATATTTTTTCATAAGGCCAGCTGAAACTAGATAATCTCTTATTGCATAGCTATTTTCATAAAAATCACCTGGTCCTTGAAATAGTAATGTGTTACTTAATGGAAACTTTTTAGCGAACCATTGAAAAAATGATGCTATTCCTCTTTTCTCATTTGGGTAAAAGTAACATTCTACATTTTTCAATTTTTCTGACATCATTAACTGCTTAGCAATTTCATCAGAATAATATTTATTTGAAATTAAAATAACATCATTACTCTTTATATTTTTAGTTAAATAATCATACGAATGAATGATAACATCTTTTCCATTCAAATTCATAATATTTCCAACTTTATTCTGGTCATTATCGACAATATATTTAATATATTTTTCAAAATAAAAATATCTATAATTACTACACAATGATTTCAATGCATTCCCAGCACCAAAACAAATTATTTCCCTATTCTTTATTATTTTATTTAACTTATGTATAGTGCATTTCTTAATTTTCATCCAACAACCTCTAATTTTTTTCATTCTTATTATTGATTTCAATCACCATCTATAATTCTAACTCAATATTCGCACATTTTCATAATTATGCTGATACTATTTTTAAACACTTTCAATTATAAATTGCCAATAAACTCGTTAAATTTAAGATTATTTCGCCTATCCCATTTTATATTTTCTCTAATTACTTTTGCAGCATTACCCGCAATAATGCAATTTGGCGGAAACTCTCCCTTTACCAGGCTATTAGCACCGATAACACTTCCTTCTCCAATATCAGAATTAAATAATATAGTTGTCGCCATACCTATCCATACATGATTACCTATTTTTACATACTGCTCATTGCATAGAGATAGATTCTTTTCTTCAATCATATCAAATATACTATGCCCATTATCTGATCGAATTCGGATTCCATCAGATAGCATACAATCATTTCCTATATTAATTGGTGCATTTTTTTCGCATACTAAATACAAATTGCTAGTAACTGTAAATGAATTTCCTATAACTAGCGTTTCTCTACTACATATATAAGAATCATGCCCAACACTACAATTATCTCCTAAATAAACAGCTCCATTTTCAATATATATGTAATCATTACAGCATCTAAAATTACTTCCAAACTTAATTGTAGAACCATATTTCAATTCAATTTGAATACTCCCATCAACGCGGAACTTACTACCAATGAAAACTTTATTATTATAGCCTGTAAATTTAATATTAACACAATCAATTCGTCCATTTGAAATTATCACATTTCCATTATAATCAGAATAGTATCCAGATACTGATATAATTGTAACATCATAATCGATATAAATATAATCTGAGTTCTCCTCATACCCATTTTCATTAAGAAAACTTAATATCTCCTCTCTTCGAGTTAGTGGTATTATAACAAACTTATCCCTACCCCCTCCTTGCTTTAGAATCTTGGGTTCATAAACTTGTAAATCCCCAAAACAATTACCACACTTCTTAGAATCAATAAACGCGCTAACTGAAAATTTATTTTTAATTAAGAAATCATATATATACTTTCCTTGTTCATAAGCTCCCCAAATATATATTTTTCTTTTATTAATTGTTTCGCGTAATTTATTTATGTCTACAAAATCAGTCCAATTTTTGTTCATTTCATTTATCATATTTTTTCCTCTACCCATTGCCTCAAAGCTTGTTCTCATAAACAGATGTTAATAATATTGCTTACTTTCTTCACCACATTTTTATTATTCATTTAAAATTTGATTATTTTTGCGTTGTGCGCTTCATTATCTCTTTCATACTCAAAAGTGCAGTCTTTCTCTTCCGTAGATTTATATCACTAACCCAAGATTCCCTACTATGATGAATTGCATATGTTTGTTCTACAATATTAACTATCCCAGTAATAGGACACCTAGGCTGAAAATAATCTTGCGGATAAATCATCATACCATCAATCATTTGATTTTTTCCATTTTCTTTAAAGCCATGCTTTTTTAAAACTTCATTTTGATAAAGTGTACATGGAGTTCTATTCAATGTTCCATCTTCATTTATGAAACTGACATTATCATAGTAATCTCTCATTTCTCCAATAATTTCCATTCCTTTCTCAGCTCCAAAGCCTAGCCCTGTATTAACTCTAGTATTATGTTGAAATCCTGCAAAAGCATGATTCTTTAATAATGAACTTAAAGGCCTAATTACCTCGACATCTGTATCAAAATATATACCTCCATATTTGTAGACTACATCTAACCTAACATAATCTGATACAAAAGCATATTGTTTATTATCATAAGCTTCCCTAACATACGGTTTTTTATGTACATCATAGTTATCCTCATTCCATAATTTCACTTCATATTCTGGGCAAAACTTTTTCCAACTTTCAATGCATTTCCGTTCAAATTCAGGAATTTCATTACCACCAAACCAACAATAATGAATAATTTTAGGAATCTTATCATTTCCTTGATTATCAACGACAATTTCGGTATTTCTATCCGTATAATGCATAATCGGATATATGTAGCATTCTATATTGTTAAATTCTCGAATATTGTCCAATTGATTTACAATTTCATTAAAGAATGCTGCCACAATTACAATTATGCTTTTATCTGTTATACGCTGTTTCAATGAATCTACAGAAATAACACCTATACTCCTTCCACATACATCCATATTTTTATTCTGTTTATCTAATTTGTTGTCTACAATAACAGTAATTAAATCTAAAATATTATACTCATCATATAAACAACACATATCAATAAGCATCTGAGAAGCTCCAAAACATATTAATTCTTTGTCCTTAGTATACTTGCAAAACTTTTCCATTGAACAATTCTTTAGTATCATCAGACTATTCCTTCTCCTTTTTGCGATATTTTCATACTTTCTATCATATCTTCATACATATCTTCTAATGAAAATTTAGGTGTCCACCCCAATTCATTTATTTTTTCAGTATTTAAGTTAATCTTTACTACTGGATTAAATCCTCTTTTCTCAATATTTTTATCTACTTCAAATACTACTTGACTTTTGCTTTGCGGATAATTTTCTACTAACCTCTGTGCCATATTCGCAATAGATATCATTGTATCTTGATTAGCTGCATTATAAGCTTCTCCATTTTTCCCTTTTAAAAGTACTGTAATTATCGCATATGCCGCATCAATTGTATGAAGATAACTTCGCATTGTTTCACCTCTTGTATATAGAACAATATTTTTATTTTCTATAATGCCACGTGCAAATTGAGCAAAAACTCTATTATCATCATACATGACTCCACTTCCAAATGATTGAGTAAGCCTAATAATTTTTACTGGAACTTTATATTCCTTGTAATATGAACAACATAAGCATTCTGCCATTCGTTTTCCTTCTGAATAACTACTTCTTACATTCAGATGTTCAATGTATCCATATTCATTCTCTTTTATATCTATTTCTTTCGTTATTCCATATATTTCCAACGACGAAATATATATGATACTTTTAACTTTTTTGTCTTTTGCAAGTTTCAACATATTCTCTGTCCCTGATAGTGCAGTATGTATTGTTTCAACTGGATATTCAACAAAGTCTTTAGATGCTGTAATAGATGCACTATGTATAATATAATCAATTTGTTTTTCATATTGAATATCATTTAAAATATCTCCATAAATAATTTCTAATTCAGGATATTTTGCCAAGTCTCCAAATACCTTTGATACTTTACTGGCATTTCGTGCAAGTGCTATTATTTTTATTTTCAAATTATTTATTCGGTTAACAGCAGCCAAGAATTTAACTAATTGAGATCCTATTAGTCCTGTTGAGCCCGTAATAAGTATAGTACTCCCTCTCAAATCATCAAATAAATTATCTATTTCATTTACATATTTTTTTATTTTATTCATTTCATCATTCACTAAATTCATATTTTTCTCCTATAATCCTAATATTTGCGAATTCTCTCTTGCTTCGTAAATTGCTCTAAATATATAATAATCAAAAGAAGTAGTTATCTTAATATTTTCTTCCACACCATCAATTGTATGCAATTTATATCCATATTCCATCATAAGCGATGCCGAATCTACCATATTACTCTTATTGTCTTTTATTGCTTCGTTATGTACATACCAGATATCTTTCAGATAAAAGCTTTGAGGCGCTCTAGCCATTTTTAGGTTATTTCTTTTATGAATTTTCTGAATTTTATCCGAATCATCTGTCGATATAATACTTTCTTTAACAGGGACTACCGTTATAGCCGATCCAAATTCTCTTACTGACTGGATACTTTTTGTTATAAGTTGGCTTGATATTAACGGTCTAACTCCATCATGTATAAGAACAATTTCTTTATCTGGATTTGATGAATTTCGGTATATTTCTTTAAGACCATTATAAATGGATTCCTGTCCTGATTTACCGCCTTCAACTATACTTTTTACTTTTGTAATATAATTTCTCTTTAATTGCTCCTTCAAAGTATCAATCCAATCAGCTAAACACACCACTACAATATTATCCACTTCTTCATTTAATTCAAAATATTCTATTGTATATATCAATATAGATTTTCCATGTAACTCTAAGAACTGTTTCGGTTTTGCTTTACTATTCATACGCGAACCAGTTCCACCTGCAAATATCAAAGCTGTAGCCATATATTTACACCCCTTTCTTTAATAACTTCTCCAAAATAACTTTGTGAATATGTAAACCAGATGTTCCGTCACAATTAGCAACTGAATTTTTCATTCTGCTTAATCGTTCATCTTTCTTATAATCATTGACATTAATCACAATATCAATAAACTTTTCTACTGATAACCCTTCATAATAATGATAAACTCCGAGCCAATCCAATGTCAGATATTTCTTAGGTTCATCTGTCAGAATTATATCTAATACCGGCTTTTCTGTAACAATATAAAGTTTTAGAACAGAACTTGTATCTGAAATCAATGCATCTGAAAAAGTAAATGCTGTATGCATATCACTACTTATATCGTAAACAGCTCTTTTATGATTTGAAACATGCTCAACCAATTCATTAAACACATCCATATATTCTGGTCTTATAGCACTTAATGTTTCTCTCAATAATGGATGCGGTCTCCAAATCACCGCACATTTATCATTGCTTAGTATTTTTGAAATAATAATTTGTATCATTTTAATTATGTTCTTATTAGGGGATAATGTAGATGCAATACTTGTATTTATTAAAAATACTTTTTTACCTTCTAAATATTCTTTCCATTCTTCAGGCATTTCTCTATAATTTTTTAACGAATTTAATACAGCATCTATTTTAGGTGAACCAAGTATGAGAAACTTCGACAGTGGGATTCCACAACTTGATACCGCTTTTGCCCAAACTTCCGATTGAGCAATAACATAATCCGCATTAACCACGCCACTTGTAGCATGATACATATCTCTTTTTGCCTCATCATAACTATTAAATTGATTTCCTGCTATAAAGTATGGTACAAATACTAGCATATCTGTATATTTCTTTAATTCAGATGAATAGAATGATGGATGAACTGATGTTACATAATTATGCTGATCATATGGATTATGAAAATATATAATATCCGGTTTTCTAACTCTTAAATCATATTCTAAATAATTAGTAATAGGCACATATCCAGGCATCATATCCCCCTCATAGTGCATTCCATCAAATCCACCACCTGAAGTGCGGTCGAAATACGGTATAGGAATCACATAACACTCACAATTCGGATCTTCCTTTGCTTCTAACCATATACTTTCTAAGGAATCCCACATGGATGCCTTGTATGGAAGAAATACAATTTCACGCTTTAATTTAATTTCATTTTGAATACCAGTTTGAATCTTTATCATATGCTTATTAAGTAGTCTATAATCTTTATTGGCATTTACACTCGATTCCACCGTAAGGCTCACCTGATATACTGCTTCACAATATTCTTCAATAGATGTAATAACTGCTAATCCTTCTCCTTCTGATTTTTCGATTGAATTTCCTATATGAATGGCCGCTTCCTGACATTCAATAAGCATTTCTTTTACTCTTTCATAGTTATGATTTTCTATCTGCTTTTTAATTTCTTTATGCGCTTTATGAAGAGTTGATACTAATTCTAATAATTGATCTCTATGATACTTTCGCATGTAACTTATGCTCCTCACTTTCTTTAAAAATATAATTTTTTTAAATTATGTTCTTTAATAGTTTTACTATATGTACTCAATTAATTAAATTATTTCTTATATATGCACAATAAATCTCTGAGTTACATATTTTTTTAAACTTATTTCTTAAAAAATATTGCAGATATCAATCATCTTTTTCTCCTATCCTATATGTTAAAAATCAGACTTTAAGATAATTTATCCTATAGTGATTATTTAGTACCCTTTTGCTTTTTATTATTATCTTAGCATCTAATTTTGGTACTCTAATTTATAAATTGCTATAAATATTTAATTAACGTAATTCGAATTTCGACAACTTATAAATCTGAATATTATTACAGTCTATGTTTATTGACTGCATTATTATACCTTTTAATAACATAGTCAATATCAGTATCAATTATATTTTTATCAAGGTCTTTAATCCAACTTAAATAACATATTATCTGCTCTATTGAATAGCCAAAATTCAAGGTATCTTTAAAGTATATAATAGCATTATTATAATCCATTAATTTATAGTAACAGTATCCCATTTCAAAATATATTTTGGGGGCAAACTTATCCTCATATTTTAAAACATCAGACAAAATATTAATTACATAATCATATAAATTGTTTTCTTTTAGTATTTTTACAATTGGGAAGACCATCTCTGCACTTTCAAATCTATGTATGCTACTTAGATACATATTTAATACTTCTTTATTATTTGAAACTAATACAATTTCCTGTAATATTTTAGTATAATGCATCAAATTATCTTGTTTAAGTAAGACTTTTTCTTTTCCCAAGTACGAATTTATTATATTTATGTATATATCATCTACAATATTAATTATTTTTTGAATTAAATCAGTTTTTTTACTAAATATAGCTGAAACAATAGCCAGTACTTTGTATTCTTCTGATTTTTCTATCAAAAATGCATTATAAAACATATCGAAAGATTTTTCATAATAATTATTTGAAAAAAATACAAACATTAATGATATATCTTCATTGTTGTAAACTTTATTCCATATATTATAATAGTGCAACAATAGCTCTCCATGTTTTATTTTTATAAATGCGGTAATAATAATTCTTATATCCTCTTCAGAATTATTATAAATAGTATTTAATAAAGCAACAATATCTCCAACTTTTTCATTTTTCAAAAGTCTTATTAACGAAATAAACGTTGATTCATTATATTTATTTGCTTTTAACGATTTATAATAATAGTCAAAAGCATTTACCATATCATTTTTTAATTCAAATATTTTACCCATATAATAATAGATAATATGTAAAGATGAAGGAATTATATTCATTTCTATCCCATTATATTCATTTTGGTATTCCAAAGTCATATAAAAGTATTCAAGCGAGTTCAAATAATTACCTTCCAAATAATCTACTATAGCTTTATAATAATAAAACATTGGATGTTTATTAAATTTATCCATAGCTTTATTTATTACTATTATTACTTCCTCACTATTATATTCCAGATTAATCATTGATTCTATTACATTCTTATAGACCTTGCTATTAAAACCAATTAATGCTATGTCACTATCTATGAACTTATTTCCATTTTCTATAGCAAGTTCATATTTACCTAATGCAAAATAGCTATCACATAGATAATAATATCCAGTATAATCATTTTTCTTTATCATTGTTTCTTCAATTAATTCTATATTTCTTTTAACTTTGTTTTCTATTATATCTGAAGAGTAACCTGTATGATATATAATAATGTCATCATTTTCAACGATATATCGAGATAAAGGCCTATCTTGTCTATATAAAACCTCATGTATATCATTTTTGAATTTAATCTTAGGCGAATTTCTAAAGATCCTAATTGTTGGATTCACATCTTTTATTAAATCTAAATTTCTATCTATATTAATTAACTTGCTTACTATGCAATCTATTTTTTTCATACTTAAAGAATTCAAAAGATTTTCTATTTTATCTGTGCTATCAAAATATTCATCTGCATCCAGAAATATAATCCAATCTCCTTTTGCTTTTCCAAGTGCAAAGTTCTTAGCTCTACAAAAACTATTATTCCATTTATAATAAAATACTTTTGCACCTAATTCTTTTGCAATAGTGACAGTATTATCATCTGAACCAGTATCTACAACAATAATCTCATTTACAATATTCTTATAACTTTCTATACATTTCCCTATATTTTTCTCTTCGTTTTTCACAATCATGCATGCGGATATTTTCATTTAAATCTCAGAACTCCCTTCTTCCAATTAAAGGGCCAGAGTTTACACCCTGACCCTTTAATATAATTTTAACAAGTTAAACTTTATTATTCAAAATTATCTTAATAATTGAAGAACTTGTTGAGGTTGTTGATTTGCTTGTGCAAGCATAGCTTGAGCAGCTTGTGAAAGAATATTATTCTTTGAGAATGTTGACATTTCTTTTGCCATATCAACGTCTCTTATTCTTGATTCAGCTGAAGTTAAGTTTTCACTTGATGTTCCTAAATTATTGATTGTGTGTTCCAATCTGTTTTGAATAGCTCCAAGTTTACCTCTTTCAGCCGAAACAGATGCAATAGCCTTATCTAAAGTATCAAGTGCTGATTGTGCACCAGCTTTTGTAGTTACATCAACTCCTGATATTCCTAAAGCAGCTGATCTCATATCATTAATACCAAATGTAATAGTTTGGCCTCTATTTGCTCCAATTTGGAATGTCATTCCACCATTTCCACCAGATTCTGTTTGAGCTTGAGTTAACCCTAAATCTTTAACTGCTGTTTTTCCAGCTAAATCTGATAAACTAATTGGACCAGATTCACTAACAATTTCAAATCTTCCATCATTTGTTGCATTTACCTTAACATCTGCAATATATCCTGGCTTATCTGAAGATGTAGCTCCTGCTGCAGTATTATAGGAAGATATTGCAGCATTTATGTCATGTTGTAATTGAGTTGCTGCAGATGACATAGTATCTCCAGCTGATATAGCTGTTGTTATACTAGCTTGTAAATTAACATCCCCTATTTTGAAATTTATTTTATCTGTAGTTGCTACGTTTGATCCATTATAAGTACTATCACCAGTATCTCCAGTAGTTCCAGCTGTACCTAAGAATTTTCCACTTATACCTGTAGCAGCACTTGATTTTATAGCTGATGTAGTTCCTGTCGAACCGCTTTCTATAACTAATTTATTAGTACCATCAACATATCCACTAATATGTGCTACATTAGCTCCTGATTGATCAATAGCTTCATTTATCTTTGAAACAATTAAATCCTTAGCAGCATTCATGCTAGTAGTTGTTGCACCTGAACCTGTACCAGCTTTTATAGTTGTTTTTTCAGCTTCACTAAAATTTTGCCAATTAACAGTAATTTCACTTCCATCTATTGTAAGCTTACCTTGAACAAAATCTGAATCTGAAACCAATGCTGTTGATGAATTCATTGCTGATGTTGCAGTTACTGATGCCGAAGTAAGTTTAGCTACTTGTGTTCCTGTTGTCGTATCTTGTCCAACAGCAGCTCCAGAAGTTTTTAAGCTACCATTTAATAGTTTTTGAGTATTAAACTCAGTTGTGTTACCAATTCTATCTACTTCACTCTTTAATTGAGTAACTTCATCTTGAATTGATTTTCTATCGGCATCTGTATTTGTTCCATTCGCTGATTGATCTGCAAGTTCTCTTATTCTTTGAAGAATGCTGTGAGTTTCATTTAATGCACCTTCTGCTGTTTGGATCATTGAAATACCATCTTGAGCATTAGCTGAAGCTTGATCTAAACCTCTAATTTGTCCTCTCATCTTTTCAGAAATTGCAAGACCTGCCGCATCGTCTCCAGCCTTGTTAATTCTTAAACCTGAAGAAAGTTTTTGCATTGAATTACTAGCAGTTGCTGCGTTAGTATTCATCCTGCTGATTGCATTAGCTCCTGGTAAATTGTGATTAATTATCATAATAAATTCCTCCTTGATTTTTAAGTTACGGACTTCCCTGTCCATACTTTATATTTTTTTATTTATATCAACTCTTAAGAGTTAATAGCTTATAAGCTTTATACTTTTATATTCGATTTAATTGAATATTACTTTAGTCTTTATTTATAATTTTTAAAACTTTTTTATCAATTTTTAAAGTAATAACTATTTAAATCTTATATTTATATATTCGTTACTAAATGGTAGAACTTTATAGTCATTTAAATTTTATTTTAAACACTTTTATTAAAAACCATAGCCTTATTTTCAAAGCTATTGTAATTTACATTTGCTTGTCTTACCTTCTTTAAGTTCTCTATTTGTTTTTTTATTTCAACTTTTTCTTTTTTTACTACGTTTTGCAATTCTTCTTCTAACTCTAATAATTTTAGTGAACTTTCAATAGACTCAATTTCTTCTTTATCAAACTCAAGAATACTTATTGATTCTAAAATTTCTTCTCTTTTTTGAATTAAATCAGTTAGCTCACTACCATTTCTGGCCTCATTGATTAAAGCTAAAGTTAGAGTTTTATATTCTTCTAAATATTTACTTAAGTTCATAAATTTCATCCTCGCATCATTTTAATTTTAAAATAAGGCTTCTAAAAAAATACTACATATACAAAAAACATTTTATTGAATAGTATCAATTATCATCTTTATTTTCCTAGCATGCTTGCTAAAGATGATTGTTGTGAATTTAATTTCTGCATAATTGTTTCTAGATCGGAATATTTTTTATATAATGCATTTTCTTTAACTGTAAATGATTGATTCATATCAGCTATTAGCAATTTTTTCTTATATATATTCTTAGTTAATGTATTACTGCTCTCTGTACTACTTCCTGTCAATCCTGCTTTCTTGGCTAACGATGAAGTACTAGTTTTAAATTCGTTGTATAAAGCTGTTTTAAGCTGAGTTAATGCTCCACCCTTATCCGTAGTTGATGCTGCTCTTGTAAATAAATCTTTTACATCCCCTGCATTTTCTTGCAATGCTTTTGTTAATTTATCTTCATCTATAGTGAGCATTCCATTTTTGTCTGCATAATTTTTAATTGGAGATATTCCAATTTTCTCCAAATTCAATCCTGATCCCGATACAACCGTTGAAATAGCATTTTTCATTTCACTTACTATTCGTTGAAGATCATTATCTTTTCTAAGCAATCCTGTTTGCGCTTTCTTTTCCCAAGCAGTAACTTGAGATTCTGTCATTGCTGACTTTTGTTCATCTGTTAAAGGCATATAATCTTTATCTCTTGTTTCAAAGATTTTTGTATTCATACTTTGTAATAGTGTATTATAATCATTAACAAACTTTACAATATTGTCTTTTAAAGACGTAACATCGGTTGATCCTGTTAATTTTACCGAAGTATCTGCTGATGTTGTTAAGCTACCATCACCTTTAATTGTCATTATAGTTCCATCAGCCATTTTAAAATCCATTGTAGCAGCACCAAGTGGTATTCCATCAGGTTTTGTTATGGTAGTTGTTCCATCATCTGCTATTGTTATTTTACTCTTGTCAGTAAGTGTATATTCAGTTTGGGTAGACTCTGCTACTTTAGTAATATTATTACTAAAAATACTAGTCACTGATGATGATGTTATATATTTGGTAGTTGTCAGTGGATTTGTCGTTATATTTCCATCGCCCGTAATTATCATTTGGGTTCCATTAGTACTTGTGAAACTCATTATATCAGTAGCCCCAAGTGTTGTTCCATCAGGTTTTGTTATAGTTGTTGTTCCATCATTAGCTATTGTTATCTTACTATCATCCTTAAGTGTGTATTCTGTACCATCGGTCACAGACGTTGTATCCTTAACATCAGCATTAGTAAAAAGACTTGTCATCAATGATGATGTTATATTTTGTATCGGCACTAAAGTCCCATCACCTTTAATTCTCATTTTAGTCCCATCGTTGCTTGTGAAATCCATTGTATCAGTAGCTCCAAGTGTTGTTGTTCCATCAGCGTTTGTTATTGTTGTTGTCCCATCATCTGCTATTTTTATTTTACTTCCATTAGTAAGAGTATATTCTGTATTACTAGATTTCGCTGTTTTAGTAATATTATCTCCAAAAAGACTAGTTATTGATGATGATGTTATATATTTATTTGTTGAAGTTGTATTATTTGTTAATCCTTTAAAAGTAAATTGTACATTATCAACAGTTACAACATTCTCAGTTGTTTTATTTGTAATGTCATCAATTGTATAAATATTACCGCTGCTATTTTTTATAGTAGCATGAAGATACTTGTCTGTTGCTGCCGTATGATTATTAAGTGTAAACCCGCCTCCACCAAAAGCACTTGCCGCAAAATTTACACTATTAGTAAATTGACTATAAGTTGCTGTTATAGTATTCTTATTCAAGTCATCCAATGCTGTTTGAGCAGTTGTTTTATCTCCAGCGGTTGTTCCATTTATAATATTACTATACGTCAATTTCTGAGCTGCTACTGCCGCATTATAATTAGCTACTGTTTTACTTCCATCAACGTCTACATCAAAGGTTATTGTTGCTGTACCAATTTTTATTGTTTTCCCAGCTCCAGTTTCAGTTGCCAGATCTAGTTTATCTGTTGCCTTGGCTGCTAATTGAGTAACACTCACTGTATAATTATCAATACTTGCTCCTGCTAATCCTTTCGCTGTTACCTTGTCACTACTACTAGAATTATAGGTTTGCGTTTGATAAGTACTGCTAGACATCAAACTGCCTGTCTTTATTATATCAAGATATTTATCATAAAAGTCTGATGCATCGCTCATTATTTTTTTATATTGCTCTTGTTGATATTCCATAACTTTTTTATTTTGAACTTCTTTATCAATCTTTGTTTGATATCCTTGCATTGCACTTTTAACTAGAGCATCTACATCTAATCCTGAATTAGTTCCAGTTATTCTCTGTATTGTTGACATCTTTTTCACTCCTTTTGTACAATTTGCTTATAATTCAGAATTACAGTTATTAATTTAATAATACGTCTCAAAGCCATTTCTTTATTAAATCAAAAATTCGTAATTACTAATCATTTTTATTTCTTAGCTCTCTTATAAGCCTCTTTCCATGTTTCATTAATATCTTCTATAAGTGGAAGAATTTCATCTATTATTTCTATATTTTTAGTCATATTAGCCTCAATCAATCTATCTTTAATGAAAGTATATACTCTCAATAACTGAACTGCCCACTCACCTGCACTTGTATCTAAACTAACCATGAGTTCTGAGAATATATCCTGAGTTCTTACTAGCGCATCATGTGCTTTTTTTATATCTTTATCCACTATAGCTTGTCTAGCTATTTTGCAAAACTTAACAGCACCTTCAACAAGCATCAGCAACAATTGTTCTTTTGATGCATAATTTACAGAATTGTTTTTGTAAACATTATATCCATTAGAATACATTCTAATTCCTCCTATTTCGTTGTATCTAAAATTCTACCTTTTGAATTACTTTCATTTATTTTTTCCATTTTCTCCACTTTGATATCTATATTTCTATGGTTATCTTTTATACCATCTATTGTAATATATCTCTTCTCAAATTCTTTATCGGTAGATTCTGCTATATCTCTAGCTCTTTCATCTTTTACATCTTTCTTTATGCTTATGCCTTTACCCGAATGCACCTTGTCTTCTTTAATTTCTTCTTGCATCTTTTTTCTAATATCTGTATCAATCTTATTTAACTTAAACTCCAAGCAAGTATTTCCCCCTTTGAATCTTTTATTAAACTAAGCTTTTTTATCTAATAACCCTACTTGCCTCAGCATACTAGCTACCATATCTAAAATCTTTTTCGGTGGGATTTCTAATACAACTTCCTTAGTATTTTCATCTATTACTTTTACCATCATTGTTTTCATTTCCTCATTATAAGTATATTCTGCATGAGTTTTGTCATCTTTTAAAAAGTTATTTAATTTGTTTAATGCATTATCTATGTCTTTTTTGCTATATTCTTGCTTTTTATCGTTACTTGTCTCTGAAGATTGTTCTTCCACCTTTTGAACTTTAGGAATTGCTCTCTCTGCATTTGTTTCTCCATATTGTGACGTATTTGAATTCGTACTATATGAATTTATATTAATTAAGTTTTTTCCTAGGTTATTAACATCCATGTTTATACTACCTCCTTGTTAGTTGCTCTTAATCTATGATACTTATTTTTTCTTTATATTACTTAATACACTCATATCAATATTTATTGCCTCTTTATTTTCATTTTCTACTTCTTCATACAATTCTTTTCTTAATATAGATATATCTTTTGGAGCTTTTATTCCAATCTTTACACTACCATCATCTATTCTACTTACAATAATTTCTATATCATCTCCAACCATTAGAGATTCGCCTTGTTTCCTAGTTATAATTAACATCTTTTACCTCCTTACATTAAAGGACTTTTTACCTTATATTTAGAATTGTCTAATATTATTTGTTCCCCAAGATTATTAGAAGTATTTATAACTATAGGTCCTTGTAGATTGGTAGTTATTTTCTTTACATCTGAATTCAATGTTACTGTAGTAATTATATTTACTTGTTCTGGCGAATCTACATTTAAGTTTTTAATTGTTTCTTCACTTAATTTAATTTCATAGTCCTTAAAAAATTCATATGGTGACGTTACTATTAAAGAAATTTCATCATCTTCTAAAGATTGTAGTAACTTGAAAGGTTCGTAATTCTGCAAATCTAAAAGTATAAATTTTCTTAATCCATTAAGTCCTGGAAGTCCTTTCTTAAATGTGATTATATTATTTTCTTCATACTCTATTTCACCATTAATTTTAGAAATAAATTTCATATTTATCTTCTCCTAACTATAAATAACTTAGTATAGTCATTGGCAATACCTTTGCACTTGTTTGTAGTGCAGCAGTATATACAGTTTGCATTATTGAATACTCCATAGTTTTATCTGCAAAATCTATATCTTCTGTCTTTGATAAAATATCTGTCATATTATAATTCTGAGTTTCATTGTTTGCCTGTGCTGAATCCATTCTATTTTGCATCGTTCCAACCTCTGATCTTTTTTGCAATAAATTTGCTGTCACAGATTGTATATCAGCTAAGTCTGTAGTAATTAAACTTTTGGAATCCCCTCCAGCATTTAAATGATCTATTATATTTGATAACAAATCAGAAACGTTTATACTTTTTCCATTCTTATCTTTAAATTCTAATATATCAACTGCATTCTTATTATAGACAGTTTTAACTCCTTCAGAAATATCTACATTTAAATCTGAGTTTATTTGGTCAAATGAACTGTATGAAGTAACTACTTTATTAACATCGTTGGAATTAAAATTCGGAGCCAATGCGGTTGCAAATAATGATTCCAATGTTTCAGGCTTAGTTGCAGGCGGAGTTACAGTACCAACTTTAGTAAGATCAACTGTAGTCGTTGACGTAGTAGGAGCAGTTGCAGTAGTATAGTCTTTGATTGTTATTGTTACATTATTCCCTGTTTTATTGATTTCTTCTATTTTCATATTATTTGAAGGTATAA
This sequence comes from Clostridium chromiireducens, assembly GCF_002029255.1. Lineage (GTDB taxonomy): Bacteria > Bacillota > Clostridia > Clostridiales > Clostridiaceae > Clostridium > Clostridium chromiireducens. Next base: position 56,665 of record NZ_MZGT01000012.1, read on the forward strand.
GACTACTCTCGATTGGACTCGTAGATAAATCTATGCTCATGCCTGTACTTGTTTTAGTTATTCCATTACCATTTTTATCAGCATATTTTAAAACTCCGTCTACTACTGTAGTAGGTTTAGAATTTGTTTTTGTCCCACCAAATATGTACGAACCATCAAAGCTTGTATTTAACACTTGCGATAATTCATTAATCTTTTCCTTTATTTCATCTTTAATTGCTGATTTTTCATCATCTCCATAAGTTCCATTCCCGGCATTTACAAGCAATGTCTCTATTCTCCCAAAAATATTCCCCATTTGTGACAATGCAGTATCTGTGGTATCAAGCCAATTTGATGTATCTTTTATGTTTTCATTGTATTGAGTGTTATATGAAATTTCTGAATGTAACTGCATACTTCTTGATGCTTTATAGGGGTTATCAGATGCTTTATTAATTTCTTTTCCTGAAGCTAATTGATTTTGTAATGTTTGCATATTATTCATATTTCTTTTCATATTTCTCAAGTAATTTGAGCTTAACATATTACTTGTTATCCTTGATGACATAACTTTCCTCCTTGTCCTTAAGCTAAACGCTATTTTCTAAAGTATTAGGTAATCTATATCTAAACTTGTATTTTCACTTATCTCTTCAATCCATTAATCACCACATCTAATAATTCATCTATTGTCGATATCATTTTTGCATTTGCCTGATACGCATGCTGAAATTGTATTAAATTAGTAGTTTCCTCATCTAAAGATACCCCCGAAACTGAAGATCTTTGATCTTCTAGGTTTGATAATATTTTCTCTTGATTATCTACCTGCCTGCTAGCTTCCTGGGTAGTTGTTGCAATATTATTTATAATTGTTTTATAATAACTATTTACTGTAGATCCGCTTGTTCCTGCATTTAAGTTTATACAAGTACTATCTGTAAATCCTGTTGTAGTAGCAGTAGTATTTATTCCAATTTTGCTTAGAAAACTTTTTCTATCCATTGTACTTAAATCATCAGATGATGTTATGCTACTTAAATCAAACTTTACAGAGTTAAGATTAGCTATTGCATTAGCTCTCTTTCCATCCCCTTCTCCACTAGTTGATGTTGTATTACAGTTTAGTAAAGTCGGATCTGTTACTAATGCTTTATTCACTTTTATTGTAGCAGCTGTAATTCCTGTATCAGTCGTACTGCTAGCTCCATTTGTTATGAATATTAGATTATTGCTCAATCCTTGCGATGAACCGCTTGCATCTATGCTTCCTGTTTGAATTGCATTAACAGAATAAGCTAGTGCCGCTGCAAGCCTGTCTAGATTATCCATATATCCTTGTATTTTTTCTTGAACTGATTGATTTGCCGCTATTTCTCCTTTTATATGATTGTTATCTACACTATTTACGCTACTTTCATATTCATATGTTTGGAATGTTCCACCTTTTAATTGTTCCACAGTTGTTGGTGGCGTTGATTTTACTAATGTTGTATATGTTTTTGAGCCATCTGCATTTGTAACAGCTGTTACTGTAGTTGCTGTCGTAACTCCACTTACTGTCGAAGTTGTTGTTCCTAATGTAGGTGGTGTAGTTGTTGTATCTGTAGCAGCTATTGTTAATTGAGTTTTGGCTAGACCTAATGCATTGCCATCCTTATCTCCAATTATTATTCTATTTTGTAGTAATCCTTTAGCTAAATCAGTAGCTTCTGCAGCATTGGATGCCGTTATTGTAAATGACTTAGTTTGAGCATTTTCATTTCCCAAAGGATAATATTCTACATCAACTGTACCGTCAGCATTTGCTACAGCACTCTTAACATACGAAAGTCTGGAATAATCAGTATCTGTTGGATTTGACTTTACCAAAGCTGCATCTGGATATTCTGTTGATGAAAGATTTATAGTATCAAGATTGTCTCTATCAACTTTTATACCAAATTTGTAACTTAACTGATCTAAAAGATTATCCCTTTTATCCATAAGGTCATTTGCAGTTTGTCCAACCGATGAAATACTTCTTATTTGTTTATTTAATTCATTTATTTGATCTAAATAACTATTAACATCAGTAACATTACTTTGAAGAAGCGATTGATTATCTTCACAAGTCTTTTTTAATTGATTATAAGTGTAATTCAATGCATCCGCTAAAGTAGATGCATTTTGAATAGCTACTGTTTTAACATCTGATTTATCTGGACTTTTTGATACCTCTTGAAATGCATTAAAAAATTTATTTGTGAGTTCTTGTATTCCAGTATCTGATGGTTCTCCAAAAATATCTTCAACTTTTGACAAAGTGTTGCTTGCCTGTGCATAATAACCTGATGTTCCTGATTCGTTTCTTACCTGATAATCTATAAAATGATCTCTTATCCTTTGAATAGCAGTTATCTGTGCACCTGTTCCAACTTGTCCAGCACCTATCGTATCAAATCTTGACATCCCTCCAAAAGGTGTAGTTGTCTCTGCTACTGCTCTCTGCCTTGAATATCCCGTTGTATTCGCATTAGATATATTGTGAGCTGTTGTATTTATCGCGCCTTGTTGTACATTTAACCCTCTTTTAGCAATGGTAAATGTATCAAATAAACCTGCCATGTGTTTTCCTACCTTTCAACTATACCAACTTCCATGTTATACGTATTGTAACATCCTTATTACTATTCATTTATTATTTCTTATTAGTTATCAATTCATAGCTTCAGATAAACATTATGAATTGATAACTAATAATTATTACCTCGATAAATTTCCATAAGAATTGTAAGTTCTTATTTCTCTTCTAGGATTTATTATTTCTAACATTTTATTGTTAAATATAATTTGCTGTTTTAACAATATATCATTTGTTTCTTTTTGAGATGTAACTTTATTTAATGTGTCTCTTATCTTAGCATAGCTTTTCTTCAATTCTTCGTTATCTGAATTATTCACAACATCCGTTATGCTGCTATCCCCTAATATATTTCTTCTTTCTATTTCCTGTTTTGCAATTTTCTTACCACATTCATTAATCTTATCAACTAATCCTTCTAAACCAAATACATCTTTACCCATTATCATCTCATACTGAGTTTCCAGCAATTCTTGAAGTTTCTTTAACTCTTCTTCTTGGCTTTGTATTAATTTAATAAGTTCATTTATCATCTTTATGAATTACTCTCCTTCATTGCATTTAATAGACTTTTTGCTGTAAGTCTTGCATCAACATTGTATGTTCCACTGTCTATTTTACTTTTAATTTCTGCTACTTTTTTTGCATTTGTTATACTTTCACTAAATGAATAATCTTTTAGGCTCTTCCCTAATTCCGAGATTTCAATTGTATCTACACTCTTATTTTTCTCTACCTTATCAGCGACTTTAGCGCTATTTGATTTATAAGTATTTATATACGTCGATCTATTAATTCTATCTATACTCATAGTGCATTTCTCCATTTCTTATTCTTCTACTATTATAATTATCGTACTTTTCCCATATAAGTTTATAGAAAAAACAAAGAAAATTAGTTATATCAAATTAATTGTTTGCAATACTTTAAATTATAATTAGTTATATTTTACAAGTTTAGCTTCTACACTTGTTCTTAATTAACTAAAAACCCATTCTTCTATTTTCCTTTCCCCTTCTCCTAACAATATATCACCCTCACTAAACCAACCAATCAAGTCATCGTTTGTTCCTCCTCTTATACAATCAGTAACATCCACATTAGTCTCAATAATTCCTTCTTCATTTTTCTTTCTGGCTGTTTTCTTATTTCTCTTTTTATTTTTTTCCTTCTCACAATTTACCTCTATATTATTATGTTGAGTAATATCACTATTTTTTTTATCTGAATCCTTGTTACTTGAGTTAGACTTTTTATTCACATCTTCTAATTTAGTTATAACATTTTCCTTAGGTTGTACTACATCATAATTTGCGACATTACTACTAATTGTATTCTTATGATCCCTACTCATAATTTCACTTAAACTATCTTCTACTTGAACTTCATATTTCTGTATATTATTTTCAGTATGTTTTTTTTCATCTTCATTCTTCCTAATTTCAACCTTTTCTTTAACTTTAATATTTTGGTGCTTTGCAAAGTTTTTTACTCTATACACCTTATTTTCTGCAAGTTCTATCATTTCTAACTCCATTAATATATCTAATGCAGCTTTTATTTCGTCTATTTCTCTATTAAATTCTATTCCTAAAGTCTCTACAGTGTATGGAATACTTCTTGAAAGATATAAATCCCCCTCTTGATTTACCTTCCCAGCCAAAACAACTATTCTATTCCAAACATAATGAATAAGATCTCTTTTAGGCATTCTATCTATTATTTTGAATTTTGTATCCTCATACATATCTATTCGGAATTTTACATATCTTCTTTCTCTCATCCCCATCATTTCCCTTCATATTTATTTACTAACAAGTTGATCCACATAAATGTTCTCATATGCAGAAAAGTTATGTATTGTAGCATAGCTGCTTTTTCTAAATGTGAAATGTTCTTAGTTGCAGCATAGCTGCTTTTTTTCAAGGTGTAAAAGTTGTTAATAGCAGCATAGCTGCTTTTTTTCAAGGTGCATATTAAATTTTTATCCCTCTATTTAATATATATGTAAAAAAAGAAATCTATAAAGACTTTAACGAAAAATTTTTTCCAACAAAATAAGACATACTTTAACTTTTATGATACAATTCCAAACGAAGAACTTAAAGTTATGTGGTAAATAACCTAAATAGAATACATATATGTTCCGCAGAGCTGTGAAAAATTTCGCTGAGAACATCTAAATAAAAAGTTGCACCACTTCTGCATGCTCCTGTGACGAGTACAGACAAGCAAAAGTGGAACAACTTTCCATAAAAATATTTAGAGCAGCTTATTTTTCAATACCTGACTCCACATATATGTATTCTCTTTCGGTTGTTCATTGCCTGACTTTAAGTTCTTAACAATACCTTTATTGCATAAAAAAACTCCCTTTCGGGAGTTCTTATTTCAGTCTCTTTATTCTTTCAACACTGCTTACTATATTAGTAATTCTTATTCCAAAGTTTTCATCTACGACAACAACTTCTCCAAGTGCTATTTGTTTTCCATTCACTAGTATTTCTACAGGTTCCTCTGCAAGCTTATCTAATTCTATTAAAGAACCAGTTCCTAAATTCAAGATATCCTGTATGCTCTTTTTAGTTCTACCTAAAACAACAGATATATCTAGAGGAACATCTAGTATTAAATCTATATTCTTTATAGGTGGAACACTATTTTGAGGCACTAACGGTTCAAATGCAGCCGAATGAACTTCTACCGGCTGTTGCATTCTTTGTGGTGGTGCTTCATATTGCTGCTGCTGTTGATAATTATACTGTGGTTCAGGATTAAAGTTATTATTAACAGACTCATAGCTAATTTCTTTGCTCATAATTTGTTCTTTTGGCGCAGCCGCTTTAGGAGGATCTACCTTCTTAGGCTCTTCTGCTACTTTATCTTCCCCAGTCATTATCGAAACAATATTCTTAGCCGTTTCTATTGGAAATATTTGCATTATATTACTATCCACGATATCTCCAATAGTCATTCTAAACGATACTTTAACTATTGGTTGATCTTCTGGTATAGAATCTGAAATCGGCATAGATGCATCCGTAACTAATTTTGATGTTGGTGGAGATATATCAACTTTTCTTCCAAACATTGTAGCCATAGAAGTAGCCGCTGAACCTATCATCTGGTTCATAGCTTCTGACACCGCACTAATCTCTATCTCTGATAAGTCGTGAGTTTCAGTAACTTTTCCATCTCCACCCATCATAAGGTTTGAAATTACTAGCCCATCTATAATTTTTATAATTAAAATGTTTCTTCCTATTATTCCAGCAATATATTCAATATCCAAAACAATATTAGGAGTTTCAAACCCTTCTTTTATCTCCCTCAACGTTGTAACACTTACTACTGGAGTAGTTATGTTAACTTGTTGATTTATAAGTTGATATAATGCAGTCGAAGCTGAACCCATTGATATATTTCCAATTTCTCCAAGTAAGTCCTTGTCAATTTCAGTTATACTTTCCGCTGCTGATTTAACTTCATCAGATAATGTATTTCCACTTTCCTCAGAAGCCAGATCCTCCCCAGCTAATAGTGCGTTTATTTCTTCCTGTGACAAAAAGTTATTGCTCATACCCATTCACTTCCTTATCTGTTATATCTAAAATCATAACGCCCATATTTTTTCCTACTACACCTGGTTTAGCATAGTAACATTCTTCATTACCTACATACACTTTTATTGGGGATGAACTCTTATTATCAAGCTTTATTACATCACCTATTGTTAATTTTAAGAAATCATCTACAGTTATACTCGCATTTCCAAGCTCTGCTATAACCTCAACATCAACTTTGGTAATTCCTTTTTCTATTTTTTCTCTTGATTCAGCCATTAAAGCTTCATCATCATTTCTAAAGGCATACTGCACTACTAATTTATCCAATATTTTTTCTATGCTTAAATATGGAATACACATATTAATAAAAGTGCTACGCTTATTCATTTCTACTGAAAATGTTATTAAAGCTACAGGGTCATTAGGTGCTAATGTCTGATTAATTGCCGGATTAGTTTCTATGGTCTCAACTTCAGGCTCAACCTCTAAAATAGAATCCCAAGCTAACTTTAGGTTATTTATCATTCCAGTTGTAATTTGACGCATTATATTCTTATCTATATCGGTGAATTCTTTCGTTAAAACTTTCCTATCACCTTTTCCACCAAGTAAAACATCAATTATTTGAAGTGAAAATTGGGGATTAGTTTCAAGTATTATAGTACCTACTAATGGTGCCATTTTAAATATTGTCATTATAGTAGGATTTTGTACTGAATGAATGAATTCCTCATAAGTTATCTGCTCTACAGTTTCTATTTTTACCTTAACATTTTGTCTTGTTTGACCAGTTAAGTAATTAGAAATAACTCTTGCATAATTATCATGAATCAATTCTAAAGTTCTTATATGCTCTTTTGAGAATTTTTGAGGACTTCTAAAATCATAAAGTTTTATTTTATGTTTTTCTTCCTCTTTATTAACTTCATCTGACTCTAATTCACCTGTAGATAGGGCGGATAACAAGGCATCTATTTCACTTTGCGATAAGACATCTGCCATATATTCTCTCCCTCATTTCAATAATTTAATTCAATAATTTAATTCAATAATTTATCTATATCTATTATCGTAAGAAGTTTATCATCATAATTAAATATACCTTTTATATAAGGTTGCACCTTATTAGTATTTTTATCAACTTTTTGAATATTCTTCTCGTCAATATCTAAAACTTCTTCCACTTCATCTACTGATATTCCTATTTCTTCATCCTCAACTGTCAAAATAATTATGTTGTTTTGTTCCATACCAGGAGTTACATCTAATAACAGATTTATATCAACAAGAGACTTAATGCTTCCACGTAAATTTATTAATCCTTTAATATAACTTGGAGCTTTTGGAACTTTAGTAATTCCCATGGTATCATTGATGCTTTGAACCTTCTCAGTTTCTACAGCAAAATGTTCTTCCCCTAATTTGAATACTACTATTTGCATTTCTTAACCTCCTTACTGGTTAACCTACAACTTTCTTTATAGCTTCCAAAACTCTATCTGCTTGGAACGGTTTTACTATAAAATCTTTTGCTCCTGCTCTTATCGCATCCATAACCATTGATTGTTGCCCCATTGCTGAGCACATAATCACTTTAGCGTCTGGATCGAAAGCCTTTATTTGCTTAACAGCCTCAATACCATCCATATCAGGCATTGTTATATCCATTGTAACAACATCTGGTTTCTCTTTTTTATACATGTCTACTGCTACTATTCCATTATTTGCTTCTCCAACTATTTCAAAGTCATTCTTTTCTAAAATATCCTTTATCATCATTCTCATAAATGCTGCATCATCTACAATTAAAACTCTAGCCATTATTCGTTTACCTCCAAAATTTAATTTATTCCTATAGATTTCAATATTTTTTCTAATGATCCTGGCATAGGGATATAATAAAAATGTCCCCCTATATTTTCTTCTGTATCATCATCTAGAAAAACAGTTTCTATATCTAATATATACTCATCATATTGATTAGATTCTATAAATGTCGTTGTGAGTATTGCGCCTAACATATCATATGAAGTAGCTGGTACTGATGGTGCCATAGCGAGATTAGTTAGTTGTGATATAGAATTCATATAAGATGCCGATATTATATTTGCTACCTCGCATAATACAGAACTCCCCATTTCACTTTCTGGCGATTGTTTACTTCCCACCAATTTCTCTATCATATTTTCTGCTATGGGCTTTTCAAATACAAGAAGAATATTTCCTGAGATATCTCCAAGTACTCGTACAACTGTACCAGCAACTTCAGTTTCTCCATTTTCTTCAACAATATCTTCTAACTTTATGACATTTACCGCTGGTACTGTCATGTCCACTTTTTTCCCTATCATCATGGAAAGAGCAGTTGCTGCATTTCCTGCACCTATGTTAGAGACTTCTTTAAGTGCATCTAATTGTAAAGCGCTTAAATTAGAATACTCCACTTATAACCCTCCTTCAAATTTTATACCCAAATGGGTACCTAACATAATGTCAACTTTCTATTATTTTACAATTTTAAACATATGACATTTTTTAGACTATATTCAGCTCATTGGTGCGAGTTCCCCTTAAGAAGGTAATTTCGACTCATTTCAACTAATTATAACACCTTGTTCTAAAAAATTCACGCTATAATAATGCTCCTATATCTAATATTAGTGTTACTAAACCATTTCCAAGTATAGTTGCACCAATATATTGATCTAAATTCTTAAGCGTTTTACCAAGAGGCTTAATTACGATTTCTTGTTGTCCTAGTAATGAATCGACTAATAAACCTATAGTTTTATCACCTACATTTACTATTATAACAAATTTCTTATCAGTTTCGCTAGCCTCTATATCTAAAGATTCATTTAATCTTATTAGCGGAATTACATTTTCTCGGTAAACTATGACTTCTTTACCATTACTCTTCTTAATATTTTCTTCCCTATAATCTATAACTCTATCAATAAAACCTAAAGATATTGCAAGTGTTTCTTCTCCAACTTTAACAAGTAAGGCTTGTATTATTTGTAGTGTAAGTGGAAGCTTAATTACAAATGATGAACCTTTTCCTTCCTCACTTATTACCTCAACAGTACCACCAAGTGCTGCAATTTTTGTCTTAACAACATCCATTCCAACTCCTCTACCTGATATATCTGTTACTACTTCGTTTGTGCTAAAGCCTTGGGCAAAAATTAAATTCTTAATGTCACTTTCTGACATTCCATCTGTATTAATTCCTTTTTGTTCAGCTTTCGCCTTTACTCTTTCTACATTAATTCCTGCACCATCATCTATTACTTTTATTAAAGCTTTTGTTCCTTCTTGATATGCAACTAATCTAATTGTTCCAACTGGAGGCTTACCTTGAGAAACTCTCTTTTCAACAGATTCTATACCATGGTCTGCTGCATTTCTAAGTAAGTGTATTAATGGTTCTCCAATTTCATCAATAACTGTTCTATCTAATTCTGTATCAGCACCCTCAATGACAAAGTTGATTTCTTTATTTAATTCTACCGATATATCTCTTATCATTCTTGGGAATCTGTTAAATACAGTATCTAATGGTAACATTCTAATCTTCATAACTAAATCTTGAAGATCTGATGTTGTTCTTCCAACTTGTTCTAATGTTTCATTTAATTCTTGCGATTTTTGAACATTTACAATTTGTTCTAGTCTTGTCCTATATATTACAAGCTCAGAAACCATGTTCATTAAATTATCTATTCTTTCCAAATCAACCCTTACAGATTGATGTGCTTTTTTAACTTCTTTCTTTTGAGTTGTTTTCTTAGCTTGTTCTTGTTTAGGTTCAACTTTTGGAACCACTGGAGCTTCTACTGAAACTTTAGGCTCAATTTTTTCTTCTATCTTAAGTTCTGCTTGTTTAATTACCACTGGATTTTGTTCTACTTCCTTTGGTGCCAAATCGACATTTTCAAATTCAATCAATGCAGCTTCAACTTTTGATACTTCAGAAATACCATTTACAACAGATAATATTTCATCTACAGTATTTTTAGTTACTAATACAAATTTCAACTCAAAATCGAATTCTTCATTCTCAATTTCCTGAGTTGATGGTTCTGATTTTAATATTTCTCCATGATCTTCAAGATCCTTAACAATCAAGAATGCTCTTGCTGATTTTAATAGAGTATTTTCACTTAGTGTCACTTTAATTTCAATAGAGTTAAATCCTTTTTCTTTTGCTTGTTTAATTACAGACGCATCATATTGATTTAAATCTAAATCAAAATCATCCTTAGCGATTAAATTACTACTATCTTTTAATTTAACTTGAGTTTCTTCTTGTACATCATTTTGATTACCATTGTTTTTTATATCCGCCAATGCTCTAATAATATTATCTATTTCGACTTTTTCTTCTGATCCTTCTTGAACGTTATCTACCATCTTCTCTAAGGTATCAAGACAATCAAATAATACTGTTACTACCCCTTGAGTTACTTTTAGTTTTCCTTCTCTAAATTCAGCTAGTACATCCTCCATTTTATGTGTAAGTTCAGCAAGGTCTGTAAATCCCATTGTTGCTGCCATCCCCTTAATTGTATGGGCAACTCTAAATATTTCATTTACCTTATCTGTATCATCTGGATTTTGTTCTAAATCTAATAGTGATGCATTCAACGTTTGTAGATTTTCTAATGATTCCTCTAAAAACATTGACATATATTGAGATGTATCCATCTTTGTTCCTCCTTTATACTTTTTTATAAATAAAGGTCGATGCTTTTTCAAAGCCATAATCTCTATAATTATAAATGCTTTCTGTAGCTCCTACAAATAAAAGTCCACCTTTTTTTAATGAATCGCTAAATCTTTTGTAAATATCTTGCTTTACATCATTGTTAAAATAAATAACAACATTTCTACACACAATTAAATCAAAGTTATTTTCGTATCTATCTAAAATTAAATCATGTTTCTTAAATGTTACCATATTCTTGACTTTAGATTCGATATAATATTTATCGTCCTTTATTTTAAAATATTTACTCAAATCTGAATTATTTACGCCTTTCATTTCATTTTGCGAATATTCACCAAGTTTTGCTCTTGAAAGTATAGTATCATCTATGTCAGTTGCTACTATATTATGTCTTCCATTAGGCGATATTTTATCAAGTATTATTCCCAGTGTATATGGCTCACACCCTATTGAACATGCGGCACTCCATACTTTTACGCTATTATTATTTGGTAATAATTCCTTTACTATTTGTTTTTCTAGATCAGCAAATAACTCAGGGTTTCTAAAAAATTCCGTTACATTTATTGTAATAAAATCCAAAAACTTTTGTTTTTGTTCAGGGTTAGTTTTTATTACTTTCGTATATTCCTCTAATGATTTTATTCCAACTCTTGTCATTAAACTATTAATTCTTCTATTAAGCTGCTCTGGTTTATACGCTGATAAATTTATCCCTAGTTCCTTATGAACCCATCTATGAAATTCATTAAAATCCATGTTTCCTCCTATACCCCTTTTACTATTCGTATTATATTATGAGCAATTTCGTTTAACGGAACTACCAAATCTACTTTTCCAGTTTCAAATGCAGCCTTTGGCATACCATAAATTGTGCAAGTCGATTTATCTTCAGATATTGTTATACCGCCATAATCTTTTATATTGGCAGTTCCATCAGCTCCATCTCTTCCCATTCCAGTTAAGATTGCCGAAACCAAATTACCTCTATATACTTTTATTGCAGAATTGAATAACTTATCTACAGCTGGCCTTACCCCCCAAATAGGTGGCTCTTCATTTAGATGTATTGTATTATTTGAACCAACAGTCATATGCTGACCACCCTTTGCAATGTATATTGTATCATTGCTTATTTTCATACCTTCCGCTGCTTCAATTACCTTCATATTACAGATTTTGTCTAATCTCTCAGAAAAAACTTTTGTAAATCCTTCCGGCATGTGTTGAACCACAAACACCGGTACTCCTAAATTAGCGGGTAATTTAGTTAACACTTCCTGTAATGCCTTAGGCCCTCCAGTAGATGCACCAATAACAACAGCATCTATTTTTTTATTTTTCGGCACAGACACTGGACTATTCAAAATTACCTTTGTATTTCTTTCTGGACTTAAATTATTTGTTGTATAGGCTTTAGGGCTATCTATACTAATGCTTCTTTTTCTCGAACGCACATTACTAGTTATACTTTTTATCTGTTCTATTAAATTATACTGAACTTTCGCTATATCTAATGATATAGCGCCTGAAGGCTTAGTTATAAAACTGATTGCTCCGTTATCAAGACATTCTAAAGTCACTTCCGATCCTTCTGTCGTTGCACTGCTAAGCATTATTATCGGATAACTTTTTCCAAGCTTCTTTAATTCTTTCAGCGTTGCGAGCCCATCTAAGTCCCTCATATGTACATCCAATGTGATAAGGTCTGGAGCGTATTTATCTACCTTTTCAATTAACTCTCTTCCATCTCTAAATTTAGCTACAACTTCAAAATTGCTTTCTGACTCAATCATGTCTGAAATTGCTTTTCTCATAAATGCAGAGTCATCAACAACTATAATTTTTATTTTTTCCACCTAATCACACCTCTCTTTATACTTCTATAATATTATAATTCTATGATACCACAACCCACAACCTTAAGTACTACTTTACCATCACTTGCATAGCCAATCATCGTTCTTCCCTTATTTCCGCCTATTTCTTCAGCAACTATTGGGATAGATTGTTCTTTCAACGCTTTTTTAACCGCCTCACTGTTTCTCTTACCTATATCACTTATTATGCTTTTGTCAGAAAAGTTGAACATAGAAGCTCCTCCTGCAATTTTTGCTATGAGGTTTCTCTTTTTACATCCTTGCTGCTCCATTTTTTCGATTAACATCGGAATAGCTAAATCTGCAAATTTCATGGGGTTTGAATTACTTTTAAATTGAGTACTATCAGGAAGCATTATATGGGCTAATCCTGCGACCTTAACCGTCCTGTCATATAAAGCAATTCCAACACACGATCCTAATCCTATTGTCATTATTGATCCTGGATCTAGTACCAAGTTCAGATCAGCTATTCCAACTTTTATTTCTGTGCTTACCATTTTTACCCCCTAAAAGATATTCTTTTCATCCTCTGATGATAATATCTTTACTAAATCTAATAAAATAACAATATTATCTTCTAATTTAATCAATCCTGCTATATATCTTTTATCTATTGTTGATGTTATTGGAGGTGCTGATTCCATTAACTCACTATTAACATCTCTTACTTCATAAACATTTTCAACTATAATCCCGAATTTATTCTCATCTCTTTTTACAACTATTATTTTTCTATTTTCACTTTGCTTATCTTCTCCAAAGTTGAATTTTTTTGATAAACTTATTATTGGAAGTATACTTTGCTCATAGTTTATTACTCCCTTTACAAAAGCTGGAACATCAGGAAGAACCGTTGGTTCTTGATAACCTAAAATTCTTTCCACTTCTTTTATATCTGTAGCATAATGCTCTCCATTCAATCCGAATATTAACATTTTAATTTCATTGCTAGCCATTACCTTTTTAAACCTCCTATAAAATAAACTTGTCTATTACTATTTCCCCAGTTTTATCTACATATGCTTCTACATTCTTTGATGAAACTTCCAACATAACCTGCTTTTCACCAAAGCAAAAAATTGTATTATTATAAGCTATATCAGCTTTAATACGACCTTTTTTAGATACTTTTAACATAGTATTAACTCCTGCAGTACTTCCCACAGTTTTTAACTTTATCTCAGAGCCTGCAGCTAATACCCCGCCTCTACACACTGCATTATCACTTAAAAATTCTATATTATTCAATGCAGTTATTTCAGATGTATATTGACCTTTTCCTGTTATAAAAACACTTCCTGATGCTTCGATAGTTGAACCTTGTGTATATCCTACATAAACATCAGTTGGAATTACTATCAGTGTTTCAATTTCATCTATTTCCTCTTTCAAAATTTCGTCAAATTCTACTAGTTCTTTATAATCTTTAATTTTCAAAGGTCCAAGTCCCAATAACTTATTTATTATAAATGTTGTTACTTCACTGTGTTGAATTCCCCGAGACATATTATAACTTAAAATATGTCTTGCAATATCAGGAAGTGATTTAAATTTATTTTCTATTAATATTTTAATTATTTCTCCATCATGTCTTTGACCTAATAAATTATTATCTTTAACTTGTTCAGTCGAAGAGGTTAAATCATTAATAATACTTTTAACATTCTGTAAATAATTTAAGTACAGCCTTCTTTCAACATTTTCACTTCCGGCAGTCACAGTTGAATTTAATACATTTCCGAGAATAGTTATTTGACCCGAAGCTCTTAGTATAGCGGATTCTACATTTTTGCCAACATACAATTCATTTCCCGCTCTAACTTCCATCGCTTCTGAAACTACACCTACAATTTCAACATTTCCTACAAAATCTATATTCCCACTTTTCAAGTCAACTTGATCAACCTTATATAGCTTGTTCACAGTAAATGTATTACCTTTAAAATCCGGTTTACCTTCAGAAGTGGCTATAACCTTATCATTCTCAAGTTTACATCCCTCTCCAATTTTCAACGTCAGCTTTTTTGCGGTTTTTTTGGCTATAACCATCCCAAGTATATCTTTTCCATCATTACCTGATTTACCTGGGACTATTTGAGCAATTATATCACCGCTCTTGACATTGGCAATTAAAAATGTATTCCTATAATCAACTTTTCCAACGGACTCATCATAATTTAATTTGTGTGATTCCTTAAATAATAATTCAATTTCATCCGGTATATCGTTTTGAACTGATAACCCTTTCGCTATTAGTACATTTTCAGCATTATGTTGACCACAAATCACTTCGATTTCCTCTTCAATTATTCCATATACAACACCCTTACTTTTCAACAATTCTTTTAACTCTTTTGGAGTATATTGAGGCGGATATTTATCTTCAATTTTTCTCTTTACAAGAATTAAATTCTTGTGATACTCCTGATCTGCCAACTCGTATATATGTTTAGGGGTAGTTTTTATGTTAATATATGCTTCCATTCTGTCATTTGTAATCGATATATCCACACTTCTAACAGGTTCTATTTCTTCAAACTTATATTCTATCTTATCTTCTACTGTTACTGGAGTTATTTGATCGCACTTCTGACCATTAATTAATAAAATTATTCCAGGACTTGTTTTTATTGTGATAATATCATCCTTATTTTTAGGTTCCGTTACTATTATCTTTCCATTCTCTACTTTTGCACCAAATACTTCCTTTTCCACTTCTGAATCTTTTAGGTTATTGACCACTTCTTTTTCATTAGGTTCTATTTTATTCTCATTACTTTCCAAAACTTCTATTTCAATTTTCCTTTTAAAAAACCTTTTTTCTTCCTTTGTCACTTTATATTTTAGATCTTCTTTAGGAATGTTCAATTCAAGAGATGCTTTTTCAAGGCATTCATCTACAGAAGTTGCAGAAAATTTCAAACTCATAAATACTCCCCCTAACCGATACTTCTTACCTTTAAGTATACCACAGCACGGTTTAATTTTATATGAATTATTTATATAAATATATATACTTTTACATGAAAATACAATTTTCTTTATTTTTTACTTTCCTCTATATAATTCATAATTTCTCTGTCATATTCCTCCATTAAGCATCTAATAATTTTATTAGCCGGATCTAATTTTATACTATTTACCGTTTTTATAGGCAATACCT
The DNA here is from genome assembly GCF_002029255.1 of Clostridium chromiireducens. GTDB lineage: Bacteria > Bacillota > Clostridia > Clostridiales > Clostridiaceae > Clostridium > Clostridium chromiireducens. The sequence continues at coordinate 72,614 of NZ_MZGT01000012.1, forward strand.
TTGGAGATGTACCTGAAATAAACATTCCATCCAACTTATCAATATCTGTATACTTATACTCTACTTCTTGAACTTGAATTCCAAGCCTTTGGGCTAATTCTATAATTTCTCCTCTAGTAACTCCTGGCAAAACTGCCTTGGTAGGTGATGTCATAAGTATATTATTCTTTATCATAAATATATTAGATTTACTACCTTCTGTTACGTTCCCATTATTATCAATCAATATAGCTTCATAAGCATTATTATCTTTTATTTCTTTATTCACTTTTTCCCTAAAACTATCATTAACTATTTTTGCATTGGGATTTTCTCTTTCTCCAAAGTATAGTATCGTATCCACTCCATTTTTGTACATTTCATCTGTAGGATAAAAATGTTCTATAAAAAATACCTTTAGTTTTTTTTCATTAATTCCATAGGTTATTTTAATATTGCCATTATATTTATTCTCATCTTTTATAACATTTTGTATTTTAGTACTAATTTCTTCATAACTTAACGGAAACTCTTCATTAATTAATTTGAAAGAATTTTTCATTCTTTGTAAATGAGCTTCTAGAAATATAGGTATACCATTTATAACTCTCAATACCTCATAAATTATTTTGTCCTCCATATGAACCTCGCCACCTTTTTAACCTTTAAATAAAATTATTACTAGCTCACTTTTCAATAAATTTATCTTGTTAATTTTGATATGTTATTTCCACTTTAATATCTCAATCTGATGATTTTTTTTATAATTTATTAAATACGGCTTTCCTACCAGGTCTAATAAAGGCTTATCTGATAAGGAATCTGAAAACATATACGATTCTTTAAAATCCACTTCTATTTTTTCATTTTTAATAACTTCCATCAGCCTCCTTACCTTTTCTTGCCCTTTACAATTTTCCCCTTCCATTTTCCTCGTAAAAATACCTTCTTTAAAAGTAAACTTAGTACCTATTATTTTATCTACTTCTTTTATCTTATAAAATTCATTAATATAAAATTCAGGAGATGCTGATATTAAATAAATATCATACCCCTCACTCTTTAGTTTTTTCATCATTGTTAATGCATCTTCGTATAATATTGTCTGCAACTTTTCATCATAAAACTTTTTAACAAGTTCCGCCAAGTCTTTCTCATGAATTTTATCTATAAACTTCAAAAATGTCTCTTTTACCTTTTTCTCATCATATATTTTTATACTATACATAAGTCCAGAGAATACTGCTCTTGGTAAAAATCTAACATTCCTCTTATCATTCTTTATTACATATTTAAATAGTTCCATTAATGTCTCTTTTTTTGTGATAGTATAATCTATATCAAATATAGCAAGTTTCTTCAAAACGCAATACCTACCTTTTAATATTTAATTCTTAACACTTATTACTTAGATTTATGTGGTGACTTACCGAAATTATAAATATTTTTGTTCCGGAAAACTATGAAAATATCGCTGAAGGTTCTAAGTTGCAGGTTGCATCCACTTTAGCATGCTCCAACTTTCAGTTTGACAAGCTAAAGTGGAACAACCTACAACTAAGAACCTTTAACAGCTCATTTTCAAATGTTTTCATCACAAAAATATTTATAATTTCTAGTGAAGATACCATCTTAAAGTTCTAGCAAATTTGTAAATATATTTATCTAATAAGTCAACTGCATAAACTTCATATCTTTAACTATATTATTTGCCATTTCTTTTAAATTATTAAGTGCTTAGAGATAAATATTATTAATATATATTTCGATGTACAATTTTCGTTCAGTAACTCTAATCATTAAAATAAAATCATAGATACCCAAGTTCTTTACTAAGTTTATGCCATACAATACAACCTATACCAGAAAACGACTGTACTCTTTTGTGCAGTGTTACATCTGAGAATATAGCTGTAGGTATTTCTTCAGTAGAAGTTGTTCCATTGTTGCTTGTCATGAGCTCGCTCAGGAACATGCAGCAGTGGGTACAACTTCTACTGATAGAAATCCACAGCTATATTCTCTAGTAACCGAAACAACAGAGTACAGTTGTTTTCGGTTATTTATACACATAAACGTAGTTTCCATCTTGGGTATCTATTCATTAATTACTTAATTTTACTTAAGAATGTTGAGATTCTATCTATTCCATTTTCTATTATATCCATTGATGTTGCATATGATAATCTTATATAATCATCTAAACCAAAACCTGCTCCAGGTATCACTGCAACTTTCTCTTCCTCTAATAATACTCTTGCAAAATCTACTGAATTGTTAATATCTTGATCTTTAAATGTTGTATTTAAATATGCTGATATATTAACCATAACATAGAATGCACCGCTTGGTCTTATAATTGATACTTCATTTAATTTTTCCAATTTATATATCATGAAGTTTCTTCTATTTTCGAATTCCTTAATCATATTATTTAATTCTTCCACTGGACCATTTAATGCTTCTATTGTTGCATATTGTGCTATAGTATTCACATTCGATGTCATATGACTTTGAATGCTAGTCATTAGTTTTGTTATCTCCTCACTCGCTGCAGCATATCCTAATCTCCAACCTGTCATGGCATATGTTTTAGATACACCATTTATTACTATTGTTCTGTTATAAGCATCTTCATTTAAAGCTGCTATGCTTATATGATTTTCTCCATCATATATTAATTTTTCATAAATTTCATCTGATACAATTAAAAGATCATGTTTCTTAGCAAAATTAGCTATTTCCAATAATTCTTCTTCGTGATAAATTGTTCCTGTTGGATTATTAGGACTATTTAATAATAGTGCTTTTGTATTGCTAGTTAAAGCTTTTTCCAAATCTGATATAGTATATTTATAACTGTTTTCTTTTGATGTTTCTACAAATACCGGAACTCCATCTGCTAGCTTTACTAACTCTGGGTAACTAACCCAATATGGTACTGGAACTAATACTTCATCACCCGGATTTAAAGTGGCCATAAAAACATTTGCTAAACTTTGCTTAGCACCTGTTGAAACTGTTATTTGGCTTGGTTTATATTCTAACCCATTATCTGCCTCAAATTTCTTACATATAGTTTGCTTTAACTCTAACAATCCTCCTGCTGGAGTATACTTAGTTTTTCCATCATGCATTGCTTTTATAGCTGCTTGAATTATATTTTCTGGTGTATTAAAATCTGGCTCCCCCGCGCCAAAACTTACTACATCAACACCTTGACTCTTCAACTCATTTGCTTTAGCTGTAATTGCCAAAGTGATTGATGGACTGATATTCCCCGCTTTTTTAGATAACTTCATTGCTTTATTCCCTCCAGTTTAGACATCTTCAAAATAACTTATTAAAAGATTGTACAATACCTTTTATTCATCCAAGGAGACAATGTTTAGTTCTAACAATATCAGAATTAATTCACTTATCAACATAGTATGCCTAAAAAATAAATACCATATTATTATTGTTATTTCTAAGATGCTTTGATACAATTGTATATTCTTGTCACATAATAAAAATATATCATTAATATATTGAATTGTAAACAACGCGAATACATAAGACATGCGAAAAAAAGACTTTAGTAATTAATTACTAAAGTCTTTCATTTTTATTCTTCACCTACTAATTCATCTTGATAGTAAGCTGATACTCTATCAAATTCCTCTTCATCTGGAACTACAAGTTCTTCATCATCTAATCTAAAAAGATAAACTGAATCCTCTGCTGGATTTTGAGCTAAATAATATACTTTTTCTTCATATTCAAACTCATCAATTATTGGACATGTAACTACATTTCCATTTTCATCTTCTAAATCTATAACGAAGTTTTCCTCTTCATTGCATCCACATCCACATTCATGATCACCATCATGATCATGTCCGCAGCCACATTCATGACCTTCACCATGATTATGTCCACCACATCCGCAGCTTTCTTCTTCACTATTACATCCACATTTGTCTAAATCTTTTTCCATTTTTCAACCTCCTTTTGGTTCATAATTAATTTTAACCTTAAAATAATAAAATTACAATGTAATTTTATTGAATGAATGATTAATGATGAATAAAGAATGATTAAGGATGAAATCTCCAAGGAAGATTTCTAAAAAATATATACCTTAAGAAATTACGGAGTAATTTCGTCCTTCATCATTAATCATTCATTTCTTTTACAAGTTTTAATAGATGAAATTAATATACGTTCTAATTATAGACACTTATTTTTTATATCACATTTATTTACTTCTATGTATCCTGATTTTTCTAAAAGTATTATCCAACATTCTGTTTCAGCCGCCTCTTTTAATGCAATATACATTTTAGCAATAAAATCAGCCTTACTGATTGCATAATTAGCTTCATTATCTAATCCTTCAATGAAAGTTTTAGTATTTTTCATTAATTATATACATAATAAAAATATACTATTCAAAACTCTATAGAAGTTTTTTCGTTCATCATTCATCAAAAAAAGAAGCCACCGTAGTGACTTCTTTCTTTTTGCGCAAATTTAGTTATTTATATTTTTTTAATTACTATTGTTGATTAGCTAATTTCTTGTATCCTTCTAATCTTTCCATAGCATCTTGTTTAGTCTTTTCAAATAAAGCGTCTGCTGCTTCTGGGAATGCCTTAGCAAGTGAAGAGTATCTAACTTCTCCCATTAAGAATTCCTTAAAGTCTGCTGTTGGTTCTTTAGAATCTAATACAAATGGATTCTTTCCAGCTTCTTTTAATTCTGGGTTGAATCTGTACATTTGCCAGTATCCACATGCAGTAGCTCTCTTAGCTTCTTCTTGGCTGTTACCCATACCAATTCTTAATCCATGGTTGATACATGGAGCATAAGCTATTATTAATGATGGTCCTTTGTATGCTTCAGCTTCTGCAAGAGCTTTCATAACTTGGTTCTTATCAGCACCCATGTTAATTTGAGCTACATATACATAACCATAACTCATAGCCATCATACCAAGATCTTTCTTCTTAGTCTTCTTACCACTTGCAGCAAACTTAGCGATTGCAGCAGTTGGAGTAGATTTAGATGATTGACCTCCTGTGTTTGAGTAAACTTCTGTATCTACTACTAATATATTTACATCTTCTCCTGAAGCTAATACATGGTCAACTCCACCGTATCCGATATCGTAAGCCCATCCGTCTCCCCCGAAGATCCATTGTGATCTCTTAACGAAGTAGTCTTTTTCTGCTAATATTTCGTTAGCTAATTCAGTGTTAGAAGCTTCTAAAGCAGCTGTTAATTTATCAGCTCTTTCTCTAGTTCCTTCACCTTCATCAACGTTATCTAACCATTCTTGTAATTCAGCGCTTGCAGCATCTCCTGCAGCTATAGCAGCTTTAGCTTTTTCTGCAATTCTTTCTCTTATAGCCTTAACTCCTAAGAACATACCTAATCCATATTCAGCATTATCTTCGAATAATGAGTTAGCCCAAGCTGGACCGTGTCCACATTTATTCTTAGTGTATGGAGTTGAAGGAGCAGATCCTCCCCAGATTGATGTACATCCAGTTGCATTAGCAACCATCATTCTATCACCAACTAATTGAGTTATAGCTTTAACATATGGAGTTTCTCCACAACCTGCACAAGCTCCTGAGAACTCAAGTAATGGTTGTTCAAATTGGCTACCTTTAACTGTCTTCTTATTCATTGGGTTCTTCTTAGTTGACACTTCATAGAATAAGTAATCAAAAACTTCTACTTGGTCATGTTGAGATTCTTGTGGTTTCATAACTAGTGCTTTTCCTGGTGCTGGACATATTTGAGCACAGTTTCCACAACCTGAACAATCAAGTGGTGTTATACCCATAGTGTATAATAATGGTTCTTCAGTCTTTAATCCCTTAGCAGCTACAATTTTAGCAGCATCTGGAGCAGCATTCTTTTCTGCTTCAGTTAATAAGAATGGTCTTATAGCAGCATGTGGACATACCATTGAACATTGGTTACATTGAATACATTTTTCTGCATCCCATTCAGGAACATTTACTGCAATTCCTCTCTTTTCGAAAGCTGCAGTACCATTTTCAAAAGTACCATCTTCCATACCTGCAAATGCTGAAACTGGAAGTTGATCTCCTTCTTGTCTGTTCATTGGAATAACTATATCTTTAACGAATTTAGTAGCATGTTTAATTTCTACTTCTTCTTCATCTTGAGCTGTCTTCCAAGCTTCTGGAATATTTATTGCAACAATTGATTCAACACCCTTATCTATAGCAGCATTGTTCATGTTAACAACTTTTTCACCCTTCTTACCATAAGAAGATACAACTGAATCTTTTAAGTGCTTAATAGCATCTTCAACTGGAATAACGTTAGCAAGCTTAAAGAAAGCTGATTGCATTATCATGTTGATTCTTCCACCAAGACCTATTTCTTGAGCAATTCCTACTGCATTTAAAATATAGAACTTAATGTCGTTGTTTGCTAAGAATCTCTTATATGCTGCAGGTAATTTTTCTTCTAACTCTTCTGGAGTCCAGATAGTATTTAATAAGAAAGTTGAACCTGGTTTTAATCCATCAAGTACATTGTATTTGTGGATGTATGATTGGTTAGAACATGAAACAAAGTCTGCTTTGTTTATTAAGTATGGTGACTTAATTGCTTTCTTACCAAATCTTAAGTGAGATACTGTAATTCCTCCTGATTTCTTTGAATCATAGAAGAAGTATGCTTGAGCATACATGTCTGTATTATCTCCAATAATCTTGATTGCACTCTTGTTAGCTCCAACAGTACCATCTGATCCTAATCCCCAGAACTTACAAGATGTAGTTCCTTCTGGAGTAGCATCTATATCTTCAGTTACTTCTAATGAAGTATTTGTAACGTCATCATTGATTCCTAATGTAAATCCATTTTTTGGTGCATCTTGTGCTAAGTTAGCATAAACTGCAGCAATATGTCCTGGATTTGGATCTTTTGAACCTAAACCGAATCTACCACCAACAATTACTGGTACATCAGCTTGACCGAAGAATGCATTTCTTACATCTAAGTATAATGGTTCTCCAGCAGATCCTGGTTCCTTAGTTCTATCTAAAACAGCGATTTTCTTAGCTGTCTTTGGAATAGCTGCTAATAATCTTTCATTTGAGAATGGTCTGAATAATCTTACTTTAACAACACCAACTTTTTGTCCGTTAGCATTTAAGTAATCTATAGTTTCTTCACAAACGTCAGTAGCTGAACCCATAGCTATGATTACTCTATCAGCATCTGGTGCTCCATAGTAATCGAAACAGTGGTATTCTCTACCTGTTAATTTAGTGATTTCAGCCATATAACTTTCAACTGTTTCTGGTAATTCATCGTAGAATTTATTTACAGATTCTCTTTCTTGGAAATAGATATCTGCATTTTGAGCAGTTCCTCTAGTTACAGGATGATTTGGGTTTAATGCTCTTTCTCTGAAAGCTTTAACTGAATCCCAATCAAGTAAACTTGCTAATTCATCATATTCTAAAACTTCAATTTTTTGAACTTCGTGAGAAGTTCTGAATCCATCAAAGAAGTTTAAGAATGGAATTCTTGTTTTAATAGCAGTTAAATGAGCAACTGCTGCTAAGTCCATAACTTCTTGAACTGAACCTTCTGCAAGCATTGCAAAACCAGTTTGTCTTGCTGCCATAACGTCTTGGTGATCTCCAAATATGTTTAATGCAGAAGTAGCTAATGCTCTAGCTGATACATGGAATACTCCTGGTAACATTTCACCAGAAATTTTGTACATGTTTGGTATCATTAATAATAAACCTTGTGAAGCTGTATAAGTAGTAGTTAATGCTCCAGCTTGTAAAGATCCGTGAACTGCACCAGCTGCTCCAGCTTCTGATTGCATTTCCATAACTTTAACAGGTTGTCCAAATATATTTTTTCTTCCTTGTGCTACCCATTCATCTACATGTTCTGCCATAGGTGATGATGGTGTAATTGGGAATATTGCAGAAACTTCAGTAAATGCATAAGATATATGAGCTGCTGCAGTATTACCATCCATAGTTTTCATTTTTCTCATCGCGTTGACCCCTCTTTCTAATTTAAAACTTAAATTTTGAATAATTTAAATTTTTTTATATAAGTAAGTCTATAAGACCACCTAATAAACACACAAAATATTAGCTAATCAAAGCTACATTCCAACTTTACACACAAAAACTAATTTAACCTTACATAATTTAGCCAATCACTAGTTAGCTAAATCTTTTCCTAATTTCTTAATAAGGTTTGTCTGTTTTTTAGTTGGTGAATCTTTAACTGCTAAATCTCCCATTACATTAAAGCCATAAGATGTCATTTCATCTTTCCATATTTTCATAAAAGTGTCTTCAATCCATCCATAGGTTGCAAATAAAATACAGTTTTTCTTCTTATTATCTTTACTGTAATCCTTCAACTGTTCCAGAAATGGTTTCATTTCTAATTGTTCTATTTTAGCGGCATCTACTGCAGGACTTCCAAATGCAACAGAATCAGCTTCTAAAACATCTTCTATCGTAGCATCCGCAACGTGCTTTATACGCACTTCTGCACCTTGCTCTCTAGCACCATCTGCCATAGTATTTGCAAGAGCCTCTATATTTCCTCCACAACTCCAATAAATGATTGAAACTTTTTTCATTGAAATAGCACCTCATCTTCTTGTTAAATAATTAACTTATGTTTTCACTAAAAAGAACTTACCCTTTTATTATATCTCACATATTTTTTTTTGCAAGATTTGATTGCACAAATTGTTTTTTTTTAACTAATAAATCTACTTTTTAGTAATCTACCTTCTTATGCTCGCTAATAGTATATTTACTATTGCATCAACTCCGTTTTTAGCTTCACTTTTTTCCATACTCTTAATTAAAGATATTCTATTTTCCTTAAGTTCCATAACTTTCTTGTATAATATATCTCCATTAATTTCTTCCTCTTCCAGCATTAACGAATAACCTTCTTTTGCAAAAGACCTTGAGTTTAGAATTTGATCTCCCCTACTCGCTTTTCTTGAAAGCGGTATTAATAACGTTGGCTTTTTCAACGCTAAGAATTCAAATATTGAATTTGCTCCAGCCCTCGAAATTATATAATCTGCCGCCTTCATTAAATCCGGCAATTCTTCACTTACATATTCAAACTGCTTATATTCACTCATATTTACATAATCTTTGTGTATATTTCCTTTACCGCAGATATGAATTATGTTAAAATCTTTCGATAATTTATCTAAATTTTTTCTTATCTCTTCGTTTATGAGCTTTGATCCTAGACTTCCTCCCATTATAAGCAATATTTCTTTACTATCTTTAAATCCACATATTCTTTTCCCTTCATTTTTATCACCATGAAGTATTTCTTCTCTAATAGGACTGCCTGTAAGTACTCCCTTACTATCTTTTATATATTTTAGACTTTCTCTAAAAGTCACACATAACTTATCACAAAAAGGAGCGGATAATTTATTAGCAAGACCCGGCGTCATATCTGATTCATGAGCGATTACTGGTATTTTTTTTAATGATGCCGCTATAACAACTGGTACTGCTACAAACCCTCCTTTTGAAAAAATAACATCTGGTTTTTCTTTAGATAATATTCTTAAGGCCTGAGTAATACCTTTTAAGATTTTAAACGGATCAGTAAAATTCTTCACATCAAAATATCTTCGTAATTTTCCACATGAAATCCCGAAGAAAGGTATATTATTTTTTGTTATTATTTCATTTTCTATGCCATCAAAACTTCCGATGTATTTAATTTCAAAGCCTTCTTCCTTTAATTTAGGTATTAATGCAAGATTTGGAGTAACATGCCCTGCTGTCCCCCCTCCTGTCATTATTATTTTATATTTAGACAAAAAACCACCCCTTCTTAAATAAATGAATAATTAATGATGAATGATTAAGGAGATTTTACTCTGCAAAATTTAAAATCATTAGGTGCAAAGCACCTTTAAATATAAAAATTCCCTAAGGAAAAGTGAGAGTCCAAATTTTATATTTAGGTTCTCGAACTTTCTCTTTGAGCTTTTTACATTCATTTTTCATTATTCATCGAAAAGTGCTTTGCACTTTTCCTCTATCTATAATTTTGAATTACAACTTGAATACTAGTATTACCATTATATTCATTGATACTCGGATAAAATACTAAATCCATTACCACATCATTATACGCACCATCGTAAAGTTTCTGCAATTCCCCTTTTCCGTACTTACTACCTATTCCATCTTCAAATTCATTGATATCACCAAAATAAATAGCATCTAAAGCCTTATTTAATTTAGTTTTTAACTTTAACTTCAATACATTTCTATTCTTGCCAAGTACTGTTGCTTTTAGTATATTGATATTTTTTTCTGCAAATAAAGGTTTAGAATTTGACCTACCAAACGGCTCAAGCCTACCTAAATCATCAATTAACTGATAATTTATTTCATCCAATGGTAACACACAGTCAATAGTAACTTTTCTTAATAATTCTTCATCACTTAATGTCGTATTTTCATTTAATCTTTTTCTAAACTCATCTATGTTCTCTTCCTTTAACGAAAATCCTGCTGCCATAGGATGACCACCAAATTTTTCAAGGAGATCCTTACATTTAATCAGTTCTTCAAACATGTTATATTCCTCTATTGATCTGCCTGAACCCTTTGCTCCATGTTCTGCTTTTGTAATTATTAAAGTTGGAACATTATACTTTTCTTTTATTCTACCTGCTATAATTCCTGCTAAACTTTCATGTATATCTGGAATATATATAACGAAAACTTTATCCTGTATCATTCCATTCTTCTCTATAATTTCTATTGCAGTTTCAACACCATTCATAGTCATTTCTTTACGTTCTGCATTTAACTTAACCAATTCCTTAGCAAGCCTTACTGCATTTTCTTCATCCTCTGAAAGCAATAGTTCTAATCCCCTCTTGGCTGAATCTAACCTTCCTGATGCATTTATACAAGGTCCAATAATAAACCCCAAGTGATATACTGTTAGTGTTTTATCAGTAAGTTCACATTCTCTTATCAGCTCTTGCAAGCCTAAGTTAGTTGTTTTATTTATAAACTCTAACCCTTTTTTTACAAACACTCTATTTTCATCAACTAAGTCTACAACATCACATACTGTAGCTATAGCTAAAAATTCTATAAATTTATAACATTCTCTTTTATCTATATTAAGCGTTTCATAAAGAACTTCTACAAGTTTAAATGCCACTCCTGCCCCACATAATTGCTTAAAGGAATAACAGCATTCACTTTGCTTTGGATTCACTACTGCATCAGCACTTAAACTGACAAATTCTCTAACATTGTTTTCATTTTCAACGAATGGTATATCGTGATGATCTGTAACTATCACGGTAATTCCTAAATCTTTAGCATACTTTATTTGTTCAATAGCTGATATTCCGTTATCGCAGGTAAGAATAGTATCAACACCATCTTCCTTAGCCTGTTTTATTATATCTATATTGATTCCGTATCCATCTTTTATTCTATCTGGAATTTCGTAATCTACATTTGCATTACACCTTTTCAGCGCTTTATATAAAATGTAAATACTTATTACGCCATCTACATCATAGTCACCAACAATCCTAATTTTGCTATTTTGATCTATTTTCTCTTTAAGTATATCTACTGCTCTTTCTAAATCTTTCATTCCTCTCGGATTGTGGAACTTATCAAAGTCTGGATTTATGTAACTTTTTATCATTTCATCATCTATAATATTTCTATTCACTATAAGTTTACACACCAATTCTGTCAGTGCGTATTTTTTAGACATATGTTTATAATCAGCTTTTATATTCTTTACAAACCATCTTTCCGCCATGTTTCCTCCTTTAATTTTTCGTAGCCGCGAAATATAAAAATACTTGCAGTATGAGTATAATTTATAGTTACATCTAAACAACCGAAATTGAATATATGTGTTTGCTCCGGTTCCCTGAAGATTTTGCTGGATGATTCTAAGAATATAGGTTGTGCCCAAAGTGCTTGCTTCAAAGACACAGCTTTGAACAAGCACATTTGGAACAACTTATATTCTAAGAATCACGACCAGCAAAATCTTCTATAAACACTGTGCAAAAACATATATTCAATTTCTTTGTTTATTGTAAATTTAAAGTAGATCCTTTTATTCAAGCAAGTATTTTTATATTTCTTTTGTAAGCAATACCTCTTCATTAATGTGCATTCTCAATTTTCTGTGCTAGGTATTTGTGTAGTACCTAAAGTAAATTGGATACAAAGAAATAAAATACATATATGTGAAGTCAGGCATTGAAATATAAGCTGATGGAATATCTTAATGGCAAGTTGTTCCACTTTTGCTTGTCCTGCGCTTGTCACAGGAGCATGCAGAAGTGGTGCAACTTTCCATTTAGATATTCCCAGCGAAATTTTTCACAGCCCTGCGGAACATATATGTATTTTATTTCGGTTGATTACCACTTCACTTTAAGTTCTGCACAATACATTTATTTCATGAACATTTTATATAACATTCCAGATGAAATTCCTTCTACTTTATGATCATATCCTAGAACTTCTAGTAATTTATATGAGAATGCCATTGCTGTTGCCGGCCCCCTACTAGTTATAATATTTTTATCAACTACTACTGCATCTTCTAAATATTCACAATTTGGCAATTCATCCTCGTATCCTGGATAAGATGTTAAGTTAATACCTTCTGTGATTCCTGCTCTCCCAAGGACTATTGGTCCTGCACAAATTGCCCCTATTAACTTACCTTCTTTATTTTGTTTTTTAATAAATCTTATTACTCTATCATCATCTCTTAAGTTAGTTGCTCCAGGCACTCCTCCTGGAATTACAACCAAATCATACTCCATATCTTCATCAAAAATTTTATCTGCCTGAACTGATAACTCATGACTTGATTTTACCACTTTTTCTTCTCCAATCGATACTAAATCACAAGTCACATCTGCTCTTCTCATTATATCTGATACAGTTAAAGCCTCAATTTCTTCAAACCCTTCTGCTAATAATACGCATACTTTCTTCATGAAAATTCCTCCTTTAATTTAAATAAAAAGGATATTCTAAATCATCTTTAGAACATCCTCATTCTATAATTTCTCTAATTATACTTACATTATACCACCAGCACATACAAGTTAAAAGTTATAATTTATAATTAGTTTAGTGTCACATCTTTTATCTCATCATCAAGTACAATCATCATTATGTTCGTACCTCTACCGGCTCTATTTTGTAATTTAACATCATCTATTTTAACCACTGATTTCACCTTGGACTTAGAAGTTAGAAGTACTTGAGTACTATCAGACGATAAAGTGATACTATTTTCTTCATTGCTTGTGTATTTACTATGATATTTTCCAAAAATAACTGCATCCTCGTCTCTCAAGCTTATTCCTGTAACTCCTGAAGCCACTTTTCCCATAACACTAACATTTTCAACTGGGAATTTTATAGCCATTCCTTTTTTAGTTATCATTATAAGATGACCAAATTTCATTTTATTTATTTCTACTGAGACAACTTCATCATCATCAAATTTAAATTTATAGAATACTTGTCTAAAGAAGTCACCTTCAAATTCCTTTAATTGAGTCTTTTTCACCATACCCTTTTTAGTAAAAGTATATATACCTGACTCATCATCATAAATATCAATAGAAACTAAACTAATAATCTTTTCACCTTTTTCTAACTTACCTAAAAATGATTCTACTGAAATTTCTTCATTTAAAACATTCTTCATTAGAAATACCGGAACTTTATATACATATCCTTTGTTACTAAACATCAATAATTCTTTTAGTGAGTTAGTTTTAACTTTTAGAGAATCTTCTTTAATTCTTTCAAAAGATTTAAGTTTATTTTTATCTGTAATCCCCAGACTTAATTCAAAGTATTCGATCTCATCGCTATCTTCTATATTTACTATTTCATCATTTTGTGAGAAGTTGAATAGTTGAACAGGTAGTATATTTCTAGGTGTATCTTCAAGAGCTTTTACTTCAAGAGTAAACTCCAACCCTTGTTTACTTTTAACCTTTAAGAACTTATTTTCATCTTCAATCGATCTAATTGACACATCAACTAAATCATCCTCATCCCTAAGCTTTAAAGCTTGCAGCTTTGCATAAGCGGTTTGGAATTTATCCAGTGAACTTAATTTAATTCCACCATGTTTTGTTATAAATCTAAATGCTTTATTGGGGTTGAAATTTTCTAAAGATATAACCGAAACTATCTTCTCGTTTTCAAGATTCAAAGTCTTAATAATTTCATCTAATCTTTGGCCCTTTTCTTTCCACTTTAATTCCGGAATATTAATCCCCTTAGTTTGATACATAAATCCTTTATCTGTAAATATAAGAACCGTATCTTTTGTATTTGAGCTTATTAAATATTTAAGTGAATCTCCCTCTCTATATTCAATATCTTCCGGATTTGAACTTGACCTATTGTAATTTTTAAGAGGTATTCTCTTAGCAAATCCGTCTTTCGATACAGTAATCATAACGTCTTCTACTATTATCAGCTCTTCAATATCAATTTTACTTTCATTGTCATCGTGTATTATTTCAGTTCTTCTTTTATCTGAATATTTATCACTTACTTCTTGCAATTCGCTTTTAACTACTCTTAATAGTTCCTTTTCGCTTGATAATATTTTCTCAAGTTTCTTTATTAGTTTTTCAAGCTGAGCATATTCTTTTTCGAATATCTCTATTTCAAGACCTGTCAGTCTATATAACATAAGTTCTAATATTGCCTGTGCCTGTGCTTCTGAAAATTTAAATTTACTTATCAAATTATCTGATGCATCTTTCTTTGATTTTGATGCTCTAATAGTTGCTATAACTTCATCTAGTATGCTTATAGCCTTAATGAATCCTTCAACAATATGATGCCTCTTTTTAGCTACATCAAGCTCTTTTTGTGTTCTTCTTGTAATTATTTCTTTTTGATGTTCAACATAATATCTTATTATAGCTTTTAAGCTCATAGTTTCTGGTTTTCCATTAGCAAGAGCAACCATATTAAAGCTTATATTACATTGTAAATCTGTTTTCTTAAATAAATATTTCAGCACCTTATCGGCTATATCTTCATCAACGTTTTTCTTCAGTTCTACTACAGCTCTTATTCCATTTCTATCAGATTCATCTCTTATATCTGTTATAGATTCTAATGCCTTTGCATGCCTTTTATCTCCAGTCATTTCAGATATGGTCTGAAGTATCCTAGCCTTGTTTCTTCTGTATGGAAACTCAGTTATTACAATACCTAATCTTCCATTCTCTAATTTTTCAATGTTTGTTTTAGCTCTATATGCGACTTTTCCTTCGCCTGTTTCATAAGCAGACAATATTGATTTTTCACCAATTAAGATACCACCTGTAGGCAGATCTGGCCCTTTTATATGGTCCATGAGCTCTGCCGTAGTTATATCATTATTATCTATATAAGCTAAAACCCCATTAGTTACTTCTCCTAAATTATGTGGTGGTATATTAGTTGCAAGACCAACCGCTATACCAAACGTACCATTTACCAAAAGATTAGGATATCTGCTTGGCAAAACTTTTGGTTCCATCTCACTATCTGAATAGTTTGGAACCATATCAACAGTATCTTTTTCAATATCACGAAGCATTTCCATAGCTATAGGCGAAAGCCTTGCTTCCGTATACCTCATTGCTGCAGCTCCATCACCATCAATAGAACCCCAGTTTCCATGACCCTCTATTAAAGGTGCTCTTGTTGAAAACTCTTGCGCTAAGATTACCATGGACTCGTACACTGATGAGTCTCCATGGGGATGGTATTTACCTAAGATATCTCCAACAATTCTTGCAGACTTATAGTAAGGTCTATCCGGAAAAGCCTTCAGCATATATGAACCGTATAAAATTCTTCTATGAACAGGTTTAAGACCATCTCTAACATCTGGAAGCGCTCTATCTTTAGCAACTTCTATCGCATATGGTAAATAATTTTCTGGCATTGCTTCCTCTAACGGTATGCCAATTATATTATTATCCCTTGGAATAAGGGGTTCATTTTTTTTTGCCATAGTTTTTCTCCTTTTTAGTTTATAAATTAAAATTCTCCGTATTTATACATATAATTCTTTCTAGGTTCAACAATATCACCCATTAAAAGTGAAACCATTTTTTCAGCTTTTGCTGCATCGTCAATAGTAACTTGAAGCAATGTTCTACTTTCTGGATTTAATGTTGTATCCCACAATTGATCAGGATTCATTTCTCCAAGTCCTTTGTATCTTTGGATTAATGCTCCTTTACCAACTTGTTTTTTTACACTTTCTAGGTCATCATCGCTATATGCATACTTAGCTATAGTTTTTCCTTTTGTTTCTTTATACACTTTATATAAAGGAGGTTGAGCTAAATACAAATGCCCATTTGCTATTAATGGCCTCATATATCTATAAACATAGGTCATCCAAAGTGTCCTGATATGATATCCATCTACGTCAGCATCACTCATTATTATTATCTTGTCGTACTTCAAATCTTCTTCTCTATAATTATCTAGAGTTCCAGTTCCAATCGCAGTATTAAATATCTTTAATTCCTCTGATGCTAAAACATTTTCAAGTTTTTGCTTTTCTGTATTCATTATCTTACCTTTTGAGGGCATTATAGTTTGGAATCTTCTGTCCCTCGCTTGTTTCGCGGAACCTCCTGCTGAATCTCCCTCAACAACTATAAATTCATTTACAGTTTTATCCCTCATAGTACATACTGCAACCTTACCTGCTAGCGGTGCAGTTCCCTTACCAATTTTCTTCTTTTCTGCTTCATTTATCTTTTTAATTTTGTCTCTTCTTTTAGCAGCCTCTAAAGCATTATTTATTATACTTGTTGCTAAGGTTTTATTATCCTCAATCCATTCAGAAAATTTTGTAAAAACCAAATCATTCATCATAGTATACGCTTCATTATTACCAAGCTTAGTCTTAGTCTGACCTTCAAAAACAGGATTAGTAATTTTTATTCTTACTATAGCCGTCATTCCTTCTCTTAAGTCATCACCTTCAAACTCTTTATCCTTCTCTTTAACTAACCCAAGTTTTTTGGCCCATTCCTTAAAAGCTCTCGTCATTCCTGTTTTAAACCCTGTTTCATGAGTTCCAGCTTCAGTTGTCGGAATATTATTAACATAACTTGCAATAGTCTCAGTTGTAGAGTCAGTAAATTGAATACAAACTTCCCCATACATTTGAATATTTCCAACTGTTCTCTCGCCATCAAATATTATAGGCGTTTCATGAATTGGTGTCTTACTCTCATTTAGATAATTAATGAAATCTAAAAGTCCATTTTCTGAATAATACTCTTTAGTGATTTCTTGTCCTTTTCTTTTATCTATTAATTCTAATGTTATTCCTTTATTTTGAAATGCCAGCTCTTGTAACCTGCTGTCTATTATGTCAAATTTAAATTCAGTTGTTGAAAAAACTTCGGCATCTGGTTTAAATGTTATCCTAGTCCCAACCTTATCTGTCTTTCCAATTATCTTTAAGCCTCCGACGGCTGTTCCTGGCATATCCCTTTTTAATTCTTTGTCAAAGGCATATTCAAATCTTTGTCTATATATATTACCATTTTGATATACTTCAACTTCTAACCATTTTGATAATGCATTCACAACAGCTGCTCCAACTCCATGAAGTCCACCAGAAGTTTTATAGTTTTTATTATCAAACTTTCCTCCTGTGTGCAACTCAGTAAATACCATTTCCACTCCAGATTTCTTTTTAATTGGATGTATTCCAGTAGGTATACCTCTACCATTATCAACCACTGTAATACTTTTATCTTCATTTAAAATTATAGTAACTTTATTTCCATATCCATTTGCTATTTCATCTATGGAGTTATCAATTATTTCCCATATACAATGATGTAATCCCTTACTTCCAGTAGAACCAATGTACATACCTGGTCTTATTCTTACAGGTTCTAATTTTTCAAGTGATGTTAGATCTGTTACATCATAAGCATTAGTATTCTTTAATTCCATAAAATTCCTCCATCTTGAACACCAGTTCGTATTTTATCAAAAATTCTTCTACTCTTAAGAATATACTTCCTTTCTGCTTCATTGTCAAAAGAAACTTAGGCAGATAAGTGAGAATCCCAAAAGTTATTACTCTTATTTTATTCAAATTCCTAAATAATATTAATATTATTATCTCTCAAACTAATAAAGAGTGTACTATCAAACTCAATAATACACTCTTAAAAATACAAATTTATTAAATTTCATTAATAACTTCTTTGTAAATATAACTCAGAAATTAAAATATTACTTAGAAACTACAATTTTCAAAAAACTATACATCACATATTTCTATCTTTCTAACATGCTTAGTATGGCTCCATTCCTTATTGTTTTTATTTAAAATACCTTGAATTGTTATTGGGAACCATGTTAGTGTATAGAAACTATATAGCCAAAATCTAAAGAATAAAATTAATTCTTTCTTTCCGAGCAATATTCCTGTTAATATTAAAAATACTATGTTATATCCAAATCCTATTACCCATGCAAGCATCCAATTTTGAATACTAGTAGTTAAATACGGAACTAAAAAAACATTGCTTGAATATAAAACCATCATTATCATAAATGGTTTAGTAATTTTTCTATCAATCGCCAGTGTCAGTGGAGTAAGTAAAAATTGAATAACTGCAAATGCTTTAAATCCAAAATCACTAAATAAATAATTTATAATAAATATGTTTACACCACTAGTATTTGCCTGTATCAATGTTAATATTGTTGATATACCAATTAGTAATGTAACAAAAGGCTGTAGCACATATATTGCGCAATCAAACATATAAAATTTTCTTTGAACTATTGATTTCATAAGCAATTTAAAGAAATATCTTGAAGCAACATCTGCAAAACCTTGCATCCATCTCTTTCTTTGTGACCATGACTGCTTTAATTTTAGTGGTTTTTCATCATATATTATAGCATCATGAGCCCAACCTACTTTTTCTCCATTTAAAACAAGTTTACACGTAAACTCTAAATCTTCTGTTAAACATGTAGCACCCCAGCCCAATTTCTTTAATGTAGCTGTTTCTATCGCAAATCCTGTTCCTCCAATTTGGTTTGAAAGTCCCACATTTGCTCTGGCTAATTGATACATTCTGTTTTGAGTCCAAAAAGCTATTGAGTACGATGCTGCAATCCAAGAATCTTCTGGATTTTTACTATCTATATAACCCTGTACAACTTTATATCCTTCTCCCATTTTAGAGTTAATTTCCTTTAAGAAATCTTTATGTACTAAATTATCTGCATCAAATATTGCTATAGCATCATATTGTTTTTCCATAGCAAACAATTTTGAAAACATCCACTCTAATGCATAACCTTTACCTCTTTTGTCTTTTGCAAATCGTTCACAAACATTAACACCATAGCCTTTAGCTATTTTAGCTGTATTATCTGTACAATTATCTGCAATAACGAAAACATCATACATGTCCTTAGGATAATCTAACTTTAACATGCTCTCAATAAGACTACCAATTACAACTTCTTCATTATGTGCCGCAATTAACAATGCAAATTTGTTTTTAGGTGTATAATTCTTTTTTTCTTTTCTTCTAAATAATCCTATAAACCCTAAAACTAAATAATAACATATTATTGCAAAAACAAAAATTTGAAAAAATGCTGTTATGGTAAAAATATATTTTCCCATTACATTCACTCCTAATATTTAATGAGACCTATTCCCATTTATTATTTATATATTTACTTCGTACTATACCCATTTAATAATATTTCAACAGAAATAAAAAATCAACCCCATATTTATTAAGATAAGATTAATATTTGCCGGATTTATTTTTCAAATCCTTGTTTTCTTCTTTATATTTTTTTACTCACCGTCATTTCAGAAAATATATGCAAATTGAATATATTGAACTTTTTAACAATCAAACCATAATATACTTTAATCAAAATCTCATTATTTAATATATTGTTATTATTCTTTCTTATCTTTATAACTTTTTCAAAATATATTCTTGAATTTAAGTTTTCGATTATTCATTATATTTTCTCATAGTTCTATAAGTAATGTAACCTGCTGTTATACCTCCAATAAGCCCTCCAACATGAGCAAAGTTATCGATATTCTTTATACTTAACCCTATAAAGAGGTTTATTATTATTATTTGAATTAGACTTGATATATAATTCTTATTTATTCTATTTCTTTCTATAATTGCAAAAGCTAAAAGTGCTCCAATAAGACCAAATATTCCACCGGAAGCCCCTACCGACAAGCTATTCGGACTCATAATATAACTTAATATCGATGCCGCTATGCATGAAAAAATATACACTATGAAATATCTGTAGGTTCCATAAACTTGCTGAATTTGAGGTCCTATTATATATAGTGAATACATATTACAAGCTATATGTATTAGTCCTGAGTGCAAAAAGGCACAAGTTAATAACCTCCAAAACTGCCCTTGTTGAATTAATATATTATATTTAGCACCAAAGTATAATAACACTTTTGAATCTATGTCTATGAAATTACCTGACAAAAACGCTGTTAGTAAGAATACTATTATATTTATCCCCATTAATATTAACGTTAGTGATTTGTCCTTAAAAAATTTTTCTTCTCCTCTAACATTTTTCTCATGATTAGCATTTTCGAATATATGCCTTATTGGAATACATGAATTATCACAATAAATAACGCTAGATCTATTCCTATTTATAACAAGTTTATTTGCCATAGGTGAATTATCTGTATGTGTATATTCCTCTTTATCAGATAAAATTATCATATTTAAAGAAAATGCTTTTCCTAAAGTTTTTATATATTGAACTGCTTCTAAACAATCTATTTGTTCATTTTCTTCATCACATATCAAAATACAGTAGATACCATCTTTTAATTCCTTAATTGCAAGAAATATTTCCTTTTTGTGAAAATTACTATAATATTGTTTCATATAGAAATTTTCTCTATCTAATAAAATTTTATAAATTTCATCTCTTTTAATCCTAATCATCTTTGCCTACCTACTCTTTGAGATATTAATATGTTATTTATTAATATTATATTTACACGTTGTACTAAAGTTTAAAATGCATTTTTACTGCATTATATTAACATAGCACAACGTGTTATAGATTTTTATTAATTATATTTTTTAACGTAATAGATATATTCTTAGTAACTCTTAATTATTTTTCTATCATATCTAAAAGTTCATTAAATCTTTTAATAGTTGCCTCTATTGGCACATTCGTAGTCATATCTACTCCTGCATTTTTCAAAATATTGATTGGATAGTCACTGCCACCTGCTTTTAAGAAACCTTTATATTTCTCAACAGCCCCTTCCTTTCCTTCTAAAATATCTTTTGAAAATGCTGATGCTGCCGCATAACCTGTAGCATATTGATAAACATAAAAATCTGAATAAAAATGAGGTATTCTTGACCACTCAACATCTATTTCTTTATCAATTATTATTTCATTTCCAAAATATTTAACATTTAAGTCATGCCATGCTTTATTATAATCTTCTGCTGTTAATGGAATTCCTTGTTCTAATGTTTCATGAGTATAAAGCTCAAATTCTGCAAACATTAATTGTCTAAATACTGTTGTTCTTATTTGCTCTAATTCCTGATTTATTAAATAAAGCTTTTTCTTTTGATCAGTCTCTTTTTCGATTAAATAATGAATAAGTAATGATTCATTTGTTGTTGATGCAACTTCTGCACAGAAAAGTGTGTAATTCGCATAATAATATGACTGTTCTTTTCTTGAATAGTATGAGTGAATTGAGTGACCCATTTCATGAGCCAATGTTGATACATCGCCTAATTCATTATTATAATTTAGTAACACATAAGGCATAGTGTCATATCCTCCCCATGAATATGCTCCACCTCTTTTGCCCTTATTTTCATATATATCTATCCATCCATCATTAACTCCGCTCTTAAAAATATCTAGATATTCTGTTCCTAGCGGCTTTAATGCATCTAATACAATATTTACACCTTCATTAAATTCTATTTTTTCTTTTGGAATCTCAATTACAGGAACATATAAATCATACATATGAATTTCATCTAGTCCAAGTAATTTCTTTTTAATCTGAACATATCTATGAAGAGAATTTAAATTATCGTTAATTACCTTGACTGCATTTTTATAAACCTCTAAAGGTATGTTATTAGGTTTTAGCGAAGCTTCTAATGCACTATTATATTTTCTTACTTTACTACTAAAGTTGAATGTTTTTATTGATGCAGTTAGTGATGTTGCTAAAGTATTCTTCAATTTTTCATATTCTCCGAATAGTCTTTCAAATGCAGCTTTTCTTACATCTTTATTTTTACTTCTTATAAACGAAGAATAATTTCCTTCTGTTAATTCAACCTCATTACCATCCTCATCTTCTATTTTTCCAAATGTCATATCTGCATTTGTTAAAATACTGTGTATTGCTGAAGGCGCATCTAAACAATCAGAAGCTGCTGCTAATAGTTCTTCCATTTCTTTTGATAATATGTGTGGCTTTTCCTTTAATATATCTTCAATTAAAAATTTAAAAGGTTTTAATCCTTCTACTCTATTTATTTCATCCTCAATAAACTTATCATCTAAGCTTAAAATTTCTGGAACAAAAAATGCTGTATAACTTGCAAGTTCAGCCATATATATATCTACTTTACTCATTAAGCTTTGATATGTTGAATTTGAAGTATCCTCATCATACTTTAGGTGAGCATAAACATATAAAGTTTCTGCTTTTCTAGATATCTTTTCATTCAATGCAAAGTATTCCAAGATACTTTCTCCATTTGTTAGCTTTCCTGAAAACTCTCTTAATTTGACCGCTTCTTTCTTTAGATCTTCAAAATCATTTTCCCAATCTTCTATATTTTTATATACTTTATCAATATTCCACTTAAACTTGTCTTCAATTTCTTCTCTTTTCTTTAATTCACTCATCTTAACACACCTTTCTTTTTAGTTAATAATTCACAATAACATTCGATTCGTAACATTTAAAACTTTATTTTCTCTACTCTTCATGCTTAGTGAGAATTAATTGTTAATTATTAATCTTCTATTATTCTTGATATTCAGCTTCCTTACCTTGAATAGCTTCAAATACTAAATTCATTTCTCTTTCGATTAATGATACGACCTCCTGTATCTTTTTTTTCATAGGGTCGTAATCATCTTCATATTTAAATTTTATTATATATGTTGGATTATATTCTTCTAAGTCTTCCTCTAACACATAACCTTTTTCTGTAAATGCTTCAGTATTAAATAAATCATATATTGCTGAGTATTCCCATTCTTCTACATTTTTATTTGTATCAAAATACATATGTACTGTTTCATCTAATACATATAATTTTTTAACAAATAAAGCTCCCTCATTTACTTCAAAGCTCCCTAACTCTCTTTTTATGAATCCTGTTTCCTTATCTTTTTCTATTAATACTAAACTTGAAAAATCCATAATTTCACCATCCTATTGTTTATATCTTTTTTTATTTTTTGCAAATTATAAAACATATATAAGTTTCGATAATTTTCATATCAACCACCTTGGATTAAATATGACAATATTATTAGATACTGATGCTTATTATATGCTTAGGTAATTTCTTTATATAAAATTATATCAAAAAAGACATTTTATAACCATATAAATAAAAGTTGGCAAATTACAATCCATAA
>NZ_MZGT01000013.1 GCF_002029255.1 Clostridium chromiireducens
ATAATACTCTATATAATCTTCAAAATAATTTATAGTATTATCTATTTTCATACATAATGATAATTCTAAGGCGTATATAGATTGGTAAAAAAAATCTTGTATATGTAATAGATTTTGGAAAACCATGCTGATACCACACCGTAAATTATTTAATTTCAAAAATTCTAAGAGAGTTTCTTTAAGAGAATCAGTAATAACCTCTTTATGCTCAGTACTTATAAGAAAAGTAATAGTATCCTTATAATATGTTGAAATACAATTTCCTAATATAGTTTTAATTTTCTTTATTAATTCCTTTAATCCGAAATTATGTCTATAATCCTTATATTTTTGTTTAAAGGGTACTGAAAGTATAATCAAGTTTTCATATAAATTAAAATTTATATATTGTAATCGTTCTGTTATGTATTCAACATTATCTATTCTATTTATTAATAAATCTGTTAAATAATATTCTTCATCCAATCCAGAATTACTAATAAACAAATTTTCTTTCTGAAGTTGAATGGAAAATACCTTAGACAGTACATTTGTCAATTCTAAATCTTCTGCATTGAATTTCCTTTTACTTTGCAAAACAGATATATATCCAACAGTAATATTATTAATTCTGATAGAACAAAAAATTAAAATCTCATCTGAGTTATGAAAAAACGCATTATCTGAATTATAGATGTTATCAATACATTTATTCTTTTGCATTAATTGAACAATATCTAGCAAAAGGTAACTTTCTCCATTATGAGTTTCTATGCTTGAATTATCAAGCTTGGCTAGGCTTGAACGGGCCATAATGCGATAACTGGTATCTAAAATAAAAATAGGATTACCTAAAAAATTTTCGCCAATGTTAAGAATCCCATCCATACTATTTTCAGTAAATAAACTATTGTATAGTTCGTATTTTTTTTTATATAAGTCATTTTTTTTCTGCATAAGTTTCTCCTTATTTTATCCGAATTAGAAAAATGTCTAAATAGTAAGCAATTTAAAGCATTATTTTAAGACTTATTTTGGATGAACTTCACTTCTTCACATGATAATATTATAACAAAAGATTTGATTTTGTAAGTGAAAATTCATGCCTTATAAAAAAACAAAACATAAAATTATAAAACACTTTAAGAAAAATATTAAAGTTGTTAAAAGGAGATTATATTATGGCTTTTACAGTATTAGGTATCACCGCAGGAAGAAAGGATTCAAATTCTGAAATTTTATTAAAAGAAGCATTACTTGCATGTCAAGAACAAGGTGCAGAGGTTAAAATGATTAACTTAAGAGATTATCACATTGAGGAGTGTTCAGGATGTACAGCTTGCACACATGGTATGAGTGCTGGAAAAAATGTTGGATGTACATTAAGTAAAAAAGATGATAAAGAAGCAATCATGAATGTTATGCTAAATGTGGATGCTATAATTGCATCAGCACCAACTTATGATTTAATGCCAACAGCAACATTTTCAAAATTTATGCATAGAAATTTAGCGTATGAATCAGCATTTTTAGAATTTATTGGAGCAATTGAACATAGAGATAGAGTTGCAGGATTAATTGCTGTTGGAGGATCTACTCGTTCATGGCAGTCAATGGCTTTAGAAAGTATGCAAGCTACATGTTTTACAAATGATTTTAGAGTAGTAGATATGTATTTAGCAACAAGAGTACCGGCTCCAAAACAATGTTTATTACATGATGATATGATTGAACGTGCTCATAAGATGGGTGAAAACATCATGAAATCATTAAATACACCTGTAGCAGAAAGAGAATGGCTTGGAGATGAAGGTATGGGATGGTGCCCACATTGTCATTCAAATGCATTAATTTTAGGAGAATTACAATGGGATGGGTTACTTTTCCCAGTTGAATGTCAAGTTTGTGGTGCAGGCGGAAATTTAGAAAAGACAGAAGAAGGTAAATGGAAGTTTGTAATTCAAGAAGATGGATTAAGCCGTGATCGTACTGATACTGAAGGAAGAGCAGAGCATGTAAAAGAAATTATGCATACACAAGGTGGCTTCTATACTGAAGAAAATCTAACAAAAGTTAAAGAAAAGTTTGTTAAGTATAAGGAATTAAAATTTCCTACAATTGATATAAATTAACAATAGATATTAACTTTTAATCTAGAATAATAAGTTTTTAAACAAAATAAATTTTATGGTGAATTTCAAAGGTCACGCTTCGCCTTAACTATGAAACCCACGAAAATATTGAATTTTCGTGGGTCTTTTATTTTATATTTGGTTTTAAAGCAATAAAAATACTCTTAATAATTTTTGATATCTATCTGGCATATAAAACACTTTATAACCGAAGTTAGAAAACTAATTATTTTGATGAAAATCTCTAATAATCTCTAAGAAAGATTTTAAAATATCATCTAAAAACAAATCTTTCCTATATATTAAGTTAATTGTTTGCTTAGGCGGATAATCAGAAATAGGAATTGCTTTAAAGTCAATTTTATTTACAGATTTTATATAAGAGTTTGGCAAAATAGTAATGTTATCTGAATGCTCTATTAACCTTATACAAGAATCTAAATTAGTTGCTTGAATCCTAGGTCTGCAAATATGATTTATCATGCTAAAGGCTTTATCAATATTTTTTCGTGAATTGGAATAATGAGGTAATAATACGATATTCTCTTGTGTCAAATCTCTTAAGAAGACAGAAGAATACTTTGCGAGTCTTGAGCTTAATGGCACAACTGCAAGATAAGACTCAATATTTAGCAGCTCAGAATGTATGGCGGAATCTTCTGAGGCCTCATAAATTAATCCTAAATCTAGCTTACCATTTTTTACATTATCAATAATTGTATTGCTGCTGTGCTCTTCCATTGTAATTAAAATATTATTATTAATATTATTAAATCTTGAACAAGGAATTAGTAACAAGTGAGAGCCGGATGCTCCTATTTTGATTTGTTCTCTTGATTTTCCTGCATAATTTTTAATGTCTGCTTCTGCTTGTTCAAGATCAAAGAAAATCTTATATACATGTTGTTTTAATATTTTACCAGGCTCTGTTAGTACTGTCCTTTTTTGAACATAATCAAAAAGTTTAACATTCAACATGCTTTCTAAAATTTTTATTTGATTACTTAGTGTTGGCTGTGAAATATTAAGACGTTCAGCAGCTTTTGTATAATGAAGCTCTTCAGCAAGGACTAGAAAGTAGTTTAATAATCTTATTTCTAACATAATATTATATTGCCTCCCATTCATAGATAGAAACTATGATCATCATATTAAATATAGTATTGATAGATAAATCATAAGCCAATATAATTAATTTGTAAATGATATCAAAAAAGAAAAATAAACTAACAGGGGGAGAATATTATGGATTATAAGCAGTTATCCAAAGATATTATTAAAAATGTTGGCGGTGTGGAAAACGTTTCCTCGTTAACACATTGTGCTACAAGATTGAGATTTAATCTAAAAGATGATAGTAAAGCAGCTACTGATATATTAAAAAATACAAAAGGCGTTATGGGGGTTGTAAATAAAGGAGGACAATATCAAGTAATCATTGGAAGCGATGTTGCAAATGTATACGCAGAAATAAATAAAATTGCTAGTTTTGACAATGATTCTTCAAGTGAAGTAAAGGATGATAAAGGTCCAGTAGTAAAAGTGCTTGATACAATTGCGGGTATTTTCACACCAATCATACCAGCTATTACTGGAGCTGGTATGTTAAAGGCTGTTATGGCACTATTAGTTACTTTTAAGGTAATTGGAGCTCAGAGTCAGGTATATTCAGTACTTAATTTTATGGCAGATGCAGCCTTTTACTTCTTACCATTTTTAATTGCTAATTCAGCAGCAAAGAAATTTAAATGTAATCCTTATATGGCAATGTCAATTGCAGCAGTTATTTTGCACCCTAACTTTGTTAGTATGGTGGGGGCAGCTAAAAAGAGTGGGGAAGGAATTTACTTTTTAGGGTTGCCAATAACTTTAGCTAGTTATTCATCTTCTGTTATTCCAATTATTTTAGGTGTTTGGTTTATGTCCTTTGTTGAACCTATAGCAGATAGAGTTTCACCAAATGCAATTAAATTTTTTACAAAGCCACTATTAACGCTATTAACTACTGGATTAGTAACTTTAATTGTGCTTGGGCCTATCGGAATAATTTGCGGTAATGGAATTTCTGGAGCTATTGCATTTTTAAATACATATGCTAGATGGCTGGTTCCTTTTATTGTTGGTACATTCTCACCACTACTAGTAATGACAGGTATGCATTATGGATTGATTCCTATTGGCATTAATAATTTGGCAACGGCTGGTTTTGATACAGTTGTAGGACCAGGTATGCTTGGATCTAATATTGCACAAGGCGGAGCAGCACTTGCTGTAGCGCTTAAAACAAAAAATAGTCAATTAAAACAATTAGCTTCATCAGCAGGTATAACTGCAGTTTGTGGTATTACAGAGCCAGCTATGTATGGAGTTACATTAAAATTAAAACGTCCTCTAATTGCAGTTATGATTGGTGGAGGCGCATCAGGATTATTTTTAGGACTTACTGGAGTTGGAAGATATACTTCAGGTTCACCAGGGCTTTTAGCATTACCTGGATATATTGGAACTGATGGCTTTAAAAATATTATGCTTGCATGTATTGGTGCAGCTATAGCATTTGTTGTTTCGTTTATTGCTACTCTTATTATAGGATTCGAAGATATTATTGAAGCTAAAGAGAATGATTCAGAAACAGCTGGTACAAATGCAGCTGAGATAGCTGTAGATGAAAATGATACTATACAAGACAGTATTGTTTATTCACCAATTGAAGGAAAAGTAGTTTCACTAAGTGAAGTTAATGATCCGATGTTTTCAGAAAAGATGATGGGAGAGGGAATAGCTATTATTCCAAAGGAAGGCAGAGTAGTTTCTCCTGTAAATGGTACAGTTAGTGCAGTTTTTGATACAAAACATGCTATTGGAATTACTTCAAATGAAGGTGCAGAAATATTAATTCACATAGGACTAGATACAGTAAAATTAGGTGGGAAATTCTTTGGTGCCAATGTAAAGGTAGGAGACAAAATAGAAATAGGCGATTTATTAGTTGAATTCAATGTAGAAGAAATAAAAAATGCAGGATATGATGTTATTACGCCTGTTATAATAACAAATACATTGAAATATGGAGAGATTTCATTTGCTGCGAGCAAAGATGCAAATATAAAAGAAAAAGATCAACTAATTAACTTAATTAAGTAGAAGATATTATAATTAATAATGGAGGATGAAAGCTATAAGGAAAAAGGCTGAAAGGTCAATATAAAATGCATGAGAAAAGTTCTGTAAAATCAGTATAAGAGCTTGAACATCATTTTTAGATTAGCATTGCTCCTTAGTAATTTCATCCTTTACTATTAAATTAAAAGTTAGAATTTATAACAATAGATGTAGTATAGTTTTAGATGGAGGAGAAGAAAAATATGAATATAAATTTTCCAGAAGGATTTTTATGGGGTGGTGCTTTAGCTGCCAATCAGTGTGAAGGCGCATATAAAGAGGGTGGAAAAGGATTAACTACAGTAGATCTTTGTCCAACTGGCCAAAAAAGATCTGAAATCATACGTGGAAAAATCGATGAATTAAGAGTATTGGAAGGAGAATTCTATCCTTCTCATGAAGCTATAGATTTTTATCATAGATATAAGGAAGATATAGCATTATTTTCAGAAATGGGATTTAAATGTTTAAGAGTATCAATAGCTTGGTCAAGAATATTTCCGAGTGGTGATGAAGAAATACCAAATGAAGAAGGGATAAAATTTTATGATTCTTTATTTGATGAAATGTTAAGTCATGGAATTGAGCCAGTGGTTACGATTTGCCACTTTGATACACCAATTGGAATTATTGAAAAGTTTGGTGGATGGAAAAATCGTAAGTTTGTAGATTTTTATTTGAATTACTGCAAAGTAATTTTCGAGAGATATAAAGAAAAAGTTAAGTATTGGATGACATTTAATGAAATTAATATGATACTACATTTACCGTTTATGGGAGCTGGAGTAAGATTTAAAGAAGGAGAAAATGAACTTCAAATTAAGTATCAATCAGCTCATCATGAATTAATTGCAAGTTCACTCGCAACAAAGCTTGCTCATGAAATAATTCCAAATTGTATGATTGGATGTATGATTGCAGCAGGAGATTTTTATCCATATTCATGTAATCCTGATGATGTTCTTAAAGCAAAGGAAAAAGAAAGAGAAAATCTTTTATTTATTGATGTTCAATCAAGAGGGAAATACCCAGGTTATGCTAAAAGATTTTTTAAAGAAAATAATATAGAAATTGAGATGGAGCAAGAAGACGAAGAAATTTTAGAAAAACATACAGTTGATTTTATTGGATTCAGCTATTATGCAAGCAGATGTGTATCTACTGATCCAGAAGTCTTAAAAGGTGAGACGGCAGGGAATGCATTTAAGTCAGTAAAAAATCCGTATTTAAAATCGTCTGAGTGGGGATGGCAGATTGATCCCAAGGGATTAAGAATTACCTGTAACAGTTTATATGATAGGTATCAGAAACCATTATTTATTGTTGAAAATGGATTAGGTGCTGTTGATAAAGTTGAAGAAGATGGTTCAATAAATGATGATTATAGAATTGAATATTTAAGAGAACATATTAAAGCAATGGGAGAAGCTATTGCAGATGGAGTTGAGTTAATTGGATATACTCCATGGGGATGCATAGATTTAGTATCAGCTTCTACTGGAGAAATGAAAAAACGCTATGGATTTATCTATGTTGATAAGGATAATGAAGGGAATGGAACATTAGAAAGATATAAGAAAAAGAGCTTCTATTGGTATAAAGAAGTGATAGCTACAAATGGAGTGGTTTTAAAAAAATAATCTCCGTTGCAGTATATAAATTTTAATGGTGGATTTTAAGGGGCATGATTTGCCTCCACCATAAAATTCATGAAGATAAACCTTTTCCGTTTTAAAATTCACAAAACTCATAGTCCCCGTTAGGGGATTTTTTTACGTTTACTTATTAGTCATCCTTTCCCTAAATTCTCTAGGGGAAATCCCTTTTATTTTTTTAAAAGCACGGTTAAATGAAGATAGGCTTGAAAATCCTGAGTCAAATGCAATATCTATTATATGTGCTTGTGGATTCGAAATCAAAAATTCTGTTCTTTTGATACGCTCAGTAGTAAGGAAATCTATAAATGTCATATTCGTATATTTTTTGAATAAATGCGAGAAATGGGACTTGCTAACCCCTATGTGATGAGAAATATCGTCAAGTTTAAGAGGTTTAATACAGTTTTGTGATATGTAAAGGCAAGCTTCTGTAATTAACTTAGTAGACTTATAGCCTGTGTTTGCATCATCAGAGAATTCTTCTTTCTTGGCATCGACGCAGTATTGTCCAAGCTTTGCAAAGAACTCCAGGAGAAGGGAATATATACGAACTTCATTAAAAAGCGCGTCGGAATAATAAAGCTCGGGCAATTTCTTTATTAAATAAATCATTCTGTCGGCATCAATATCTGATGGGTCATATTTAATGCAATGATACTGGCTAAATACAGAAAAATTGCTATTAAACTCACTCATAATCATCAGTAAGTCAAGAGGGAACTGAACGAGAATAAAAGCATTT
The DNA here is from genome assembly GCF_002029255.1 of Clostridium chromiireducens. Lineage (GTDB taxonomy): Bacteria > Bacillota > Clostridia > Clostridiales > Clostridiaceae > Clostridium > Clostridium chromiireducens. The sequence goes on from NZ_MZGT01000013.1 coordinate 7,674, forward strand.
TCAGTTACATGATCAAGCGAGTGCAAGTCACCAGGATAAATTATGATCAGGTCATTAGTTTTAAGAACATGTTTGGTGAAATTAATCGTTACTTCATTATTATCATAAAGGCTTAAAAGTATTTCGATAAAAGGATGCCAATGCATCGTATCAGAAAAATTTATATCGATTTTCTTTGATACATTAATTTTTTTCCCGCTACTAAAATTCAATCTCTCAAAATAATTATTCGTATGCATAAGCGAAATCTCCTTTAATGGTTATATATGTAAAGCTTTGTATACGATTAGTCTATCATTTACGATGTCAAATAGCAATATTTGATATGTTTAAAGGAAGGATATGCATACAAATTTGGCAAAATACCTTAGTATCAATGTTTCTTTTATGGTAATAATATTTGCAATAAAAATAATTATAACAAAATATGCACAGGTAATTCATAATTTTTAAAGAGTAAGTTGTAGGTAGAATTGATAATATATTAATAGCAAAACACATTGAGAAATGGTTTGCATAGATATAAATTTAATAAGAAAGGAGCAATATTTTGCGAATATTTAAAATAGGTATACTTGGATCCGGAGTTATAAGCAGAACATATCTTGCCGATATAATAGCATTTTACAAAAATCTTGAAGTAATCGCTTGTGCAGATATAAATGTAGAGCTTTCTCAAAAACTAGCATCGGAGTTTGGTATAAAAAAGGCATATACTACGGAAGAATTGTTAAATGATGATGAAGTTGAGATTGTAATAAATCTCACACCACCACAGTTTCATGTTGAGTTGAGCAAGCAAATAATAACGGCTGGTAAACATCTGTTTAGCGAGAAACCGTTTGCGCCCAATTTAAAAGATGCAAAGGAAGTGCTGGATTTAGCAGATGCAAAGGGTGTTAAAGTTGGTTGTGCACCGGACACCTTTTTAGCGTCAGGTCTTCAGAGTTTGAGATATTATCTTGATGCTAATCTTATAGGAAAGCCTTTCTTTGTTACTGCAAACATGACCACCTTCGGGGTTGAAACTTGGCACCCTAACCCTGGACCTTTTTATACGAAGAACAGCGGCCCTTTATTTGATATGGCACCGTATTATCTCTCTGCGATTGTATCATTGTTAGGATCAATAGAGAGCATTGCTGCTCTTGATGCAAAGAGTAGCGATACTAGACATATATATGTGGGACCAGAGGCTGGAACGGATATTGAAGTAAAGATCCCTACTCATTACTCTTCTATATTGAGGTTAAAAAGTGGCGTGGTTGTAAATTTGAACGTAAGCTTTGATATTTATAGGTCGAACCTTCCGATGTTTGAAATTTATGGAGATGGTGGCACACTAACCTATCCGGATCCGAATTTTGGCGGCGGCACTCCTAGTGTGTATAGGAAAGAACAGTATACGGACACTGTTTATCAAAAAACAGATGAAGCTATGGCAAGAAAAAATAGATTCTATGAGCTTCCGGAGCTATATCCTAGAGTTAAAGATTATTCAAGGGGCTTAGGCGTGCTTGATCTTGCGAAAGCTATAGAAGCAAACTCGAATAATAGAGCAAATGGAAGTTTAATAATGCACATTACCGAAGCCATAGAGGGAATGATGATTTCATCTGAAAATGGCGAGTTTTACAAAATGAAAACTACCTGTGAGAGGCCAGAGCCTTTAAAAGCAGGTGGATATATGGACGAAGTTTAATAATTTGATTGAGTAAAGTTTTGAAAGGAGATATAAATATGTCAGGAGTAATAGGAACAAATTTAGTGGCACAGGTAGGATTTATAGTTAAAGATGTTGAGGAAACAAAGAAAAAATGGGCTGAGTTTTTAGGGGTTGCCATCCCTGAGACGCAACCTATTGGTGACTATACGATTACAGGAACAGAGTTTAAAGGTGAACCCGCTCCAAATGCATATTGTTGGATGGCTTTCTTTGATGTTGGTCCGGGACTACAGCTTGAATTGATTCAGCCTAACGAGGAACCTTCAACATGGAGAAACTATCTTGATGAGAAGGGCGAGGGCATTCACCATGTTGCATTTCAAGTTAAGGATTCAAAGACTGCTGCTCTAAATGCTGAAGCTGCTGGTTTAAAGCTGGTTCAAAGAGGTGTTTATGGTGATGGCAGCGGCGAATATAATTATTTTGATGCTCCGGATCTAAAATGTGTAATTGAGCTTCTCGAGAGTTACAATAAGTAATATTAACCACTAACTATAAATAGAAAGGCATGATACTAAATATGAGACTTGGGACATCTTCACCATTAAAACACAGCAGTCCAAAGGAATGGGCTATGAAACATAAAACCTTGGGACTTGGAAGTATAAATTTCCCACTCTCTTACGAAAATGATGATGAGCTTATTGACGAGTATGTTAAAGAAGCGAAAAAAAACAACCTTGTGATAGCAGAGGTTGGAGTTTGGCGCAATACATTGGATTTAAATGAAGATGCACGTAAAAAGGCTATTAAGTACGCCGTGGGGCAGCTTGAACTTGCTGATAGGATAGGGGCTCGCTGTTGTGTGAATATTATAGGTGCAAGAGGCCCTCGCTGGGATGGTGCTTATAAAGATAATTTTACAAAGGAAACCTGGAAACTGGGTGTAAAGACTATTCAGGAGATTATAGATGAGGTAAACCCTAAGAACACGTATTTTACAATCGAGTCAATGCCATGGATGTTCCCGACTGGACCGGATGAATATCTGCAGTTGCTTGAGTCTGTGGACAGAGATAGATTTGCTGTTCATATGGACATTTTTAACTGGATAACTACACCGAGAAGGTATTTCTTTAATGAGGAATTTATATGTGAATGCTTCGAGAAACTAGGTGAGCATATAAAAAGTTGCCATCTGAAAGATGTCAAGATGGAGGACGATTATACGCTGTTTTTTAGGGAAACCAGTGCTGGAAACGGAGGGATAAATATCAAGCACCTAATCGAACAAGGATTATCCTTTGATGAAAATATGCCGTTTATTATAGAGCATCTTAATACAGATGAAGAATATTTAAATAGTGTCACGCACATAAAGACTCTAATGACGCTCTAAGCGTTTATATATAGTGAGTAATAAAAGTAAAAGGAGAGGTTAAAGTGAAAAAAACAAGAGTTTTAGTGGCGAGCTTAGTTACTTTAATGTTTATGATGACAACAGTGCTAGCAGGATGTAGTGGCAATAAAAAGGCAGAAGATACTTCCTCTGAAACGTCAGGCGAAGTAGTTTGGTGGGGGTGGACGCCGGGTTCCCCAACTAATGAAAAGTATATTGCAGAATTTAACAAAGAATACCCAAACATCAAAGTTACGTGGAAACAAACATCAATAGATGATTATGACGCGGCTATTAGACCTGCTTTAGCAAATGGCGGGGGTGTTGATGCTTTTGAGGTTTCAGCGGGTTCAGGAAATGGTGGTGTTAAAGTTTTTGGAGGACAAGCAATTGACTTGACTGATGCTGTAAAAAAGGCTTTAGGCGATAACTATGAAGACAAGCTCAACAAGGCATCAATCACCACAATGACTGTCAATGGTCAGTTGAAAGCACTTGGTGTCGGAACTGTATATTCAGGGAATATTTGGATTAACCAAGATCTTTTTGATAAATACAATGTAAAGGTTCCTACTAATTTAGATGAGTGGAAAGAGGCTTGCAAAGTTTTTGAAGAAAATGGTATCGAAGGTTTTGTGCAGGGAGCAGGTCAAGGTGCATTTAACATCGACACTTTCCATGCAATTGCTGATAATGTAAGCCCGGGCACTTTCACAAAAGCAACAAGAGGTGAAGTTAAATGGACTGATGACTCAATTGTCAAATCATTAGAGCTATGGAAAGGGTTGTTTGATGACGGAATTATGCAAAAGGGTGCTCTTGGTCTTCAACAATATCCAGACGCAAACAATTTATTTATGTCTCAAAAGGCTGCTATGGTTATGATGGGATCTTGGTATACATCAAACACTTTGCCTGATACTATGAAGGCTGCTATTGAGTCTGCATCTTCAACAGAAAAGCCATTCACAATGATTCCAATTGATTTCCCTGATATTGCTGGAACAGGAAAAACAGGATCTATGTTTGGCGATTTAGACTATTCAACCGCAGTGTCTGCAACATCAAAGAATATTAAGGCTGCAACTACATTTGCTGTTTGGCTTGGAACCTCTCAGAGTGGTCAACAGATGATTGCAGATTCCTTAAATGTTGTTCCTTCTCTAAAATCAGCAACTCCGGATTGGAACAAAGTAAAACTTGTAAATCCTGATAAACAAAACGAAGCAATCAAAAAATATATTGAAAAATCAATGAAAAGTGATGATAACCCTCGTTTTGCAGGAATAAATGCAGATATGAACCAAAAAATAATGGATGTATTGGCTGGCGTGGCAGGAGGAAGTATCACTCCTAAAGATGGTGCTGCTCAACTTGAAACGACTCAAGCTGATAGTAAGTAAGGGATAATATTTTTATAGGGGGCTATTTTTTCTAGTGCCCCTATCATTTAGTGTTGAGGAGAATTATAAACATGAAAAATATGAAAAAGAATAAAACATTGAGATCTACGAAGATAAACGGACTTCCGTGGATTCTTCCAGCATTTGTTTTTGTTGTAGGTATTATATATTATTCAATATTGTATACATTCAGGCTGTCTACTTTAGATTGGAATGGGATTGATCCAATTCAGACGAAAGTGGGAATAAGTAATTATACTAAAGCACTTTTTTCTGACTGGGTTTTTTGGACAGCTATAAAAAATACAATTGTTTATTTCATTTTAACATTTGTAATTCAAAACTTTCTAGGTTTTATATTTGCCGCAATTTTGCATACAAAAGTAAAGTTTGCTACATTGCATAAGTGCTTGATTTTTATACCAACAATCTTAGCACCAGCTACTATGGCACCAGTGTTTAGATTGATGTTCTCGCCTCAAGGAATTCTGCAAGGTATATTTGACACACTTCATTTAGGCATAACTGTTGATTGGCTAGCAAAACCAAATTCGGCACTTTTCATTCTCATGATTGTTGCGATTTGGGAGTTCACAGGAATGAGTTTCATTCTATATTATGCGGCAATGAGCCAAATAGATAAAGAAATACTTGAGGCGTCGCGTTTAGATGGAGCAGGAAACTTTAGGACTTTATTGAGCATTGTATTGCCAAACTGTAAAGGCACGACAGTTTCTCTTGCAATGCTTGGAATCATAGGTGCTTTGAAAACATTTGATATTCCTTATCTGATTACAACTGGTGGGCCAAATCACGCAACAGAATTTTTAGGCACATATATTTATAGGCAGGGAATAAGGCAAGCTCATCTTGGCTATGCAGCTGCAATATCAGTAATGCTCCTTGTACTTGCATTCTGCGGTGCAATACTTATAAATAGGCTTAATAAAGGAGACGAGAGATAAAATGTTTGAAATTAGAAGTTTAAAAAGTAAAGTCGTTTTGCAAATCATTCTACTAATACTAACGATACCTTATGCGATTCCACTTGTTCAAATGTTTCTTGGCTCTATCGGTGGAACAGGGTTTTTAAATTATAAGGCGGTTTGGGACACAGGTGTAGTTCCAATCTATTTTAGAAATTCATTCATTATATCAGCTAGTGTAATTTTGTTGGTTTATATATTCAGTATGACGGCTGGCTTTGGGTTTGCAAAATTACATGTATTTGGAAAAGAAGTATTCTTTTGGTTGATTCTTGTTGCGTTAACGTTACCTGAAGTAATTTTGTTGTCTCCATTGTTTGTAACATTCCAAAAGATGCATCTATTCAACACCTTTTTGGCTGTAATTTTACCTATTGCAGCATTGCAATTGCCATTTACAATTCTACTTACTAGAAACTTTGACAGTGGAATTCCTAATGAGTTAATGGAGGCAGCAAGAATTGATGGCGCGGGTATTTTTTCGACGTTTTGGTATGTTATTCTTCCGCTTACAAAGCCAATTGCATCATCAATTATTGTTTTGACACTCATCAGCTCATGGAACGCATATCTCATGCCACTTCTGTTCTTGCAAAGCCCAGATATGCAGACGGTAACTCTGCTTCCACAATACTTCCAAGGTGAGTTTACAAATGACCAGACGAAGATATTAGCTGCAGCTGTGCTCACTGCAATTCCTGAGATTATTGTTTATTTGTTCATGCAGAAGAATTTTGAAAAAGGCATGAGTGCTGGTGCTCTAAAATAATCGAAACAAGAGCAGAATAATAGTGAAAGAAGGAGATAATTATGCCGTTGATTCAAGTTGACTTAAAAAGGTCAGTGTTTGAGGATAAAGGAAAAGAAATATCAAATGCAATTCATAATTCGCTGGTTGCAGGTCTAGGTATGGATACAACCGATCTTTTCCAAGTGTTTAGACCGCATGATGAAGAGGAGATTATTTTTTCGCCAACTTATGATAATCGTGATAGACATGATTTGATAATCATTAGAATTACAATGGTTAATATGTTTTTACTTGAGCAAAAGAAAAAAACATATAAAGAACTAACAAAGAGGCTTGTTGACATTGGAATTAGGCGCGATGATATTTTAGTTTGTGTTGTTGAAAACAGTGCTGAAAATTGGTCCCTTGGCGAAAGAGAAGTTTGATTAAATTAAGTAAAAGAAATAGGTAATTGCGAAACTCGCAATTAAAGAATGCAGGCTTGTCATCATCAAATTTATTTTGAAAGTCGGTAAAAATTTCCGATTAAGAAAGCTGTTTATAATATGACAAGTTTACAGAAGGGAGTTCGTAAAATGATGGAAAATGTAAAAAAAGAATTTTTGCTAGGTAGGTCTTATCCTGTTCAGCTAGATGAAAAAATGCCTAATACGCATAGATGGGGTATCCTTGGTTCTGGCTGGATTGCAAGTTGTTTTTCCACACAGGTGATCAAAGCTGGTGGAAACATCGCTGCTGTTGGTTCCCGTGAATTAAAAAAGGCACAGGAATTTCAACGTGAGTTCCCGTCAATAAAAAAAGTATATGGTTCTTACGAAGAGCTTATAAAAGATCCTGACATTGATGTGATTTATGTTGCAACTCCGCATGCGCAACACCATGAGTGGGCGATTAAGTGTTTGCAACACAATAAGCCTATTTTAGTTGAGAAGGCATTTACACAAAATTATAAGCAGGCGAAAGAAATTTTAGATTTAGCAAAAGAGAAAAATCTATTTGTTATGGAGGCGTATTGGACACGATTTCTGCCACATATCATCAAGGTAAAAGAGTTGATTGATAGGGGCGAAATAGGGGACATTGTACAGATAATTGCTGACCATGGGGTTTACTTTCCTTTTGACCCTAAACATCGCTTATATGCACCTGAGCTTGCAGGCGGAGCTCTATTAGACTTGGGAGTATATCCAATTTCATTCGTGCAGTTTTTGCTTGGAAATCCAACGAGAATAATCGCTGCTGGCTCTGCAACGCCAACAGGTGTAGACTCAAATGATGCTGCCATTTTTGAATATGAAAATGGCAAAGGTACACTTGCGATATTAGCTTTTGGTTCGCTCGCATCATCTCCTATCACCGCTGCAATCTGCGGAACAAAAGGGAGAATAGAAATAAAAAGACAATTTTACAGGCCGTCAGACTTCACTGTTTTTTATAATGATGGCTCAACATTTGAGTATGTTTCAAAAACACATGAAAATTATGAAGATGGTCGAGGCGGGCTTTTTGGTATGCATTTTGAAGCTTCTGAGGTGCAAAGGTGTCTTTTAGAAGGTAAGGTTGAATCTTCAGTTATGCCTTGGGAAGACACATTATCTGTGATGAAAATTATGGATGAAATTAGACGACAACTTGATTTTAAATATGAAGGAGAAACATTATGAAAATCATAAATCCAGTTCTTACGGGTTTTCATGCCGACCCGTCAATGATTAGGGTAGACGATACTTATTATATTGCGTCTTCTACATTTGAATGGTTTCCTGGCGTCAGGGTTCATGAATCTAAAGACCTTGTGCATTGGAATTTGACCACATCTATTCTTGACAGCGTGGAGCTACTTGATATGAAAGGCGCCCCTTGCTCTGGTGGTATTTGGGCACCTGATTTGTCCTATGCTGATGGAAAGTTTTGGCTTGTTTATACTGATGTGAAAGTTATAGACGGTGCGTTCAAAGATATGTATAACTATCTGACAATTGCAGATGACATAAAAGGTCCTTGGTGCAAACCTATAAAGCTAAATGGCGTTGGTTTTGACTCATCTCTTTTTCATGATGATGACGGGAAAAAATATTTCATTCAACAAACTTGGGATCACCGTGAGTATAACAATCCATTCAATGGGCTTACTTTAACTGAATACGATGTGGACAATAAGAGGCTGAAACCAGAGACTGCAAAAACTGTATACAATGGTACCGATGTGAAGACGGTTGAAGGACCGCACATATATAAGCTTAATGGATACTATTATATATTTGCAGCACAAGGAGGCACATCTTGGACACACCAAGAAATTGTTGCCCGCTCAAAAAATCTGTTGGGACCTTATGAAACTGAGCCGGACGGACCATTTATAACTAACTTTGACACACCAGACCACTATCTTCAAAAACAAGGGCATGGTTCTCTTGTCCAAACCCCTTCTGGCGAGTGGTATTATGCTTCACTTTGCGCTAGGCCTCTTCACCATTCTACTGAGAATATCTATGACCCAAGAGGATGGTGTACGCTTGGGCGTGAAACAAGTATTCAGAAAGTTTATTGGGATGATGAACTTTGGCCAAGAGTTGTAGGTGGGCATGGCGGTTTGAAAGAGGTTGATGCACCAAAAGATGCCATATTAACTGAGGCTCCTGCAACCAATGCTGTTTTTGATGATTTTTCATCTGATAAGCTCAATGAGGAGTGGAATACTTTAAGGGTTCCTTTTTCTGAAAAAATGGGAAAGGTTGGAGGCGGAAAACTTGAACTGATAGGACATGGTTCACTTTCAAATAAGTTCAATCCATCGTTTATTGCTAGAAGATGGAAAGATTTTGAGTTTTCAGCTGTGACAAAGGTGAAATTTAGCCCATATAGCTATCAGGCAATGGCTGGTCTTGTAAATTATTATAACAGCGAGCATTGGTCATGGATTTTTATCACAAAAGATGACGAGTGTAATGATGTTATAGAAGTAGCAGAATGCGACAATAGAAAATACACTTCGGTTTTAAAAGATAACGCTGTGAGGATTCCTGAAGGTACGGAGTGGGTTTGGTTCAAGACAGTTGTTGATCATTTGGACTATTTTTATGAATATTCATTTGACGGAAAGAATTGGAACAGAGTGCCTATTAAACTTGATGCAATGATTTTGTCTGATGATTATGTGAATTCACATTATGGTGGCTTTTTTACCGGAGCATTTGTGGGATTGGCTGTAGTTGATTATTCTGGTTACGATTCAAAAGCTACATTTGAGTTTTTTGAGTATATAGTTTAGCGTAATTGGTTAACATGGTTAGTTTTATGCGATTTAGCGACTGCATGTGCAATTTGTACTAGTACAAGCAATTATTTGAGCTTGAAAGATGATTCTTACACTAGTTTTATACTGATTTAAGTTGAGAAGAGCAGCCCACGGCTCACCTAACCGTGTTTTGTGGTACATCTTCTCCTCAATATAATAATAACCAAATGGCGAAAACCGCACGCCATTTTTTCATTACTATTTGTGCCGCCGGCGGTAGCGGCGAAATGGAGGTTTTTATGAGTAAATTATTGGATAAAGAATTGTGTGTTATCACGGGTGCGGCGAATGGAATTGGCAGAGCAATCGCAGAACGTTTCATAAGTGAAGGTGCCGATTTGATTGTGGCTGATTTTGATGTTGAAACCGCAAAAAAAGTATATGAGGGAAACAGTCAGGTTGTTGACATTCTAAAAGTTGACGCGACAGATGTAAAGGATTTGGAAAAAATAGTGAAATCAGTTGAAGAGACAGGACGCAAATTAAAGGCTGTGTTACCAATTGTTGGCAACGGGCCACAAAACCCGATTCCAGAAATCACACCTGAGGAGTTTCATTTGACAATGGACCTTAATGTTTTTTCAGCATTTTTCACAGTACAGAAGTTAATTCCTTTTATGTCTAGTAAATCTTCAATTGTTCTAATATCATCAATTGCAGGTTTTCAGGGCGGGAAAAACAGCATTGTCTATAATGCGGCGAAAGCAGCGGTCAGGTCTATGGCACGTTCGTTCACAGGAGAGCTTGCAGAAAAGGGTATTAGAGCAAATGCTATAAGCCCTGGTCCAACTGAAACACAGGCGTTTACAGATTTTGTGCACGGCGATGGCGAACTACGAAACAATATAATTTCGCAACTTCCCATAGGGCATATCGGAAAGCCTAGCGAGATTGCTGCGGTTGCATTGTTTTTAGCGTCCGACGAATCTTCTTATGTGACAGGTGCTGAAATTATTGCTGACGGCGGTTTCACCAATAAATAAACAAATAGTGATTAATATATAACATTAGGAGGTAAAAAAATGGCATTATCATCAACAAATATACTTAAGGTTATTGTCGTAACAGACGATTTAGAAAAAACAGTTTCTGCATATAAAACTTTACTAGGCACAGGGAAAGAGGTTGCAGAGCAGAATATAGAGCATAAAGAGGTAAGAACACCTTTTATGAAGTATAAAGGTGCCAACATCACTGATACCCCAATGAAGGTAGAGAGCGTTTTCAGCGATAATTTTTGGTTTGAAATTATCCAGCCTTTAGGAAATAATGACCCGTGGGCAGCTTGGTTAAAAGAACATGGCACGTCAATTTGCTCAATTTGTTTGTTGTCAGATGGACCTTTAGAAGATGACGAAGAAACTATGAAAAATACAGGGTTTGATTCACTTTTTAAACACGAAAAGGGCTATGAGGCGTATGAATATTTTGACACATCAAAAGCGCTTGGGGTTTTAGTTGAGGTAAAAGAGCAGTATAAATAATGAGAGAGGTGGCGAATTCGTTCGTCACCTCTTTTTTGCACATAAGCTAAAAATTGCAATTAGTAAATATTACTTTCTGTAAGAACTTCTTCCACTTGTCCGATATTGATGAACAAGAAGAAGGTTAAAAGTATCTATCTTTGAAGATTGAGCAGGTAAAAGGCGATGAGTTTTTCCGTATTGGATTAATAGCATCTTATAAGGCACAATCCAGACCTGATCGATAAGTCGACTGCCTTATCGAAAAATATTGATGTTCAGGTTGGCGCAATACACGGCTTCCAAGGCGACGAATGTGACATCATCATTTTCATTTAGCTGCCCTTCAGCGGCTAAGTTTTCATTAATAAATACCATTGTTTTTAATGTATTGGGCACTGGTAATATTTCATCTGCTGTTACAACTATATTCGATATGGAGCTAGCAAAATCCTTTGCTTTACATGGACCAAAGCCTGTCTTTCTCATCTCATCAAGTTGTATATTTCGGGCGCTGAAGTCATTAAATACACAGAAAGCACCTACTGCAGCAAGACCTTCTTCTTCAGTCGCATTAAGTAAATTATTGGTAATAATCATACCAAGTTCTAACTCATAGTCTTTAAGTGTTGCATAATGTGGATAACTCACTAATTCACCATCTCCAATGAATGATAGAGAATTTCCCTTATAATATACGGGATTATCATACCACGCCTTTTTAGGTTTAAAAGCTGGAAATGGATGTCTGAATATAGTTTCATAGGCTCTTATTATGGAATATATATTGGGCATAGTATATTTTGTAAAGAGACGGCCGCTGTTAATTACATGTCTTTCACACAGCATAAAATCACGGTAAAGCAGCGGACGAAAAGGTATAATTTCTTTCATATTCTCAATTTGACAACAAATTTCCAAATCAGCCTTTTGAAAAAGTGAATTTAAACTTTAACGAGTTCTATACCCAAATAATACTTTGTTTAACATAAAATGTAGATGGGCGTTTTAACATTTTCGAGTAGAATGATTTTTTTAAAACAAGACTTAATTAGAATAATTGCTATTATTGACTGAATGATAAGTAAAAAGGTATGATAGACTATCAAACTCAATTTGGAAAAACTCCTTATGGAGTTGCATCTGTATGCAAAAAGTATAATAAATCTGTAATTGCTATTGCTAGAGGAATAGGTAAGGATGCTTCTGATCTTTATAAAAAGGGAATTGACAGTATTTTTTCTATAGTAGATAAGCCTATGATGTTAGAAGATGCTATAGATAATGCAGAAGCACTTTTAGAAGAAACAGCTGAAAGAATAATGAGAGTTGTAAAATTATTCAATTAAGTAACCTTATCATAGAACAAAAATATTCTTTAAATTTGAAGAGGTAAAGATATGATATTTTTAATTCAAGGTTTTAAGTGATTTCAATAATTAATAGATACGATAAAATATTGGAATAGAGAATGAGTGGCTAGATTCCACAAATGAAAATGTATAAACTAGAGTAAGAGTGAGTTTATACATTTTATTTTTCTTCAGAAATTCTTCAGATTTGCTCCATATTTTTCTGATATATATATTTTACAATTAAATCAAGAAATACAATTTCAATAAAGAATTAAATTGAAATTGTATATTGTATATCAATAAAATTAGAGGAGCAAATTATGAATAAGTATATTTTTATATTAATTTTTGCTTTATGCATAATGTCTTTTACAATAAAAGAAAATGTATATGCAAAAGAAGTAATAACAGAAACACCAAATGTAGTAGTACTTAAAGGAACGGATGAAACTAAGGATGGATTTCCTGTGTATGAACTTATTGATGACAATAAATTATTTATGGATATTTACAATAAATCTTTTATAAAGAAATCAGTTGAACTTTATGGAAAGGCTTTGCAATATTCTAATTTAGAAAGCAAAGATATATATTTTGCTTTCAGAGAAAACTCTGGATGCTATGGCAGGATTGGTTTTTATCTAAAAAAGAATGGACAGTTTTATGATAAGACAAAATCACCGTATATTGAGCTTTCTACCGGGCAATTGAAAAGGTATAATGCCCTTGAATCAATAACGCAAATATTACCTCATGAGATGGGGCATGTCCTTCAGAAAATTACTACATCCAATAATCATGAGATAAATCAAAATGTAGTGGATATGCATTATTCCAATATACAAACAGAATATAGCACTGCTTTTAGTGAAGGGTTTGGAGAGCATTTTGAAGTTATTTCAAGAATGTATGAAGAAAATAATGAAATTAAAGATGGAATTTATGAAGATATAGAAAGAACAAAAAATACTGCTAAATCTATTGTGAATAGTGGATCTAGAGATTTTACCTTGCCTTTAAGATTGGATTATTATAGAGAAGTATCACCATTTTGGCAACAAAAGTATGAAAATCTAAAGAGGAATGAACTTGGGTTAAGTGGTGATGGTAAATACAAGAATTTAAGTTATGATTTTATTGATCCAGAGAAATCAATTTTATATAGAAATATGGGACTTTATCAAGATAAGAGTAAGATGAAAAGTTTGGAACAGAGTTTATCTACTGAAATTGTTGTTTCTAATTTCTTTATTAAACTAGTAACAACTGATGCATCAGAATTAAACGAAAGATATTCTAAGGTCTTTAATGTTTTCAATAAATATTTAAATAAGGATAGCAAACCTCAATTAATAGAATTTGTTAGTGGATATATAAAGGAATATCCTAAAGAAAAGGTGAGGCTATTGCAGATATTTAAAGATAGCACAGGTCATGATTTTACTGAAGAATGTGCTCCAGAAATATGGTGCATTAGTGAAGGAGAACATAGTAATATTATTTTTGATCAATTTAGAGGTCTTAAATTTCCATATTATATATTTAATATAAATACCTGCGAAAAAGAAGATTTACTTAAACTAAAGGGTATGAGTAAAAGTGATGCAGAAGGGATAATTGCATATAGAGATAAAAATAATGGATTTAAAAATAGTGAGGAATTTTCTCATATTGAAGGGGTAAGCGGTAAAGCCATAGAAATATTAACAAATAACAGCAGCAAGGAGAATATTGAAAAAGTAACAAGTACAATAGATGAACGTGAATTTGAAAAGAGTTCTTCTACAATGTTTATAGCTAACCTTAAACATTTAATATCAAGAGCTATGATTTGGTTTGTGTTTTTTTTCATAACTTATTATTTATTTGTTATGAAAACTACAGTTAAAAGTAATATGAGCTTATTTAAAGTTGCCATTAAGAAGTTTTTTAAATTAATGTTTTATGTATTGGTAGGGTTTATTAGCGTGTTAGTTAGTAGTAATATTATCATAGGAAACAAAACATTAAATCCAATAATTATTTTTATTACAGTGATTTTCATAGGTGAAGGCATAACACTTTTTATTATAAGAAAGGACAAGCTTAAGGTAATAGATAGTATTATATCGACCTTAATGATCATTCCAATAATTATATATTCACAATATTAATATATTCAAAAAGATAGCAGGGCAGTATTTATAATTAAAGTTGCAACATTGATCTGCTATTTTAATTTAGGCGCATGAAAATAGGTTAGCAAGTGGACTTGTTATTTATTTAATTGTGCCTTAGGGACTAAAGGAGGAATTCTAAGTGATAAAACCCACCATATTGGTAGTTGATGACGAAAAGGAAATTAGGGAGCTTATAGAAATCTATTTGAAAAATGAAGGATATAATGTAATTACAGCAGAAGATGGACTGAGAGCACTTAACATAGCAAAGAAAGATAAAATTCACCTTATTGTTCTTGATATTATGCTGCCAAATATTGATGGAATACAAGTTTGCAAAAACATAAGGGAATACTTAGATGTTCCTATTATAATGCTGTCAGCAAAGAGAGAAGATAATGATAAAATTTTAGGGATAATAACTGGTGCTGATGATTATATAGCCAAGCCATTTAATCCTTTAGAACTTGTAGTAAGAGTAAAAGCTCAACTTAGAAGATATCTTAGGACCACCATACTTCCTAAAAATAATGAAATAGTAATTGATGATTTAGTTATAAACTCAAATACTCATCAAGTTACAATAGGAGAGAATGAAATAAAGTTTACAGGTAAGGAATTTGAGATATTAAAATTGTTAGCAGAAAATAAAAATGTGGTTTTTAGTAGTAGAAGGATATATGAAATTGTATGGAATGAAGAGTTTTATGAATCAGAATCCACCATTATGACTCACATAAAAAATATAAGAGAAAAACTTGGCGATAATGTAAAAAATCCAAAGTATATAAAAACCGTATGGGGAGTTGGATATAAAATTGAGAGGTAAAAATTTTGGTGGAATTAGGGCTGCATTTCTTCTTATCTTTTTAGTATCTTTAATTTTTAGTATAGTAATTACTCTTGTTATAAATGGAGTTTGGAGATACAAGCAAACGGATTATTCTGATCAAATAAGAAATTTCACTTTCAATTGTAAAGGAATATATGAAGAAATAGATGAAAATATAAACAATGATGAAAGACTTAAAGATATTGTAAGCAGAGATACGATTAAATTCAAAGTATTTATAGTTGATAAACAAGGAAACGTAATATTAGGTCCTGAAAATAATGGAATAAAGCAGTTTGATATAAATAAAATCTTAAGTGAGCAATATAAATCTAATTTTGATAAAAATAACATTATATATTATGACATAAAATTATTAGGGGAGGATAGATATGTTGTAGTTTCAGATGTTCTGTACAAGGGAGATAATTCAAAACTTTTTCCTTTAGGAATATTAATATTTTTAGCTCTATTCTTATTATTAACTTATGGAAAAGTAAAGTATATAAATAGTCTGTCAAAAGGACTTGTAGAAATATCAAAAGGGAATTTAAATTATAGAGTTGAAGTTAAGGGTAGAGATGAGCTGTCTATTCTAGGAAAAAATATAAATTATATGACTGAAGAATTAATGAATTTAAAAGAGCGAGAAAAAGAGATTGAAAATAATAAAGATAAGCTTATAGTAAGTGTATCCCATGATTTAAGAACTCCATTAACATCAATTATTGGTTACATAAAATTGATAAAAGAGAATTATAAAGAAAAAGATGATATAAACAAGTATATAGATATAATTGATAATAAGTCGAGTAGGTTAGAAGAGTTAATAAATGATCTTTTTGAATACACAAAACTTACATCTTGCGATATCAAACTTGAAAAGGTGAATATCTCATTAAATGAATTTATGAGACAAGTTGTAGAGGGAATGATGCCTACATGTAACCAAAATAATTTCAATATTTTATTAGAAGCATCAGATGAAGATTTAAATGTAGATGTAGATCCAGCAAAAATGGTAAGAGTCTTTGAAAATATAATTTCTAATGCTATAAGGTACGGTAATAAGAAAAGTGACATAAATATAAAGATTTCTAAAACTGAAAATAGAGCAATAATAAGGGTTGAAAATGAAGGTAAGCCTATAAAAGAAGAAGAATTGAATAAAATTTTTGATATGTTTTATAGAGCTGATGAATCAAGAAATAATCAAACAGGAGGTTCAGGGATTGGGCTTTCAATAGCTAAAAGTATCGTAGAGTTACATGGAGGAAAGATATGGGCAGAGTGTGAAGGAAATAAAATATGTATTGATATAATTATATAAAGTGGTGAATTTCGAAGGTAGTGCTTCGCCTTCACTATGAAACCTACGAAAATCTAAAGTTTTGATTTTCGTGGGTTTATTTTAATTATCAAAAGATAAAATTAATAGTGTGAATGATGAGAGTATTAATTTAAACATTACAATTTATTCCAGGAAGACATTGAATCAATAAAAAGAAATGTGAAAATTAAGTTAGGGTATAAATGATTTTTAAAAAACTTAGCCGAGTATTAGGTCTCCCATTAATATTCCTACAATTTGCTTTTGAGAATTTAGAACAGGTACGGATATTGCGATACAATAATTATTTGTATCTACAGAAATATAAGGTTCTGATTTGAAAATATGTCCCTCAATTGCTTCTTTAAAATATGGCCTATGAGAAAAGTTTACGTAAACTTCATTTTCAGTATAATCTAAAGTTATAGCTTTTCTTAAACCATCTTTTTGCATTAAAGCAAAAAGATCAAAATAAGGATACTCAGCTATCTTTTCTTTTAGTATTTTTGTAGCACTATTATAGTCCATATTCCATAAAATATCGTTTTTAGATAAGTTTATGAGAATTTCTAATCCATTATTTATATATTGGTTTGTTTTATCATCTATAGTATAATCTTTTGCAAAGGAATCAATATGTCCTTTTAAATTGCTATTCATATCAGCTAAAGAGGATGCAGAAGTAGAAATATTGATTATAGAGTTTAATTGTTCTTCGGAAGCAGCAGCAACCTTTTTTGTAGAATCTGATATAGCGGTAGAAACAATTTCTATATCATCAATGAATCTTTCGATTTTATCTATCTTATTTCCTTGAATATCAATTATTTTATTTATGTTTTTTACTGAATTTAGTGTGGCTTCATTTTTATCTTTAATAGTTTTCAACTTATCTTTTGTTATGCTTGAAAATTCAATATTATCATTTATTACTTTTACTTCAGCAGACATTGATTCTGATATATCTTTTATTATGTTATTTATATCATTTATTATATTTTTTATGTCTTTTGATTGCTCAGAGGAAATTTTAGCAAGTTTTTGTATTTCGGTTGCTACCACTGCAAAGCCTTTTCCTTGCTCTCCAGCTCGTGCAGCTTCAATGGATGCGTTTAACGCTAACAAAGTTGTATTTTCACTAATATTGTTTACTGCATCTGAAATACTTTGAATTGTATACACTTTGTCGTATAGTAATTTAGTCTTATATGCTAAATTTTCATTAGAAAGTGCAGAATTATTAAGTTTTTGTATTAATTGATCATAAATTTCATTTGTTTTATCTATCTCAAGTGTCATGGAATAAGACATATCTTCAATTGAATTTCCGTTATCTATTATAGACTTATTTTCTTCAACGATTTCTGCGATAAAATTCTTGGCTTGTACTATATCATTGGTTTGATTTTCAACAACAGTAGATATTTGATTTATTACTGTTGTCGTATTATTGGCGGCGAATTCAACCTCTTTTGCATATTTACCTAAATCTTTACAATAATCTATTAACTTATCATTAAGTGTTGCGGTTTCATTTATAAATTTTCTTATATATAATATAAATGTATTTATATTTAAAGAAAACTTTTTAAAAATCCCCATTCCGTTTAAAGTTAATGTTTTTGTTAAATCACCTTTGGATATCTTTTCTAAATGATTACTTATTGTATATAATTTTTGAGTATTAGACTTAAAAATTATTGCGACTAGTATTAATGTTATTAATACTGATGTAATTATAGTGACTATAAACATACTAATGCCTCCTTTTGTGATAATATCCGACTAAAACTATATGTTTAATATATATTATAATAAATATTGGAAATTGTAAACAAATTTTTCTTAAATTATTTTACGTTAAATAAGGATATAAGTAATGGTTATATTGAATTGAAATGTGTTGCTTGTGGCGAAATTAAAGATGAAGAAGGACAAAGACCAGCTTCATTATTTATAAAGAAAACTCATATTTCAACTGAAATATAGTATAATATTTGTTAGAACAAAAGAATAACTATATATTTTGTGATTATAAATTCATAATTATTTTTGCAATATATATGGAGAAAGATAGAGAGAGAGAAATGAAGATTGCAGTTACTACTACAAGAGATGCAGATGAGAGTTTAAATCATAAAGCAAAGGACGTATCTAAAGATTTAAATATACCTTATATAAAAAGAGGTAATTTTAGTATCAAAAAAACAATTTTGAAGGATGGTTTTGATTACTTATTAGTAATTGAAAGAGATAAGATTGTTATAAAGGGAGAAGATAGTACGGTGTTTTGGCATCCTAATATGTCAGAACTTAAGATTAAATCAATAAGACAAGGCAATAAAGAAGCTATAATAGAGGCAACAAAATTAGAAGAAGGAAATAGTATATTAGATTGTACATTAGGTCTTGCAGGTGATTCTCTTGTCTTTTCAGCAGTTGTTGGAGAAAAGGGATATGTAGTAGGAACGGAAGTTAATAAGTATATAGCCTATTTAAGTAAATGTGGATTAGAAACCTATAATGATGTTGATGGTAAAACCATAGATAATATAAAGGTTGTTAACGAATCATATGAAAATTATATTTTAAAGCAAAGTGATAATAGTTTTGATGTAGTATATTTTGATCCTATGTTTAAAGAACCAAATAGAAAGTCAGCATCAATAAATTCCTTTAGGGACTTTGCAGATCACAAAGGATTAACAAAAGAGATTTTAATGGAGGCTCTTAGAGTTTGCAGAAAAAGAGTTGTTATAAAAGAAAGACAAGGTTCTAATGAGTTTGAAAAGCTAGGAATAAAAAAATATTATGGTGGCAAAAAAAACGGTGCAATTATTTATGGAGTGATTGAAAAAAATATACAATAAATTTAGATATAAATGAGAAATAATTGAAACTTGACACTATAAATTAAATTGGAAATTCATATATATATCATATTAGTAGTGGATTGCAGAGGCCACGCTTCGCCTCCACAATTAAACCCACTAAAAATCTAAGGTTAGGATTTTTAGTGGGTTATTATACGTTTTAAGGAAATTATAATACACCCATTTTAAGAGTGATTTTTTTTATCTTTAAGTAATATCTGCTTATATGATTTGAGTGTGTAAAGATTTCATAGTAAAACTTTGAGTGAATTTTCACTTACAAGCTCAACATTGTTTTATTTTTTCAAATTTAACTGGACGCCTTAACTTTCCTAACGATATTAGCTGAGTACCACTTGTGTAGTTATCCCAAAGGCTTGTACTTGTAATCATAGTATTGTCATAAGTTTTAAAGAAGTATTCACAAGTATTTGTATTAATAAAGGCAGTATATTTTGTATAATCATAAGTATCTCTATTTGTTATTACTATTCCTTTTGGAATAGAAACACTTTCCATAATATGAAAGCACGCGTTTATTGCCTCTAAACTGTTATTAGGTGTCTGAATATGCGTTTTTTGATACGCTGTTCTTACAAATCTTTCTGGGGATGTGTATCCTCCCGGTAACTGCATGGTTCCTGCTGCCTGACCGAATGGTTTTAAACGAATTTTTCCCCAGTATGCATCATTGTTTTGTTTTGGTGATACATCCATGTAATTCCTAAGATTAGTCATATGCCACTGAAAATCAGGACTGTTGGCCATAACTCCAATTTGATTTTGAAATATCTTTAGACCTGTTTCAGTTTGTTCAATAACAACACATTCGCCGCTTTTATCTGTGGCAATCCAATGTAAAGGCGCAACTGTTTTTGTTACTGGGTCTTCAAGGCCTACAATACATATCTCTAGTAGGATTTCTTTAAGTTCTTCTACTGATCCACATCTTCCTAAAATATAATGGAGAAAATCTAAAGATGAAATAGGCTCCTTATCAATATAGTCTGACTGTGTTTTGTACTTTGCATAACCTGCAAAATATAATGTTGCGGCTGCAAATCCTTTTTCATTTACCCCGTCAAAAAAGCCAAGCATTCCATCACTTTCTTGTCCAATGCCTATAAAACTATAGCAATCATAAGATTTATGCATGTTAAGAACATTGTTCCATACATAATATTTAGGTACAATATAAAGCTCTGGATCAATATTATAAGAAAAATCCATGGTTCTGCCAAAAAAATTTTCCAACTGTTTTGATTGTAGCGTTATTGCTGTACACATGTTAATTCTCTGCCTCCTATATTTTATTAAATAACCACATCTAGTTTTAAGGTTCAGAAACATCGGTATGTGGAATACTAAATAAAATGTCTATATATTTCATAGATATACTTCCACAGGTAATAAAGTTCCAGTTTATATGCCTACGTAAGTTATAGAACAAACATTTTATATTATAAGAAAGATATAAGAGAAAGGGATTTGATGCTATATACTTTAGAATTTATTAATTGGATATAAATACAAATGAAATAAGGATATATTATTCTATAAGGAATTTTTTAAAATACCACTTGACATCTTGTCCTGAAAGCGTTAACATTAAATTGCAAGTTAGTAAACCGGTTAACTAAAACGATAAACTAAAGTTGAAATTGTTTTTAACTGATAATTAGGTGAAAATTAAAATGATTATTATGGAGGGTATAAAATGGATAAATCAAATATTCAACTAACTTCTAAAAGATGGAAAAGATTAATACCAGTAGCATTTATTACTTATAGTTTAGCTTACTTAGATCGTGCAAATTATAGTTTTGGTGTTGCAGGAGGAATGGGTGAGTCTTTACACATTACTGCATCAATAGCTTCATTATTATCTGCATTATTTTTCTTAGGTTATTTCTTTTTCCAAGTACCAGCAGCATGGTTTGCAGAAAAGAAAAGTGCAAAAAAATTAGTTTTTTGGAGTTTAATTCTTTGGGGTGTACTTGCAGCTTCAAATGGTATGATAACAAATGTAAAAGTTTTAATGGTCACTAGATTTATGCTTGGAATAATTGAAAGTGCTGTTATGCCGGCAATGTTAATTTTCTTAAGCAATTGGTTCACTAAAAAAGAACGTTCAAGAGCTAACACATTTTTAATTTTGGGCAACCCAGCCACTGTTTTATGGATGTCAATAGTATCTGGTTACTTAGTAAACTCTGTTGGATGGCGTTGGATGTTTATTATTGAAGGAATACCACCAGTTATATGGGCATTTTTCTGGTTAAAGCTTGCAGATAATAAGCCTAAAGAAGCAAAATGGTTGACAGATCAAGAGAAGAAAGATATTGAGATGGCAATGGAAGAAGAACAAAAGGGGATAAAACCAGTAAAAAATTATAGAGAAGCTTTCAAGTCACCTACAGTAATAATTCTTTCATTTCAGTATTTCTTCTGGAGTATAGGAGTTTACGGATTTGTAATGTGGTTACCGTCAATTCTCAAAGCAAGTCCACAAATTGGAATTGTTTCAGCAGGATGGTTATCTTCATTGCCATATGCTTTAGCAATAATATTAATGCTCGTATCATCTTATTATTCTGACCGTACAGGAAATCGTAAGACCTTTGTGTGGGTATATTTATTAATAGGTACGGTAGCATTCTTTGGTTCTTATTTAATTGGAACTTCGAACTTCTGGTTATCATATATTTTACTTGTAATTGCAGGTGGAGTAATGTATGCACCTTATGGACCATTCTTTGCAATAATTACAGAAATATTACCTAAAAATGTTTCGGGAGGAGCAAGTGCTTTAATTAACAGTATGGGAGCATTAGGTTCATTTGTAGGTTCATATGTTGTAGGTTATTTAAATGGTATAACAGGTTCAGTAAATGCGTCTTATATATTTATGTCAGGTTCATTGCTATTATCAGTATTCCTTATGGCTGCCGTAAAAAGTTCCAAAGCTTCAAAAAATATAGTAGAGGTAGAAGCTATATAATACTAGTTTTTTTATTTAATTGAAAGACATATGCAAATAAAATGAGAATTGGGATAACCTTCTAATAAAATTGATGTAAAGGATATCTAGAGCAAAATCCTAAGACACTTTTAAAGGGCACTTAATTTTATAAAGAAGTGCTTTTATATAATTTAATCTTTAGAACTAAGGCTTGACATTTTTTTGTGAAAGTCTTAACATTAAATTGTCAATTTAGAAACCGGTTAACTAAAACGATAAACTAGTATGAATATATAATTATTAGAGTCAATTTAGTTTTATTAGATTAAGTTTTGAAATATGTTAAGGAAAAATAGAGAATAATAGCATAAATTATTGAACCTTTAACATTTAAGATTGATAATAAAAGTATTGAATGGAGGAATAAGTTATGCTAAAAAATTCTACAGATAAACAAAAAAATGTCACAATTGCAGATGTTGCTGCTTATGTAGGAGTCTCTAAAACAACAATATCTAGATATTTAAATAAAAATTTTGAATTTATGTCACAGGAAACTCAAGAAAAAATAGATGAGGCAATTAAAGTGCTGAAATATAGACCCAATCGTATAGCACAAACACTAAAAGCTAAAAATTCTAATATAATTGGTTTAACAATTGCAGATATAGGAAATCCCTTTTCTTCATTACTTATCAAAGGTATAAACGACGTATGTCGAGCAAATAATTATCAATTACTTGTTACAAATGCAGATAATATGGCTATTCGGGAAAAAGAAAATATAGAGTCTTTATTAGATAGTCAAGTAGATGGATTGTTAGTAAATACTACAGGTAACAACTATGAATATTTAGAGGAATTTAAAAGCAGAGATAATTTTAAACCAATAGTGCTGCTAGATAGATATGTAACCCCGTTAATTTATGATTCAGTGACCATAAATAATGCAGATGTAACAAGAACTATATTAAATGAGCTGTTAAAAAATGACTATGATTACTATGTATATTTTACAGAAAATATAAATGGTATAAGTTCAAGATTAGACAGAAAAAAGACAATGGAAGAATTTTTATCGCAAAATTCATTTGTATCAGGAGAAACTGCTATTATTAAAAAAAATGAGGTAGGAGAGATACAAGAGAAGATAAAAGATATCTTAAATAAAAATAAAGATAGAAATATTTGTTTTTTTGCAAACAATGATGAAATATTAAAGGTTCTTGTAGAGTGCATATATGATTTACAAATAAGAATTGGAATAGATATAGGCATATTTGGTTTTGCTGATGAAAAATGGGCCCGTTTAATCGGTCCAGGTATTACATCAATAGATGAAAATCCATATGAAATGGGAGAAAAAGCTGCTAAATTACTATTTGAAAGAATAGAAGGCAGTAGAACAACAGAGTTTGCCTTAGAAGAAATTTCAGTTCAAATTCATTTAAACTACTCAACAAGAAGTATAAAAAAGTAAGTGGTGATAATTATGAATCAACTAGGTATAAATTTATTAGTTTTTAAAAATGATTTAGATAACGGAATAGAACAAGGAAAAATATTAAGTAACATAGGAAACTTAGGAGTGGCTATTGCTGAAATAAGAAGAGAATATCTAAAAAAATCTAATGAAGAATTAAAAGAAATAAGTAGGTTAGCTAAAGAACTCAACATAGAAATTTACTATTCAGTTCCTGAGAAAATAGCTTGTGAAAAAAGAATAAATTCTAATATAAAAGTTTATTTTGAAGAAGCAAAACAATTGGGTTCAACTCATATTAAATTTAACATAGGTGACTTAGAAAATTTAGATTTAGATGAAATGAAAAAACTAGAAGATATTATTAATTATTTCAATATAAAAGTCACAATAGAAAATGACCAAACACCTGAAAATGGGAATTTAAAATGTGTAACAAATGCTATTAATTTTATAAATACTAATTCATTGTCAATTGGCTACACCTTTGATTTAGGCAATTGGTACTGGCAAAAAGAAGATCCTAAAAATGCGTTTGATATTTTGAAATCAAATATCACTGTATTTCATTTGAAAAATGTAGACTTTTTGAATGACAATCTTAATACAACTTTGCTTTCAAAAGGAAAAATTGATTGGAAGTCAATGATAAATAAATTGCCGAAGGATGTACCAGTAATCATCGAATATCCAATCAAAGAGGAAGAGATATTAGATGAAATAGCGCAAATAAAAGAAGTTTTAACACATTAACAAGGGAAAGGGTGAAAAAAATGAGTGAGATAATAACAATTGGAGAGCCAATGGTAATGTTTTTGGCAGATACCAAGGAACATCTTAGTGATGTGGAACACTTTACAAGGTTAATTGCTGGAGCAGAACTTAATGTGGCTATGGGGCTTAGGAGACTTGGGCATACAGTAACATATATAAGCCAAGTTGGAGATGATCCATTTGGGCAATATGTAAAAAAATATTTAGAAAATGAAAATATAGATGCAAGATTTGTAAAAACATATAAGGAGGCTGCAACAGGATTTCAATTTAAAAATAGAACTGATGAGGGAGATCCAGAAGTACTGTATTTTAGAAAAGGAGCAGCAGCATCAAAGATAACTAAAGATATTTTAGAGGAGATAAGTTTTTCAGATGCAAAGGTTCTTCATATTACAGGAATCTTTCCAGCACTAAGTGAAACTACATTAGAAACAATATTTAAAGCTATAGAAAAAGCTCATGAACAAGGAATGCTTGTTACATTTGATCCTAATCCAAGACCAGTATTATGGGAAAGCCAAGAAAAAATGATTAGAGTGACAAATGAATTAGCTTTTAAATCAGATATTGTATTGCCAGGATTTAGAGAAGGGAAATTATTTACAGGAAAGGATACAAAAGAAGAAATTGCTGACTTCTATTTAAAGCAAGGAGTAAAAAAGGTAATTATAAAAATGGGTACTACAGGTGCATATTCTAGAGAGAAACTAGAAAACGGACAAGTAAAGGAATTCGAGTGTCCAAGCTTTGAAGTTCCAGTTGTAGATACGGTAGGAGCAGGCGATGGCTTTGCGGCAGGTGTTATTAGTGCTACTTTAGAAGATCTTGATGATATTAAAATTTTGGAAAGAGGAAATGCTATTGGCGGTATTCAAGTGATGAATTTAAGTGATAATGAGGGGTTACCAACATTTGAGGAATTAGATAACTTTCTTAAAAATTATAAAAGAAAAGTCTCATGATAATTAAGGAGGACAAAATGAAGTTACAAGTTGCTATAGATAGAGTTCCTTTTGAAAAGGCAGAAAATTTAACCGAAATATTTGATGGATTAGCAGATGTTATTGAAATTGGAACTTCGTTAATTAAAGATTACGGACTTTTCAAGCTAAAAGAGTTAACTAGTAAAAAAAAGACATCAAAATTATTAGGAGACATTAAGACTAGTGATGAAGGTGCTTACGAGTTTAAACAAGGCTTTAAACAAGGCTTTGATATTTTAACTGTAATGGGAAGTGCATCATTGGAAACTATAGAAAAATGCTATGAGGTTTCTGAACAAAATAATGGGACAATGATGATAGATTTATTGGAATGTTCAGATGAAAAGATTAAAGAAATATCACATTTTAATAATGCTATTTATTGTATACATGCGTCTATTGATAGAGAGAAATTATTAAATCCAGGTAAAACAGTGAAAGAATTTAAAGAAAGATTTCCACAAGTCAATAGAATTGCAGTTGCAGGAGGGATTACTTTAGATTGTATCCCTGAGTTAAATAAACATAATATAGAATTGGTTATCGTAGGTTCTGCAATTACTGGTGCAGAAAATCCAGTAGAAAAAGCAAGACAATTTAAGGGGGTAATAGAAAAATGAGAATAGTTGATCAAATATTAGAAGAAATTAAGGATGTAATAGCAAAAGTAGATGAAGAGGAAATAAAAAAAATAGTAAGTATCTTTAAAAAGGAAATAAGAATTTTTGTTGATGGAGAAGGGCGTAGTGGATTCCAAGCAAAAGGATTTGCAATGCGTTTAATGCATATTGGTTATAACTCCTATGTAATGGGAGAAACAATAACACCTGCTCTAAAAAAAGGTGACATATATGTTGCAATATCAGGTTCTGGAAAAACCAAAAATACATTAAGTAATGCAAAAGCGGCAAAAGACTTGGGACTAACTATAATTGGAGTTACAAGCAAGAAGGATTCACCTCTTGCAGAAGTATCAGATCTAGTACTTGAAGTTCCGGGAAAAACAAAAAATGATAATGCTGTTGAATCAATTCAGCTTTTGAGCTCTTTATTTGATCAATCTGTTCATATAGTTTTAGATGATCTATGCTTATTAATAAGTAAAAAAGATAATTTATCTGATAATGAGGCTGCTAAAAACCATATTAATGTAGAGTAATAGTATATTTTATATAAATGTAATATAACAAAAAATATATTATAGAAAATTATTAATAAAGGGGAGAATATAGAATGAGATTTTTCTTAGACACAGCAAATGTAGAACATATTAAAGAAGCAAATGAAATGGGAGTAATATGTGGTGTAACAACAAATCCATCATTAATAGCTAAAGAAGGAAGAGATTTCAATGAAGTTATTAATGAAATAACGGAAATAGTTGATGGACCAATAAGTGGAGAAGTTGTAAGTGAAGATGCTGAAGGAATGATAAAAGAAGGAAGAATAATTGCAGCAATTCACAAGAATATGATAGTAAAAATTCCAATGACAGTTGAAGGCTTAAAGGCAACAAAAGTTTTAGCTAGTGAAGGAATAAAAACAAATGTTACTTTAATATTCTCAGCAACTCAGAGCTTACTAGCAGCAAATGCAGGAGCAACATATGTAAGCCCATTCCTTGGAAGAGTAGATGATATCTCAATGATAGGTATGGATCTAGTTAGAGATATAGCAGAAATATTTGAAATCCATGGATTAGAAACAGAAATAATAGCAGCAAGCGTAAGAAATCCAATCCATGTAATTGAAGCTGCTAAAGCAGGAGCGCACATAGCAACAGTTCCTCATAGTTTAATATTACAAATGGTAAAACATCCATTAACAGATCAAGGTCTTGAAAAATTTAAAGCAGACTGGGCCGCAGCCTTTGGCAAGTAACGTATTACAGTGAACAGTTGTGGATGAAAAGCTTGTAGCTTTTCTTATAAATATATATTCTTAAGAATATATATTTATAAGAATATAAGAATATAAGAATATAAGAATATAAGAATATAAGAATATAAGAATATAAGAACTTAAAAATTTAAGAATATAACAATATATAAATAAAAACATAAAACAATAAAACAATATAAAAAGGTATAGTAATAAAGCGGGTTATAGCGTTTTACAAGCCATATTTATATAAAAGTGAGGTAAGAAATGAGTAGAGAATTAGATCAGCTATCTATTAATGCAATAAGAGTTTTATCAGCAGATGCTATCCAAAAATCAAATTCAGGACATCCAGGGTTACCACTTGGGTCAGCTACTATGGCATTTACGTTATGGTCAAAGATGAACCATAATGGAAAAAATCCTGAGTGGGATAACAGAGATAGATTTGTATTATCAGCAGGACATGGTTCGATGCTTGAATATTCATTGTTACACTTATTCGGTTATGGGGTTACTGTAGAAGATATTAAAAACTTCAGACAAATCGGAAGTTTAACACCAGGACATCCAGAGTATGGCCACACTAAAGGTGTAGAAATCACAACAGGACCACTTGGACAAGGTATTTGTAATGCAGTAGGCTTTGCTATAGCAGAAGCTCACCTTGCGGAAAAGTTTAATAAACCAGATTGCAGCGTAGTTGACCACTATACATATTCTATAGTTGGAGACGGATGCCTTATGGAAGGCATTTCAGGAGAAGCTTCATCTCTTGCTGGAACTTTAGGTTTAGGAAAATTAATCGTATTATACGATTCAAATAATATTTCGATTGAAGGAGATACAGACATAGCTTTTAGAGAAGATGTAGGAAGAAGATACGAAGCGTACGGCTGGCAAGTATTAAATGTAACAGATGGAAATGATGTAATAGCAATAGAAGCAGCGTTAGAAGCTGCTAAAGCAGAAACTGCAAAACCATCTATTATAATAGTTAAAAACCAAATTGGTTTTGGATGTCCTGCAAAACAAGGAAAAGCATCAGCTCATGGTGAACCACTAGGTGCAGAAAATGTATTAGCGATGAAAGAAAACTTAGGTTGGAAGACTGAACCTGCATTCTATGTACCAGACGAAGTGTATACAAACATGAACGAATATATTGAAAAAGGTGAAGCTAAAGAAGCGGCTTGGAATGAATTATTCACTTCATATGAAAAAGCTTATCCAGAACTTGCAGCAGAGTATACTAAATGGATGAGTGGTGAAATAGATAAAGAAGCATTATTAAATAATGAAGAATTCTGGAGCTTCGATAAAGAAATGGCTACAAGAGATTCTTCAGGAATATTAATAAATAGATTAGCTGCACTTATTCCAAACTTTATTGGAGGTTCAGCAGATCTTGCTCCTTCAAATAAAACTTACATGGCTGGAAAAGGAGATTTCTCAGCAGAAGATAGAAGCGGACAAAATCTTCACTTTGGAGTAAGAGAACATGCTATGGCAGCAATAGCTAATGCAATGTATGCTCATGGCGGACTTAAAGTATTCTGTGCAACTTTCTTTGTATTCAGTGATTACATGAAGGGTGCAATGAGATTATCTTCATTAATGAATTTACCAATAGCTTATGTTTTAACACATGATAGCATTGGAGTAGGAGAAGATGGTCCAACTCACCAACCAATAGAACAATTAGCAGCACTTAGAAGTATGCCAAACATGACAGTATTTAGACCAGCAGATTCAAAAGAAACTGCAGCAGCTTGGTATTATGCTGTGACTAATGGAACTACTCCAACATCATTAGTATTAACAAGACAAAAACTGCCACTATATGATGGATGTCCTAAGAGAGCATTAAAGGGTGGATATATCCTTAAAGAATCTAAAAACGAAACTCCAGATGTGCTTTTAATGGCGTCAGGTTCAGAAGTTGAATTAATCTTTAAAGCAGCAGATGAACTAGCAGCAAAAGGAATAGACGCAAGAGTTATAAGCATACCATCATTTGAGTTATTTGATGCTCAAGATGAAGCTTATAAAGAGTCAGTAATGCCAAAATCAGTTAGAGCTAGAGTTGCAGTTGAAGCATTAACCAGCTTTGGATGGCATAAATATGTAGGTCTTGATGGAGAAGTTATTTCATTAGACACTTTTGGAGCATCAGGTAAAGCAGAAATATTATTTGAACAATTTGGATTTACTGTAGAAAATGTAGTGGATAAATCTATGAATGTGGTTAATAAATAAAGAGTTCATAAATTAAACTGAAAAGATATTAAAACTAATCTAAAGTGCCATGAATATTAGTGGATTTCAAATGTCGTGTTTCCCTACACTATTAAACCCACAAAAATCTAATTTGGATTTTTGTGGGTCCTTTATTATATAGCATAGTTTTTTTTTATTGCACTGTTGTGCAACACTAGAGAGTTCAAGTAAGTATTTACTTATGCTAATAAGTCTTTGAATGAGCTTAAAAGTATGGAGTGTGTAATTGCATTACCTAAATTTTTCAATATTACCGACTACATTCAGAAGCCTCACCTGTTAGAATATCAATTCCATGAGGAAGGGCTGGCAGTATAACCTCTAGATTTTCTACAGCGCCTTTTGGACTTCCAGGTAAATTTACTATTAAGGTGCTTTTTCTAATTCCACTAACAGCTCTTGAAAGCATAGCTTTAGGAGTTATTTTTAGTGAAGCACTTCTCATTGCTTCAGGGATACCAGGCACTAATTTTTCGATAACACTTGTTGTGGCTTCTGGAGTAACATCTCTCTTTGAAAAACCTGTTCCACCATTTGTTAAGATCATATTAATACCTAAGGAATCACAAAGATATATTAGTTCTTCTTTTATCATTTCAACTTCATCAGGGATTATTTTATAATATTCTACAGAAAACTTATCAATTGGTAGAATATCTTTTATAGCTGGACCTGTTAGATCATCGCGTTGATTGTTGTAGCCTTTATCACTTATAGTTAGTATTGCTGTACTTATCATTATGCTTACCTCCTAAGGAAAGATTTGTATTAGTAAATATTTAAATTTAAATAATTATACTATAGTTTAATTAGAGATTAAAATAGTAATAGCAAATATAAGATTAATTAAAAAAAAGATGAAAGACTTAAAATGAGTGATAATTAGTTAGAAATATGTCAAAATAAAGCTATAAATGAAAAATTACATCAATATTCTGAATTGACTAAAATATTACAACACGGTAAAATATATAGAACTGGATTTTGTTAATAAAATAGGAGATTTAAATAGAAATGAGTGCTATAAATCTTGAATTACAAGAACAAATTAAAAAAGTTGCAGTTAAAATTATAAAATATTACAGAGGTAGAGGTCCAGAATATGTTAAAGTAAAGATTGATTCCCCTGATACGATAACTGTAGACGTAAAGGGTATTCTTTCAAATCTCAGCGAAATTTTGGTTAATGAAGGTGCTGTCAATATAGTGACAGATTATTGGAAAATAATGAAACCTCATCTTGAAAAAAATTTTCTTCAGGAAGTAAAAGATATATTAAAAAAAGACTTTACTTATAGCTGGAAAATTTGTAATATAGAAAATGATAATAGAACAGTAGTTATAACAATAAATTTAATAAATTAAGGTTGGATTGAAAAGAAGAATATTAATTAATATTTTAGCTTTAAGATAAACCAGTACTTAGGACTGTTGGAACAAACAGCCCTTGTACTGGTTTTTTTATTTTTTTAGATAATATTGATTTTATGAGTAGATAATTAAGAGGAGTGAATCAGAATATGGAAAAAAAAGTGTTAACGGTATGTCCTTATTGTGGAAGTGGGTGCAATTTATATCTTGTAGTTAAGGATGGAAAGATTGTAAGAGCAGAGCCTGCAAATGGTGATAATAATGAAGGAAAATTATGTTTAAAAGGATATTATGGCTGGGATTTCTTGAACGACCCTCAAATACTAACTTCTAGAATTAAAAAGCCTATGATAAGAAAAAATGGAGAATTAGAGGAAGTTTCATGGGATGAAGCTATTAAATTTACAGCAGAAAACCTTATGAATATAAAAGCTAAATATGGACCTGATGCAATTATGGGGACAGGCTCAGCTAGAGGTCCAGGAAATGAACCAAACTATGTAATGCAAAAATTTATGAGAGCAGTTATTGGGACTAACAATATAGATCATTGTGCTAGAGTATGCCATGGACCATCTGTTGCAGGACTTACTTATTCATTAGGTGATGGTGCAATGTCAAATTCAATTCCAGAAATTGAAAATTCAGACGTTTTATTTATATTTGGATATAATCCTGCAGAAACTCATCCTATAGTAGCAAGAAGAATAGTTAAGGCCAAAGAAAAGGGTGCAAAAATAATTGTGACAGATCCTAGAAAAACAGATGTTGTAAGATTATCTGATTTATGGCTTCAACTAAAGGGTGGAACTAATATGGCTCTAGTTAATGCCTTTGGAAATGTGTTAATAAATGAAAATTTATATGATCACGATTATGTAGAAAAATATACTGAGGACTTTGAAAAGTATAAAGCAGAAGTAGAAAAATATACTCCAGAATATGCTGAAAAAATAACAGGAGTAAAAGCTGACTATATAAGAAAAGCAATGAGAACATATGCAAAGGCTAAAAATGCCACAATATTATATGGTATGGGTGTTTGTCAATTCTCACAAGCTGTTGATGTAGTAAGAGGCCTGGCGTCTA
Organism: Clostridium chromiireducens; assembly: GCF_002029255.1. GTDB lineage: Bacteria > Bacillota > Clostridia > Clostridiales > Clostridiaceae > Clostridium > Clostridium chromiireducens. The sequence goes on from NZ_MZGT01000013.1 coordinate 40,015, forward strand.
TTGCCCTTTTAACCGGAAACTTTGCAAGACCTAATGTAGGAATTGGACCAGTTCGTGGACAAAATAATGTACAAGGAACTTGTGATATGGGAACAATACCTAATAATTATCCAGGATACCAGCTTGTAACAGATAAGAAAGCACAAGAAAAATTTGAAAAGGCTTGGGGTGTTGAACTTTCAGATAAAAATGGATACTTCTTAACTCAAGTACCTGAATTAGTGCTTAAGGAAGATAAGATAAAAGCCTACTATATATTTGGAGAAGATCCAGTTCAAAGTGATCCAAATGCAGCAGAACTTAGAGAAGCTTTAGATAAAATTGAATTTATAGTGGTACAAGATATATTTATGAATAAAACAGCTCTTCATGCAGATGTTATTTTACCTTCAACTTCTTGGGGGGAACATGATGGAGTTTATAGTTCAGCAGATAGAGGCTTCCAAAGAATAAGAAAAGCAGTAGAACCTTTAGGAGATGTAAAAACTGATTGGGAAATAATAAGTGCAGTAGCAACAGCTATGGGTTACCCAATGAATTATAAAAATACAGAAGAAATATGGGATGAAATGAGAAGTCTATGTCCTAAGTTTGCAGGAGCAAGTTATAAAAAGATTGAAGAACAAGGAATTGTTAGATGGCCTTGCCCTACAGAAGATCACAAAGGAACTTCTTATCTTTATGAAGGAAATAAATTTACGACTCCTAGCGGTAAAGGAAGGTTATTCGCTTGTGAATGGAGACCACCAGTTGAATTAACAGATGAAGAATATCCTTTAAGTTTATCAACTGTAAGAGAAGTTGGACATTATTCAGTAAGAACAATGACAGGAAATTGCCGTGCCCTTCAAAAGCTTGCAGATGAACCAGGATTTATACAAATGAGTATTGAAGATGCAGAAGAGTTAAATATAAAAGATCAAGAACTTGTAAGAATAACATCGAGAAGAGGAAGTGTATTATCAAGAGCTCTTATTACTGAAAGAGTTAAAAAAGGAGCCACATTTATGACATATCAATGGTGGATTGGTGCATGTAATGAGTTAACTAATGATAGCCTTGATCCTATTTCAAAAACTCCTGAATTCAAGTATTGTGCAGTTAAGGTTGAAAGAATTGAAGATCAAAAGTCGGCAGAGGAATATATAATAACTGAATATGAGAACATAAGAAAGAAAATGAGAATAACATCTGAAAAATAATATTTGGAGAGGAAACTGCAATGATTAGTGTAGAAGAAGCTTTAAGGATAATTTTGGAAGAGTCTAAGGCCTTAGAAGGTGAAGAGAAGAATATTTTATCTTGTTTAAATAAGGTGCTAGCAGAAGATATATATTCTAGAGATAATCTTCCACCCTTTGATAAATCAGCAATGGATGGATATGCTATAAAAAGTGAGGATACTGATTTATATAAAGATGGAGTTTCAATAGAGCTTGAGATAGTTGATCTTATAAAAGCTGGGGAGTCTAGTGATAAAGAATTAAAAAACGGGCAAGCCATGAAGATAATGACAGGAGCACCAGTACCTGAAGGTGCAAATGCAGTAATACAAATTGAAAAAGTAGAAGTTCGTGAAGATACTCTTCATATTTCTGAGAAAGTTAAAAATGGATGCAATGTAATAAAACTTGGTGAAGAAATTAAAGTAGGAGATATTGCTTTAAGAAAAGGAACACTGATTAGGCCAACTGAAATTGGAGTTTTAGCTTCTTTAGGTTATAGCAAAATTAAAGTTCCTAGAAATCCAGTAGTATCAATACTTACAACAGGAGATGAACTTGTAGAAATAAATGAAACTCCTAAGTTTGGACAAATAAGAAATAGTAATGAATACTCACTAAAAGCACTAATTCAGAATTTAGGATTAGAAGCTCTATCCTTCGGAATTGTTGAAGATAAAAAGGATACTCTAAAGAGTAAAGTTAAAGAAGCATTAGAAAAATCAGATATAGTTATTACTTCAGGAGGTGCTTCTGTAGGTGATTTTGATTTTGTAGAACAAGTATTGAATGAGATAAATGCTGATATAAAATTTCAATCTGTAGCTATAAAGCCAGGGAAACCAATAAGCTTTGCAGTTATTGATAAAAAACTATTTTTTAGTTTACCAGGGAATCCATTATCTGCAATAACTACCTTTGAAGAATTTGTAAAGCCAGCTTGTGAAAAAATGCTTGGTAAAAACATGGAGAGTGATAATACTTTTCCAGTTATATTAGCTGAAGACTTTAAAGAAAAAGAAGGCAGAAGTAAATACATATATGTAAAGATAAAAGCTGAGAACGGAAAGTTATATGCATATAAAGCTGGATCTCAAAGTTCTAACCAGTTAATTACTATGAGTAAGGCAAATGGAATAATAATAATGCCAGAAGGAATCGGATATAAAAAGGCAGGAGAAGTTTTAAGTGGAAAATTCATCTTTAAATAAATCAAGTGAAATTAAAGCTATATCTATAGTTGCAACTAAATCTGGAACAGGGAAGACAACGCTCATAGAAGCATTAATACCTATATTAAAAGAAAAAAACTACAACATAGGAGTCCTAAAACATGATGCTCATAAATTTGATATTGATAAAGAGGGAAAAGACAGTTATAGATTTGTAAAAGCTGGAGCAGATAAGATGGTTATTTCGTCAAAAGAAAAAATAGCTATGATAGAAAAAACTAAGGAAGAAAAGGATCTTGAAGAAATAATGGAACTATTTGTAGGTATGGATTTGGTAATAATAGAGGGATATAAAAATAATGGATATCCTAAAATAGAAGTTCATAGAAAAGAAGTTGATTCAAAACTTTTATGTGAAGATGAGAGTTTAGATAGAATGAAATTTTTAGCAGTAGCGACTGATGAAAAGCTAGATTTAAACATAGATCAATTAGATATCAATAATGCGACTAAGATAGCTGAATTTATTGAGGATAAAGTTATAAAGGAGAAATAAATAATGGAAAAAACATTAGAATGTAAAGTTTTTAAAATAGAAGACGGCATAGGTAAAGCAGATGTAGATGAACTTCTAGTTAGAGAATACCCGCTAACAATTTTTCTTAATGGAAGAAAATTGGCTACACTATTATGTAGTCCAGAAAACTTAAAAGCATTGTCATTTGGCTTTTTAAGAACAGAAGGTTTGATAAATACAAGAGATGATATAATATCTTTTAATTTAAATGAAGAAAAAGGGATTGCAGAGGTTGAGACTAAAAATAAAGATGCTGCTCGTGAAAGTTTTTTCTCAAAGAAAATTGATTTAGAAAGTATAAAGGATCAATCAATTGATGGAATTGATAATTTCTTAGATTCCTTAAACTGCAAACCTGTTGAAAGTGACGCTAAAATGTATACTGAAAAAATATTTGAATTTATGAGAACAAATTTAGATTATTCAGATGTTTTTAAGAACACAGGAGGAGTTCACTGCGTTGCATTATGTGATAGCAATGAAATGCTGGTAGTATATGAAGATGTAGCTAGACATAATGCATTGGACAAGGTTATTGGAGAATCACTTATGAAAGGCATATTCCTTAAGGATAAAGCAGTTATACTTAGCGGGAGAGTCTCTCTTGAGATGATATTAAAGGCGGCCAAGCTAGAAATACCAATAATTATATCTAAATCAGCACCTACAAGTCTTTCTGTGGCGCTTGCAAAAAGGTTAAATATTACCTTAGTTGGATTTGTAAGAGGCAATAAAATGAATATATATGCTAATGGATATAGAATTAAGCCTTAATTGTACAAAGGAGTGAAATTAATATGAAGTCAAATTGTAATTCCTTTATTGTGGGAGATGCTAATAAGTGCGTCGGTTGTAAGGCTTGTGAAATAGCTTGCTTTAAGGCTCATAATGAAGCAGTCACTGTTGGAAATATAGAAACACCAATAATTTCTAGAATACATGTTATTAAAGAGAAGGATTTTACAGTTCCAGTTCAATGTAGACATTGTGAAAATGCACCTTGCGCAAAGGTCTGTCCTATAAATGCAATTAAAAATGAGGATAATGCAATAATAATTGATGAAGAAATTTGTATAGGCTGTAAAGCATGTGCAGTAGCTTGTCCGTTTGGAGCTATTGAAATGGCAACTAAATATAAGGCTGGAAAAGCAGTCATGCAAAATGTGCAGAAGGAATTATTTGAAGAAGTCCTAGAAGAGAAAGAAACAAAGGTTGCATATAAATGCGATTTATGCAAAGAACAAGATGAACCAGCTTGTGTAAAAGCATGTCCTAAAGATGCTCTTAAATTATTCGACGTCATAGAAGAAAAAAGAATAAGAAACATAAGAGCGGTAAGTAACTTAAACTTATAAGAGAGAGGAATTTAATTTATGGATATTGGTTTAGTTAATATTGATAAAGAGTTATGTACTGGGTGTCAGCAATGTGTTGAAGTCTGTCCTGTAAATGCAATAGAAGGTAAAGTAGGACAACCTCAAAGCATTGATTATGATGTTTGTGTTTCTTGTGGACAATGTATACAGGTATGTAATTCTTATGCGTTTGAAAATAGAGAAAACAGTCATTTAATAGAAGAGAAAAGAAGAGATAGAGGTTTACTTGAAAGTGTAAAGGAGCCAGTGTTTGCAGCCTTTAATAAAGGAAATGCAACTAAGGTGAAAGAGGCTTTATATAATGAAGAATTATTTACTATAGTTCAGTGTGCACCAGCCGTAAGGGTCTCTTTAGGTGAAGAATTTGGACTTGAGCCTGGTAGTTTAACAGCTGGTAAAATGGCGGCAGCACTACGAATGTTAGGTTTTAATAGGGTTTATGATACTAACTTTGGTGCAGATTTAACCATAATGGAAGAAGGCAGCGAGCTTATAAAAAGGGTAACAGAAGGTGGGAAATTACCAATGTTTACTTCTTGTTGTCCTGCCTGGGTGAAGTTTATGGAACAAAGTTATCCAGAGCTTTTAAATCATCTTTCAAGCTGTAAATCACCACAACAAATGGCTGGAACAATTTTTAAAACTTATGGTGCTAAAATAGACAAGGTTGATCCTAAGAAAATATATAATGTAGCTATAATGCCATGTACTTGCAAGCAGTTTGAATGTGATAGAGAAGAAATGCAAGATAGTGGCTTTAAGGATGTAGACATAGTTATTACTACAAGGGAATTTGCTCAGCTTATAAGAGATAAGGGCATAGATTTTACAAATTTAAAGGATGAAGAGTTCGATTTGCCACTGGGAAGTTACACTGGGGCAGGTAATATTTTTGGAGTAACTGGTGGTGTAATGGAAGCGGCACTTAGAAGCGGCTATGAGATGCTTACAAAGAAATCTATTCCTAATTTAGAACTTAATTTTGTACGGGGCAGTGAAGGCATTAGGGTTGCAGAAGTGAAATTGCCAAAGATAACACTAAAGGTAGCGGTGGTTTCAGGTTTGAAAAATGTAGTTCAAATACTTGAAGATATAAAAGAAGGAAAGTGTGATTTTGATTTTATTGAAGTTATGACTTGCCCAGAAGGTTGTGTAAGCGGCGGTGGACAACCTAAGTTTATATTAGATATAGATAGAAAAAATGCCTTAGTAAGCAGAAAAAAAGGTATCTATAAACATGATTCTGAACTTGAAATAAGGAAGTCTCATGATAATCCTTTTATAAAAAAATTATATGAAGAGTTTTTAATAGAACCTCTTGGTGAAAAATCTCATCATCTACTACATACAAAGTTTGTTTCGAGAAAGAAGGAGGAAATATAAATGAATAATTTTGTTATAGCAAATCCCAAAAGATGTATAGGATGCAGAACTTGTGAGGCTGCATGTGTTGTTGCACATTCTGAAGAAAACATACTTGTACAAAGTAAGGATAAGGTTAATTTTAATCCTCGCTTAAAAGTTATTAAAACAGCAGATGTAAGTGCTCCGATTCAATGCAGGCATTGTGAAAATGCTCCGTGTGCTAATGCATGTCCAAATGGTTCAATAATAAATAAAGACGGGGTAGTGTTAATAAATAAAGATACATGCATAGGCTGTAAATCTTGCGCAATAGTTTGTCCTTTTGGGGCTATTGATATAATAGTTGAACATAAAGCTGGAGAGAAAGTTATTCAAAAAGGTTTAATGTGTGATAAAGACGGAAAGCTAGAATATAAAGAAAGATTAGTTGCAAACAAATGTGATTTATGTATAGATAGGGAAAATGGTCCTGCTTGCGTAGAGGTATGTCCTACAGAAGCATTAAGATTAGTTGAATCTAAAATTATAGATAAAGACATTTCAGAAAAGAGAAAAAATGCTGCAGCTAATTTAGTAAATATATTATAAGTGTATGAATGTAGAAGTTTTTAAAACAGCAGTAATACTTGCAGGTGGAAAAAGTTCACGAATGGGCTTTGATAAGCAGCTCTTAATAATTAACGAAGTGAGAATTATGGAAAAGTTAATTCATGAACTAAGTAAAGAATTTGAAGATATAATTGTTGTCACAAATAAGCCAGAAGAATATAAAACTGCAGAAGACGGAATAAGAATAATCAGCGATGAAATAAAAGAAATTGGTCCCCTATCGGGAATCTATGGTGGGCTTAAAGAAAGTAAGAGCAAATATGTATACTTCATAGCTTGTGATATGCCTAATGTAAACTTAAATTATATTCGTTATATTAAGAAAGTGCTTGCGAATAGTAAAGCCAATGCTTGTGTTGCTAAAAGAGAGGGTAAGGTTGAGCCTTTTAATGCTTTTTATTCTGTAGATATATTGCCCAAAATTGAAAAACTTATAACACTTAACAGAAGATCTATATCTGGATTAATTGATATTATAGAGCCTATTTTTATTGAAGAAAATGTTCTGAAAAGATATGATTATTCTTTTGATATGTTTATAAATCTTAACTCGAAAGAAGATTTAGAAATTTATAATAGAAAGAATAGGCAGGAGGAAAACTATGTTTGATTCGTATGGCAGAAAGATAAATTATTTGAGAATATCAGTTACAGATTTGTGTAATTTAAGATGCAAATATTGTATGCCTGAAAAAGGAATAGATAAGATGTGGCATAAAGAGATTCTAACTTTGGAAGAAATAGAAGCCATTACTGAAAGTTTTGTTGAATTAGGTGTAGATAAAGTCAGGATAACTGGAGGAGAACCTTTAGTAAGAAAAAATATTTTAAAGCTAATTGATGGTATAGGTAAAATAGGCGGAGTTAATGATTTAGCGATGACTACAAATGGAATTCTCTTAAAGGATTATGCTAAAGATTTAAAAAACGCAGGTCTTAATAGACTTAATATAAGCTTGGATACTTTAAATGAAGAAAAATATTCACAGATAACGAAGGTAGGCAAGCTCAAAGATGTACTTCAAGGTATTGAAGCAGCTAAAAAGAGTGGGCTTACTCCAATTAAATTAAATGTAGTTTTAATAAAGGACTTTAATGAAAATGAAATAGAAGACTTTATAAATTTAACAAAATATGAGGATATAGAAATAAGATTTATAGAACTTATGCCAATAGGTACTCTAAAGCATTGGTCATCTAATAAATATATTTCTAATGATACAGTTTTAGAAAAGATGCCAGAATTAATAGAAATAGAATCAGCAGATATTTCTTCTCCAGCAAGATATTATAAACTTCCAAATGCAAAGGGGAAAGTCGGGCTTATTAATCCTATATCATGTAAGTTTTGCGAAAATTGCAATAGAATAAGATTAACAGCAGATGGAAAGCTAAAGTCATGCCTTCACTCAAACGCTGAAGTGGATTTAAAGAAATTGCTTAGAGAAGGTAAAGATATTAAGACAGTAATTACTGATACTATTAAAAGCAAACCCAAAGAACATGAATTGGAGAACGGAAATTATATTAATAGAGAAATGACAGCAATTGGAGGTTGATTTTATGGAATTTACTCATTTTAATGAAAAAGGAAGAGCTCATATGGTAAATGTGAGTGAAAAGGATGAGACAAAGAGAGTTGCTATTGCAAGAGGATCAATTAAAATGAAAAAGGAAACTATAGATTTGATAAAAGATGGCCTTGTTAAAAAAGGTGATGTTTTATCAGTTGCTCAAATTGGCGGAATAATGGGCGTAAAAAAGACCTCGGATTTAATCCCTATGTGCCATAATATTTTTATAACAGGATCTGATATAAATTTTAATATAGGTGAAGAAGAAATAGAGATTGAAGCAACAGTTTCAACGGTTGGGAAAACAGGTGTTGAAATGGAAGCATTAACAGCTGTGACAACTGCAGCTCTTACTATATATGATATGTGCAAGGCTGTTGATAAGGATATGGTAATAGAAAATGTTCGATTAATAAAGAAAACCGGGGGAAAAAGTGGAGAATACATAAGGGAGAATTAAATAAAATTATGGCTAAAGTATTATCAATAAATATTAGTGAAAAAAAAGGTGTTATAAAAACTCCTATAAAAGAAGGCATTTTTATAGAGGAGCATGGTTTAAAAGATGATGCCCATGCTGGAAAATGGCATAGACAGGTAAGCTTACTAGCTCAGGAAAGCATAGATAAAATGATTAAAATGGGGATAAGCGACTTAGATGCTGGGAAATTTGCAGAAAATATAACAACTGAAGGTATTGTTCTTCATGAATTACCTGTCGGGACAAGGCTAAAAATAGGAGAAACAGTTCAGGAAGTGACTCAAATAGGAAAAGAATGCCATAAGGGTTGTGCTATAAAAAATCAAGTTGGCACATGCATTATGCCAACAGAAGGAATCTTCACAAGAATAATAAAAGGTGGAGTGATTATAGAAGGCGATTCTATAGAAATTTTATAGTGGCATACCAACTGCAGAAGTATTTATACCAGTTTGTTAAAAAAGATATTGACAAATTTTGATGAGAAATATAAAATAAATTTAAATTAGAATACAGTAAAGCTTTGAAGAGAAAGAGTAAAATTAACAGAGTTTTAAAGAGAGTTCCCGGATGGTGAGAGGGGCAAAACAAGCTGATTTGAATACATCTCTGAGCAGCACTCCGAAAGATAACAACCAGTAGGCAGATGTCGTTAGTTGCACACGTTATAGTGCTAGAGTATAACCAATAATTTTTGGCGTACTTGAAGAGGTTGTTATTGTGAGGTAACAATAAATTAAGGTGGTAACACGTAAGTAATGCTTTCGTCCTTTTATAAGGATGAGAGCTTTTTTGTTTTGTATCAAAACAATACTTACCAGGACATCAGTATTCTATTTTATCTATATAATTATTAAGGCGCCAATAATTATATAGTTTAATATAAGGAAAATGCAAAAAAATAACCATGGCATTTTGAAATTGTTATTTTCTTTCATTTGCCTAAGAATTAATGTTGAAACAAAAAATCATAAAATATAAATAGAAGCTAGGAGGATAAATTAAAATGATTAATATAGATGAACAGGTACAAATTATAATGAAAGGTGTAGATGAAATAATAGGATTAGATTCCTTAAAGGAAAAGTTAATAAAATCTAATGAAAATAATAAACCTTTAATTGTTAAACTGGGATTAGATCCGAGTGCACCGGATATACATTTAGGACATACAGTCGTGCTTAGAAAAATGAAACAACTACAAGATTTAGGACATAAGGTAATTATAATTATAGGAGATTTTACAGGAAAAATAGGTGATCCAACGGGTAAAGCCAAGGGGAGAAAAGCACTTACTACAGAGCAGGTTTTAGAAAATGCTAAAACCTATGAAGAGCAAATATTTAAAGTGTTAGATAAAGATAAAACGGAAGTGAGATTTAATAGTGAATGGTTATCTAAATTAACTTTTGAGGAAACAATTAAGCTCGCGGCTACAATGACTGTAGCAAGAATGCTGGAAAGAGAAGAATTTAAAAAGAGATATGAAAATCAAGTCCCAATTTCCGTTCATGAATTCTTTTACCCTTTGATGCAAGGGTTTGATTCAGTTTCAATAAATGCTGATATAGAGCTTGGTGGAACCGATCAAAGGTTTAATGTCCTTATGGGTAGAATGCTTCAAAAAGAATATGGTCAAGAACCACAAGCCACAATATTCATGCCATTACTTGAAGGGCTTGATGGAAAAGAAAAAATGAGCAAAAGTCTTGGAAATTATATTGGAATAGATGAAAAAGCTGAAGTTATGTATGAAAAAGCAATGACAATACCTGATGAATTAATAGTAAAATACTTTAATTTAGTTACAGACATTCACCCGGATGATATTAAAGAGTTAGAAAATGATTTGAAAGATGAAAAAGTAAATCCAAGAGATATAAAAATGAAATTGGCAAAAGAAATTGTTAGACTGTATCATGGAGAAAATGAAGCTGAAAAAGCTGAAGAAAGATTTAAAACAGTATTTCAAAAAGGTCAAATGCCTAAAGATATAGAGACTATTATCATTGAAGGGGAAAATTTTGATATTGGAGAAATTTTAGTACTAAATGGATTTGTAAAAAGTAAAAATGAATTAAGAAGGTTAGTTTCCCAAGGTGGAATCAAGATAAATAATGTTAAAGTAGATAATTTTGAGGATATAAAAATGGAAAATGAAATAGTAATTCAGATTGGAAAGAAGAAATTTGTACGATTAAAATAAACTAGGTAATCTACTTTTAAATCATATAGTATTTGTTTGCGCAGCAAAGTCACAAAAAAAGAAAGCTTATCAATAATAGATGATTTAGTTCCGATTTTTACAATTTTTGTTTATATAGATGGAGTAATATAATACTCAAGAAAGGCAAAGAGGTCTAGCTTCAATGAAGAAGTTAGACCTTTTTTTATAAAATATAATTATTTTTTAGGAGGTAAAGGTAACATGAGCGAAACAAAAATTGATTTTTTATATTTAAATGAAGAAGACATGATTAAAGCTGGAGTTAAAGAAATGGCTGGATGCGTAGAAGCCATGGAAGAAATGTTCAAGTTATTAAAAATGGGAGATTATCGTATGGGTGGTCCTAATGGAAATTCACACGGAGTTATGATGGTTTTCCCTGAAGAATCACCATTTCCTAATATGCCTAAAGATGGTCCAGACAGAAGATTTATGGCAATGCCTGCCTACTTAGGTGGTAAGTTCGATATGGCTGGGATGAAGTGGTATGGATCAAACGTAGAAAATAGAACTAAAGGACTTCCAAGATCAATACTTATGCTTACCTTAAATGATAAGGATACAGGAGCTCCTATTGCATATATGTCAGCGAATATCTTAAGTGCTTATAGAACAGGTGCAGTTCCTGGTGTTGGTGTGAAATATTTTGCTAAAGAAGATTCAAAGGTTGTCGGAATTATTGGACCAGGGGTTATGAGTAAAACAGCATTTGCAGCGACTATGGCTGTTAGATCGGAAATTGAAACTGTAAAAATTAAAGGAAGAAGTAAAAAATCAATTGATGGATTTATAAAGTATCTTAATGAAGATTATCCACAAATTAAAGATATCATTGTTGTGGACACAATAGAAGATGCTGTTAGAGATTGTGATATTGTACATATTGCAACATCAAGTCCAACGGGTGATATAAATGAATATCCATATATAAATGAAGAATGGATTAAGCCGGGTGCAGTACTCTGTTGTCCAGCAGCAGCAAGATTTGATGATGATTTTATTTTAAATAGAGCAAGAACTGTTACAGATAATATTCAATTATATGAAGCTTGGGAAGAAGAAATGGAATTTCCAGCATATAATTCTATTCCAATTCCAGCAGTACACTGTATGGACTTAATTGAAGAAGGCAAAATGAGTAAAGACAAAATTGATGATTTAGGAGATGTATTAATTGGTAAAGTGCCAGTACATCGTAAGGAAGATGAAATTGTTATTTATTCAGTTGGTGGTATGCCAGTAGAAGATGTTGCATGGGGGACTATAGTTTATAGAAATGCTATTGAAAAAGGAATAGGGACTAAGCTAAATCTTTGGGATGAGCCACAATTAGCTTAAGTTTAATTATTACAGTTGAAAGGAGATCTTTATATGAGAATTGAAAAGCATCCAATTTTAGGTGAGCTTAATAAAGGACGTTTAGTGAATTTTGAATTTGATGGGAAAGCGTTTGAAGGATATGAAGGAGAACCAATAGCAGCAGCACTAAGAGCTGCGGGTGTACTAGTTCATAGACATACTAAGAAAGGATCACCAAGAGGCATATTCTGTGCTATTGGTAGATGTACAGACTGCGTAATGGTAGTTGATGGTAAGCCAAATGTAAGAACTTGCGTAACACCTCTTGTAGAAGGGATGAAGGTTCAAACACAATATGGTGTTTCAGCCCAAAAAGAAGCATAAAATTTTTATGAAAGGATAGGTATTCGTATGAAAAGATATGATTGTATTGTTGTTGGAGCAGGGCCAGCGGGTCTGTCAGCAGCTATAGAAGCAGCAAAAAGAGGACTAAAGGTTGTTGTATTTGATGAAAATTTTAAGCCTGGTGGACAACTATTTAAGCAAATACACAAGTTCTTTGGATCAAAAGAGCATAGAGCAAAAATTAGAGGCTTTAAAATAGGTGAGGAGCTTTTACAGGAAGCAAATGATGCAGGAGTAGAAGTTGTTTTAAATGCTATAGTTATTGGTCTTTATTTAGATAAAGAAGTTACTGTAAAAATAGATGATGAAGTTATTCATTATAAGGGCGATGCAGTAATAATTGCAACAGGTGCATCTGAAAATATGGTTACCTTCGATGGATGGACACTTCCAGGAGTAATTGGTGCAGGTGCAGCCCAAACTATGATGAATCTTCACGGAGTACAACCAGGAAAGAAAATTCTTATGCTTGGCAGCGGAAATGTTGGAGTAGTTGTAGGATATCAACTTATACAATCAGGCTGTGAAGTGGTTGCAATAGTCGATGCGGCACCTAGAATCGGAGGATATGGTGTTCACGCTGCAAAGGTAGCTAGATGCGGAGTTCCTTTCTATTTGTCTCATACAATTATTAAAGCGGAAGGTGAGGAATGTGTAACAGGAGTTACTATTGGTGAAGTTGATGGTAATTGGAAGATAATACCTGGAACAGAAAAGCATTTTGATGTGGATACTATATGCCTTGCAGTAGGACTTTCTCCTATGTCCCAGCTTACTAAAATGGCTGGCTGCATTATGGAGGAGAATCCTAAAAAGGGTGGCTATGTTCCTGTTTGCGATGAATATGGTGAGACTTCAATTAAAGGAATATTTGCAGCAGGTGATGTTTCAGGAATTGAAGAAGCAAGTTCGGCCATGATAGAAGGAAGAATTGCAGGGGTAGCAGCCTCTTATAGATTAGGATTTATTGAGAAAAAAGAATTAGAAGAAAAGGCAGAGGAATTGGAAAAGGCATTATCTAGTTTAAGACAAGGTATGTTTGGTCCAGAAAATAAAGGAAAAGATATTGATAAGACAGATGAAGGCTTTGAGGTCTCAAAGAATCTTCTTAAGAAAGGATATTTAACTGATGAAGAAGTTATAAAATATCCAGGGGTTAAGTCTATGAAGGGAGTACATCCAGTTATAGAATGTTCACAAAATATTCCTTGTAATCCATGTCAAGATGCGTGCCATAAAAACTGTATTAAGATTGGAGTAAATATTACCTCTCTTCCAGTTGTTGATGAAGAATCAACATGTATTGGTTGTGGAATGTGTGTTGCATCTTGTTCTGGACAATCAATTTTCCTTGTGAATGAAGATTTTGAAGAAGGTTATACTTCAGTAACACTTCCTTATGAATTTTTACCGCTACCAGAAAAAGGTGCAAAAGGCATTGGTTTAGATAGAAGTGGAAAAGAAGCATGTGAAGTGGAAGTAGTAGGTGTTAAATCTGTTAAAGCTTTTGATCACACAAACTTATTAACAATAAAGGTTCCTAGTGAAATGGGAATGAAAGTAAGATTCTTTAAGCAGGCATAGGAGGTAAGATTATGAGTAAAGTAAATGATAGATCAAGAGATATAGGTGAATTTATTTCGCAGCCTGATGATGATATGATAATCTGCCGCTGTGAAGAAATTACAAAGGGTGAAATACGAAAAGCAGTACATGATGGTATGTTTACCATAACTGAAATTAGAAGATATTTAAGAACAGGTATGGGCCTTTGTCAGGGACAAACCTGCGGTAAATTGGTTAAGGGGATTGTGGCAAGAGAGCTTAAAATATCACCTTTAGAATTAGAGCCAGCAGTATCGCGTGCACCTATGAGACCTATAGAAATGGAAGTCTTCGGAAATGAACAAGTAGGAGGTAAATAGCATGAAAAATAGTGCAGATGTAATAATCATTGGAAGTGGTGTAATTGGAAATGCAGCAGCATACTACTTATCAAAAAAAGGCCATTCTGTTATTGTCCTCGATAAAGGTGACAGTATTGGAGATGGAGGCTCAACAAGAAATGGCGGAGGAGTTCGTCAATCAGGGCGTGATAAGAGAGAACTTCCACTTGCTATGTATGGTATAAAAAATCTTTGGCCTAATCTTTCAGAAGAATTAGGAGTCGATGTAGAATATTATCAAGAAGGTAATTTAAGATTAGGCAAAACAGTAGAGCATATGAAGATATTAACTAATCTTGCAAAGAATGCTCAGGATTGTGGGCTTGAGGTGAACATAATCTCTGGAGATGAAGTAAGAGAAATTAATCCATATCTTTCAGAGGAAGTTATAGGTGCAAGCTGGTGTCCTACTGATGGACACGCTAATCCTTTGACTACAACTTTAGGTTTTTATCATAAAGCAAGAGAATTAGGTGCTCGTTTTATCACAGGAGAAGAAGTTATTGAAATTAGAAAAATAAAAGGAAAAGCTAGGCAGGTAGTAACTAAGGATAATGTATATGAAGGAAATCATATAATTCTTGCAGCAGGCTATGAAAGCCGAAAAATAGCTGCTACAGTTGGGATAGATATTCCAATGAATCAAGTTCTGCTAGAAGTTCTTGTTACAGAAGCTCAAAAGCCAATGTTCTACCAAATGCTTGGTACTGCTGAAGCGGATTTTTATGGGCATCAAAGTAAACACGGTTCCTTTGTATTTGGTGGTGCATCAGGTTATGAAGCGCTTAATAAGGATAATGGAACACCAACTACAGCAAGTATTACAGCTTCATGTATATGTAGAGGAATAATGAAGTATTTTCCAGATTTAAAAGATGCCAAGATAGTTCGTACTTGGGCAGGCTGGATAGATGATTGTAAAGATCATGTACCTGTGATAAGTCAGGTAGAAGAAGCTCCTGGACTTATACTTGCCTGTGCATTTTGTGGACACGGATTTGGAATCTCTCCAACAGTAGGTATGCTATTATCAGAAATGGTAGAAGGAAATGGAACTACTCTTGATATAAGTGCCTTCCGTTATGATAGGTTTAAAGCTAAGATTTAGATATTAAATAGTCAAAGATTAATTTATAAAATATAAGTTTAATTTTTTTATTATGAGATTTTTTATAAATAATATCAAAGAAGGAGAATTAATATGGATTTAACGAGAACAAATTATTCATCAGGTGCTCCATTGGAAGAAAAAACAGGATATTCTAGAATGGTAAAGGTAGGTCCATTTGTTTATATCGGAGGTACTACTTCTGTACAACCAGATGGCACAGTCTATGGTGAGGGTAGTGCTTATGAGCAGACAAAATATATTTTAGAAAAGCTAGTGAAATTGTTAGAGAAATCGGGTTCTAAAAAAGAAGAAGTTATTAGAATAAAAGGCTATACAACTGATATGAAGTATGGAGCTGAAATTGCAAGAGCTTATTCAGAGATTTTTCATGATATCAAACCGCTTTTTACAATGGTTGGTACTACTATGCTTAATAGGCCTTCTCAGTTAATTGAAATAGAAATGGATGCAGTAATTATAACTAATGAACAATAAAAGAGCTTAGGAATACGAAAGAAAATACCAAGTCCAAATGGCCAAGGAGATCGACTTGGCTATTTTTTTACAATAATTTATTTGATGAATATATATATGCCATGATTAACAATTGATAAATACAACTTAAATCATTACAGAATTTTTCAAAATGTAGAATAATATATAGAATTAAGAATAAATTTATTCCTACATAACCATGAAAAATGTATTCTCAATGTAAAATAAATAATGTATAGTTGATATAAATATCTGTTTTTTGAAATTTATTAGATATATGTTAAGTAATTGATAATTATTAATGGTATTCTTTGAAGAATTTTCAAAAATGTTTAATGGTAGATGAAAGTTAATAAGAATTTATATATGTGAGTTTCGATTAAATTTATACTTTTTAAAAGATAATTTTACAAATTCAAGGAAGTTTAATTTATGTGATAAAAGAAGTGGAGTGGAGTAAATATGGTGGGAGAAACAAAAGGAAATATTATTAGGCCTAAGCAGCCATACTTTGTAATGACTACATCTCATTATTATAAGGCAGTTATAATGAATTATGGAATTTCTCATTTCTACTGCTTCCAAAAAGAAGATATTATAGAAAGACCTTTTATTGCAGTACCAGATGGATGTATTGACATCTTATTCTGTTGTGATGATAAGGCTCCATATGCACATATATGTGGAACAGTTCTTCGTCCAACATTAACCCATAATAGTGAAAATAAATATTTCTTTGGAGTAAGATTTTTACCAGGAAGTCCATTTGAATTTAAAAATATCACCATGTCAGATTTGGTAGAACAGGAAATTCCATTTTTAGAAGTGATAAAAGATAATGAATTGTTTGAAAAAATTACTTCAAGCAGAGATTTTAACTATCAGATACAGGTGTTTTTAGAAAGATATATAAAGCTTTATGCTAATTTTAATGAAATAAATAAATACAAAGATCTAAAGAAATATATGATAAATAACATTATGCAGACAGCAGGAAAAATTAAAATTAATGAACTTGCAGAGGCAACAGGATATTCAGTTAGATATATAAATAAGACATTTTCTAAAGAGTTTGGATTATCTCCAAAAGTATTCTGTAAACTTATGAGATTTCAATATTTATTAAGTACTTTAAATGAGTTAGATAAAGAAATGTTTGAGTCTAATTTAGCACAGATCTCTATGGATTTAGGTTATTATGATCAGTCCCACATGATTAAGGATTTTCACGAATTTACAAATACAACGCCTAAGATGTATATGAAGTCATTAAAAGAAATCGAATATAAAAAACGGATAATTATTATATGATGAATAAAATGCAAAAGGAATACTCAAAGCAATAGATGCTTTGAGTATTCCTTTTTTATAAGTAAGTTGCAGCTACTTTATTTTTGAATGTGCTTAACTTAATTCTAACTGTGGAACAGGATTTCTAAAGAATTTTGTGACACCTGCTAAGTATAAGCAGCCAGCTAACAGCCAAATTGCTCCGATTAAATGTGCATTTGCATCTAGATTAATAAAGATCCAGACTGTTACTGCTAAGCCAATCACAGGACATATTCCATAATTTATTATTTTCTTTTGTAAGCTGATTGGTTCATCATTCTTTAGTAAAAATCTGCTGATTACTGCAATATTTAATAGGATAAAGCCTAGTAAAGCACCAAAACTTACGATTGAAGTAATAAAGTTAAGAGAACAAAACAGTGAAATTGGTGTTATAATAATTCCTACTAATACAGTAGCAACTACGGGACTTTGTGTTTTTTTGCTGACATATGCAAGCTGCTTTGGTAACACTCCATCTCGTCCCATTGCAAAAAGTACTCTTGCAACCGCAACTTGTGAAGCCTGCGTTGTTGCTATTCCAAAGGAAACTATCAATGTAATTGTTGTTAAGATATTAAGCCATGTCCCACCTACAAAGGTAACAACATCTGTGAAAGCCGTATCAGGATTTAAGTCTTGATAATTCGGATAAGCCATTCCTGCAAAAAAAGTAGTTGCAATAAATATTAGTCCAATAATCAAAATCGAAAGTATAATTGCTTTTCCTACAGATTTTTCTGGATTAATAGTTTCTTCTGCCAATGTACTAATAGCATCGTATCCTAAATAGCTAAGAATAACAATACCTGTTGCTTTAAGGATACTAGATAGGTCAAACTGATCAGGATTATAAAATGAAATCATATTAAAATGAATTGTTCCATTAAGTAAAAGTCTTATAGTACATCCTATAAAGGCTATGATCACAATAATTTGCAATGTAAAGAGTATCCAGCTGCATTTAGACATCAAATCTACGCCTAAAACATTAATTACTGTACTAAAGACGATAAATATTAGTATCCATATCCAAGCAGGAACAGAAGGTATAAGTGCATTACCATAAATACTTCCAATAATAACAACAGTTGCTGGCATTAAGAAATAATCTAATAATATAGCCCAGCCAGTTAGAAAACCTAATGCAGGTGATACACCTTTTTGAACATATACATATACAGATCCTGCTGTTGGAAATTTCTGTGCCATTACCCTGTAACTCATCCCAGTAAAAAACATGGCTACCATTCCTATTAAATAACACAATGCAACCATTCCGCCAGAAGGGCCTAAATATACGCCATACATGCCTGCAGGAGCTAGAGGTATCATAAATACCAAACCAAAGATTACTAGATCGCTTGTTTTTAAAGTTCGTTTCAATTTTCCGTGTTCCATAATAAACGCCTCCATTATATTCCAAATTATAAAAGGCAAGGGTATTCTGCTAAGCAGAGCACCCTTGCCCTAAATTCAATAAAAATTACTTTTAAATATATGTTTGTGAGAAGCTTCTTTCTGATATAATAGCAAAATTCATTTTTTAAAGATTGTAAATTTCGGAACAAAAGAATTTTTTATTTATTTTTCAAATTTAGGGTAAGAAAAGGATCTGAAAATAAATTAAAACAGGAAAATAAAAACAAGAAAAGTTGGCTTGAAAATATTTATGTTACTTCAGAAAGCGCTAAAAGTACATAAAATAAGGTCATGGAAAATATAATTGATCATATCCGATACTAGATTGAATGTGTCAGTGATTCTATAAAATTAGTTAAGATAGAGGAGTTTAGTCTGTCTTTATTAATAGCATAATAAATATTTCTCTTTGTAATTAAATTCCCTAGGGAAGGAATTTCACGATAGGTTAAGTTGCCGTCATTAACCTCTTGTTGGATTGCCAGCTTTGATATAAGTGATATATGTCTTCCCTGCAAAACCATATGTTTTATAGATTCTAAAGAATTTAGTTCTATTTTTCTATTAACTTTTATACCAGAATTTTCAAACCATTTTAAAGTTATACTTCTAGTACTGGACTTTTCACCATGAACGATAAAAGAGTTTTTTTCGATTAATTCTGAACTTATGTGTTCTTCAGATGCTAAAGGGTGTTTAGTTGAGAAAAATATTACCATTTCTTCTTCAAGTAAAGGGTGACTTATTATATTTGGCAGTTCAAAAGGCTCGCATGATATAACTCCAATATCAATTTCATGCTTTTGAAGCATATTGAGTACAAGAGGTGAAGTATTTACCTTTAAAGAAATTGAAAGCTTAGGATTTTTCTCAGTATAATCAAAAAGTATACGTGGTAATAGGTAGGTTGCTGGTATATAGCTAGCACCTATTTTTATGCTTCCATTCTTTAAGTCATATTCTTTAACAACCCTAAAGGATTCTTTTGCCAAGGCGTTAATTTTAGACGCATAGTGATAAAGGGCTTCTCCGGCGTCTGTTAGAATAAGTTTTCCGGATTTAGCTTCAAATAATTTTACTCCAAATTCTTTTTCCATAGCTTTTAAATGAAAGGTAATAGTTGGTTGTTTAAGCTTTAATGCTTCAGCTACAGCTGTTATTTTTTTGTGCTTATAAAGTTCCTCTAATATTTCAAATTTAATAAGATTTATGTTCATGGGTTACCTCCTTAGGGATTTCTTAAGAACCTTAAATATAGAGTTTTAGTGAGTATTTAGCCAGTATTTCATTAAAGCAGGCATTATCAAAAAAATAACAAGTTAATCTACCTGCCTATTTTGAATTGTTATTTTCTACTTAAATAATAATATTTATAAATACAGTATAGATAAAATCTATACCATATAATAGTTTTTATAGAAAAAGTTAACTGGATATTTACATGAAGATAACAATGAATTAATTAAAGAAGATTATAGTAAGAAGTAGTTAAATATATAAGGAGATTAGTATGGAGTTAAATATACGAGAAATTGGAAAAAACTTTGGTGACCTTCAGGCCTTAAAGTCAGTATGCCTTAAGGTAAAGAAAGGTAATTTCACTACTTTACTCGGACCTTCGGGTTGTGGAAAAACTACTTTATTAAGAATTATTGCAGGCTTGGAAGAACCAGACAGTGGTGAAATTTACATGGATGATGAATGTCTATTTTCTGATGAGAAGAAGATAAATAAATCTATACACCTAAGGAATTTTGGTATGGTATTTCAGGATTTTGCTCTATGGCCTCATATGACAGTATTTGAAAACATAGCCTTTGGTTTAAAAGCTACAGGTAAGAAAAAAGATTTGAACAAAGCAGTAATGGAAGCATTAGAAATGGTAAGACTTGAGGGAATGGAAAAGAGATTTCCCCATGAGCTTTCTGGAGGACAGCAACAAAGGGTAGCCTTTGCTCGTGCAGCAGTTTTAAAGCCTCAGCTGGTGTTATTTGATGAACCTCTAAGTGCATTAGATGCAATATTAAGAGAAGATATGAGAATAGAGATAACAAATTTAGTTCGTAACATAGGACTTACAGCTATTTACGTAACTCATGATCAAAGCGAAGCATTAGCAATGTCAGATGAAATTGTAGTTATGAATAAAGGAGAAATACTTCAAGTCGGTTCTCCAGAATATATTTATAATTCCCCCTCTGAAGCCTTTGTAGCAAAGTTTATTGGTAAGTCTAATTGGATTTTTCCAGAAAAACAATTAGTAAGACCAGAGAATGTACATTTAAGAGAGATAAAAGAAGAAGATGTAGAAACTTATGAAGGAACAGTTAAAGCAGTAAGTTATGTTGGTGACAGATATGAAATTCTTGTGGATATTATGAGTATAGGAAACTTTATAGTGTATGATTCACAAAAAAAGAATCAAGGTGACAAGCTTAAGATGTTTATTAAGAAAAAGGATATATATTCAATATGTTAGGAGTGTTTTAAATGAAATTAAGAAAAATGCTATCAATATTATTAATAGTATCAATTAGCACAGTGGTTTTAGCAGGGTGTGGAAAAAGTGAAAATACTGTAAGTTCTAATGCTGATAAAACGCAAAAACTAAGTGGCACAGTAGTAGTTTATAGTGCAGGCCCAGATGGATTAGCTAAAAATATTCAGGATGGATTTGAAAAAAAGACTGGAGTGAAAGTTGAATCGTTTCAGAGCACTAATGGAAAGATACTATCAAGATTAGAAGCAGAAAAGGATAATCCAGCAGCGGATGTGGTTGTACTTGCCTCATTATCTTCTGCGCAAGGATTAATGAAGCAGGGGTTAACATTACCTTATAAGGAAGCTAAAAATAGTGATAAATTATTTACTCAATGGTCAGAAAAAGATGGGAATTATTTCTCATATAGCTTATCTGCTCTAGGAATTGCGTATAATACAAAATTAGTTAAAACTCCACCTACAAGTCTAAAAGATTTAACTAAGGAAGAATGGAAGGACAAAGTTAATATACCAGATCCATCACAGTCAGGCTCAGCAGCAGATTTTATTACAGGTTATATAAGTTCAAATGGTGAAGCAGGCTGGAATTTATTTAATGAGTATAAAAATAATGGAGTCCTTATGGCTGGTGCTAATCAAGAAGCACTTGACCCAGTACTTACAGGAGCTAAGAGCATAGTTGTATCAGGCGTAGATTATATGACTTATAGTGCTAAAGCAAAAGGAGAAGCAGTTGATTTAGTGTATCCTAAAGAAGGTACAGTAATAAGTGCAAGACCAGCTCTAATATTAAAATCCAGTAAGAATGTTGAAAATGCAAAAGCATTTGTAGATTATTTATTATCAGATGAAGCACAAAAAATGGTTTCTGATGCTTATTTGCTTCCAGGAAGAACAGATATAAAAATAGAAGGAAGACCAAGTGCCAGTGAAATCCCTACACTAAAAACAGACTCTGAATGGATGTATGAAAACCAAAAAAATACAATAAGTAAATTCACTGGGATATTTAAAAAGTAAATATGCATATGGAGGTGATAAGTTTGAAAAACATTAGAGGAATTGAAAAGGCTTTAATAATAGCACTTTTACTTATACTAATGGTGATGCCTATTTTATGTATATTGTTAACTAGTATATTCTCTAATGGAAAGCTGGATATTAGTGCCCCTTTTTTAATGTTGTTCACTGGTGAAGTAAAGAACGTTTTTGTAAATACTATGGTTTTAGGCATTTTAGTGGTTATAACGACCACTGTATTTGCCTTACCACTAGCATTTATTATGACAAAAACATCCTTTGCAAAATATAAATGGTTGGAAGTAGTGTTAATGATTCCGTTCATGACCCCACCTTATATAGAGTCTATGGGATGGATTTTATTTATGCAGCCTAATGGATATTGGGATCAATTTATAAGGTTTCCAATAAAACTTAATCAGCATTTTTTTAATTTATTTGGTATGGTACTTGTAATGAGTCTTCAAATTTTTCCATTCCTATATCTTATTTTAAAAAATGCTATAGTTAAAATAGGCGTAAGTAAGGAAGAAGCTGCCTATGTTCATGGAGGTAAGAAATCTTATGTATTTTGTAAAATTACCATACCGCTTCTCATTTCTAGCTATTCAATAGGAGCATTATTAGTATTTGTAAAGACTATATCAGAATTTGGGACACCTATTACATTTGGTAAGAGAATAAGTTTTTATGTTTTAACTACTGAAATTCATCAATATGTTTCTAACTGGCCAATTGATTTTGCTAAAGCCACTGCTTTAGCATCAATACTTTTGACTACCTGCTTAGGTTTATGGTACATTAGCTCAATAGTTAATACACGATATTCTTATAATTTAGTAAGTGGAAAAGGTACAAGCGTAAAAGTATATAAGCTGACTATTTCAAAAAAAATTATAGCATGGATGTACGTTATTTTACTTTTAGGAGCATCAATAGGTATACCATATTTCTCAATTTTAATTGCTTCTATTATGAAGTTAAGGAGCGGAGGTCTTTCAATAAATAATTTGACATTCGATCATTATATTAAGTTATTGAGTACAAATTCAGACGGTATGAAAGCACTTTTGAATACCTTGGGAGTAGCTTTTATTGCAACTTCTATTTGCATGCTTTTAGGTACTATTTTTGCAATTTCTGTTAAAAGGTCTAAAAAATTATCAGAAAAGATAATAGACTTTTTTAGCTTATTACCAAACACTATACCAGGAATAGTTATGGTAGTAGGATTAATATTATTTTGGAATTCTAAATGGATGGTAGTACCTTTATATAACACCTATGGAATGGTAGTGCTGACTTATGTAATATTATTTATACCCTATACCGTACAATATGTTAAGGCTAACTATATTCAAATTGATGAAAGTTTATTTAATGCAGGAAGAGTTTTTGGAGGAAAAGGCTTTTACATTTTGAGAAGAATTACATTACCATTATTAGTGCCAGGAATGCTGGCAGGGTGGCTTATGACCTTTATAATTTCAATTAGAGAATTAGTGGCTGCCTTAATGATATTACCACCTTCCATGCAAACTGCCTCTACCTATATATATTCCCAATTTGAACAAGGGAATTTAAATCTTGGTATGGCAATGGCTGTTATTTGTGTAATCATTACTATAATTATGATTATGGTTATAAATAAGTTAAGTGGTCTATTAAAACTTGGAGGAACTATTTCATGACATTAAGTTTACAGAAAGCAGAAGAAATTTTTGAAGAAGCTAGTAGGATAAATTCAGGAGCATGGGTTAAGCATTCAAGAAATGTGGCTGAAGCTGCAAGGTTTATAGCGAGTAAAGACTTAGATCTTTATGAAGAAAAGGCATATATATTTGGGTTATTACATGATATAGGAAGGCACAAATATTTAAATGGGATGAATCACATACTGGAAGGATATAATTTTTTAATGGAAAAAGGCTATGAAGAAGAGGCAAGAATTTGTATGACTCATACTTTTGCTTTTAAGGATGTAAATGCTATATATGGACAGTGGGACTCTTCAGAAGCAGAGATCAAGATTGTAGAGAGATATATAAATAGTATTCAGTATAATGAATATGATTTATTAATACAACTTTGCGACTCACTTGCATTACCTAATGGTTTTGCCTTAATAGAAAAGAGATTCGTTGAAACTGCATTAAGGGTAGGAATTAATAGTTTAACTTTATGTAAGTGGAGGGCTGTACTTAATATTAAGAAATATTTTGAAGATAAAATAGGTCGTCCAATTTATGAGTTGTTACCAGATGTCGTACAAAATACTTTTGGAAAGTTAGAAGTGTAAAAATTGGTTATTCAACAACATAAAATAAATTTAAAAAAGTTTAAAAAGTATGTTGCAAATTATAAAATAAAATGTTATTATGGAAACGTAGTCATGAGAGAAACATCTAGCGATGGTTCATGAATACATTATAATGAAATAATAATATCTAGCATGTTACTGATTCGATCAGGCATAAGCATAGAGAAGTAAAATGATTTAATATTTATTCGTTATATCATATTTTTTGTACAGTTTTATAGGGTATTATCATATTTTTTATGATTTAATTTTAGTGTACAAATAGTGTGATGAAATGCGAATGTATTTTGTATTGTTTTATTTCCGATGCTTATGCCTTTTGTTTTTGTAACAAATAAAAAATAGGAGGTATAAAAATGGTAGGAATTATTCTTGCTAGTCACGGAGAATTTGCTGAAGGTATCTTGCAATCTGGTAAAATGATTTTTGGAGAACAAGAAAACGTTAAAGCCGTTACGCTGATGCCTAGCGAAGGACCGGATGATCTTAGAGCAAAATTGAAAGATGCAATTGCATCCTTTGACAACCAAGATGAAGTTTTATTCTTAGTTGATCTTTGGGGCGGTACACCATTCAACCAAGCGAATATGCTATTTGAAGAACACAAAGATAAGTGGGCAATTGTAGCTGGTATGAATTTACCAATGCTTATTGAAGCTTATGGTGCACGTCTTTCAATGGAATCTGCACATGAAATTGCGGCTTATATCTTAAACGCAGGTAAAGAAGGAGTTAAAGTTAAGCCGGAAGAATTGGAACCAGCAGATGCTGGTAAAACTTCAGGAGCGGGAGCAGGGCAATCTAATGCAGGTACACCTGGATCATTTGAATATGTTTTAGCTCGTATTGATTCTCGTTTACTTCATGGTCAAGTAGCAACTGCTTGGACAAAAACTGTGAATCCTACACGAATTATTGTCGTGTCAGATGATGTAGCTAGAGATAAACTTCGTAAGAATTTGATCACGCAAGCTTCTCCACCGGGGGTTAAAGCTCATGTTGTTCCAGTTGATCATATGATTAAGCTTGCAAAAGATGATCAACATTTTGGAGGGCAACGTGCAATGCTTCTTTTTGAAAATCCAAAAGATGTACTTAGAGCTGTAGAAGGCGGAATACCACTAAAGACAATTAATGTTGGTTCAATGGCTCACTCTCTAGGTAAGGTTCAACCAAGCAAAGTACTTGCTTTCAATCAAGAAGATATCGATATATTTAATAAGCTTAAACAAGCTGGACTTAATTTTGATGTTCGTAAAGTACCAAATGATTCAAAAGCAAATATGGACGAAATACTTAAAAAGGCACAAGAAGAATTAAAAAAATTAAAATAATCTAATTATTTAGAGAAAAAGGAGGATTAATAACCATGACTTTAAATATAGTTCAAATTATATTAGTCATTTTTATAGCATTTTTAGCTGGTGTAGAAGGTATCTTAGATGAATTCCAATTTCATCAACCGATAATTGCTTGTACGTTAATCGGCTTAGTTACAGGTAATTTACTACCATGCTTAATCTTAGGTGGTACTCTTCAAATGATTGCCTTAGGTTGGGCAAATATCGGTGCTGCTGTAGCACCTGATGCAGCGCTAGCTGCTGTTGCATCTGCAATTATTTTAGTTCTTGGAGGTCAAGGTGAAGCGGGAGTTGCTTCAGCAATTGCTATTGCTGTTCCTCTAGCTGTTGCAGGATTATTATTAACAATTATTTGTCGTACAATTGCTACAGCGTTTGTACACTTTATGGATGCTGCTGCTAAAGAAGGAAATATCAGAGCTATTGAAATGTGGCAAATCGCTGCTATTTGTTTACAAGGTGTACGTATTGCGATTCCAGCTGCTTTAGTATTAGCAATTGGAGCTGGTCCTATTAGTTCATTACTTGCTGCAATGCCTTCTTGGTTAACAGGTGGTTTAGCAATCGGTGGTGGAATGGTTGTAGCTGTTGGTTATGCAATGGTAATCAATATGATGGCTACAAAGGAAGTATGGCCATTCTTTGCAATTGGTTTTGTATTAGCAACTGTTTCACAAATTACACTTATCGGCCTTGGTGCAATAGGTGTGGCTTTAGCACTTCTTTACTTAGCACTTAGTAAACAAGGTGGCTCAGGTAATGGTGGAAGTTCAAATACTGGCGATCCTTTAGGGGATCTAATAGATAGATACTAAGAAGGGGGAGGAAACGAAAATGTCAAAAGAATTAAAATTAACTAAAAGAGACCGTCTTTCTGTTTGGTTCCGTTCATTTTTCCTTCAAGGTTCTTGGAACTATGAAAGAATGCAAAATGGTGGTTGGGCATATGCAATGATTCCAGCAATCAAAAAATTATATAAGACTAAAGAAGATAGAGCTGCAGCTCTAGAACGTCACTTAGAGTTCTTTAACACTCATCCATACGTAGCTTCACCAGTTATTGGTGTAACATTAGCTTTGGAAGAAGAACGTGCAAATGGTGCACCAATCGATGATGTAACTATTCAAGGTGTTAAGATTGGTATGATGGGTCCTTTAGCTGGTATTGGAGATCCAGTTTTCTGGTTCACTGTAAGACCAATTTTAGGAGCATTAGCTGCTTCACTTGCTTTAGCTGGTAACATTATTGGACCAATTATCTTTTTCTTCGCTTGGAATATCATCCGTATGGCATTTATGTGGTATACACAAGAGTTCGGTTACAAAGCTGGATCTCGTATTAGTGAAGATTTAACAGGTACTTTATTACAAGATATTACAAAAGGAGCATCTATCCTTGGTATGTTCATCTTAGGATCATTGGTTAACAGATGGGTATCTGTTAGATTTGCACCAGTAGTATCATCTGTTAAATTAAGTGAAGGTGCATTTATTGATTGGAGCAAACTTCCTGCTGGAGCAGAAGGCGTTAAGCAAGCTCTATTACAACAAGCATCTGGTATGTCATTAACTGATACTAAGGTTACAACATTACAAAATAACTTGGATTCATTAATTCCTGGATTTGTAGGATTATTAATTACTCTTCTTTGTATGTGGTTACTTAAGAGGAAAGTATCTCCAATTATCATTATTCTTGGATTATTTGTAATTGGTATTGTTTTCCACTTGATCGGTTTAATGTAACATTTTTACTTAGCCTAGGCTTCCAGCCTAGGCTTCTGTTAACATTAAGGCATATGAAAGAAAATAACAAGTCTCGATATGCCGTTAATATGCAGATGAATTGACTTATTATTTTCTTGATAATGCCTAAAGTAGATCAAGAGAACCGATTTTTACAATATTAATTAAATGTGTGTTACGTTTAATCCACTTCGAATAATTGATAATAACATGTAAAAAATATATAATAAAAATAAATGTGTATATAAGTAGAAAAGAGGTAGATCGGATGGTTCAGTCACTCAATACAAAGGTGGATCTAGCAATTGATGCAACAGCTTTTACAGGCTTTTCAGATTATGGTAAGATCATGATCGGTGACAAGGGTTTTGAGTTCTATAATTCTCGTGATTATCGTAAGTTTATTCAAATTCCTTGGGAAGAGGTTGACTATGTAATTGCATCCGTATTATTTAAAGGGAAATGGATTCCACGATATGCAATCCGAACAAAGAAAAATGGTACCTATACTTTTTCTTCAAAAGAAGCAAAAAAAGTACTTAGAGCTGTTCGAAATTATGTTGATCCAGATCGTATGGTTTATTCGTTAAGTTTTTTTGATGTGGTGAAACGAGCTGTGAGATCCATATTTAAGAAGAGTTGACAACCATTAATAATTGTTAAAATAAAAATTATCAAACTTAATAAAATAATTTTTTATTGGATTTTAAAGGTCATGCTTCGGATCCACTATAAAACCCACGACCATTTGTATATGGCTTAAATAGCTGCTTACAGGTGGTCGTGGTTTTTTATTATTGAAGGCAGTCCAATCTATAATGAATTTTAAGTAGAATATTTGTTTTGATTTTTATAGAGTGATATTACAGAGTTACAAAAGTAAACTCTAATGGGTTTTTATCAACTAACCTTGGATAAGTATATTTAGGATATCCAACCATTATAGCACCAGTTATTTTCTTATTTATAGGGATATTAAATAATTTAAGTAGTGGGGAATTATCCTTCATAGCAACTCTTTCAAACATTCCTGCCCAACATGAGCCTAATCCTAGAGTTGGTGCATATAGCTCTAAATATGTTAATGAAAGAATTGAATTTTCTCTTCCTCGTGGAAAGCTTGAATCAGCAGTTGCTAAGATAAGGCTGGAGGCTCCTCGTAAAATTGTATCAATTCCCTTTTCACGGTATGGTTTTGTAAAGTTACTTGATACATTGTCTTTTTCAAATTCTTCAATTACAATTTTAACAGCTTTATCAAGTATCTTTCTATCATCAATGATAGCATAAGATATTCCTTGAAGATTATGTCCACTAGGAGCAAAATGCGCAATATTAACAAGATTTATTAATTTTTCCCTCGGAACAGTAGTTTCTTTATATGAGCGGATTGAACGCCTTGAACGAATAAAGTTTTCTGCTTCCTCAGGACTTAGTTTTGGGAATTTTTTTGAACTGATTTGATTGGATAATGGTGTTTTTATATTATCAATTGCCTCCCTTGGGCATATAGCCACACAATGGCCACAGGAAATGCACTCTTCACCGCAAATTTCTTTAGGCCCATTTTCACTAAGTTCTAATACACTTTCTGGGCACTCATTTACGCATAAACCACATTTAATACATTTGTCTCGATTTATAGTTATCAAATTCATTTTTATCTTCTCCTTTATTTTAAGCATATTCCATCAAATAATAAAATCTATTTGATGTATATAGTTATGGAAAACTTATGATTTATATAATAAGCCTAATAATGTAAAACTAATTTTAAGTAAAATCTTTTTTAGTAGTATACAACTAAAAAAGTTTTTTTAATAGATGATAAATTATCATAGGATAAATAATCATATCATTATTACCAGTAAATAATTATTTTAGGTAGAGGGGAGCGCTATTTTTGATTATATTTTAAATAGTTTCTCAAATTATTGATGTGTTGGTTGATTCTTAGAGTTAAATACATTTGAAGATTTAGTACTGTTTTTTTCACTTAAAAGATTATTAGTAATTAAATAATAGATATACGCTAGTGAAAGTACGCTGCAACTTGCAATTGTGATTCCAATAACACCAAATGAATCATATACATAGGTACTTATCCATGAACCAAGAGATCCGCCTAAGTAATATCCAACCATGTAGAGGGAATTTAATCTACTATGATTTTTAAGACTAAGCTTGTAAATCCTTCCTTGATTTAAAGACATATTCATCCTTGAACCAACATCTAAAGTAAAGGTTATGAGAATTATAATTATAAGTTTAGACCAACCTATACCTAAGATTAGAAAAGAGATAAACATTATAGCTAAAGCAAAAAGATTCCATAAGCTTGCATTTTTACTGTTTGTAAGTTTTCCAGAAAATCCAGCTGCGAGTGCCCCTGCTATACCCAAGAAACCAAAGAGGCCAACTATTGCACTTCCATAATTATAAGGAGAATTTTCTAAAATAAAGGACAATGAAACCCAGAAAATATTGAATGCACAAAACGCAGCAGCACCAAAAACTATTGTTTCTCTTAATACTTTCTCTTTTTTTAATAATGGAGGTAGGGATAATATTATTTTTTTATATGAACTTTCTTTTTCCACGTTATCATTAGGAAGAGAAAAATATAGGTATACTGCAAAAATTAATAGAACTATTGCTGCAAATTCATGAACTCCTCTCCATCCAAATAATTGGCCAACAACTCCGCCTAATACCCTGCCGAGTAGAACTCCAAGAAATACTCCGGTTAATAAGTGACCAACTATTGCACCACGTTTTTCTGATGAAATATTTGACGAAACAAATGGGATTATAAGCTGTGCTGAAACACTGGAAAGTCCCATGAAAAATCCTACAATCACTATTAAGTTAAATGTAGAGACTAAAGTCATTAAATACAATAATGCAGCTGAACAGATAATACTTAAAATGATTAATAATTTCCTACTATATCTATCCCCCAGTGGAACAATAAACAATAATCCTATTGTATAGCCTATCTGTATAGCTGTTACAAGCTTACCAGATGATGAGGCTGAGACAAAAAAATCAGTGGAAATATTGGTTAATAAAACTTGATCGTAGTATAAATTGGCTACTATAATTGAACAAATAATTGATAAAATTAATAATAATTTGTTTGAAAAATTTTTGTTTTTCAAATCTCTATTCATTTTTACATCTTCCTCTCTATAAGGCATTATCAAAAAAATAACAAGTCAATCCACCTGCATATTTGGACTTGTTATTTTCCTTCATATGCCTATGTTATGAGAATAGTGTATAATGAAAATATTATTTTAAATAGAAGCTAAGTTATCATATGATTAATAATACTATGTTTAGAAGATAGGATGTAATTTTTATAATTACTCGCATTATCAATGATGATTAAATATAAATGGGAGGGACGGTAATGATATCTAAAAATAAAGAACTTGGGTTATTTTTAAAAAAGAAAAGATCCACATTAAGACCAGAACAATTTGGACTTAAATTCGATAAAAAAAGAAGAGTGAAAGGGCTAAAGAGAGAAGAAGTTGCAGATTTAGCAGGAGTAAGCATTGACTGGTATGTGCGTATTGAGCAAGGACAAAATGTTAATCCCTCAATCGATGTGCTACTTTCTTTGAGTAGGGTTTTACAATTAAATAATGAAGAAAAAAGATATTTATTTAATTTGTCAGATAAAAAATTACCTATGGAAGACTTTACTACCGTTACTATTTCTAATACATTACAAAAATTCTTGGACAATCAAAATCCTAGCATAGCTTATGTTACTGATAGCAAATTAACAATGATTGGATGGAATATGGCGGCGCTAAAAGTTTATGGTAATTATGAAGACATGAATGAAAAAGAAAGAAACTCAGTTTGGAGAGCTTTTAATGATAATTATCTAAAGGAATTATTAGATAATTGGGAGGGACATTCTAAATTACGTGTTGAACAATTGAGAGCAAATTACAGCTATTATGAGAATGATAATACAATAAATGAGATTATAAGTGAATTAAATAAAAAGAATTCTCTATTTAATAAATGGTGGAATAATCAAGGTATCATGGGAACACCAGAGGGGCAAAAACTTTTACATCACCCTTTAGTAGGAGATTTATACTTAAGCTATATTTCATTTAAGTCTACAGAAATAGAGGGGGCAAGTATAACTATTCAAATGCCCATAGATGATGATACAAAAAATAAATTAGAGCAGCTTATGTTAACATAAATTGATGCTGTAAGAAATTGGTGTGCTTCATTATTTACTGATAGAGCCATACTTTATAGATTACAAAATAAAATTGAGCATGAAAAGCTTCATATCTCTGTGGTAGTCCAAAAGATCTTATGATAAGTAATCCTCAGGGAACAGGTGCGTTTGTGAATAATTACATTAAGCAACGTGAAAAGGATATATTGGAAGAAAAAATGTGAAAATTTTAATTGCAAAATATAGTATAATATTTGTTATAATATATAAGAAGCATAGTAATAGAATATAAATTGCCACCCAATTAATGTATACAAAGAACAATTTTTGTATTTAATAATTACTAATATAATAATAGATGAGGGATACAAAGAGATGACAATAGAATTAGAAAAATATTATAATAAATTTTGTGAGGACAAAAGATTAACGAGAAAATATGCGCAGGTTGAGTTTTTAACTTCAATGAAATATATTCATGAGTACATAGAAAATAATGAGAATTCCAAAATTTTAGATGTTGGTGCAGGTACAGGAAGATACTCTGTGCAATTAGCAAATGAAGGATATGATGTTACTGCGATTGAACTTGTTAAGCACAATTTAGGCATTTTAAAGTCAAAAGGAAGTACAGTAAAAGCTATGCAGGGAACAGCATTAGATTTATCACGATTTTCTGAGAATACTTTTGACATGACGTTGGTGTTTGGTCCGATGTATCATTTATATCAATTTAAGGACAAGGTTAAAGCGTTGCAGGAGGCAAAAAGAGTAACTAAGCCTGGCGGTTTTATTTTAGTAGCATATTGTATGAATGAATATAGTGTATTAACATATGGATTTAAGGAAAATAATATTCGTGAGTGTATTGATAATGGGAAAATTAGTGAGGATTTTCATGTTATATCGGAACCAGAAGATTTATATGATTATGTAAGGGTTGAAGATATTAATAAGCTAAATGAAGAAGTAAGCCTTAAAAGGATAAAATTAATTGCAGCAGATGGACCAGCTAATTATATGCGACCTGTTTTGAATGCAATGGATGATGATACCTTTAGAATTTTTCTTGAGTATCATTTTTCTACGTGTGAAAGACCAGATTTGTTGGGTGCAAGTGCACATACGTTAGATATTTTGAGAAAGGAATAAGGAAAAGAGAAGGAGATAGAGTAGAACTTATTATATTAAGTAAGTCCTACTCTATAATTTTATATTCTAGATTCATAAAAAGTAACTTCCAGTGAATTTCTATCAACTAACCTTGGATAATTATGTTTTGGATATCCTACCATAACTGCTCCGGTTATTTTCTTATCTTCAGGAATATTAAATAATTTAAGCATTGGAGAATTAACCTTCAGTGCAACTTTTTCAAAGACTCCAGCCCAGCAAGAACCGAGTCCAAGTGTTGGAGCATATAATTCCAGGTATGCCAATGAAAAAATATAATTTTCTCTTCCTCTTGCAAAATTAACATTTATCTTTATTTACTGTAATTAAACTCATGACTTAACCTCCATTGATAAATAATACTTAAATTTGCAAAAATATAATTTTATGACTTATTCCCAGTTTTGTGTAGAATGATTGCTATAATTTGAGTTGCCATTCCAAAAGTGCAGACACCATACCAGCCAAAGAGAGAATAACTGTAAGAACCTAAGAATGAACCTAAGGCACCTCCAAGAAAAAAGCTTACCATGTATATAGTAGTTAGCCTATTACGTGTTTTCTCATTTAAGGATTGCACTATTGATTGGTTTGAAACATTACAAGATTGTACACCTAAATCTAAAAGAATAACGCCCAAAATAAGTCCTAGCATTTTGAAACCAAACAAGAAGAATATAAAATAAGAAATTGTAACTATAATTATGCATATGCTTATTGCTAATCTAGGACCTTTTTTGTCAGCAAGTTTTCCGACAATTGGGGCTGCCAGAGCACCACTAATTCCAACCAATCCTAATAATCCAGCTGACTCAGAGCCTAGGTTGTAGTGAGAACTTTCAAGTAAGAAAATTAGGGATGTCCAAAAAGCACTAAAGGCTGCAAACATAAGGGCACCATTAAGAGAAGTTCTTCTCAAAACAGGTTCTGTTTTTATTAGATGTATCAATGATTTTAATAATTCAGTATATTTCAGATCAGATGTTGGTTTACATAAAGGAATTAGTTTTCTTAAAATAATCATAAGAGCAAGCATCATGATTGATGCAATAAGATAAACTATTCTCCAGCCAAAGTATCCACCTAAGATACCGCTGACTGTGCGAGAAAGCAATATTCCTACAAGTAATCCGCTCATTATTGTACCAATAGTTTGTCCTCTTTGCTGTGGATTTGATAGTTGTGCAGCTAAAGGTATAATGAGTTGCGGAATAATAGAAGTAAACCCGACAGCAAAGGAAAAAATTGTTAAAATATATATATTTGGAGAGAAGAACATACCTATAAGCGAGATTATTGAGCACAAAAGCATTATTACGATTAAGTTTCTCTTCTCTTTTATATCTCCTAAAGGTAATATGAATATCATTCCAACTGCATAACCAATTTGAGTAAGCATAGCTGCAAAGCCTATGCTTAATTGGTTGACATCAAAAGTTTTTGCTATATCAGCTAAAAGAGGTTGAATATAATATAAATTTGCTACAGTAAGCCCACAAGCTATTGACATAACTAATATTAATAACTTAGTTAATATGGGCTTTGCTTCAAGATTATTTATTAATGAATTTGCTTTTATAGAAGCATTATTTGCTTGATACATTTTTAAATCACTTCCTCAGATTATAATAAATTATTTGATTGAATTAATGCTTAAAATTATTTAAATGGATAGGGAATACCATAATTTATTTAATAAAATTAGTGAAAATCTTTTCTTCTCGTTCAGGTTCGTTGATAATTCCTTGTCCATTCTTAATAAGTTTCATAAGCCAAGCCATATTTTTTCCTAATATCCTCATTATTTGTTTTCCTTCTTCGTCATGCATTACCTCACCGGGTAATCTTCCATTAATAACATTCCAATAGTTTGAAGTAGGGATTATCATTTCAGAATGATTAATGTAATTATTAAGTTGATCGAAGGTTGGAATTCCACCTGCGCGTCTTACTGCAACCACTGCTACGCCAACCTTAAGTCTTAACATACTATCAGTTGCTTCTGCTACACGAAAGGATCTATCTAAAAATGACTTCATTGTACCAGCAATTGCTGAATAGTGTACTGGTGAGCCTAAGATTATTCCGTCAGCATCTTTCATTTTTTCAATCCATTCATTAACAGGATCGGTGGAAATAGCACACTTTCCATTTTTATTTTTTGTGCAATATCCGCAAGCGATACAGCCTTTTAGAGATTTATTTCCTACGTGAATTATTTCTGTTTCTATTCCTTCATTTTCTAGTTCGTCAGTAACTAATTTTATTCCATGATAAGTATTTCCTTCTTTACTTGGACTTCCGTTAAATGCTATAACTTTCATTGATTTTTCCTCCTCATATATTAAAAAGTGTATTAATTAGTAGATATTAATTGACTGATGATAATTATTATTTCCATTAGGTATTTGAATAATTCGAGTTTTTAAAATACCAAAGCACGTATAAAACTGAACGTTTAGTTTATAAATATATAATATACTAAACGTTCAGTATTGTAAATAGTTTTTTAAATAAAAAAATTTTATTTTGTGTTGAGGAGTTATACAAAGAAGTTTATGATTAGATCCGATGAGTGTTAGACATCTAAAATTTATAACGGATAATTGATAACTATAATATATATAGTATAATAGACGTATAGTTTACTAAGTATGCTACTATAAATTAATTACAATGGAGGTAATTATAATGGAGAAAAAATTGGGACGTCCACGAAGTGAAAAAACTAAAAATGCTATTCTTTCAGCTGCATATGACTTATTGCTTGAAAATGGCTTTGGAGCTGTTACAATTGAAAAAATTGCTGAAAGAGCTGAAGTTAGTAAAGCTACTATTTATAAGTGGTGGCCAAATAAAGCAGCTGTTGTTATGGATGCTTTTTTTGATGCAGCTGTTGTGAGACTTCCGGTACCCGATACAGGATCAGTTATTAGTGATATGATAATTCAAGTGAAAAATCTAGCGAAATTTTTACTTAGCCGCGAGGGGAAAGTAATTAATGAGATAATAGCAGAAGGACAATCTGATCAAAAGTTAGCTGAAACTTACCGAACAGTATATTTTAAACCTCGTAGACTTGATTCAAGATATATTTTAGAACGCGGGATTTTAAGAGGAGAACTAAATAAGGATTTGAATATAGAATTAGTTATGGATTTAATATTCGGTCCGTTATTCTATAGAATATTAATAACAGGCGATGTAGTAGATAATGAGTTTATAGATAATATGATAAATTATGTATTTAAAGGTATAAATAGAATCTAATAGTTATTGGGGTTTAGTTAAACGTAAAGAAAGTGGAACTATCAATTAGGATTTTTTATTAAGTAGATAAGCATTAATTTTGAAGAATGAATATTAAAGATAAGAGGTAAGATGGCACAAAGAACTATAAATCTAAAAAAGACTAAGAAAGAGCGAATAAAAATCAAAAATTTAAATGAGTTCAAGGATGCATTAATAAGAGAAGGGTATAAAATAAATGAATTAAGTGAAGAAAAATTTAAAGAGAAAATCACAAAAACTTTTAAAATAGATAATAGTGTGACAGAAAAATTATATTCATGTATAAAGGACAATGAGATTACTTATAAAGCAAATAATATAAGGGATTTCATTGATTACATAGAAAAAATCATATTGTTTGAAAGTGAACATAACAAACTATGCAAAAAACTAAGTAAAATAGAGAAACTACATATAGATAGAATTGAATATGAACGGGAGCTAGGGTCTCGAGATAATGTTGAGCATATATTAAATGTCATAAAAAAAGTAAAAAGTGATGCATCTAAAATAATAAGTGATGAAGAAAATGAAAAATTAGATGACTTGGAGAAGAAGTTAGATAAAGATTATCTTTATGCAAAGGATATAGAATTATTAAAAAAAATGATTCTTATTAGAAAAGATTGTGTAAAAGAAAAATATAATACTAAAACTAAAACCAAGACAATATCGATAGAAATGCCTAAAAAAATAAATTATCCATATATTCCGGTAAATATAGGAACTGTAGAATATCACCAACATTTAAGCAGCAATATACCAAGAATTCAACGACTAACAAATAATATAAATAAATATATGCAGTTTGATGAAAAAGAAAAAACAACATTTAAGATAGACCAAAGCAAAGCGTTACAGGATTCTATAAATATAGCAGTAGCAGTATATGATAATAGGGAATTTAAAGCGATAAGTGGCAGTAATAATATATTAGATTATTGTGCAGCGCCACCACCTGAAGAGGCGATTTTTAAAAGTAGTAAAGTTAATAAATTAGGTGAATTAGGAATAGGGTATGACAGAATTAACGATAGTGAAAAAAAGATATTTGAGGAAATACATAAACAAATAGAAGCAAAAGTATTGAAGAATGAAGGAGATCTTATTTTGTATAGTAAATGGGAACCGTGTCCTAGCTGCTATTTTGTAATTAGTCAGTTTTGTGGAAAGCATCCTAAAATAAAAGTACGGGTGAAATATAGTAGAAAATATGGTGAATAACGGAATAGATGTTGGATATTTATATAAGAATTTAAGATGGACTTTAAAGGTCGTACTTTGTCTTCACTATAAAACTCACGAAGGTCTAGAACTTTGAACAGTTCATTTTCGTGGGTTTTTATATTTAGTATAAGTTCATTAATAAAGTAATGTAAAAAAATTTATAATCAAAAATTATGATAAAGTTAGTAAAGTCTATTATAATGATTAATATAAGGCTAATATTATGAAAAGACGGAGTTAAATTATATGAGCAAAGAAATAGATATATTAAAAATTTCAAATTATGATAAATTCAAGTGTATTGCTGATAAATGCAGATTTACATGTTGTCAAGGATGGGACGTTAGTATAGACATTGATACCTATAATAAGTGGGAAAATGATAAGGCTAATTATATTTTAGATAGTGTAAAAATAAAAAAAACCGGAAATAAAACAGAGTATTTTATTAATAAAGAAAATCATGAAGCTTGTCCGCTTTTGGATAAACAGGGATTATGTCAGATAGTGAATAGTCATGGAGAAGAATACCTATCATCAACATGCCATACATTTCCTAGAATAGAGAATATCTTTGAAAATAAAAAGGAACTTTCATTATCATGTGCATGTCCTGAAGTAGTAGAGCTTATAAGCAGTATAACTGGAAAAATAAATATAATTTCAGAGAATGATACTAATTTAAAAAGTAATTTATTAGAACTTAGAATCAGGGATGCTGTGGTTAATATCATGCAGCAGGAAGCGTTTCTATTAGAAGAGAAGTTAATTGTTAGCTTTCAAATGCTATTAATTATTTTAGAAAAGTATAACTTAAGAGAAGATGGTTTACTAGAAGAGTTAGAAAGGTATAAGGTTAGGGAGTATATACAAGAACTTATAGATATGTATAAGGGAATGGATTTTAACATAAACGATTCAGTTGAAGAAATTAATTATCTATTTCTAGATATTATAAAGAATTATAAGGATGTTTCTAGTTTTGAAATTCTTCTTGGGGATATTTCAGACTTTGCGGAAAACATTGAAATTGAAAGTCTTTCAATTAAGTGGAATGATTATAAAGATGTGTTTAAAGAATATAATATGTTAAGTGAAAATTGTATTGTATCTGATATTTTAAGCAGCTGCATAAGTAATGATATTGAAGAGATGATTATTTCTTTTCAAATGATTATACTAGAGTATTTATTAGTAAGGTATGCCGTATTTCTAAAATATTGCTTAAATAAAACTAAAAAAATAGATATAGAAGATATTAAAGAGTATATTGTGACGTTTTCAAGAATTATTGGGAACAATACGGAGGCTGTTACAGAATTTATTAGAGAGGGTTTTGGGGATGATATTTTGGAAATTGGATATTTGTGCTTTATAACTTTATTTTAAGGCCAGAAAAGAAATAGTATAAATGAGGTGATAATATGATT
The DNA here is from genome assembly GCF_002029255.1 of Clostridium chromiireducens. Classification (GTDB taxonomy): domain Bacteria; phylum Bacillota; class Clostridia; order Clostridiales; family Clostridiaceae; genus Clostridium; species Clostridium chromiireducens. The sequence continues at coordinate 78,915 of NZ_MZGT01000013.1, forward strand.
TTAGTGAATTGTGCATGGAGGCAGGATGATATTATTAAAGCATTGGAAAGCGTAAAGATAGATAATCAAAATGCATTTAAAGTTGTAAAGGTTGAGGGAATAAGAATAATTTTTGATACACTTTTCGAAGATATAAAAGGTGTAAAAATGGCAAGGGAATCAATAAAAAAGATTCCGGGATATCAGGCGTTGGTTATAGATGTTGTGCCGGTTGTTAATAACAATATGTTTGAGGGATATAATAAATTATTATATTAAATGATAATTTATTATATCTTATGAAACTAAGAAACGAGCTTTATAACCAATATAAGAAACCCGCGACAGATTTGTCGTGGGTTTCTTATATCCATAAGGGATTTTACAATATTTCTAGTATTTCTATTGAATATTTGTCTTCAGGGGCATTAACTTCAGCTATGTCTCCGACCTTCTTACCTAACAATGCCTTACCTAAATCTGATTCAATACTTATACGCATGTTTTCAGGATCTAGATCCATAGTAGTTACTAATGTGACAGTAACTTCATCATCATCATCTATAAATCTAACTCTGGCTTTACTATTAATTCCAAGTGTAGACTTATCTGTGCTTGAATCATCGATTATAGTTGCAGTTGAAATCATGGTCAATAAGTATTGAATTCTGTTATCATTTTCCCTATAATTTGCACAAGCTTCTTTATATTCTGCATTTTCTGATCTATCGCCGTGTGCAGCTGCTGTTAATTTTTCCTTTGCTATTTCGGCTCTCCTTACAGTCATTCTATATTCCAATTCTTCTTGTAATTTCTTCATATTCTCTTCAGTCAATTTGTTATTCATAAAAACTTAATCTCCCCACGGTATATATTATATTAATATTATATAGTATATAAAAAAAAATAAAAGTTAATTATTTAACAGCCAATATTATAAGTGTAAGATAAGTGATGTAGTAGAATAATTAAATATAGAAATATGAATAAATTGTATTAGAGGTATCATGTTTTAAAACAGCGAAAGTTTTACTTTTAGAAGAAAGTGGAATAGAATTTGAAGAAAGGGATAATAATCTAGAAAAACATGTTTTAATAATAGATATATATGTTTGGCTAATTAATTCATCATTTCGAGATAGGCAGAAATTAAAACTATAGCACGAAAGTCTGACTTTAATATTTCATTAATAGAGTCAGATTTTTATATTTTGACAAGTTACATATTTATAAAGGTATGTTTAATTTTTCTATAAGTTATGGTGATAAATTAAGAAAATGATAAAATGTTACAAATTGTAATTTTTGCAAAAATGATATATAATAAAGGCAAAATGTTATGGACATATAGCAAGGTTTTTATGATTGATAAGAATAGAATTTGGAGGCATGGGTATGGGCAGAAGAGATTTTTCTGATTTAGAAGAGGAAATTAGAGAAACGGTAAAGAATGCATTTGATGCTATTGATTTTGCTAGGATTAAAAAAGATGTTGATGATAAAACTGCAGACGCTATTAATGAAGTTAAAACAACCTTAAAAGATAAATCATATCATTATAACAAAAAAATAAAAGAAAAAGTTAAGAATAAATATAGAGATATGGGTGTAACAAAAAAAGAAGAAAATAAGATGAAAATGTATATTGCTAAAAGACCAGCTGGAAGTATATCGGGAATAATTTACACAGTATTTGGGGCTATTTTGAGTGGATTATTTGGAATTACACTAATTTCAATATCAATTTCTAGTTATTTTATTAGTGGGTTTTCAACTGTCCAAACTATTACTTTAAGCGGTTTATTTGCGCTTTTTGTACCAAGTGTGGGGCTTACATTAAAAGGAATAAGTTTGAGAAAAAGGATAAAGCGTTTTAGACAGTATATACGATCTCTTAACAGTAATAATTATTGTTCTATTGAGGAATTAGCTGTCTCAATTAAAAAGAAGAATAAATATGTTATGAAAGACTTAAGGAAAATGATTGACCTAGGAATGTTTCCTCAGGGTCATATTGATGATAAAAAGACATATTTCATGTTAAGTGATGAAGTTTATGAGAATTATTTAGCATCTCAAGAAGCTCTAAAGATGCGTAATGAAGAAGAATTAAAAAGACAAGAACAATTAAAGCAAGAAGTAAATGATCCTGCTAAGAAGGAATTAAGAACTACAATTGAAATGGGAAGAAATCATATAGAGCAAATAAAAAGTGTAAATGATGCTATACCAGAAGAAGAGATCTCAGTAAAATTGTCTAGACTTCAAAATATTGTAGCTCAAATATTTAAGCATGTAGAGCAAAATCCTAAGAAATTGCCAGAGGTTAGTAAATTCATTAATCATTATCTTCCTATGACTTTAAAGTTAGTTAATTCATATAAAGAGCTTAATGACCAACCAGTTCATGGGGAAAATATAAAGAATGCTAAAAATGAAATTGAAAAAACAATTGATATTATAAATTTTGCTTTTGAAAATTTGTTAGATGATTTATTTGAAGAGATTGCTTTAGATATCTCTACAGATATTTCTGTTCTTGAAACGTTGCTTACGCAAGAAGGACTGACCAAAAATGATTTTGAAAAGTAATAATAAAAAAGGGAGGAATTGAAAATGAATGATGGGTTTGAAGAAAATATTGATATCACTCCAAGCTTAACATTTGAGCCATTCCAGGAGGAGGCCTCGGTTGTTAAGATACAAGAGGAAGAGAAAGCAGTAGACGCTATCGATGATAGTTTTTTAACAGATGAAGAAAAGAAAATGGTAGACCAGTTCGTAGAAAAAATAGATGTAACTAACTCAAATTCAATTCTACAATATGGAGTTGGTGCACAAAAGAAAATTGCAGATTTTTCTGAAACAGCTTTAGGTAATGTGAAGACTAAGGATCTAGGAGAAGTAGGCGATATGCTTACTAATGTAGTAGTAGAGCTGAAGAATTTTGAGTCCGTAGATGAGAAAAAAGGATTTTTAGGACTTTTCAAAAAGACTACAGAAAAGTTTTCCCAAATGAAAGCAAAGTATGATAAAGTTGAGGGAAACATAAATAAGATTTGTACCAGTCTTGAAAATCATCAGATACAACTATTAAAAGATATTGCTATGCTTGATAAAATGTATGAAATTAATAAAGTATATTTTAAGGAACTTTCCATGTACATTTTAGCAGGAAAAAAGAAGCTTGCAAAATTAGAAAAAGAAGAACTTCCTAAGTTAGCGGAAAGAGCAAGAATAAGTGGTCTTCCAGAGGATGCGCAAGCTACAAATGATCTTGTAGCACTTTGCAACCGATTTGAAAAAAAGATTCATGATTTAGAATTAACTAGAATGATATCTCTTCAAATGGCACCACAAATTCGTTTGATTCAAAATAATGACTCTCTTATGTCAGAAAAGATACAATCTACTATTGTTAATACTATTCCTCTTTGGAAAAGTCAAATTGTTCTCGCTCTTGGAGTAGCGCATTCGAATAATGCTGCTAAGGTTCAAAATGAAGTAACAAATATGACAAATGAACTTTTACGTAAAAATGCAGAAACACTTAAAATGTCAACAATAGAAACAGCTAAACAATCGGAACGTGGAATTGTTGACATTGAAACTCTTAGAACAACTAATGAATCGTTAATTTCAACTCTTGATGAAGTACTTCGAATACAAACAGAAGGACGTCAAAAGCGTAAAGCTGCAGAAGCGGAATTACAAAACATTGAGGAACAATTAAAAAATAGATTACTTCAAATGAAGCAATAAAATGGAAACTACATACTTCAAAGGTATTGTGAAGCACTTAAAGTGAAGCAATGAACAACCGAAATAGAATACATATATGTTCCGCAGGACTGTGAAAAATTTCACTGTGAATATCTAAATGGAATGTTGCACCACTTCTGCGTGTTCCTGTGACAAGCACAAGACAAGCAAAAGTGGAACAACTTCCCATTAAGATATTCTAGCAGCTTATTTTTCAATGCCTGACTCCACATATATTCCATTTCGGTTGCTTAGAAGTAAACTTTAAATAACCCCTTAATACAAGTATTTTCATATTTCGGATGCTTCACAATACCTTTAAATTGAGATTTTGTAAGATAAAATTTATTTTACAAAAAATATTGACAATAAATATAAAATAAGATATCATAAGAATATAAATTAAACGCTTACATATAAATATTGTGATTGTTACTGATTCGATCAGGCGAAACCTTAATTAATGAGAAGAGATATGAATAGTTCTCTTTTGATTAATTAGGGTTTTTATATTCTAATATATAATACATAGTGATTGGGGGATAGGAATGATAATAAAAAAGATATTTAATAATAATGCTATTTTGGCTAAAGACTCAAAAAAACAAGAGATTGTTATTATGGGGCGTGGAGTTGGATTTAAAAAAAGTGTAGGAGATGAAGTAGATGAAAATCTAATTGAAAAAACTTTTATACTAAAACAAAAAGATGCCTCAGAGAAATTTAAATTATTATTAGAAGATATTCCTACAGAACATGTTTCACTATGTTACGATATTATTGAATACGCCAACAATATATTAAGTGTTGAATTAAATGATTATATATATGTTACTTTAACTGATCATATTAGTTATGCATTAAAATTATTTGAGGAGGGACTTAATCGTCCTAATGCGCTAATTTGGGAAATTAAGAAATTTTACCCCAAGGAATTTGAAATAGGGTTAAAAGCATTAGAATTTATTGAAGATGAGACCAATAAAAGATTACCTGAAGATGAAGCTGGTAATATAGCTCTTCATTTAATAAATGCGCAAACTAATATTTCCAGCAATAAAGTAGAAGATATTGCCCATCAAACAAAAATGATACAAGATATATTAAATATAATTAAGTACACATATAATATTGCACTTAATGAAAAATCTCTTAATTATGAGAGATTTGTTACACATTTAAGATTCTTCTTTCAACGACTAAATAAAAATGAAAAGATGGAAAAAGAAGAGGATGATTTTTTATTAAAGCAAGTTAGAACCAAATATAAAAAAGCATATGAGTGTATGTTGAAAATACAGAAGTATTTGGAGAAAGAATTATCTGATGAAGAACAATTATATCTAACTATACACATTCAACGTGTAACTCAAAGATAAATAAATATAAAATGTTGGATTGTTACTGGTAAAGCAGGCGAGACCAAATATGGATAGAAAATTTATGTCTATCTATATTAGGTCTCGTTTTTTTATAAAAATATATAATAAAGGAGAAATATATTATGAAGTATGAACAATTAGCAAAAGACATTATAAAGAATGTCGGTGGAAAAGAAAATGTTAATAGCTTAACTCACTGTATTACTCGCTTGCGTTTTAAATTGAAGGATGAGAGTAAAGCAAATACTGATATATTGAAGAATATGGATGGTGTTGTTACAGTTGTAAAAAGTGGCGGACAATATCAAGTAGTTATTGGAAATCATGTTCCAGATGTATATGCAGATGTTGTTGCTGTAGGTGGATTTGCTACAGCTTCAGAAGATAATTCAAATGAAAAAATGAGTCCATTTAATAAATTTATAGATACTGTATCAGGTGTATTTACTCCGATTCTAGGAGTACTAGCTGCAACAGGAATGATCAAAGGATTTAATGCATTATTCATAGCTTTGCATATACTTAACACCACTGATGGAACTTATCAAATTTTAAACGCAACTGGAGACTGTTTATTCAACTTTTTCCCAATTTTCTTAGGGTATACAGCAGCCAATAAGTTTAAAGCGAATAAATTTATTGGTATGGCAATAGGTGCAGCATTAGTTTATCCATCATTAGCAGGATTAACAGTGCCTCCAGCTCAGCCTCTATATACTTTATTTGCGGGTACACTAATTGAATCACCAGTTTATATAACTTTTCTAGGAATTCCGGTTATACTAATGAGTTATACATCAAGTGTTATACCAATTATTTTAGCTACATATGTAGGTGCTAAAATTGAAAATGGATTTAAAAAGGTAATTCCTGATGTAGTTAAAGCATTCTTAGTTCCATTTTGTACATTACTAGTTATTGTTCCTTTAACCTTTATAGTTATAGGGCCTATTGCAACTTGGGCAGGTAAATTACTTGGTGCTTTAACACTTTCCATTTATAGTTTAAGTCCAGTAGTTGCAGGGTTATTTATGGGTGCTTTCTGGCAGGTATTTGTTATATTTGGATTACATTGGGGATTTATTCCTATAGCAATAAATAATCTAACAGTATTACATCAAGATCCAATTCTCGGACTTATATTTGCAGCTTCATTTGCTCAAACAGGTGTAGTAGGAGCTATTTTACTTAAAACAAAAAATACTAAGTTAAAATCATTATGTATACCAGCATTTATTTCAGGAATTTTTGGAGTTACAGAACCAGCTATCTATGGTATTACATTACCACGTAAAAAACCATTTATTTTGAGTTGTATAGGAGGTTCACTAGGTGGTGCAATATTAGGAATTATGGGTTCTAATATATATATGGTAGGAGGCTTGGGTATTTTTGGAATACCGGGTTATATTGGTCCAAATGGAATGGATAGTGGTTTCTATGGCTCAATAGTTGCCATGATAGCAGGTTTCTTGATTGGATTTATATTGATGTTCTTTACAAAGCTTGAAGATGATGCAGATTCAAGTAAAAGTATGAACGATTCAAACACAGTAAATCCTTTAGTTAAGCAAGAAATATTGGTGAGTCCAGTAAAAGGTGAAGTTAAATCTTTATCGGAAGTAAAAGATGAAGCGTTTTCAAAAGGAGCACTCGGAAAAGGTATAGCAATATCACCAACTGAAGGTAAAATAGTTGCTCCTGTAGATGGAGTTTTGACAACATTTTTCCCAACAGGTCATGCATTAGGAATCACAAGTACTAATGGTGCTGAAATATTAATTCATGTGGGAATGGATACTGTTCAATTAGAAGGAAAACATTTTTACCCTAAGGCAAAACAAGGAGAGAGCGTAAAGAAAGGGCAAGTATTGTTAGAATTTGATGTTAAAGCTATAGAAAAAGAGGGATATTCTTTAATAACACCTGTAGTTATTACTAATTCTGATAATTATTTAGATGTTATTGAAACTGATAAAAAAGTTGTTGATTATAATGAAGATTTGCTAAGAGTCATGATTTAAAAAAATAAGAATTCAAAGCATAAGAGGAAATTTGTCTTATGCTTTGAATTTTAGTAATAATGAAGTAACTGAATTTATATGACACATGAGGAGGAAATGATTATGTCAAAAGGTTTTTCTGATGGATTTTTATGGGGAGGAGCTACTGCTGCAAATCAATGTGAAGGCGGATATTTAGAAGGAAACAAAGGTTTATCTACAGTTGATGTGATTCCTGCAGGTAAAGACCGTTTTCCAGTGATGCTTGGAAAAATGAAGATGTTTAAATCTGATGAGGAACATTATTATCCAAGCCATGAGGCAATTGATTTTTATCATAATTATAAGGAAGATATAGGCTTATTTGCAGAAATGGGATTTAAGACTTTTCGTTTATCCTTATCATGGGCTCGAATATTTCCAAATGGAGATGATGAAGTTCCAAATGAAGAAGGACTAAAATTTTACGATAATGTTTTTGATGAATGTCTTAAATATGGGATCGAACCATTAGTAACAATAACTCACTTTGATGTGCCAATGCATCTTGTAGAGACAATTGGTTCATGGAGAAGCCGTAAAATGGTAGGTTATTATGAAAGATTATGTGAAGTTATATTTGAACGTTATAAAAACAAAGTAAAATATTGGCTTACATTCAATGAAATCAATATGTTACTACATCTACCTTTCATTGGCGCTGGATTAGTTTTTGAAGAAGAAAATGAAGAAGCTATAAAATACCAGGCGGCACACCATCAATTAATTGCAAGTGCAAAGGCTACCGAAATAGCGCATAAGATAAATCCGGAATTTAAGATTGGTTGTATGCTAGCTGCAGGTAATACTTACGCGAATACTTGTGCACCTGAAGATGTATGGAAAGCTATGGAAAAGGATAGGGAAAACTATTTCTTTATTGATGTTCAATCTCGTGGAGAGTATCCAAATTATGCAAAGAAGATGTTTGAAAGAATGAATATTTATTTAGAAATGGAAGAAGGGGATGAAGAATTATTAAGAAATAATACAGTTGATTTCATCTCTTTCAGTTATTATGCATCAAGACTAACCAGCGCTGATCCAGAAGTAAATGCGCAAACAGAAGGTAATGTATTTGCTACGTTAAAAAATCCATATTTAAAAGCAAGTGAGTGGGGATGGCAGATTGATCCTCTTGGGCTTAGAATCACTTTAAATTCTTTATATGATCGCTATCAAAAGCCATTATTTATAGTTGAAAATGGATTGGGAGCTGTTGATACTCCGGATGAGAATGGATATGTTGAAGATGATTATCGGATTGAGTATTTAAGAGAACACATTAAGACTATGAGAGATGCAGTGATTATTGATGGTGTTGAACTTATGGGCTATACTCCATGGGGATGTATTGACCTTGTAAGTGCATCCACAGGAGAAATGAAGAAAAGATATGGATTTATATATGTTGATAAAGATAATGAAGGAAATGGTACTTTAAAACGTAGTAGGAAAAAGAGTTTTGGATGGTATAAAAAAGTTATAGAAACTAATGGTGAACAATTATAGGAATAGTAGTTTTTTCTATAAAGGTATTATGAAATACTTAGAGTTAAACAGTAAATAGCTGAAATATAAGACATATATGTTCCTCAGGATTATGAAAAATATCGCTGGGAATATCTAAATGGAAAGTTGCACCACTTCTAAATGCTCCTGTGACAAGCGCAGGACAATTTGAAGTGGAACGATTTTTCGGTAAGATATTCCGACAGCTTATTTTTCTATACCTGCTCCACATATATGTCTTATATTTCTTTGTTTTGCTATAACTTTAAGGATTCCACAGATACCTACCTAATTTATATTGGAATTGTAGTAAAGATTGCAAATCTTTCTCTTTCGATTGTATAGAAGTAACATTAAAGTATCGCTAAACTACAAGTATTTTTATATTTCGAATTCTTCGCAATACCGTTATATAAAGAAAAATAATATGCTATCGATAATATAGTAAAGGTTTTGTTGGAGAATCAATAATAATTATGTTATATTTTATATATACATTCTATTATGAATCAAATGAAAAATACATTTTTAGTACTATTATGACTTTTGAAAAGAGTAGAAATATGTTTCTCTATTAGTCAATAAAAGTTAGGAATTATATAAAGTTTAAGTAAGGGGTAGAGGCATTATGAATAACAATATATTATTAGAATCAGGTACTGGAGAATTAGAGATTATTGAATTTATTGCAAACGGAAATCATTATGCAATTAATGTAGTTAAAGTTAAAGAAGTAATAGAAATGCCAAAGAGTGGGTTAACTAAATTACCAGACCCTAAACCAGAAATAGCCGGACTAATTTTGTGTAGAGATGAGATTCTTACTTTAATTGATTTAAAATATGTTTTAAGTAAGAGAGAAGCCTTAAATCTTGGATCTAAAGTTATAGTCTGTGAATTCAATAAGATTAAAGTTTCGTTTAATATCGATGATATAGTAGCGGTTCATCGTATTAAATGGAGCGAAATAAGAAAACCAGATGACTTATCAGAAAATTCATTAGCTGTTGGAAATATTCTTTTAAATGGTAAAGTATTAATTATGTTAGATTTTGAAAAAATAGTTACAGATATTTGTCCAAGCGTTGGAATTAGTGAGGATAGACTTATCCAGGTAGATTATAAAGATAGATCACATATAAGATTAGTATTAGCTGATGATTCGGCTTTGATTAGAAGACTTTTGAAAGATACTCTTACAAAAGCAGGATTTAAAAATTTGAGAATTTTTGATGATGGAAGCCAGGCGTTAGCCTATCTAAGAGGGCTTGTAGAAGAAAGCGGAGAGAATTTTATTAAAGAAGCACAACTGCTTATTACAGATATTGAAATGCCTCAGATGGATGGGCTTACGTTAACAAGAAGAATAAAAGAAGATGAAAAATTAAAGAAATTACCTGTTGTAATATTTTCATCATTAATTACACAAGAGTTAAGACATAAAGGGGAGTCTGTTAAGGCGGATGCTCAATTGAGTAAACCTGAGGTAAGTGAACTTGTTGATACCATTGATAGATTATTAGGCATTTAATAACAAAAAAATAGATTATTAAGTAAAAAATAATTAATAAATAATAAAATTTAATTGAAGCATTTGAATTAAGGTATGGGTTAATAAGCCATACCTTTTTATTAAATTAAATAATATCGTGAAAGAATAAAATATATAATTGCGTTATTTATGGAAAATATTGTATAATACTAAATGTACAAATTATCATGTAGCTTTTAAAAAGATAAAATACCCAATGTTATAGACGATTGTAAAGGGGGAATAGTCACATAGAATACATGGATTGTAAAGTGTTGAGAACGGATGGAGTTCTTATAAGATATTAGGAATAGGGTATTTTTAATATTAACAGGAGGTTATTATGGAGACGGATGAATATAGGTTAAATAATATAGTAAGAGGTATTATTACTTCTTTATTTACTTTGTTTGTTTTTGGATTAGTCTTTTTTAGTAATGTAACATATGTCTCAGCTAAAACTTTTAGTGAAAAGTCGGCTAAAGATTATACTTTATCATTACAAGAAAAGGAAGGCATAAAAGAACAGATTACAGGAGCTGAGATAAGCTTGAAATATGATTCTACAGTCCCTGAGGGAATTTCTTATGATGAAAATTTATTAAATGAACGCATAAATAAACTTCAATGCTTTGATACTAGTAAAGTGATCCGATCTCAAAATGCTAAGCTAGTTTATGAAAATAACAGCTTTGTAATTTGCAAGGAGATATATGGAAATAGCATAAATAGGAGCGCTTTATATGAAAATATAGTAAAAGCTATTAATAACAGAGAGACAGAAATAAATTTGGAAGAATTAAAGTGTTATGAAGAGCCTAAGTTTGTTACAACTTCTTCGGAAATAGTTAGCGCTAAAGAGACGCTTAATAGATATATATCTGCTAATATAACTTATAATTTTGCAGGACAAACGCGAACTTTAGATGGATTGGCAATAAAAGATTGGATAATTATTGGAGAAGACTATGAAGTAAGCCTTTATGAACCACTTGTGAGAAAATATGTAGATAGTTTAGCAGATGCCTATACATCATTATTAGGGACAAGTATAAAAGTTAGTGGAGGTTACGATGGAAATAATCATAGCTGGATAATAAATAGAGAAGCTGAAACGAGTGCGTTAATAGAAAATATAAAAAATGGACAAACTATAGAAAAGCATCCAATATATGCTCAAACTTCAGCAGCTAGTTATTTTAGAAACGTTGGAGGTACTTTTGTAGAAATAGATATGACTAAGCAGCACCTGTGGTATTACAAAGATGGTTACTTAGTAGTAGAAGGTGATGTTGTTACAGGTAATGCAAACGCTGGGCACTCAACACCAGCAGGAGTTTATAGACTTTACTACAAACAGAAAGATACTGTGCTAAGAGGTGAAGACTATGCAGCACCAGTTAGTTTCTGGATGCCGTTTAATGGAAATATTGGGCTTCATGATGCAAACTGGAGATCAGAGTTCGGAGGAGAAATATATAAGACAGATGGTTCTCACGGATGTGTAAATGCTCCATACTATGTTGCAAAAACAGTGTATAATAATATAAATTCAGGTGTAGCTGTAATTTGTTATAATTCCTAATTTGGGAAAATGATATTTTAGTAAGATAATTGCGGCTTATGAGATAGATGAAATATTAATATAAAAAAAGTAAATTGTATCCATACAATTTACTTTTTTTATTTTGTGTGATATTTTATTAGTATTAAAATCTGAGAAAAAGAGGAGGGGACTTTGATGAACGATAAATTTGTTTATGCTCCAGGGCCTACAAGTGTAAAGGAAAATGTAAGATTAGAAAGAGCTAAAGCAACTACAAATCCTGATGTTGATGAAGAATTTGTAGAATTTTATAAGAATACTTGCGATAAGATCGGCAAAATAATAAAGACTAAAAATCCAGTATACATATTAAGTGGGGAGGGGATTTTAGGATTAGAAGCTGCATGTGCCACACTTACTGAACAGAGAGATAGAGTGCTTGTTTTAGACAATGGGATTTATGGAAGAGGATTTAAAGACTTTGTAGAAATGTACGGAGGAGAAGGGGTATATTTTTCGGATGATTACAACAAAGCTATAGATATAAATAAATTAAAAGAATTCTTAGAAAAAGATCATGATTTTAAGTATGCAACAATAGTTCACTGCGATACGCCAACAGGAGTTTTAAATGATTTATCTAAGATATGTCCAATGCTAAATGAGTATGGAATTATAACCGTTGTAGATTCTGTTTCAGCAATGGCTGGTGAAGATATACAGGTGGATGATTGGAAAATAGATATAGCTTTAGGTGGATCGCAAAAAGCATTTTCAGCTCCGGCTGGATTAACTATGGTTAGTATTAGTGAAAAAGCTAAAGAAGCCATGAAAAATAGGAAAACTCCAGTAGTAGGTTTTTATTGTAATCTAAATATATGGGAAAATTATTATGAAAATAAATGGTTCCCTTATACAATGCCAATAAGTGATATTATGGGTTTGAGTAAAGCCGTTGATAATATTTTAGAAGAAGGAATTAAAAATGTACTTAATAGGCATGAAAAAATAGCGAATGCTACAAGAAAAGCAATTGATGAGTACGGTCTTGAGCTATTTTTAGAAGAAGGATATTCTAATACAGTTACAGCTGTTAAAATACCTGAATGCATAGGTGCATTAAAGCTTAAAAGTCATATGCTATGTAAGTATAACACCTTAATTATAACTTCGTTAAAACCTTATGATGATGTTATCTTGAGAATAGGACATATGGGGGAAAATGCAAGGGAAGAAAAGATGGTTTTTGCATTAAACATAATTGATAATGGGCTGAAAGATTTGGGATTTAAAACTGATAATGAATTAATTAGATTATTTAATAAATACTTAAAAGAGTAAAATTTAGAGTATTACGATAATATTCAAATTAATATTAATTTTTGAAAAACATAGTTTGTTGATGAAAAATAAATAATAAATACATAAGATAGTGTAAAGTAAGCTATGAAAAAATAGAAGTAAAAATCAATCTACACTATTAAGTAAAAATGTTTAATTTTACAATTTATCATTTGATTTTGTGTATGACAAAAGACCTCCGTCGCCGAAGGCA
>NZ_MZGT01000014.1 GCF_002029255.1 Clostridium chromiireducens
AATTAAATATGAATTTTAGCAATGGAGCTAGAGAATATTATAATATTTCTTTAGCTTTTTATTTTTAGATTGAAATTTATTCCATATATGTATATTTATAGATATACATTGTGTCTTATTCTGTATTTTTGTATTGACAATTTATCATTTATAATCTAAACTTTTTTTAAAATTATTAATTTTTTTAGTTAGTTAATAACACTTTAAATAAATGTTGTGTATTCTGAAAGGAGATTTTATTAATGAACAAAATCAATGAAATTTTTGGTTCAAACGTATTTAGCGATGCTGTAATGAAAGAACGTCTTCCAAAGGCTACTTATAAAGCTTTAAAAAAGACAATTGAAAGAGGAACTTCTCTTGCACCAGATGTTGCAGACGTTGTTGCTTCTGCAATGAAAGATTGGGCTGTTGAAAAAGGTGCTACTCACTTTACTCACTGGTTCCAACCAATGACAGGAATCACTGCAGAAAAACATGATTCTTTTATCAACCCAACTTCTGACGGAAAAGTAATACTTGAATTCTCAGGAAAAGAATTAATTAAAGGTGAACCAGATGCATCTTCATTCCCTAACGGGGGGCTTAGAGCTACTTTCGAAGCTAGAGGATATACTGCATGGGATTGTACTTCACCAGCATTTATTAAAGATGATTCTTTATGTATTCCTACTGCATTCTGCTCTTATAACGGAGAAGCTTTAGACAAAAAAACTCCATTATTAAGATCAATGGAAGCTTTAGATAAACAAGCTCTACGTGTTTTAAAAGCATTAGGTAATACTACTACTAAAAAAGTTATTACAACTGTAGGTCCTGAACAAGAATATTTCTTAATCGATAAGAAAATGTATGATGCTCGTAAAGACCTTATATTAACTGGAAGAACATTATTCGGAGCAAAACCTTCAAAAGGTCAAGAACTTGAAGATCATTACTTCGGAACATTAAAACAAAGAATTTCTGATTTCATGAAAGAGTTAGACGAAGAACTTTGGAAGCTTGGAATATTAGCTAAAACTAAACATAACGAAGTTGCTCCTGCTCAACATGAATTAGCTCCTATATTTAGTACAACAAATATATCAACTGACCACAACCAACTTACAATGGAAATAATGAAGAAAGTTGCTGCAAAACACGACTTATACTGCTTACTTCACGAAAAACCATTTGCTGGAGTAAATGGATCAGGTAAGCATAACAACTGGTCAATGGGTACTGATGACGGAATGAACCTTCTTGAACCAGGTAACTCTCCACACGAAAATCAACAATTCCTTTTATTCCTTTGTGCTGTAGTAAAAGCTGTTGATGAATATCCAGACTTGTTAAGAGTATCAGCTGCTAATGCTGGAAATGATCACAGATTAGGTGCTAATGAAGCTCCTCCAGCTATAATCTCTATATTCTTAGGAGATCAATTAGAAGATGTATTAGAACAAATTGAAAAAGGACCAGCTACAAGCTCTAAATCTTCAAGCGAATTAACTATTGGAGTTAATACATTACCTCCACTTCCAAAAGATGCAACTGACAGAAACAGAACTTCTCCATTTGCATTCACTGGAAACAAATTCGAATTTAGAATGGTTCCATCTTCAGCTTCAATCGCTGGATGTAACTTTGTTTTAAATACAATAGTTGCTGAAACTTTATCTGAAATTGCAGATAAACTTGAAAAAGCTACTGATGTAAATGCTGAAATTCAAGTAATTTTAACTGATATCGTTAAAAACCATAAGAGAGTAATCTTCAATGGTAACGGATATTCAGATGAATGGGTTGTAGAAGCTGAAAGAAGAGGACTTCCAAACATTAAATCTACAGTAGAAGCTGCTAAAGCTATGATTTCTGAAAAGAATCAAGCAGTTTTAGAAAAACACGGAGTTCTAACTAAAGTAGAAGCAGAATCTCGTTATGAAATAACTCTTGAAAACTACAATAAGATTATAAATATTGAAGCATTAACAACACTTGAAATGGCTAAACGTCAAATCATGCCAGCTGTAATTCAATATACTACAAGTCTTGCTGAATCAATAAACACTATAAAAGCTACTGGTGTAAGTGTTGACGTATCAGTTCAGAGTGAATTATTGACTGAAGTTTCATCATTATTGTCTTCATTGAATAAAAATGTAGCACTTCTTGAAAAAGTAGTTGAAAAAGCTGATAACTTTGACGGTGATATATTCGATTTAGGAATGATATACAGATACGAAGTATTCGAACAAATGAATACTTTAAGAGAATATGCTGATAAGCTTGAAACTATAGTTGATGAAGATTTCTGGCCAATACCAACTTATGGCGATATGCTATTCAACATTTAATATAATATTTCTAAAGACAAAAAAAGAGTACTTCTTAAATGAAGTGCTCCTTTTTTTAGGATTTAGCTTGATTAGATATTATTTTAATTAGTATTTTCTCAATCCTTGAATCATCATCTTCAGGAAGCCCTGTTACAAATCGTCCACCATGGACATTAAAAACACTGGTGCCACGGGATTATTTTGAGCTTTATAAAATAAACAACGAGTTTTGCCATCTCTCTTTGGAATAAAAATCTCTTTCCCTAAGGATATCACAATAAACTAAAGAAAGTAGGAACATTATCGTTCCTACTTTTCTCTACAATAATCAATATGTCGCATTCTCACTTCTGTCTTAAAAACTATAATACATAACACCAAATTCTTTATTCAAATCATGTTTTCTAATTTCGATTAATAAAATTATATAAAGCTCCTATAAGATTTGCATCATTTCTAAATTCGCATCGAATAACATTTGGTTTTGGAACATCAGATATAAAGTTCTTATGATATTTATCAACGTTTTTCTTGATATATTCAATTAGTATATCCTGGCTACTTATCCCACCACCAATTGCAAACACTTCTGGATCTAAAATACATTGTAAGTTAAAAATTTGAACTGCTAGTTTATACGTAAAATCATCCAATACTTTGAGAATATCCTCATCACAATTATTAGCATACTCAAACACTTTATATCCATCTAGTTCTTCTGCTGACATGTTCTTTGATTTTGCGGCAGCTTCAATTAGAGACTTAGAACCACTCAAATGTCCCCACCAGCTTCCGTTTCCCTCAATATTATTAACATCAGTAGCGGTGAAACTAAACTCACCTGCAAAGAAATTCTTTCCCTTGTGTAATTTTCTATCTTTTATGATTCCTCCACCAACTCCGGTTCCGAGAACAATAACTACACCATCATTACAATCTTTCAGGCTTCCTTTCCATACTTCAGCTAAAGCCGCACATTTACCATCATTCTCTATTGTTATTTTAGTAGGACATCTCTCTTGCAGAATTTTTACAATTTCTTTTCCTTCGTTATAGGTCAATGAACCACCTGTGTAGGTATAGCCCTTTTCACTATCTAGAACTCCAGGCATACTTATAGCTATTCCTTCTATTTCATTCTTATACTCATCATATATTTTTCCTACTACTTCGATAAAGCTTTCAATACAATCGTGCGGTGTTGGTTCATTTCCCTTCTCAACAAATTCTAATTCACTGGTCATAAGTGCATATTTAATAGCACTGCCTCCAATATCTAAAACTAAATATTTCATCTTTCCACCCCATTTACTAAATTTTTTAATGATATTTCTATTAATAATATCGTTTACCTAAATTTATCATAAATTAATTAATAAACATTTTCAATAAATATATTCGTACAACAATCCATTTATTGAATCAAACATACTCTGAATTAAGTGCATAAAAATAAACTAGAATATATACATTTATCTAATATTTCGTATATACTCTAGTTCTTTTATAAAATTACTTTATATATTGTATTTAAATTTTATAGATATTTCTTTCATTTCACCTTTAGAGTTCTTTCTGATTGCGAATTGCTTTATATCCTTAAATTCATTTTCTAGTTGATAATTCAATTCTGTAATCGTAGCTTTGGCTTTCTTGGTTATTCCTCCATCTTCTATAACTACAAATCTTGTCTTTCTACAAGTTGTTTCATTATTCAAGTCATCTAGTACTACATAATATTCAGGTGCTTCCTCAATTACTACGTATTCCTTATTTAAAATTAGTGTTGAACAAAGATTATTATCAATACATTTTACTTTCATTTTTGCCTCCGTTTATGCAAAAAACTAATAAAAAATTCTATATTTATTATTAGACCTTTCACATTTTCATCTTATTTTATTAATACTATGATACTTTAAATTATCAATTCTTTCAAATCAATCACTTATCAAATTCGTCAATATTTCAAGTTTATATGGCAATTTGTATAGTTGTAATTGTTTTGTATTCTGAATCTTATAAAATCAATAGGTTTATGAAATTATCTTATGTCTTTATTCCTGTAAACTAAGAATATTCCATAACAAACTAATATTAATGCTATTAATATCTTAATATCAAAAATATCTTCTCCTAGTATTAACGCTGATAATAACGTGCCGAATACTGGTATTAAAAAATTAAATATCGAAATTATTCCTACCTTGTTATATTTCAGTAATTGAGTCCAAACAACAAAGGCAATTGAAGATAATAATGCCATGTATACTAAAAGTAATGTTGACTTCATTGTAAATCCTTCTAGGCTTCCTCCTAAAATAAATCCTAAGACTGTTAATATAACTCCTCCAATAAATAACTGAAAACCTGTTACTATTGAAGGTTCTTGAGCCTGCGTTATTTTCTTACCATATATTGCTGAGATAGCAAATATAATCGCGGCGACCATTATAAACCCTTCCCCTTTAAAAGTTACAGGTGCCCCCCCTAATGACTCTCCATTTAAATTAACAATTATTACCCCTAAAAATCCAACAATACATCCTATTATCTTATTGAAATTTAGTTTGTCATTCTTATAAATGAAATGAGCCAGGATTATACTCGCAAAAGTTCCTATACCATTTATTATTGAACCTCTTACTCCTGTAGTATATGACATTCCCACATAGAAAAATATGTATTGAAGTGCAGTTTGCGTTAATCCTAATAAAGTTACTTGTCCAAATTGTTTTGCTGTAAAACTAAATATAGTTTTCTTTGTAATAAACTCAAATATAAGTATAAAAATCCCTGCAAGTGTAAATCTATATCCCGCAAAAACTAACTTAGAACCTATATCAATTATATTAAATAATAAGTATCCAACTTTAATAGAAGGATAGGCACTTCCCCATAAAAGGCAACATAAAGTTGCCAAAAGTACAATGTTTTTTCTATTGGTATAAAATTTTGTTTTATCCATTTTGTATATTTCTCTCTCCTAATTAGTGTAATAATAAACATTACAGACTTATTTCTGTCCTGCATTTATTCTAATTCTATCTAATACTTCCATAACACGAATTGACTCATCTAGAGGTAAGCAATCACTTTGCAATTTTGAATCTCTTAAACTATTATGTACCTCTTGAATTTCTGCATACATATCATCAAATTCTATTTCTTTTTCAATTGTATATGGCTGATTACCATCTATGTTGACTGTAACCATACTTGGTCTATTATAAATTGGTATTTCTATGAAACCTTTTGTTCCTTTAATAATAGCAGTTCTTTCCTTATTTCTATCAATAGCTCCTTCTACAGTGCCTATTACTCCATTTTTAAAAGTAATTGTTGCTTTAAAATAAGCATCAACTTCCGACTCATTTATATCCATATAAGAGTTAACCTCATTAACTTCCGAGTCAATCATATCCATAACAAATGACAATGGATAAATTCCTACATCAAGTAGCGCCCCGCCTTGTTTCTTATCAAGCAAATATGATCCTGGATTAATATTCTCTACATGATTACAAAAATTAGCTTCTATAGCTACAATTTCACCAATCTCGTTATTCTTTATTATCTCTTTAATCTCATGAACTAATGGAATAAATCTTGTTTTCATTGCTTCCATAAAAAATGTATTATTTAATAAAGCTTCCGTTTTTATTTCTTTCATCTCTTCTGCATTTAAACCTACTGGCTTTTCACACAAAACAGCCTTTTTACGCCTTAAAGCTTCAATAGACCAATATTTATGTGAACCATGAGGCAAAGCTATATAAACAGCATCTATCTCATTATCATTTAATAATTGATCATAATCTTCGTATACTTTTTCACAATTATATTTATTATGAAATGCATCGCGTTTTTCTTTAGTTTTAGATGCAATAGCATATAGCTTCCCTTCATTTGTATACGACAAACTCTTCGCAAAACGTGAAGCTATATTCCCTAGTCCAATAATTCCCCATCTAATCATTATTTTCCCTCCTATTTGTAACTTTTTTTATAAACCACCCTATATAATAACTATATCATATTTTTCATAAGCGTATGTTATTAACCAATATTTTAATATTAAAATACCTATAACTTTCAGCTAAATCACAGAAAAGCACAAGTAAAGTACCACTTTATAATTATTGACTCGTCTCAAGTAGAAAAGTCTTAAGAATAAATATACTTTTATTCTTAAGACTTTTCATAAATCAATATATTAATTATACTTCTACAGACTCATCAATATCTTTCATTGTTAACGATATTCTCTTTCTCTTTTCATCAACTTCTAGTATTGCAACCTTGACTATATCTCCAACCTTAACAATATCTAAAGGATGCTTTACAAATCTATTTGCCATTTGGCTCTTATGAACTAGACCATCTTGATGGACTCCGATATCTACAAAAGCACCAAAATCTGATACATTTCTAACAGTTCCAGCTAAAACCATTCCAGGCTTTAAGTCCTTAAGTTCTATTATTCCTGTTTTAAGTATTGGCTTTGGCATTCCTTCTCTCGGATCCCTACCTGGTTTCTTTAATTCCTTGATTATATCCTTTAAAGTAAGTTCTCCAACTTCTAAAGTTTGACTTAACTTCTTTAATCCTTGTTCTTCTGCTCTTTCATCAATATCGCCTAATTTATTGTTTTTTAAATCCTCTTTATTATAGCCAAGTATCTCTATTAGTTTTTTAGCTATATCATAAGATTCTGGATGAACTGAGGTATTATCTAGAGGTTCTTTACTCTCATCAACTCTTAAGAAACCTGCACATTGTTCATATGCTTTTTGACCTAATCTCTTAACTTTTAGCAATTCTTTTCTTGAAGTAAAATGACCAACTTCTTCTCTATAATCAACAATATTTTTAGCTATAGTTGCATTTATTCCTGAAATATGTGTTAAGAGTGATGGTGTTGCAATGTTTAAATCAACTCCAACAGTATTAACCGAATCTTCTACTACACCTGCCAAAGATTCTTCTAATTTTTTAGGAGTAACATCGTGTTGATACTGTCCTACCCCTATAGCTTTCGGATCTATTTTTACTAACTCAGCCAGTGGGTCCTGAAGTCTTCTTCCTATTGATATAGCACCTCTTACTGTAACATCTAGATCTGGATATTCTTTGGTTGCAAGTTCTGATGCTGAATAAACTGACGCCCCAGCTTCAGATACAATAACATATGCTAATTCCTTACCATTTTCTTTTTTTATCTCAGTAATCATTTCAGCAATAACTTCTTCAGATTCTCTTGAGGCTGTTCCATTTCCGAGCGAAATAACATCAACGTTATGTTTAGCAATAAGAACTTTCAAGGTTCTCTTAGTTCCCTCTATATCTCTTTTAGGTACTGTTGGATATACTGCTGTATTTTCTAAAAACTTTCCTGTTGCATCTAATATGGCAATTTTACATCCTGTTCTAAATCCAGGGTCATATCCCATTACTACTTTTCCTTTGATTGGAGCTTGCAGCAATAATGCTTTAAGGTTTTCTTTGAAAATCTTAATAGCACCTTCTTCACCGATATCAGTTAACTCACTTCTTATTTCTCTTTCTATTGATGGGTAAATTAATCTTTTCAATGAATCTTTAATTGCAAGTTTTAGCTTTTCATCTAAAACTGCATCACCCTTAAATATTTGATTTTCTAAGTATTTAATTATCTTCTCTTCATTAGCTGTGATTTTAACACTTAGAATCTTTTCTTTTTCTCCTCTGTTTATAGCTAATATCCTGTGAGGAGGTATTTTATTTACTGCTTCTGAATATTCATAATACATTTCATAAGGAGTTGGCTCTTCTGAGCTTCCCTTTGATTCTATATTACCTTCTCTAACAACAAATTCTCTTATATACTTTCTATACTTAGCTTCATCAGAAATGTTTTCAGCTATTATATCTAAAGCTCCTTGAATAGCTTCTCCACTATTTGCTACGCCTTTTTCTTCACTTATATATTTAGCTGCCTCTTCATCTAAGTTACCACTAAATTTTCCTTCTAAAATTAGTTCTGCAAGAGGTTTTAATCCCTTTTCTGCAGCTATTGTTGCTTTTGTTCTCTTTTTAGGTTTAAACGGTCTGTATATATCTTCAACTTCTGTTAAAGTCGTTGCACTTTCTAGGGCATTACCTATCTCTTCTGTAAACTTTTCTTGTTCTTGTATAAGCCTTGTGACATCAGCTTTTCTTTCTTCTAAATTCCTCAAATATGTAAGTCTCTCAGATAATTTTCTTAATACTTCATCCGAAAGCCCTCCTGTTGCTTCTTTTCTATATCTTGAAATAAACGGAACTGTATTTCCATCATCTAAAAGTCCAATAACATTTTGAACTTGACTTAGTTTTATTTCTAGCTCTTGTGCGATTCTTTCTTCAATTGAATTCATAACTTCCTCCATCTTAATATAGACTTATTACTAAAATAATTATTGCCATCATAATACTATTTTACCATACAAATTATTATTGCCATTACTATTTTTAGCAATGGCAATAATCTTATATATATTAATATTATAAACTTATTTAAATTCAAGGCAAGAATTAAATATTTTTTTCATCAACAGTAGTTTTTACATCAAGCTGTTCACCTTTTTTATATATTGTTATTATTAATTTTCTCAAATCATTTTTATTTAAATTATCATATACTGCTATTTCTTGTTTTTCATTATCCATAAAATAATGTAACTTAAGCTCTGTTGTTTTATGCAAATAACTTAAAATCAAAGTTTTAGCTACTTGCCCATCTTTTCTTATATTTGATATTTTTAAAGGGTGCTTTTCTATCCCCTCAAAACTTAAGTATATGTCTTCTAAGTCCTCACCGGTCATGTTTTTAATAAGAATATCTTTTGCGCCTGGTATATTAAAATACATATTTAATCCCTCCAATTTTTATTGAATCAGTATAGAAGAATGAATACCATGGATATATGTTATTCCAAGGCCCAAAAGCAATATTAATCCGAAATAACCTAGAGCAAACATCCACCTCATCGTTGCCTTTACTTCATAATACAATTTGTCTGGATTTCTATATTGCTCAATAACTTTCACAATCCCAAGTACTAGTAACATTAATATAATAGGATTAAATGCTTTAAAAAGAGCGATTATACCTATTGGTATTCCCATTAACCATAACTTAGGTGATATTGCTGATACAATTCTCCCCCCGTCAAGTGGATGAACAGGTATAAGGTTAAACAAATTTAACATAAATCCTGTATAAGCTAACGCCATTAAAACGTCTTCTTTTAAAATATAATATAACAACAAACAAATTAATGAGCCAAGACTTCCAACTAACGGTCCCCCAATTGCAACCTTTGCCTCTGTCACTGCATTTTTTGGTTCTTCCTTTAGACTGATTAAAGCCCCTACAAAAGGAATAAATATAGGTACACCTACATCTAATTTAATAGCTTTCGCAGTTAAGTAATGGCCCATTTCATGGATAAATAACAATAACACAAAACCACTTGCAAATGTCCATCCATATGTCTTAGCATATATTACAATCATTAATAACATGGATGCAATAGTAGATATAAATTTTCCTAACTTCAAGAATATAAATATAAATTTAAATTTCACTAAAATAAATATAATTGCTGATTTAAATTTTATAAGAATTAAGAGGACTGCTCCTAAAACACCCCAAAAACCTTTTTTATTTTTTAGTTTTGTTATTAGATTATCTTTTTCTTTTGTATCTAATACATTTAAGTTAGTTATCTCTTTCTCTTCATATAGACCATTATTTATTTCTTTATTTACATTTGAATTAATATCTTTCATTTCACTCTCAAAATTATCCATACTGGCTCCTTATTATATGCTTATAATTTTTTAATTAGAGTCTTGTTTAAAATTAAATTCTCAAATTGATATCTTTATCAAAACTTTCTCTTAAGCAAATTTTATTTTTAGTTATGAATCTAATAAAAAAAATAATTCCAATAGAAAACAACACAGTTCCTGATATTGCATTCATAATAATGTAGTCCGATGTCAAAGTAACATATTCAGTTTTAAATCCTTGAAAAGGAATTAATACTAACATATATAACAAACCATTTATAGTACAAATTAACATAGGCATAAGAATATTTTCGTATTTTATATATAAAATACAATTAATAACTCCTAATGCTAAATTGCCTATCATTTCTGGGCAGAGATTAATAGCAGAAAAAATTATAGAAGATACAATCAATCCAGCATAAATGTTAAGTTTCTTTGAAATCCTTTTGAATAAAACATATCTAAATGTTAATTCATCAATAACTGGTGATAAGATGACTACTATTATAAAACACATCCAATAATCGGTCGTAGAATTTATAGTCAAAGGGATATCATTTATAAAATCATTTGCGAAACTTGGGTCAATTAAATATAGTAAATCAATTATTAGTTTACTTCCTCCTACATTTAGGCATGTGAAAAATGATATAATACAAATAATTTCTTTGACATTTAATTTAATTTTAAAATCATTATATAAATTAATTATTTTTTCTTTAGACGGCTTAACCTTGTAAATTAGCATGGAAAATAATATAATACCTGATTGCATACATAATTTATTCATATCACTATTACTAATTTCTCCATCTGCACTTGATAATATAAAAAACGATGCTATTATTAAAGTTACAATTGTAATTAAATATATAACCACGACATTCCTAATTTTAACTTCATTAAAATCGCTATCAAATTTCAAAATTTCAACACCTTTCCTAACCATTTTCTATAGCAATGCCTCTCTATAGTTTATACTAAGAGCATAATGCATCAGAATCCTATTCCAATATAACCCACTATACTTAGTATAAATATATCCTGTTAAATACTACTTACAATAATATTAAATTAACCTTAAAATACTATATAAAAAATAAGTTGTTGCGCTAAGTCTTTAGGTTTAGATCTTATTCTTAAATACAACAAGCGGTAACATTATTTCAAAAGTTGTTCCGATGCCACTATCTATAATTCTAATATCACCATCGTGCTTATTTAGAATTTTTTTTGTGATTGATAATCCAAGCCCAGTTCCACCGGTTTTAGAATTCCTTGATTTATCAACTCTAACAAATGGATTAAATATATTTTCTCGATACCTTATAGGAATACTATCACCATTGTCAGATAAAATAATGTAAAAACTATTATCTCTGATCTCAGTCTTTATACCAATTTTCCCACCTGCTTGCGTATATTTAATTTTATTATCCAATACATTATTGATTGCTCTTGATAATTTTTCTTCATTTATCATTACATAATAAGGCTCTTCCGTTATATCAAAATCATATTCAAATTTTTTATGATCAAATTCAGGAATATAATTAGCAATAGTTTGCCTTATAAATTCTGATATATCAGCCTTTACAGTAACCATTTTATAATCAGAATTATCATATAAAGAGAACTCAAATAAATCTGTTATTAATTTATTTGCCCTCTGTGAGTTATTATTTATTATATTTAAGTATTCCAACTTTTCATCTTCTTTTAAATCTCTATTATTAACTAAAGTTTCGCTATAACCCAAAATAGATGCAAGGGGATTTTTCAAATCAT
This sequence comes from Clostridium chromiireducens, assembly GCF_002029255.1. Lineage (GTDB taxonomy): Bacteria > Bacillota > Clostridia > Clostridiales > Clostridiaceae > Clostridium > Clostridium chromiireducens. The sequence continues at coordinate 11,928 of NZ_MZGT01000014.1, forward strand.
GAGATATGTCTAATATTAAATCCTCTTTGGCCTTTTCTAACTTTTCTCTCTGACTTTTCTCATTTTGTATTGTTTCTGCCATCATATTAAATCCATTAGCTAACTCAAGAAATTCATTTTTCTTATCAATATCAAGTCTTACATTATAGTTACCATGAGATATTTCCATAACCCCGCTTAATAATGTTCTTATTGGATTTATGAATGCTGTTGAAGTAGCCTTAGCCAGAGCATATACAACTGACAAAATTAACATTATATTAAAAAAACTCATTATCTTTATTAATAAATTATGTGGAATTATATTTGTGATCTTATTCGGTTTTGTAACTTGTGAATATGGAAATCCAACCACAACTAATGAATCTTCTTCTTTTATGTATCTGCTATACAAAGAATACTTAACATTATTGCTTGTATCAATTATTGAATTATTAAATTCTGATAATGCAAACATAGTTCTAAGATCATCATTTAGTGAGTTCTCATTGTCCTTTGTTAGTCCAAATAGATACATATAACTTTGTAAATTTATATGTTTAAATTCTTCAATAACATGCCCTCTGGAGTAGAACACTATATTCCGATTATTTATTTTTATCATAAATCCATCTATCTCATCTAGATCTTCATCGGTTATATCGTTATAATCATTTTTTAATTTATCTTCTAATTCCTTGAAATAAGATGTGTATGTACGAGGGTTACATAAAATTTCATATGCTGCAATAGAACCAATAACAGCTGCTAGTAATATCAAATTAATAGCTATATATCCTATAAAATATATAAAAAATAGCTCTGTCGTAACACTTCTTTTTATCCTTTTAGCCCTCATTAACATTTACCCTTTCAATTTTATACCCTATTCCTCTTATAGTTTTTATATAAACGGGATTCTTAGGATCATCTTCTATCTTCTCTCTAATATGACTTAAATGAACCATAATATTATTTGAATCCCCAAAATACGCATCTTCCCATACTTCTTCATAGATTTGTTTCTTAGTAAATACTTTCCCTAAATTTGAAACCAATAACTTGAGTATTTTAAATTCTTTTGGATTTAAATCTATCTTTTTATTTCCCTTATAAACTTCAAATGTCTCAGTAAATAACTTCAAATCACCTGTTGAATAAATTATATCTTTATGTTCAGCATATTTATAACATCTTCTAAGGTTAGAAGCCACTCTAGCAGATAATTCAATTGGACTTATAGGTTTTACTAAATAGTCATCTGCTCCAAGTCCTAAAGCCAAAACTTTATCGGAATCATTACCCATTGCTGTAATACAAATTATTGGAATAGTAGAGACAGCTCGTACTCTTTGTATTACTGAAATCCCATCGATATCAGGCATCATTATATCTAATAAAATCAAGTCAATCTTTTCATTTTCAAATATCGTTAAGGCTTCTCTTCCGTCACATGCCTCATAAACCTCGTAATTTTCTTTTCTCATATGTAAAGAAATAAGATTTCTAATATCTTTTTCATCTTCAACTATTAGAATATTCATATATTCAACTCCTCAATTAATTCTGAGTATATTTTATCATACATTTATACTATTTATAGGAATTAATTTCAATTTTTAATTTCTTTACTATTCGTTTAATTGAAAATGCTATTTTATATTAAATTCTTATTGCCCAGACAAAAATTCAACTGTATAATTATTATGTAAATATTTCCAAGGTGGTGGGGTTATGGTTAAAAATATTAGTAGAATATGTTCTTTTTCTTTATTATTTTTACTTTCAATTATTGCTTTAAATGAATTTCAGATAATGAGTTATTCAGGCAACCTAAAAAATATATTTTACTTTATAACATTAATTTTAATTATGTTTTCATCTGTTACAACACTTCTAACAAATAAGTCAGGTTTCTTTAAATTTGTTAGTGTATTAATAATTGCCGCTTTAGTAGCTGGTGGCGTTATGTCCATACTTAAACCCGGATTAAATATCTCCTTATATGTTTGCGTAATACTCATTGCAATATATTCATTAATAGATATTTTTTATAAAGCTGCTTAATATAATTTTTTTATTTACGTATTTAAATTTTTATTTCTAAATAATTTTCAAAACTTGGTCTGTCAATATTTCATAAAAACTTCTGTTTCTAGCAGAAGTTTTTTTAATAGAAATTTAAAATATTTTTATTTAGAGTATTGCTCATGACGTAACGTCATATGCTATTATTCAATTGAGGTAATAAAAAACTATGAACAGTGAAAATTTAATGACTGTAGGAGAACTAGCATCTAAAATGAATGTTACTGACTGATTTCTTCAACAAAATAAAAACATCTTTTAGTCGTGAAGATTCTGGTCTGATTGACGATTTTTTAGAACAAGCATTATTTAAATACTTCAAAGATAACAATATTGAAGTTCCCAAAATATAGTGGATATAATTTGATCAATATGCATTCTTAATCGTATTTCAAATACTTAGGGGATTCTTATGGACTATCATAGGCTATCTATTACTGAAAGGTTTATCTGTAAATAATAAAATAGAAAGATATATTTTAATGGAATTGCTTTTAAGTATCCCTCTAGCAACGCCTTTATTTGCACCAAATGATTTTATGCCTTCTGGTGTAAGATTTGGGCATTTCTTCGAACTACTTATCGAGAATTTTCTTTTGGGGACTATATTAACTTATTAATTGCCCGAAAACAAAAAATTAAATAAATAGATTCATATATAATAATAAAAAGAGTTAAGAAGCTTTATTTACTTCTCAACTCTTTTTATTATAGATATTTACTATCTTAGTAAGCCATACTAATTACTGCTTTAAATACGCATTTATAAAAATATCTATTTCCCCATCCATCACCGCTGAGACATTTGAAGTTTCAACATTTGTTCTATGGTCTTTAACCATACTGTATGGATGGAACACATATGACCTTATTTGACTTCCCCAACCCATATCTTTTAATTCTCCAGTTAGATCTTCAATTTTTTCCTTATGCGCTCTTTCTTTCAATTCAACCAATTTGGACTTAAGCATTTCCATAGCTGTATCCTTATTAGAAAATTGGCTTCTTTCGTTCTGACATTGTACAACTATACCAGTAGGTAAATGCGTGATTCTAACTGCTGAATCAGTCTTATTTACATGCTGTCCTCCAGCACCTCCTGATCTATAGGTATCAATTCTCAAATCGTCAGACTTTATGTCTATATCCTGCTCTTTTGTAAGCTCTGGCAGTACTTCCATGGACGCAAATGAAGTTTGTCTTTTACCATTAGCATTAAAAGGCGATATTCTAACCAATCTATGAATTCCCTTTTCAGCTTTTAAATATCCATATGCATATTCTCCTGTAACTTTTAATGTTACACTCTTAATCCCCGCTTCATCTCCTGGAAGTAAGTCTATGGTTTCAATACTATAGCCTTGTTTTTCGCACCATCTTGTGTACATTCTCAGAAGCATTTCAGTCCAATCATTCGCATCGGTACCACCCACACCAACATGTAGTGTCAAAATGGCATTATTCTTATCATAATCACCAGACAAGAGCACTTTCATATTATAATCATCTATCTGATTTTCCACTTCTCGTATAGTTTGTATTATTTCATTTGCAGACTCTTCATCGTCATCTTCCATAATTTCTTTCAATACTTCAATATCATCAACTTGAGATTTTAGTCTATCATAATTATCAATTTTGTTCTTTATTGACTTACTCTTCTTTGTAACTTCCTCTGCTCTTTTAACATCATCCCAGAAACCTGGCTCTTGCATTTGACATTCCAATTCATGAAGTTCCTTTTCAAGACCTTCTCTGTCAAAGTGAAGCCCCCATTTCCTCTATAGATTTTTTTATATTAGGAAGCTTTATTAATTCCTTTTCAAGCTCAATAATCATCTATTTTCACCCCTTTTAATCAGTTAACGGTTAGCAAGTAACAGTTTACTTTGATAAAAATTCCGTAGTAATTTCAATTTAAATTGCTACTTAACAATAAAACAACAATTCTTTGAAATCTCTACGGAATTTATTATATCATACTTATTCTTTAAAAACCTCTGAAGTTTTTACTCAACTGTTATCAAGAATTGTAACCTTACTTTAAGCTTCTCTTCCACAACAATTCTTAAATTTCTTTCCACTGCCACATGGACACAATTCATTTCTTCCATGCTTATCAAGATTTCTAACAGGAGCTGCCGGTCCTGAACCTGGTCCACCTGGTTGATTTTGTCCTGGTCCTGGTGCCGCAGCACTTGATGCCTCTGCATGAATTGCTGCTGTTTCTTGAGCAACTCTTACCCTTTCTGGAGCCACTTCTATTTTCACACGGAATAATAGTTTAACTGTTTCTTCCTTGATTGATCTAATCATTTCATTAAACATTTCACTACCTTCCATTTGGTAAGCTTGAACTGGATCAATTTGCTTAAACGATTGAAGTCCAATACCTTGTTTTAGGTGATCCATGTTATCTATATGACTCATCCATTTAGTATCAACTGATCTTAAAAGAACAACTCTTTCAACTTCTCTTAATCTTTCTGGTGTAAATTCTTCTTCTTTTGCCTCATAGAATTTACGTGCAACTTCATAAAGATTTTCAATTATTTCTTCATTTGATAGATTCTCTAAACTTGGTAAGTTAACCAAACCTGCTGGAATACATATTTCTTGTAAGTATACCATTAAGTTTAAAAATTCTTCTCTATAATCTTCTGTTTCACCTGTAATATGAATATTAACAGCTTCTGCAATAATATCTTTTGTCATTGATAATACTTCTTCTTTTACATCTTCACCTTCAAGAACCTCTGATCTTTGTTTATAGATAACTTCTCTTTGAATATTCATTACATCATCGTATCCTAATAATTGCTTTCTAATATCAAAGTTGTTACCTTCAACCTTCTTCTGAGCATTTTCAATAGCCTTTGAAACCATTTTACTTTCAATAGCTTCTTCTTCTTGAAGTCCTAATTTTTCAACAACTCCTTGAATCTTTTCTGATCCAAATATTCTCATTAAATCATCTTCTAATGAAATAAAGAATGTTGATTCACCAGGGTCCCCTTGTCTTCCTGAACGTCCTCTTAATTGGTTATCTATTCTTCTTGATTCATGTCTTTCAGTACCTATTATCTTAAGACCTCCAAGTTCAACTACTCCTTCACCAAGCTTAATATCAGTACCTCTACCAGCCATATTAGTAGCTATAGTAACCATACCCTTTTCACCTGCGTGACTTATTATTTCAGCTTCTTGTTCATGAAATTTAGCATTTAATACTTGATGTGGCACTCCCTTTTTCTTAAGCATGCTTGAAACAAGTTCTGATTTTTCGATACTTACTGTACCAACCAGTACCGGTTGACCTTTAGCATGAGCTTTTTCTACCTCTGAAGCAACTGCTTTAATTTTTCCAAGCTCAGTACTGAATACTAAATCCGGATTATCTTTTCTTGCGATTGGTCTATGTGTTGGTATAACAATAACATCTAATCCGTAAATTTCTCTGAATTCATTTTCTTCAGTTAATGCAGTACCAGTCATACCTGCTAATTTTTTATACATTCTGAAGTAATTTTGGAATGTAATAGTAGCTAACGTTTTTGATTCTCTTGCAATCTTGACACCTTCTTTTGCTTCTATTGCTTGATGAAGACCATCTGAATATCTTCTACCTTCCATGAGTCTTCCTGTAAATTCATCAACGATTATTACTTCTCCATCTTTAACCATGTAGTCTTTATCTCTTCTCATGGCAAAGTTTGCTTTTAAAGCTTGAGTTACATAATGTTGTAATTCAATATTTTCAGCATCAGCATAATTCTTAACATTAAATGTAGCTTCTGCTTTTCTAACACCTTCATCAGTTAACATTACTGCATTAGCTTTTTCATCTCTAGTGAAGTCTCTTTCTTCAAGTAATTTCTTTGCGAAGTAATCAGCAACCTTATAAAATTCAGTAGATTTTTCACCTTGACCTGAAATTATAAGTGGAGTTCTAGCTTCATCGATTAAAATAGAGTCAACCTCATCGACTATTGCAAAATTTAATGGTTTTTGAACTCTTTCTTCTTTGTAAATAACCATGTTGTCTCTTAAATAGTCAAATCCAAATTCATTATTAGTTCCATAAGTTATATCTGATCCATATGATTCTCTTCTTTGATCATTATTTAATTCATGTACAATAACACCTGTAGTCAATCCTAAGAAACCATATAATTGACCCATCTGTTCAGCATCTCTTTTAGCAAGGTAGTCATTAACTGTTACTATGTGAACTCCATTTCCACTTAATCCGTTCAAATATGCTGGTAATGTTGCAACTAAAGTTTTACCTTCACCTGTTTTCATTTCTGATATTCTTCCTTGGTGAAGTATCATACCTCCCATAAGTTGTTCATCATAATGTTTCATTCCTAAAACCCTTGCAGATGCTTCTCTTACAACCGCAAATGCTTCTGATAGAATATCATCTAAAGTCTCTCCATTTGCTAATCTTTCTTTGAATTCAAAAGTCTTTGCTTTTAATTCTTCATCTGAAAGTTTTTGCATTGCCTCGTCTAAATCATTTATTTTTTGTATACTAGGTCTAAGCCTCTTAACTTCTCTTTCACTATATGTTCCAAATACGGCATCTAATAGTCCCATAATGTCATCCTTTCGAAATTCTATATTTCACACTAATTTCTAAAATATATTTGATAAATTCAATTTATAAATCACGTATTCTATAATTATAGCATTTTATTTATCTTCTTTTCAATAAAACTCATGATTTTTGTATTAAATCCTATATAAAACATCTAATTTTAATTCTTTTTTAATATTTTGCTCACATTTTATTAATAATAAATGTGAATATTGGAATTAAAAATTCCATATTATGCAGGTTGATTTATTACAAGATTTTCTCTACTCACACGCAATATAAAAACTGTTCGAAATGTGAGTTAAACTCACATTTCGAACAGTCATATTCATGAATTTTATATAAATTCTGGTTCTAACAAACCATAATCTCCATCTTTTCTTTTATAAATTACATTCACCTTACTGCTATCAGCATCTTGATATACAAAGAAATTATGTCCCAATAAATCCATTTGAAGAATTGCCTCTTCAGAATTCATTGGTTTTACTCCAAATTTCTTTACTCTAACTAAATTTCCAGACTCCTCATCTGATGGATTGATATCTATATTATTTATTTCTGCAAATTTCAATGATCCACTATGTTTTCTAGACAATCTAGTTTTTTGCTTTCTAATTTGTCTTTCCAATTTATCTTCTACCAAGTCTAATGACTTGTACATATCAGAAGTCGATTCCTCACCTCTTAATACTACCCCATTAAACGGAATCATAACTTCTATTTTATGTCTATTTTTTTGAACACTTAGTGTAACCTTAGCTTCTACGCCCACTTCAAAATACTTTTCCAATTTGCTTATCTTTTTTTGCACTATTTCTCTTAGTGCATCTGTTAGTTCTATATTTTTTGCTATAACTGTGACTTTCATTAATTCCAGCCCCTCTCATATGAAAAAGTTTTTTAAACTTAATATCTTTAAGTTATTATTATTTTATCATCTTTTTACTAACTTAACAAGACAATTATCAGTTTATTCTGAAAATTAAGCGCAAAAAATAAATCTAACTGTAAATTTCAGAATAGATTTCTCATTTGGTCCGTTAGCAATAATTCAAATATAAATAAAAGTAAAGCTAGTTGACCTGGTTTTTGACCCCACACTCGCCTGCTGGAGCTTTTGCTAATAGAATTTAATCCCTCACTACTAACCCTCTCAGAATATAACTGGCAGGACTTACTTCTATACCGCACCATGCTCCTTAGACATTTTGCCTAAATTACGTGGATCGTTTTGCCTGCGACTAGCTTCGACTTTCAACCACAAACCTAGCTTTACATTAATATTATATATGACTTTTGGCTAAGGTCAATAGTTTTATATCGTTTACTTGATATTTTTTTAATAATTTATACGCTTCATTAATGGTTGCACCGGTAGTAATTACATCATCTATTAGTATAATATTACATCCCTTTAATTTTATTCCTCTTTTTATATTAAAAGCATTTTTTATATTTTCGTATCTTTCTTCCTTTTTTAATGTTTTCTGTTCTTTTGTTTCCTTACTTTTAATTAATATCTCTAAACTTCTAATTGATAAATCTCTAGATATCTTTTTAGCCATATATTCGCATTGATTAAATCCTCTTACCTTTTTTGATTTTTTTGATAGAGGTATATATGTTATTATGTATTCCTTGTAGTTAAAATTATTAATAATATATTCTTCAAGCAGCTCTGTTAGTATATCCCCCGCCGTAAAATTGTTCTTATATTTAAACTTTAATATTAACTCCTTTAATACTCCACCATAATAACCGTAGCTTATTATTTTATCTTGATATAAATTCTTTATTCTTTTTATATCTTTTCTACAATTTTCACAAATTCCAAAACAATCATCATCTCTACATATAATGCAATAATTTTCTCTTGGATATATTACTTCAATTAGTCCTTCCCACAAATTTCTTATAATTCTATTAAGCGTTTCTCCCATACTTTTTTATTGAAATCTCTTGCCATACTTTTTGCTCTTTCCATATCATCTGATACCTCATTTGAAACTAATAAAACCTCAGGTAATTTAAGATTAACATTTCTTATTTGTCCACATACATATAGTAGTTTCTTATACGTATATCTCTCATTATCAGAAAATAATATTACTGCATCATCCATATAGCAATATTCAAGTAACTCCTCTATTTTATTGGTTATTACAAATATTGCCTTATCTTTATATTTTGATACCTTTTCACATCTCTTCATTTCATCTTTTTCTGATACTTTTATTACCTTCACGTCTTGAAGCTTTAATTTATTAGAAAAATAATCATATACTATGCTAAGTTTTTCTCTGTTTGGTACATAAATAACTACTTTATGATTGCTTTCTCTGAACCACTTAAAATAGTCATAAAGAGTAAATGGAATATCTAAATTCAGATCTATTCTAGTTGTTAATATTCTGGGTTCCACAAAAGGTTTTTTGTAGTTATATGCTACAAGCTCAAGCTTCTCACCAACTAGAGCCAATTTTTCTATACTATATATCAGCACTCTTTTGCCCAAACTTGCACAAATTTCAAGCATATCTCTTACAGTTACATTACTTAAATTAGAAAAGTATGTAATGTCATCAAAAATCACCAAATCATAATGTTCTTTAACCTTCATCAAGTTGCTATAATGAATAAATGTAAAATCTGAGTTCGAATGCCCCTTTTCAATATAAGAATGAGTTATATTTGAATTAAGTTCTCTTACAATGTTAACAAGTTCTCTATTCTCTCCATTCTTTCCCCAAACATATAATACTTTATTATTGTTTTGGGCAAGCTTACATATTATATTTGAAAAAATACATGATGTATTAAACGGGACTGTAACAATTGTTAGAAATTTGATATTTTTCTTATACCAATACTCTATTTTATCAAATGCGTATTTCAAATCTTCTTCTGTTACTTTAGATACATTCCTCATACACCTATCTCCCTTCAATTAATTTTCAAACTCATCTTTAGTTATTATATCTTTAATTCTATGTTTTAATGCCGAATATCTTTCTATGCTATTTGTATTATTAATCATATACATTAATGCTTTTTGAAATCCAACAACAACTACTAATTGTTTAGCTCTTGTGATCCCCGTATAGAGTAAATTACGGTTCATCAAAAAAGGTGAACCCATAAACACTGGCATTATTACAACTTTAAATTCGCTTCCCTGACTTTTATGTATTGTAGTTGCATATGCTAAATCTAATTCATCTAAAAAATTAAAATCGTAAATTACTTTTCTTTCCTCATCAAATATAATGGTAAGAGTTTTTCTCTCATCATCTATACTCTCTATAAATCCCAAATCACCATTAAATACACCAACACCTTCACTTTCACCATAACCACTAACTCTAACCCATTTTAAAGTATAGTTGTTCTTAGTCTGCATAACTTTATCTCCTTCTCTAAAAATTATATCTCGAGAAGTCTTTTCTTTTTTATCTTTTGATGGTGAATTAAACATTTCTTGAAGAATAGTATTTAAGTTAGTTACTCCGAGCACCCCTTTTCTCATAGGAGTTAATACCTGCATATCTTTTAATTTATCCCATGATTTATTAAACTTAGGAAGTCTCCTATTCATTAAATCCATTATTGTATTAGCTATTCTTTCTTGATTTTCTTCATTAATAAAGAAAAAATCTTTATCCTTTTGATTTAATAATGGCATCTCACCTTGATTTATCCTATGTGCATTTACTACAATCAGACTTTCTGACCCCTGCCTAAAGATTTCTTTTAATCTTACAACCTTTATATATTCACTTTCTATAAGATCCTTTAATACGTTTCCTGGCCCAACAGACGGCAATTGATCTACATCTCCTACAATTATTAATCTTGTTCCTAAATTAATAGCTTTTAGTAAATTTTGCATTAGCATTATATCAATCATAGATGCCTCATCAATGATTATCACATCGCAATCTAGAGGTGATGATTCTCCTTTCTCAAAGACCGATTCATCATCTTCCGCGATCCCCATTTCTAATAATCTATGTATTGTTTTAGCTTCCCTTCCTGTTGATTCAGTCATTCTTTTAGCAGCTCTTCCTGTGGGTGCTCCAAGTATTACCTTCATCCCATTATTCTCATAAATATGTATTATAGCTTTTATTATTGTTGTCTTACCGGTTCCAGGACCTCCTGTTATTATTTCTATACCGTTATTAAAAGCTCCACTAATCGCTTCCCTCTGTGACTCTGCAAATTTTATATTTTGTTCCTTTTCAAATACATCAATTTCAAAATCAATGTCAGAATTTATAGTTTGTATTTGTTGCAACCCTAAAGTAATTATTTTACTTGTCACACCTAGCTCACAATAATAGTACTGGAGTAAAAAACCCACTTCAATTCCATTTACATTTTCAACAATAATTTTTTGCTGCGCCGACATATCATATATGTTCTTCTCGATTACTTCCTTAGATATTAATAAATTTCTTTCACATTCCTCTATTATATTATCCTTCGGCATAAATGTGTTACCTGCACCACAAAATTGATTCATTACATATTTAATGCAGCTTTGTATTCTAAAATCTGAACTGCCTTCAATTCCTATACTCATTGCAATTCTATCTGCCGTCTTAAATCCAATACCGGATATTTCATCACATAGTATATAAGGATTATCTTCTACTATATGTCTTGCATTTGGTCCAAATTTCTTATAAATCTTCATGCATTGGTTATTAGTAACGCCATGTTTATGAAAATATAGTATTATATCTTTTAAGCCTTGTTGTTCTATATAAGATTCATATATTATTTGAAATTTTTTTTCGCCTATGCCTTCTATTTCCGTAAGCCTTTCGATATGATTTTCCATGATATCTAAAGTTTCTTCACCAAACTTTTCTATTATCTTCTTAGCTGTTACAGGTCCAATTCCATGTATTATTCCAGCACTCAAGTATTTCTCTATTCCATCTAATGAGTTTGGAAGAAGTTCTTCATAATCTTGAATATTAAATTGATTACCAAACTGCTTATGCACTGTCCAGTATCCTGTTAATTTTACATTCTGTCCTTCCTTCAAAAACGGAACAGTTCCAACAGCATTAATTAAATTTTTCTCATTCCTAATCCTACAAACTACATAACCAGTATCCTCACTTTTAAATACAATGCTTTCTACAAAACCATTTAGAACTTCCATAGAATCTCTCCAAACTTTTTATGTTTATTTAAACTGCTAAGAATAAAATTTAACTTTAGATTTATTTCTTTTTTTATTATATCACAAATAAATTGCACAATAGTTTAACACTATTAATTTGTTAATATTATTCTAATATAATAATTTCTTATGAATATTAGACTTATTTGAAAGTGACGGTCTCAAAGATATCTAACAACAGCATACATTAACTAATTCTTGATAAAATTAAAAATTCATTACGCAATAAAGCTGTCCTAAATAAATTTAAGACAGCTAATAAATACATCTATACTATTTTTAAGTTACTCTAGTGATTTAAATTACGCTTTAATTAGTAACAATTAAAGCTTAGATATATTTTTTTATTTCTTCAGCTTTATTTAATTGTTCCCATGGTAGATTAAGATCATTTCTACCGAAATGTCCATAAGCAGCTGTTTGTCTATAAATAGGTCTTCTTAAGTCAAGATCTCTAATTATAGCTCCTGGTCTTAAATCAAAAACTTTTTCCACTATTTCAACAATCTTATCTTCATCAATCTTTCCCGTTCCAAAAGTTTCCACTTCAATTGAAACTGGTTTAGCAACACCAATTGCATAAGCTAATTGAATTTCAAGTTTATCAGCAACACCTGCAGCAACTAAATTCTTAGCTACCCATCTTGCAGCATAAGCAGCTGATCTGTCTACCTTAGTTGGATCTTTTCCAGAGAAAGCTCCGCCACCGTGTCTACCATAACCACCGTATGTATCAACTATTATCTTTCTTCCTGTTAACCCTGAATCTCCTTGAGGGCCTCCAACAACAAATCTACCTGTTGGGTTAATGAAATATCTAGTTTCACTATCTAATAACTCTGCTGGAACAACAGCGTCTATAACATACTTTTTAAGATCTTCTTGAATTTGTTCTAAAGTTACTTTCTCATCATGTTGTGTTGATATAACTATAGTATCTATTCTCTTAGGTACATTATCTTCATATTCAACAGTAACTTGAGTTTTACCATCTGGTCTTAAATAATTTAAAGTACCATCTTTTCTTACTTCTGTAAGTCTTCTTGATAATTTATGAGCCATGTATACTGGAAGCGGCATAAAATCCTCTGTTTCATTAGTCGCAAAACCAAACATCATACCTTGGTCTCCAGCTCCAACTGCCTCTACTGCATCTTTTTCACCTTTTCTTGATTCAAAAGCTTCATCAACACCCATTGCAATATCGGCTGATTGTTCATCTATTGATGTGATAACTGAGCAAGTATCACAGTCAAATCCGAATTTTGCTCTATCATATCCAATTTCTCTTACTGTTTGTCTAACTACCTTTGGAATATCAACATAACAATTTGTTGTTATTTCTCCCATTACCATAACCATACCTGTAGTAGTGCATGTTTCACAAGCAACTCTAGCAAGTGGATCTTGTGTCAAAATAGCATCTAATATAGCATCAGAGATTTGGTCACACATTTTATCTGGATGCCCTTCTGTAACTGATTCTGAAGTAAATAATCTTCTCATTTTGTTCTCTCCTTCACTTATATATGTATCATTTTATTTTATACATATATTATTTTATTTTAAAAAACTTATATCTACTTATTATATTTTAAATACAATATAAACCAAATTAAATTACTCTTCTCCATTGATTTCTAATATTTTTTACTTTAATAATTAAGCACGCGTAAACTTAATGATATCAAGTGAAACTTGATTCAGGTGGAGCTTATTCTTCATCTGAATCTTAGTTGAAGTTATACCTTCAAGGGGTGCCTCGTCTAGAGTCGTTCCACTGTTAGCAACAATCTTAATAGGGATTAGGAGCATTACAGTTGCTCGACATCAGATAAATAAAAAAAGCTCTTCGATAAGAAGAGCGCGATTTTAACAATCATTTTCTTATCTTGTAGAAATATCTACAGGAATTGGCACCTTATATTAATACAGGTTGCCGGGTTTCACAGGGCCCTATCCCTCCACCTCTCTTGATAAGAGTTACATAATTTAATTTTCAAAAATATTTTATCACAGCATCCATAATTAGTCAATATTATAACTATCTATTATTATGCTAATATTCAATAAAAAAGAATAAACTATGTTTATTCTTTTTGGTGGAGGAAGATGGATTCGAACCATCGAAACGAAACGTAACAGATTTACAGTCTGCCCCCTTTGGCCACTCGGGAATTCCTCCATATTATTTTGTTGGAGCTGGCAATAGGAATCGAACCTACAACCTGCTGATTACAAGTCAGCTGCTCTACCGTTGAGCCATGCCAGCATATTTATTTAATTATATTTTTTTAAGATGGTGGGCACAACAGGGCTCGAACCTGTGACCCCCTGCTTGTAAGGCAGGTGCTCTCCCAGCTGAGCTATGCGCCCATCTTAATGGTGGAGGAAGATGGATTCGAACCATCGAAACGAAACGTAACAGATTTACAGTCTGCCCCCTTTGGCCACTCGGGAATTCCTCCATATTATTTTGTTGGAGCTGGCAATAGGAATCGAACCTACAACCTGCTGATTACAAGTCAGCTGCTCTACCGTTGAGCCATGCCAGCATGTTTATTTGATTATTTTTTTTAAGATGGTGGGCACAACAGGGCTCGAACCTGTGACCCCCTGCTTGTAAGGCAGGTGCTCTCCCAGCTGAGCTATGCGCCCATCTTAATGGTGGAGGAAGATGGATTCGAACCATCGAAACGAAACGTAACAGATTTACAGTCTGCCCCCTTTGGCCACTCGGGAATTCCTCCATATTGTTTTGTTTGTTGCACTTGTCGTATTGCTAATCAACAATGATTAGTATATCTGCAAAGTGATTTTATTTCAACTCTATAATTACTCTTTTTAGCGAAATTATCCCCGGATTACTTCATATTTCTACATCATACTTCCATTTAACATAGTAATCTAATTATTTTCTTATTTTTTCATTTATTCTCTTTATATCTAAAAATGAAGAGCTTAGTTGTTCCAGTTTATTGTAATCCTCACTCGAAAGTCTCTTCTTTAAAAGCTTAAAAGCATTTATTACTCCTTTTTCCTCATCAGGTTCTTCATAATATTCTTTTATTCTTCCCATATCTAGTGCTGATAGTTTTTTCATTATTTGTTCTAATTCTTTCTTATTTTCAGGTGATAATTGTTCCAATATTTTTCCTTTATTTACTTTATATATTGATTTTGTATATGACACCACCGTTTCAACATCTTCTTTTTTTGCACTCATTTGACCCTGTGGTTCCCAGTAAAATACTAAATAAATATTCATTATTACTGTGATAAATAAAAATAAACCTATTAAATACTTCTTCATAAATACCTCCTTTATTACTATTAATTACCATTTATATTTTTTTTATACTATCTTCTTTCTATTCCTCATATATATCTATAAAGGGGGTATATATTCTTGATGAAACCAGATATTAATCTTAAATTTAATTACAATCTAACTTTAGAAATTAAAAATTATATCACCGAAAATACGGTAATAGTTTGCATTGGTACTGATAAATGCATTGGAGATTGTCTTGGTCCATTAGTTGGAACTATACTAACTGAGAATTTCTTCCCCCTACCTGTTTATGGTACCTTATCTTCTCCAATTCACGCCTTAAATATAGATGAACGCTTAAGTGAAATACAATCCAATCATCCTGATGCATCTATTATTGGTGTTGATGCTTGTTTGGGTGATGAAGACGACATAGGTGAAATTCGCATAAGAAATTACGCAATACATCCAGGTAAAGGCGTGGGCAAGGAGCTTCCAGAAGTCGGAATTGCATCAGTTATTGGTATTGTTGACTCTAGCGACAATGCCGAATTCTTCTTTTCTCGCAGTATAAGACTTTCTTTTATTATGGATATGGCTAAGATTATATCCAGAATTTTTATGGAAGCCTATAACTTAAATCGCGGGCAATTCCCAACCATTTAAAATTTCATAAAAAATAACAGCCAAAATTACTTATTTTGACTGTTATTTTTCTGCTATTCTATAAGCACTATTTGCTGAGAGTTTACATCTCCATCCAACTTGTCTATGTAACTAAGTACTTTACCAGTTCCTTTAGCGACACACTCTACAGAATCTTCAGCAACCATTGCCGCTACTCCTGTCTTAAATTCTATAAGCTTATCTAATCCGTGTATTAACGCACCTCCACCGGTCATTAATATTCCTCGTTCGATTATATCTGAAGCCAATTCAGGTGGTGTTTTTTCTAACACTTTTTTTACTGTGTCAACTATTATTTCTACAGGTTCTTTTATTGCATTTCTTATCTCTTCTGTTGTAATTTCTACTTCGTCTGGTAATCCTGTGATAAGATTTCTACCTTTCATCATACATGATAGATTTCTAGAATTCTTAAATGCTGAACCAATATTAATTTTTAAATCCTCGGCTGTCTTTTCACCTATCATTAACTTATATTCATTTCGCACATACTTTATTATAGCATCATCAAATTTATCTCCAGCCACTTTTATTGATTCTCTTTCTACTACTCCACCCAGTGAAATTACAGCGATATCGCAAGTCCCTCCTCCAATATCTACTACCATGCATCCATTAGGCTTTGTAATATCTAGCCCTGCTCCAATAGCAGCTGCTAACGGTTCCTCTATTAAATGAACTGTTTTTGCTCCTGAATTCATAGCTGCATCAATTACAGCTCTCTTCTCTACTTCTGTAGCTTGAGATGGTACGCAAACAATTACTTTAGGAGCCCTAATACCTCTTTTTCCACATGCTTTCCTAATAAATTCTTTTAGCATCTTTTGTGTTATGTCATAATCTGAAATAACACCATCTCTTAACGGTCTTACTGCAACTATATTTCCGGGGGTTCTTCCTATCATTTTTCTAGCTTCTTCACCAATAGCCAACAATTTATTATTATTTTTATTTATAGCTACAACAGAAGGCTCTTTTAATATCACCCCTTTACCCTTTACATAAACTAGTACAGTTGCTGTTCCTAAGTCAATCGCAAGGTCTATCCCTGTTCTCCAAAAGCACATCTCTTATTCACTCCTATAATACATATTAATACCTATGTTTACATAATTCTACTAATAATATATTATAGACTTAATCTTATTAAGATTCAATAATTTTATATTTCATTTGAGTGGCTTTTCCACCTCTAATATGTCTCTCAGCTTTATTCAATTCTAGAATTGAATGAGTTTCTTGTGCTATTTCTGGATTAATTTTTAAAAGTCTTTCTGTCATATCTTTATGAATCGTACTTTTACTTACTCCAAAAACTTTGGCAGTTTTTCTTATTGTAGCTTTTGAATCAATAATATACTTTGCTACATCTAAGACTCTTTCCTCAATATAATCTTTCAAAATACCACTTCCTTTAATTAAATACTTTTATAAATTACATAATCTCACATTTTGTATTAGTCATTCATTTTGAATTAATGAATGACTAATATTTTGTTTTCATAAAATATTATTTAGATTTTAATTTAAAATATTTTTCTGGATTAACTTGTTCTCCATTAGCATCAATTACTTGTAAATTTAAAAACTCTCCAAATGAATCTTTACTAAATACCTTTGCAGTTTCTCCGACTTTAGCGATGACTTGATTTGCTGTAACCTTACTACCTTTTTTTACTAAAACATTGGCATCAAGATTACCATATCTTGTTCTCAATCCATTTGCATGTTTAATTTCTACAACTACACCTTCTTCTACTCCTGAATTATCTACAAGCTCTACTACTCCATCGGCTGCCGCTTTAACATCTGTGCCTATTTTAGCTTCTAAGTTTACACCTCTAATAGTTCTAAAAATACCTTCTTCTACTTTTACCGGTGCTGGATAAGTATATTTTCTGCTCTCAACACCATCTAAAGGATTCACAAAACTCACTGTATTATTTGTAGCTACCGTAGCTGCTTTTTCTGTCTTTGTCTTATCAGTTGTATTTTTATTACTTGAAGAATTATCAACTCTCTCAGCATTCTGAACTTCATTAACTGTTTTTCCACTGTCGTCTGAGTTCAATGTTAATTCTTTATTAATATCTTCAGTCTTATTAACTTCACTTCTATTGCTCAGCATTTTATAAGAAATAGTTCCAACTGTAACTATTATGCAAAGACAAAGGAATAAAGCGATGTAAAATCCCTCCTTCCTAATCAAATTTCTGAATTTCTCTTTTAAATTTTTGTTCAATATGAACACCTCCTATTGTTATAGTTCCCTTTTTATGAAAAATAATACATAACCAAGCACTTTTATTACATTTTATTTTTCATTTTTTAAAATTTTCAATAATAAACCGCGAACATTTACCTAGTACTAATAATTATGAACTCATAACTCATAAGCTATAATTTATAACTACCAAATCCTAGACTTTCACCTCTTTCATGTATAAGTTCAACTAAATTTATAGGGATTATTATTCGCTGCTTCATATAGCACTCCATTATAATTTCCAATAAAATTTAGTGTTAGCTAGATTATGTCCTTCTTCTTATTCTTTAAACAAAAAAAGAAGAAATATTTGTAATATTTAAAATTAATTACAAATATTTCTTCCATATTAATATTTTCCAAACTTAGTTCACTGTATCTTGAAATAATTCCATGTCATTTATATTCTATTTCTTGAATTTTTACTCCATTATAGTAATGCTTAAGAATTTCCTCATATGCAGAACCATTTTTAGCCATGACATTTGCTCCCCACTGACTCATACCAACGCCATGACCATAGCCTGTACAATTCACAGATACTACATTATTCTCAAAACTCAGCTTAAAATTTGTTGAATTTAAATTAAATAGCTCCCTAAACTCAGTCCCTTTTATGGTAGTGTTCCCCACCTTTATTTCCTTTACGCTACCACCCTCAGTATAACTTTCTATCTTAATTTGAGATAATAAATTATCTTTCTTAATATTTGAGTTTGTATATCTTCCAGTTACTTTATTTACAAATTCACTCACCGGAATTTTTATAGTTGTTTTATACTTTGGAGCAATTTCCTCACCTTTGCTTTCTTCAGATTTTAAATATGGTACATCAACTGAGAATACATCTTTAGCATCTTCTGTTTTACCTGAACTGGTTGCAAAAAATTGAGGATATTCTAACACTTTCCCATCATAAGTAAGAACTTGACCCTTTGTATCTAAAACTGACTCTCTTATCCTTTCCCAGTTGCTCTCTGCTTGACTTTTCCCCCATTTAGATACTCTTTCTTCTTTACTCATGTAAACTTGACAATTTATAGTATCACAAACTTCTGCTCCTTTTGCTTTAGAGTCTTTATCTGGATTATTCCTTTTATTCATATAAAATGTTCTTGCTGCAACTGCCTGAGCCTTTAACGCTTCTTCTTCAAAGCTAGCTGGGACTTCACTTGCTACAACTCCCATTATATAATCTTCCAAATCTAATTCCTCAACTCTATCTTCCGACTTACGGTAAAGCTTAACTTTCCCATCAACAGGAAAAACTATGTTTGAATTCTTTACTATATCATTATTGTCCAAACTAAATTCACTGTTAATTCCCTTTCCAGTGCCCAGAAAAATTAAAGGCAGTACTACTAATATAATAACAATAAACACGGTCATGACACCGATTGTCTTCACACTGCTATCTATCTTAATATTTTTAGTTTTTACATTAATTATTTTCATAACTTATCCTCCTAAAGCCTGCACTATAAAGTATATGTTTAACTTTTATAATTATGTTAACTTTTATGCATTCCACTTCACCCTAAATTTAAACATAAAAAAGACTATCTAAAAATAAGATAGTCTCTTGCAATCTTTCATATTTAAACATTTATCCTGTAAATTTCTGCTCCTAGTCTTCTAAATTTTTCTTCAATTTCAACATATCCTCTGTCAATATGGTAGATATCACTTATTTCAGTTTCTCCTTCCGCTACCAAACCTCCTAAAATCAATGCTGCCCCTGCTCTTAAGTCCGTTGCCTTAACCTCACATCCTGTCAATTTTTGTGCTCCTTCAATTATAGCTGTCCTCCCATCGATTTTTATATTAGCCCCCATTCTTTGAAGTTCTGCTACATGCATAAATCTATTTTCAAAAACTGTTTCTGTAATAACACTTACACCTTCAACAATTGATAATAAGCTCATCATCTGTGCCTGCATGTCAGTTGGAAATCCAGGGTATGGAAGTGTTTTTATGTCTAGAGGTTTCTTAGTGGCTCTTCCATCCACAATTACTGAATTATTTATATATTCACTAAACTTAACTCCGCATTCTTTTAGTTTTTCTATCACAGGTCTTAAATGTTCTTCATTTACTCCATTAATCTTTAGCTTACTATTTGTAATAGCAGCAGCTATCATAAAAGTTCCTGCTTCTATTCGATCACATATAGGCCTATAGCTTATTCCCTTCAAGCTTTTTATTCCTTCTATAGTTATTTTTCCAAATCCAGCTCCCTTTATTTTAGCACCCATTTTATTTAAGAATTGTGCTAAATCCCAAATTTCCGGCTCTTCTGCTGCATTTTCTATTATAGTGGTACCCTCGGCAAACACCGATGCCATCATGATATTTTCTGTTGCACCAACTGAAGGAAAATCTAGATATATTCTGCTTCCAATCATTTTTTTCGCCTTCACTTCTACAAAACCATGCCCCATTATAATGTCAGCTCCAAGTAACTTAAACCCCTTAAGATGTAAATCGATTGGTCTACTTCCTATGTTACATCCACCTGGTAGTGATAGCTTGCAATATCCAAATCTGGCAAGCATAGGCCCCATAATCAAGAATGATGCTCTCATCTTCCTCATAAGTTCTGTATTTGCATCCATCTCTACTATATTCTTTGTATCTATAGTTAATCTATTGTTTACATTTGAAATATTAACATCACAATTTAATTCACTTAATAGTTTACATATAACATCAACATCTTCTAATTTAGGTGTATCCTCAATAACTATAGGCTCTGGGCACAATATAGTTGCTGCAATTATAGGTAAAATTGAATTTTTAGCACAGCTTATATTCACTTCACCCTTAAGTTCCTTTACACCTTTAACCACTATTTTCTCCATATTATCCTCCATAATGAATTGTTAAGCATTTGAAATGACTATCCAAATGATTTATACTTTGTATCATTAACGCATTAAGATATTTTCCTTACATCAAATTGTAATTAAAACTTACTTACATTAAATGAAACAAAATAAACAATCATATTGAAAAGTTCTCAATATGTCTTAATATGTTGCAAATATTATTGGCGTACCAATTATTATATGTGAACCAGTATTATATTTGACTTGTGCAAAATTAATTCTATCTTTATTATTTAGATATCCGGTTCCTACATAACCATTATTAATATTTGTAGTTTTTATATCTTGTAGGTTATTCTCACTAATGAACTTACTTATTAAATTTTCATTATCTATATCATCGATTTTTCCTTCATAATATAAAAAATATTGTATATCCTTTAATTTGTGATCATCTAATTTATGAACAATATTTTTCAAATCAGTGGCTGAATACTTAGAATTTTTATTTATCAATATAATCTCGACAAAATTGTATTGAGTATCACTCCACAACTTCACACTTGCGCTTAAATCTTCATTAATAATTTCAAATTCATTTTCTCCAAGTTCCTTATATAATCCCTTTATGTCTTTAGTTAGGCATTCTTTTATTCTAAAGCGCTCTATATCAATTGTTTCTTTAGTTTTATATTGAAATTTCACACCATTTTCTTCAAATTCACTTACACATGAAATATTATTTTCTATAATGCTAAATGAATTATCCGTATCA
The DNA here is from genome assembly GCF_002029255.1 of Clostridium chromiireducens. Classification (GTDB taxonomy): domain Bacteria; phylum Bacillota; class Clostridia; order Clostridiales; family Clostridiaceae; genus Clostridium; species Clostridium chromiireducens. The sequence goes on from NZ_MZGT01000014.1 coordinate 33,628, forward strand.
CTCATATTCTTAGAAATAGCTCCTATATTTAAAAAAGATAATAATATAAAAGCGATTATACTTAGTCTTATATTCATATCTAATCCCCCTCATTTATCCAATAGCTAGCATCCGTAATACTCTTTAATAACGGTTGCACGGTCCTGAATTAGTTCAACTAAATTCAGTAGGAGTGTAAAACTCCACCTAAAAAGCTTCACTTTATCTTTCTTAAATTATGGCCAATCTTCTAATTTTTATTCCCTTTTCTATCCAGCTATATATATATAATATAAACTTATTAAAATTTTGTGATAGATTGTCAATATATAGAATAAAAAAATAAAGTGCACATGTTTAATATAGATTTTCATCCACACTGCACATGTTGCACTTTAAATTCACAAACCTATTTCTTAGTGTTTGTTAATATTAATCTTTGTTTTGCTCTAAGCAAAGCTGATTCTGCTCTCTCCTTGTTGTATAAACCAGCTTCTCTCAATCTATTTTCTGCTCTTACCTTGGCATCTTCTGCTCTTGCTGTATCAATATCTTCCTCGAATTCAGCAGCATCACTGCAAATTATCATTTGATTATTGCTAACTTGAGCAAGTGCCTTTGAAATGAATAACTCATTATCAACGCCTTGAGCATCTTTAAATCTTGCAATACAAGGTATAGTACTTGCTATCATACTTGCATGATTAGCATAAACTTCAAAGCCACCGTCTGCACTTTTTAAAGAAACTTTCTCAATTTCTCCACTGTAAACTTCACGGTCAGGCGTAATGATTTTTAGTAAAAAGGTATTAGCCATAATTGCTCATCCCCTTTATCCTATACTTTTTGCTTTTTCTATAACTTCTTCTATAGAACCTGCAAATAAGAATGCAGATTCTGGTAAATCATCATATTTACCCTCAAGAATTTCTCTAAATCCTTTTACAGTTTCCTTTACCGGAACATATTTCCCTTGCATTCCAGTAAATTGCTCAGCAACTGTAAATGGTTGTGATAAGAATCTTTGTATTCTTCTTGCTCTTGCTACAACTGCCTTATCTTCATCAGATAATTCATCAACACCTAAGATTGCTATAATATCTTGTAGCTCTTTGTATTTTGCAAGAACACGCTTAACACCAGCAGCTACATCATAGTGTTCTTCTCCAACTATTCTTGGATCAAGAATTCTTGATGTAGATTCTAAAGGATCAACCGCTGGATATATACCAAGCTCAGCTATACCTCTAGATAAAACTGTTGTTGCATCTAGATGCGAGAATGTGGTCGCTGGTGCTGGGTCTGTTAAATCATCGGCAGGAACATATACCGCTTGAACTGATGTAATAGATCCATTGACAGTTGATGTAATTCTTTCTTGAAGGGCACCCATTTCAGTCGCAAGTGTTGGTTGGTATCCAACCGCTGAAGGTATTCTTCCAAGTAATGCCGAAACCTCAGAACCTGCTTGAGTATATCTAAATATGTTATCAATAAATAGTAACACATCTTGACCCTTATCTCTAAAATACTCTGCCATAGTAAGTCCTGTTAAAGCAACTCTCATTCTAGCACCTGGCGGTTCATTCATTTGACCAAATACCAAAGCAGTCTTACTAATAACTCCCGAATCTTTCATTTCATGGTATAAATCGTTACCTTCTCTTGATCTTTCACCAACTCCAGTAAATACTGATAATCCACCATGTTGAGTCGCAATATTATTTATTAATTCTTGTATTAATACTGTTTTACCAACTCCGGCTCCTCCGAATAGACCTATCTTACCACCTTTTTGATATGGTGCAAGTAAGTCAACAACCTTAATTCCTGTTTCGAACATTTCAGGTTCAACTGATTGATCTTTGAAGCTTGGTGCTGCTCTATGAATTGGATATTTTTCATTTATTTCAATATCTCCAGCTTTATCGATAGTTTCTCCTAAAACATTGAATAATCTACCTAATACCACTTCACCTACTGGTACAGAGATTGGTGCTCCTGTATCAACAGCATCCATTCCTCTTTTTAAACCTTCTGTAGCTGACATAGCGATTGTTCTAACTATATCATCTCCAACGTGTTGCTCTACTTCAGCTACTAATTCGTGATCTCCCATATTAATATTAATCGCATTATATAGATTTGGAAGAGAATCCGAATCAAATTTTATATCTATTACCGGTCCAATTACTTGAACTATTTTCCCTATCTTTCCAGGCATAAGATACCTCCTTACGTATTTTGAGCTGCTGCTCCTCCAACAATTTCACTTATTTCTTGCGTAATTACGCCTTGTCTAATTCTATTAAACTTAAGTTTTAAATCTGATAATAAATCATCAGCATTTTTTGTAGCCCCATCCATAGCTTGCATTCTTGAACTTTGCTCACTACATTTAGAACTTAATAAAATACTTCTAATCTTTCCCTTTATATAAATATTAAGAGCATCCTCTAATATTGTTTCTAAATCTGGTTGTATAATAGCAGAATTTGTATTACCTTCAGATTTCTCTATCGGTAATATTTTAACAGCCTTCGGCTCCTGTTTAACTGCTGACACAAAATTAGAATATACAATATTAATTTCCGAAACTTCTTCATTCAAATACATATCAAGGGCTTTATCAAATATCATTTTTGCATCACTTACTGTCGGTAAATCTGAAATACCAACATACTCTGCTATAGGTTCAAGTTTTGCTCTTCTAAGGTAACTACCACCTTTAGCACCAACTAAAATAATCTTAGCATTTTTTCGCTTTTCTCTAGTTATAGATTCTAAGTAAGAAACTACATTACTATTGAATCCACCACATAAGCCTGAATCTGAAGTTATTACTACGTATAATTTATTCTCACTCTTGTTTCCATTAATGTAAATATTATTACCGTATCCAGACACAGTACTTGCAAGATTTTTTATTATTGGTTCAGTTGCGTCAATAAATCCATTATTCACTGTTAATTCATTTTTGGATTTTCTCAGCTTAGAAGTGGCAACAAGCCCCATGGCATTTGTGATTTTTCTGGTATTTTCTACTGATTTAAGTCTCTTTTTAATATCTAGAAGTCCAGCTGCACCCATGATTTCCACCTCCTAAAGAAGGGCATAGCTTAATTTAAGCTATGCTTCCTTTAAAAATATCTTTTTAAACTCAACTATTGCTTCCTCTAACATAGATTTTATTTCATCAGTTAAAGTTTTTCCCGCAACAATTGATTGTTCTATTTCTCTATGATGAGTATCAATATATTCTAAGAATTCTTTTTCAAATCTTCTTATATCACTAACTTTAATGTCTGATAAGAAATCATTAACTGCAGCATATAATATTACAATTTGCTTTCCAACTTCTATTGGACTATATTGATCTTGCTTTAACACTTCAACCAATCTCTTACCTTTTTCAAGTCTTCTACTAGAATCACTATCTAAATCAGATCCAAATTGAGCAAAAGCTTCTAATTCTCTATATTGTGCAAGTTCAAGTCTTAACGTACCACTAACTTGTTTCATTGCTTTAATTTGCGCATTACCACCAACTCTTGATACTGATATACCTGCATTTACTGCTGGTCTTTGACCTGCATTAAACAAATCAGATTCTAAGAATATTTGCCCATCTGTTATTGATATAACATTTGTTGGTATGTACGCAGTAACGTCTCCAGCTTGTGTTTCTATTATTGGAAGAGCTGTTAATGATCCTCCACCTAATTCCTTAGATAATTTTGCTGCTCTTTCAAGCAATCTTGAATGGATATAGAAAACATCCCCTGGATAAGCTTCTCTACCTGGCGGTCTCTTAAGTAATAATGACATAGCTCTATAAGCTACTGCATGCTTAGAAAGATCATCGTATATAATCAATACATCTTTCCCCTTATGCATAAAATATTCTCCTATTGTACATCCTGCGTATGGAGCTAGATATTGTAATGGAGCTGATTCTGATGCTGTAGCACTTACAACTATAGTATAATCCATAGCTCCAGTTTCAGTAAATGTATTTACTAAATGAGCAACTGTAGATTGCTTTTGTCCAATGGCTACATATATACAAATAACGTCTTTACCTTTTTGGTTAATAATAGTATCTATACCTATTGCAGTTTTACCTGTTTGTCTGTCCCCTATTATAAGCTCTCTTTGACCTCTACCAATTGGAATCATTGAATCTATAGCTTTTATCCCAGTTTGTAATGGTTCATTAACTGAGCTTCTGTCAATTATGCTAGGAGCTGCAACTTCTATAGGTCTAGTTTCAGTTGTAACAGCTGGGCCTTTTCCATCTATCGGTAACCCTAAAGCATTAACAACTCTACCTATTAGAGACTCTCCAACAGGAATTTCAACTACTTTACCCGTTCCTTTAACAATGTCACCTTCTTTTATTCCCTTTTCATCTCCTAAAAGAACGCAACCAACGTTATCTTGTTCAAGGTTTAAAGCCATTCCGTATACATCATTAGGGAATTCCAATAATTCCCCTCCCATACAATTATCTAATCCATAAACTCTTGAAACACCATCTCCAACTTGGATTATAGTACCAGAATCTACCGTTTTGATTTGTTTTTCGTATTTTTCTATTTCTTTTTTAATAATAGAAGTTATTTCTTCTGGTTTAATATTCATGGATTCACCTCTATTCTTTCTTAAGCATTAAATCTTTCATTTCTTGTATTTTTGATTTTACAGTACCATCGATAACATCATTTCCAATTCTTAAATAAACTCCACCTAAAACGCTTTTATCTATTTCAGTTTCAAACAATATTTTCTTTTCATACTTTTTCTCAAAAATTACCGTTAACTTTTCTAATTCCTCTTGTAAAATCGGTACAGCTGTTTTCACTATACCTCTAAGGATATTTTTTCTTTCTAAATCGATATTAATTAATTGATTTAGCTTTCCTCTTAAGTCAAGTATTCTATTTTTTTCAATTAATACAGCCATAAAAGAAAGTAATTCATTATCAATTTTCCCTTTAAATAAGTCAGTAAAAAGTTGTTTCTTTTTTGTTGTATTAATTTCTGGATGTTTAACAATTTCATAAAAGTCTGTGTTATTTTCAATTAGGTCACAAATTTCCTTTAAGTCTTGTATGTATTCATCCACTTTGTTGTTTCTTTCAGCAATTTCATATAAAGCTAAGGCATACCTTCGATCTAAATATTCATACATACTTACATACCTACCTTAGCAATAAAATCACCAATAAGTTTTCTATGTGTATCTTCATCAATTTGTTGTCCTAAAGCTTTAACTGAAAGTTCTATTGCTAAATCTACTGCTTGTTTTTTAATTTCGTATTCTGCTTTTTCTTTTTCTCTTTCAATTTCTAAACTTGCTCTTTCTTTTAATGAATTTGCTTCTGTTTTAGCATTTTGAACAATTTCTGCATAAAGTTTATCACCTTTTTCTCTTTGTCCTTCAGTGATTTTTTTACCTTCTTCTTTAGCTGATTGTAAAATTTGTTCATTCTTTACTAAATACATTCTTGCTTTTTCAGCATCTTCATCAGCCTTGCTTATTTTTTGGTCTATAAGATTTTGTCTCTCTTCAATTATTCCTTTGATTTTATTCCAAAAGAAATGTCTTAAGATTAAAATTATTATACCAAAATTAATCCAGTTCATTATCAGTGTTGATATTTTAATCTCCATTTTTACCTATATCCTCCCTTCGGAGTCAATGTAATTAACTCATGCGAATTCATTATTTGTTCATTAACATAAATGCCATTACTAATCCGTATATTGCAGTTGTTTCACAAAGTGCTGCACCTAATATTAAGAATGTCATTATTTTTCCTTGTGCTTCTGGTTGTCTTGAAACTGCTTCAACTGCTTTACCAGTTGCTACTCCAATACCTATTCCTGCTCCAATACCAGATAATACAGCTATACCAGCTGCTAGAACTCCTAAACTCATTATTATTCCTCCTAAATTATAGTTGATTTGTTTTTCTTTTAATGCTCTGCTGTTTGTTTGATATTGATCATAGTTAACATGGTAAATACTATCATTTGAATCAATCCATCAAATATATCAAAATATCCATGTACTATAATTGGTATACCCAATTGGGCAAATATTGATATTTCACCTAATTTCTCATACACAAGCTCTAACAATATTACCGCCGCAATCATATTCCCAAAAAGTCTCAGAGCTAAAGACATTGGTAATATAAATCTTTCCAATATATTTAGTGGTAACATAGGCGCAAATGGATGTAATAATCCCTTACCAAAACCAAGGATTCCATGTTTCCTAATAGCGTTTATATTTACAACTAAAAATGTGGATATTGCAAAGGATGCTGTTATACTCAAATCACTTGTTGGCGGTCTAAAGCCTAATAATCCAACAAGGTTCAGTGTTAGTAAATAAATCATTAACGTTCCTATATAAGGCAAAAATGATTCATATTCTTCATCCATAGTATTAACCATGAAATCCCTTATTGTTTGATAAATATTTTCTAACGCTGATTGAGTTTTATTAGGTCTTAACTTTAGATTTCTTGTTAATAGAAAAGCACCTATTCCTAAAATCAAAATGACAATCCATTCGATTATTATCCCTGCGGTAATATCTACTGTAAAGCCAAAAATTTCAGGAGAAAATATAGGTATAACCGGCTCCAATCTAAACACTTCCTTTCCTATTTTCTTTAATACGAAAAACTATAAGTAGAACATAATGCGAAATAAAGCCCATCATATAATATATTACGTATTCCATATTTTTCAGAAAAGGTGACACTGTAGCAATTATAAATGCCATTCTCACGAAATACGTTGGAATTATAATCCATGCTTTATTCTTCTTCAGAAATTTTCCAATGACATAACCACTAGCTAGAAAATTTATTAAGGAAACACAAATGCCTATCATATAGATTCCTGCATTTATAAAGGTGGAAATTAAGATTATTACTAAAGATATCAATAATCCGCTTCCAAGACTATATTTTAGCGTGTGCAGAAGCAGTTTATTCACTTCTTTATTCATACATAACCCCCTTAACCTCAATATCAGTAATTATATCTTTATATCTTTCTTTAATAAAACACTGTTTTAAAGTAAAATTTGCTTATTTTCCGTATAAAATCAGTTTATGTCGTATTTGCTCTAAAATGCTTAGTCAATATTAGGTTTTACTTCATCTTCCTCATTTTATGAATGTTTGTTTTTTTTTAACATCTTTTTTCAGAATTTTCTGTAATATGAATAATTTATTTTTTATTTTTGTTAACATTTTCATTCCATTTTATGTATTTTTTATTATTCAAAAACACCTTTAAATTCGGAGATATATCTACTTTTTTCTAATTTTAGGATTATAGGGCTATAATTTTTTCATCTTGATTAGTGAATATATAACCTTATTGTTATGCAATATTTATTTTTTTTAGGCTTCATAGTTACACTATGTGATATTAAATTAACATAAGAACTTCTTATTTAGTCAGTATTACAAAGTATTAAAAACTTTATTATGACGTTTCCTCCCCTCTTAACTTGCACTCCGAGCTAGTGCAACTTAAACTTTCTTAAAACTTTAAATTCAAACTAGCTATAATACATATAATTAAACATATTTTTTTAAATATTGTTTTTATTTTTCTCTCGGTTTTATTTTTTATACATAATTCCAATCAATAATTTTATCATAATAAAAAAGGTTACTATGTTAGACTACATAGTAACCTTTCTCAATTAATTTAAACTCTAACTAAACTCTTTCAACAATAAGAGCTGTTCCAAGTCCTCCACCAATACAAAGTGTTGCAAGCCCTCTCTTAGCATCTCTCTTTTCCATTTCATGAAGAAGAGTAACTAAAATTCTAGCTCCTGACGCTCCAACTGGATGACCTAAAGCTATAGCTCCACCATTTACATTTACCTTAGACATATCAAAATTCAAGTCTTTAGCAACTGCTAAACTTTGAGCTGCGAAAGCTTCATTAGCTTCAATTAAGTCTAAATCTTCTATTGTTAAGTTAGCCTTTTCTAAAGCTTTTTTAGTTGCATGGAATGGTCCATATCCCATAATTGCTGGATCTAATCCTTTTGATCCATAAGAAACAATTTTAGCTAATGGCTTAAGACCTAATTCTGCCGCTTTTTCTGCACTCATAACAACAAATGCTGCTGCTCCATCATTAATTCCAGAAGCATTTCCTGCAGTTACTGTTCCTTCTTTAGCAAATGCTGGTTTCAATTTTCCTAAAGAATCAGCAGTTGTTCCGAATCTTGGGAACTCATCTGTATCAAATACTTTTGGTTCTCCTTTTCTTTGTGGAATAACAACTGGAACTATTTCATCTTTAAATCTTCCAGATTTAATTGCTGCTTCAGCTTTTTGTTGAGATGCTGCTGCAAAAGCATCTTGCTCTTCTCTAGTTAATCCCCATTCTTTTGCAATGTTTTCTGCTGTAACACCCATATGATAGTTGTTAAATGCATCCCATAATGCATCATTTATCATTGAGTCTACCATTTTTCCATCGCCCATTCTTTGACCCCATCTAGCATTTTTCATTAAGTATGGAGCTTGTGACATGTTTTCCATACCACCAGCAATGATAACTTCAGCATCTCCTGCTTTAATCATTTGAGCTGCTAAGCTAACTGCTCTAAGACCTGATCCGCAAACTTTATTTATTGTCATAGCTGAAACTTCTTGTGGTAATCCTGCTTTAATTGTTGATTGTCTTGCAGTGTTTTGTCCAAGTCCCGCTTGAATTACATTTCCCATAATAACTTCTTCAATTAATTCTGGTTTAACTCCAGCTCTACTTACTGCTTCTTTAATTACTAAAGCTCCCAAGTCTGCTGCTGATACATCTTTTAATGCTCCACCAAAAGTACCTAATGCTGTTCTTACTGCACTTACAATAACTACGTCTCTCATGTTTGACCTCCTAAAATCTTATAATATTTTATTAATTCTCGTTAAATTATTAACATAATTAAATTATACCTGCTATCATTTCTTTTATCAAGTATAAATTGTTAAATTTTAGACAAACTTTATCTTTTAAATTCTTCTACTTCTTTTGAACTTAAATTAAAGTATTTCAATATAGCATCTGCAATTCTTCTTGATGCTATACCATCGCCATATGGATTAATTGATTTACTCATTTTAGAGTACGAATCCGAATTTCTAAGTAACTCATTTGCTGCCTCTACTATCGGGTCTACATCCGTTCCAACTAATTTAACAGTTCCGGCATCTACTGCTTCAGGTCTTTCTGTAACATCCCTTAATACAAGTACTGGCTTTGCTAAATGAGGTGCTTCTTCTTGCAATCCTCCTGAATCTGTCATTACCATAAAAGACTTATTCATTAGATTATGGGTTTCTTTTGTATCTAACGGTGGTAGTAAATGAATTCGTTCTTTTCCTCCAAGTCTTTCAAATACAACATCCTTAACTACAGGATTTAAATGAACTAAGTATACTAATTCTACGTCACTATTTTGTTCAACTATTTTATTTAACGCAATACAAATATTTTGAATTCCTTCTCCCCAATTTTCTCTCCTATGGGCAGTAATCATTATCACTTTTTTACTAAAATCAATATTATTCAATTCTTCAGTTTCAAAAATGTAATCTTCCTCAACAGTATGCCTCATAGCATCGATTACTGTATTTCCGGTAATATATATATCACTTTCATTTATTCCTTCTTTTAGCAAATTCTCTTTCGAACCTTTTGTTGGTGCAAAATGTAAGTCTGCTAAACTTCCTGTTAATTTCCTATTCATTTCTTCTGGAAACGGAAAATACTTATTAAATGTTCTAAGTCCAGCTTCAACATGCCCAACCTTAATTTGCTGATAAAATGCAGCTAGAGAGCCTGCGAATGTAGTTGTTGTATCTCCATGAACTAGTATCATGTCAGGTCTTTCTTCTTTAAACACTTCCTCTAAGCCTTCCAAAACTCTACCTGTAATTCCAGTTAACGTTTGCTTTGTTTTCATTATGTTTAAATCAAAATCAGGTTTAATATCAAATAATTCTAGAACTTGATCCAACATTTCTCTATGCTGAGCTGTTACACAAACCTTTGATTCTATTTCTTCTCTTCTTTCTAATTCCTTTACTAAAGGTGCCATTTTTATAGCTTCGGGCCTTGTTCCAAAAATAGTAATAATCTTCTTTCTACTCAATTTATTTCCTCCTATATATAAGCTATTATAGATTTTAATCACCTTGTGCATATATTTAAATTTGACACGAATCTACCTAGAATTTTCAAATCCTAAAAATAAACCCAACTCGCATATGCTTGTTGGATAATATAAATGCTAAAATCCTAATAAACTCTAGTAACCTGCATCCTTCATAATTTTTAAAGAATCATCATTTTCTATCCATGAATTCACACTTATTTCTCTACATTCATCTTTAGAATCTCTTATAATAACATAAGCAATTCCCGAATTAATTATTAATCGCTTGCACATTGAACAGGAATTAGCATCTTTAACATATTCTTTTGTATTTGCATCTTTTCCAACTAAATATAAAGTAGCTCCTATCATATCTTTTCTAGAAGCACTTATAATTGCATTAGCTTCACTATGTACACTTCTACAAAGTTCATACTGTTTTCCTCTTGGAATTTTGTGTTCTTCTCTTATGCAACTGTTTAAATCAATGCAATTCTTTCTACCTCTAGGAGCACCTGTATATCCAGTAGAAATTATTTCATCATTTTTAACAATTATTGAACCATAATTTCTTCTTAAACAAGTTCCTCTTTCTAAGACTGTTTCAGCAATATCTAAATAATAATTCTGTTTATCACGTCTCTCCATTTTACCATCCCCAAAATCAAGTTGTGCCAGGTTACTTAAAGAACAAAGAGCAAAGCTCTTTGTTAATTAATTTAACAGTAAATAAATCTAATATATTTATAAGTCTAAAGACCTCTTAAATATTATTCTTAAAATGAACATAGATTTAGTACCACTACTTAGTTCCAAATAATCTATCTCCTGCATCACCAAGACCTGGTACAATATATCCATTTTCATTCAATTTCTCGTCTATAGAAGCTAAGTAAATATCAACATCATCATGAGCTTTTTGTATTGCTTCAATTCCTTCTGGAGCTCCCACTAAACACATGAGTTTCATATTTTTAGCACCTCTATTTTTTAGCATCGTTAGAGCATCTATTGATGATCCTCCTGTTGCAAGCATTGGATCAACAACTATTATATCTCTTTCAGCAATATCTTGCGGCAACTTACAGAAGTATTCTACTGGTTGAAGTGTTTCTTCATCTCTATATAATCCGATATGTCCAACCTTTGCTGCTGGAATCAAGTTAATTATTCCATCTACCATACCAAGACCAGCTCTTAGAATGGGAACAACTGCAATCTTCTTACCTGCAAGCATTTTACATCTTGCTATAGCCACCGGCGTTTTTACATCTACTTCTTCCATATTTAAATCTCTCGTAACTTCATAGGCCATTAACATAGAAATTTCTTCAACTAATTTTCTAAAATCTTTCGACCCTGTTTCTTCATTTCTTAAAATTGCTAATTTATGTAATATTAGCGGGTGATTTATTTCTGTAACTTTACTCATCTTTATTCCTCCACGTTTAACTTTCATATTTATTCTCTCACATTATGTGATTTTTTCTAATTAAATGATCCTAATTGCAGCATAGCTGCTTTTTTCTAATATAAATGATCTTAATTGCAGCATAGCTGCTTTTTTCTAATATAAATGATCTTAATTGCAGCATAGCTGCTTTTTTCTAATGTGTATATTTTTTTTCAATTTCTGAAATTTTATCTATTCTATTTTGGTGTCTATCCCCTTCAAATTTAGCTGTAATAAAAGTCTTTACTATATCTAAAGCAAGACCAGCTCCGACTACTCTTTGGCCCATTGTTAAAATATTTGCATTATTATGTTCTCTTGTTGCATGTGCGCTAAAAGTATCAGAACATAACGCTGCTCTAATTCCTGGAACTTTATTCGCTGCAATGCTAATTCCTATTCCAGTACCACAAATTAATATACCAAATTCGAACTCTTTTGATACGACTGCTTCTGCTACAGGTAATGCAATGTCAGGGTAATCGCAAGAATTAGTAGAGTGAGTCCCAAAATCTTTCACTTCATGATTTTCACTTTCTAAAAACTTGATAATCTCGTTTTTTAATTCAAATCCACCATGGTCACATCCAATTGCAATTTTCATAATCAAACCATCTCCCATTAATATTTAATCTTAAATTTAGTTTATGTCAAATATATTGATTATATATAACTATACATCTATGATATCAAATCCTGCAGCCTTATTTAATCTATTCATAATAGCTATACCTAAACCTTCTTCTTTATATCCTTCTGCTAGAATTAAATCCGCATTTAAATCATCACATTTTCTTAAAGCTTCAAATAGACTTTTAGCAACTGTCGCTAAATTAAATATACTTCCCATAACTATGCAATCACCCTCTGTATATTCATTCACATTTTCTTCGACAGTAAGAATACAAACATTTTTACCTTTTTCTATATTATAGTGTACCATTTCTTTTATTTTTTCAATAGTTTTTTTTCTTTCTCCGGAAATTATTGTCACTTTGGCATTTGGTGCATAATGTTTATATTTCATTCCTGGGGCCTTCGGTTTCAATCCCTCCCTGGGTTTCTCCATTATAGCTTTATCTATTTCAATTGATGAATCTATTTCTTTAAGCATTTCCAACGTAATACCGCCCGGACGCAGAACTATAGGAGGGACCACAGTGCAATCAACAATTGTAGACTCTACTCCTACATCACTTTGCGCTCCTCCTAGAATACAGTCTACTTTTCCATCTAAATCCTCAACACATCTTTGAAAATCTGTAGGACTTGGTCTTCCACTTATATTAGCTGAAGGAGCGGCAATTGTGGTATTTGATAATTCAATTAGCTTTCTAGCTATTTCATTATCCGGCATTCTGATACCAATAGAATTCAAATCTGCACTAGTCACATTGGGTATTATGCCCTTTTTTCTTAAAATTATTGTAAGCGGTCCTGGCCAAAACTTATTTATAAGTTTATTAGCCACTTCTGGAATTTCCATAACATATGGCTCTATATTTTTTGATGCCACATGGATTATTAACGGATTATCTTGAGGCCTACCTTTTGCTTTAAATATCTTTTCAACCGCAGTTTCATTAAGAGCATCTGCCCCTAGCCCATAAACTGTTTCTGTCGGAAAAACGACTGTCCCTCCATTTTTAATAAATTCTGCCGCTTCTCTTATCTTTTCCTCATCTTCCTTAACATCCTTAATTATACTAAACTTAGTTTCCACCTTTTCTACCTCCTTTCTTCTTTTTATATGTCTTATTTCTTAAACTATGAGCTGTCCCCTGGCTATTTTTATATTTTGTATACTATCATCAGTATAAGTAGCTTTAACACAATTCCTGTATATAGAATCCAATAGTAAATACTTCTTCAATCCACCTCTCTTGATTACCTGCAAATAATAATCTCTCTGAGGATTAATTTGTTTAACGACATTGTACTCTTCTGCAATTTGTGGGTATCTTTTAAGGACATTCGGGTCAATTAACCTCAACCCTCTGTTTTTAAACTTTACACTTGTTACCAAAACAATTTCTAAATCATAGTCTGATTTGTTTGTATGTACTAAAATAACTTTATCACATATAATTAATGATTCCTTAGATAAAATTCCAACTTTAAAAATCAATCTATTACTAGAATATCTATATTCCACTTTGTAAGCATTCATTTTAATTATGATAGATATAATAATCAAAATTTCAATAAAAACAACATAACTTGTGTAAAATATAGTAGTTAATCCAGTCACTATTAATATTAGCGGAAGAACACTCCCAATAATAACCATAATAATTAAAAACATCTTCAAATGTAATCTTTCCTTTTTTATAGCTTTATATATATCCATATTTAGTCCCCCAAATTACTTTTAAAGCCCTACATATACAATGCAAGGCTTTATTGAGTAATTATTACATTTGTGTATTTCCCATTAACTTCATTTTCTCAGCCTGATCTTCTGTAATAAGTGCATTTATCATTTCGTCAAGATCTCCACTTAAGAATGCGTCTAATTTATATAAAGTTAATCCTATTCTGTGGTCAGTAACTCTTCCTTGTGGATAATTATATGTCCTTATTCTTTCACTTCTATCCCCTGTACCAACTTGACTTTTTCTATCTTCAGCTATTCCTTCTGCTCTTTCTCTCTCTGCTTGTTCATAAAGCCTTGATTTTAAAACCTTCATAGCCTTTTCTTTATTTTTCAATTGTGATTTTTCATCTTGGCATGAAACTACAAGACCTGTTGGTAAGTGAGTAATTCTTACAGCTGAATCTGTAGTATTAACGCACTGTCCCCCATTTCCCGAAGCTCTGAACACGTCAATTCTAACATCTTTATCTGCTACTTCTATTTCAACATCATCTACTTCTGGCAGAACTGCTACTGTAGCAGTTGATGTATGAATTCTTCCACTTGATTCAGTATCTGGAACTCTTTGTACTCTATGAACGCCACTTTCATATTTCAATTTAGAGTACGCTCCGTTACCTTTAATCATAAATACAACTTCTTTAAACCCACCAAGATCTGTTTCGTTTAAACTCATAATTTCTGTAGACCATCTTTGAGTTTCCGCATATCTAGTGTACATTCTAAATAAGTTATATGCAAATAGTGCGGCCTCTTCTCCACCTGCGCCCCCTCTGATTTCAACAAATACATTTTTATCATCGTTAGGGTCTTTTGGAAGTAATAAAATTTGAATTTCTCTTTCTAATTCAGATTCCCTATTTGTGAGATCAGATATTTCTTCATTTAACATCTCTCTCATTTCTTTATCACTTTCACCACTTAGCATTTCCTTGTTAGCTTTTAAATCTTCAGTTACTTTTTTATAATCTCTGTAGGCATTTACGATAATCTCTAAATCTGCATGTTCCTTACAAAGTTTTCTCCATTCATTTTGGTTTTGCATAATTGATGGATCACTAATTTTAACTGATAATTCATCATATTTATTTTCTATAAAGTCTAATCTATCTAATAACATTTAATCACTCCGTACTTTTTTTTTCACATTTCTACATTATATCATATTTTATGTGGTTAACCAACTAGCCATTTTTTTAATTTGAGTTTTTATATTTAATTATATTCTAATTCCAATTACTATTCTATCAAGGCTCGCAAAATCTTTAATAACTTTTATATCCTCGAAGTTATGTTCTTCCATTAATAATTTTACTGCTTCTCCTTGATTATATCCTATTTCAAATGCTAATATTCCAGATTGTTTCAGTACATATTGACTTTGGTCAATTATCTTCCTATAAAAATCTAACCCATCTGTTCCACCATCCAAAGCAGTATGAGGCTCATAATTTTTAACATCATCCATAAGTTTATCAATCTCTTCTGCCTCTATATATGGGGGATTAGAGACTATGATATCATACATCTTTTTATCTTCTATAGGTTTTTCTAACAGATCACTCTTTATAAACGCTGCTCTATCTTCCATTTTGTTTTTCTTTATATTTATTAATGATACTTTTTCCGGAATTGGATAGTAATCAATTAAATCCACCTTTATATTTTGTCTATAATGAGCTAATGCTATACCAATTGCCCCTGATCCACAACACAAATCACACACTTGCTTTTCTTCATTTTCTCCTATACTTTTTAACACCTCATCAACTAGTATCTCTGTATCATCTCTTGGAATTAGAACACCTTCCTCAACATGATAGTCAATCCCCATAAACTCACACTTATTTAAAATATATTTAACAGGCATTTTATTTCTACGTTTTTCTATAAATTTAAAATATCTTTCCGCCTTATCTGCACTAACTTCTTCTTCTTTGTGGGTAATTAAATAAATTCTGCTCTCTTCTATTATGTTACCTAATAGCAGTTCAGTATCTAATCTTGCTGTATCAATTCCACTTTCCTTTAGAGTAGAGGCTCCAGCATTTATTAATTCCTCTATACTTTTATTTGGATCTTTAATTCCTTCTGCCGCTTTTAAAGACGCTATAGCGACTTCTATTTGAGAATCATCAGGTTCCTTAGTCGTTAGCAACTGTAATTTAAGACCAGGATAAGCTATTATCTTCGATAAAAGACCATCATCTTTACCAAGCCATTTTATTAGTTCATAACTAATTCCCGTAACAACCGGTATAAGCACAATTCTAAATAATAATCTTTCAACAATACCTCCCCATCCTGTAAATGAAAAGACTATTATACTAACAAGCATTACTAAGAACAAGAAATTAGTTCCACATCTTGGATGCAGCCTTGGCTGTTTTCTAACATTTTCAACTGTTAATTCTTCCATTGCTTCATAGCAGAATATAGTTTTATGTTCTGCTCCATGATACTGAAATACCCTATAAATATCACTAAGTTTACTGATAAAAAACATATATAGCAAAAGAATAGTAATTCTTATGCCTGCTTCTATTAAATGAAGCATTATATTTGAAATTCCTGTTTCTTTAAAAAATGATGCAATCCCTGTTGGTAACGCAACAAAAAGTCCTATAGCAAAAATGAATGAAATAAACATCGTTATTCCCATTAATACGTCGTTAGCACTTTTCCCTAATTTATTCTCTAACCACTTTTCAAATTTTGATGGCTCCTCATTTTCATCTTCTAAAAATGTGGCAGAATAATTTAAAGATTCCATACCCACTTTCATAGATTCTATTAGCACAAAAAAACCTCTAAGAAATGGTATATTTAAAAACGGATATTTCTTTGTTACTGGCCTATTATCTTTAAAATCTATTTCTATCTTTCCATTAGGAGTTCTAACAGCTGTTGCTAAGCTTTTACTACCTCTCATCATAACGCCTTCTATAACAGCTTGACCTCCAACATCACATCTTCTCATTAATAAAATCACTTACTCTCTTTTATTATTTTTCTTTATATTTATAATAACATTCTCCACATAATGATTCATATTCAACATTATTTTGTTCATCTATAGCAATCTGTTCACCTTCAAACACAAATCTATTACTTACCTTTCTACCATTAAATATAGCTTTCTTTCCACACGCACATATTGTTTTCATTTCTTCTATGCTGTGTGCTAATAATAGCAATCTTTTACTCCCCTCAAACCCATCCATTTTGAAATCCGTCCTAAGTCCATAGCATATTATAGGTATATTAATTCTCACTGCTATTTCAAATAATTGGTCTATTTGTTCATGTTTCATAAATTGAACTTCATCTACTAATATACAATCTATGTTTTCACCTTCGTTTAAATACTTATGTATTATCTCTAAAATATTGTCGTTCTCCGAAATCAATAAATCAACTTGTCTATTTACCCCAAGTCTAGATACAAGTGTATTTCCACCCTTATTGTCAACTTTAGGTTTTATAATAATCACTTTCATCCCGCGTTCTTCATAATTATAAGCAACTTGCATTAAATGGGTTGACTTACCTGAATTCATAGCTCCGTATCTAAAATATAATTTGCTCATCTTTAAAGTACTCTCCTTTTAAAGGTATCATACACGATTATATCATTTAATACTCATCATAAAAAGACATTTTTATATTATTTGCATCTATATTTTATCCTATAGATAGCACCTGAAACAATTACTCTTTTTCAAGTAGGAAATAACAGCTACAAACTCCTGGACAAGGTGCCCTCCGAGGGTATAAGCTCAACTAAATTCAGCTGGAGTTAAGACTCCATCTGAAAAGTTTCACTTTATTATTGACGCTAAATTTCCACTATGCTATAATCTAATGGTTGTTATTGAATAATTAACATAAGTTTATATAATTGAAAGAGGTGAAAAATAATGAGAGAAGGCATACATCCAGAATACCACCACGAAACAGTGGTTAAGTGTGCATGTGGAAACACTTTCACTACTGGTTCTGTTAAAGAAGAACTAAAAGTTGAAATATGCTCTAAATGCCACCCATTCTTCACTGGTAAACAAAAAATTGTTGACGTTGGTGGAAGAGTTGATAAATTCAACAAGAGATTCAACCTTGGCAGCAAGTAATATCCTTACGGAAAGACAATGTCTTTCCTTTTTTTGTTGCATTTTATAAATATGTAAAAAATTTAAATAAGGCTAATTAAAACCTGAACTTTTGCATTAATTAGGTTAATTAACTAACTTTTAATATATTACCATGTATAATTTAGTATTTAAATTGCACAATAGATATGGTAAACTATGTAATATAATACTATTGAAATGAGTGACTTTCGTGAAAAAAGTTTTAATTTTAACAACATCTACGGGCCAAGGACATAATCAGGCTGCCACTTCTGTAGCAGAATCTTTTAAAAATGCTGGTTACGAAATTACAAAACTTGATTTTCTAGCTAAGAATAGTAAATTTCTTAATGATATTATTGTAATGGCATATGAAATTTCCGCCGCAAAATTCCCTAGAACTTATGGCTTATTTTACAACTTAACCGACAACAAATATATTAATAATTTTTTAAAAATTATTTTCTTTATGACTAGAAAGAAAGTTTCAAAAGTAATAGATGAGATACGGCCTGATATAATTATAGCCACTCACTCTATAAACATCAGTGTTATCTCAGACTTAAAAAAACAAGGATTAAAAACTCCATTCATTTTAGTGGTTACAGATTTTAAAGCTCATTATCTATATGTAGATTCCTGTGTTGATGCTTATATAACTGGCAGTAACTATACAAAGCAATCATTAATGAATAGAACTGTGAGTCCTAACAAGATTTATCCTATAGGTATTCCAATAAGCAATAGGTTTTACACAGAAGTTACTTCTGCCGACACTCTAAAGGATGATGAATATTTTAATATATTACTTATGGGTGGTAGCCTCGGGCTAAATACCATATTTAAAGTGCTAAAAGAATTATTAAAGAATCCAAAGAAATTAAGAATTACTGTTGTCTGTGGCAAAAATAATCACCTAAAGAATAAGTTGGTTAAATACTGTCAGGAAAATAATTTTACGAATAAAAAACTTCATATACTAGGTTTTACTCAAGATATTTCTTACCTTATGGATTATTGCGATATAATTGTATCAAAACCTGGTGGTTTAACAGTTACAGAATCTATAGTTAAAAATATACCATTAGTGATTCCTTTTGCTATACCCGGACAAGAAAGTGAGAATATAGATTTTCTTACAACCGAGGGATATTCAATTTATATAAAAGATTTAAATAAAATTAACGATACAGTGAATCGCTTAATAGATAATCCAGACGAATTAATTAACTTAAGACTTAAATTAAAAGAATTATCTTCAACATATTCTTTAACCAAAATAGTCGACATAGCAAACGATTTAATTTCAAATAAATAAAAAGGGTGACCGTAAATCTAACTGGTCATCCTTTTTCATTATGTTATTAACTCTTCTTTTGAAAAACATTTACAAATTCTTTATTATCATTAGTCTTAGATAACATATTGATAAGATTTTCTGTAACACCGTCCGAATTACCATCCTTATACATTGTCTTTCTTATAGAAAATGCTACATCTAACTCCTCTTTGGATAAAATTAAATCTTCTTTCCTAGTTCCTGATTTATATATATCAATAGCAGGGAAAATTCTTCTTTCTTGTAATCTTCTATCAAGATGAACTTCCATATTTCCTGTACCTTTAAACTCTTCAAAAATCATATCATCCATTCTAGAACCTGTCTCAACAAGCGCAGTTGCAAGTATTGTCAAGCTTCCTCCCTCTTCAATTTTTCTTGCAGCTCCAAAGAATTTCTTAGGCATTATAAGAGCCCCTGGATCAAGACCACCCGACAAAGTTCTACCAGTAGGATTTATTGTCAAATTATAAGCTCTTGATAATCTAGTTATACTATCCATAAGTATGACAACATCTTTTCCTTGCTCAACCATCCTCTTTGCTCTTTCCAGAACCATTTGAGCTACTTTTGCATGATTTTGTGGTTCTTCATCAAAAGTTGAATAAACGACATCTCCATTTATAGACCGCTTCATATCCGTAACCTCTTCTGGTCTTTCATCTATAAGTAGTACTATCAGTTTAACTTCCGGATAATTTTTAGATATGTTTTGCGCCACCTTTTTTAGCAAAGTAGTCTTTCCTGCTTTAGGTGGTGCTACTATTATTCCTCTTTGCCCTTTACCTATTGGGCAAATTATATCCATTAATCTAGATGACAAATCATTTTTGTCGGAAGTCTCTAATCTCAATCTTTCTTTTGGATATATAGGAGTTAAAGTTTCAAACGATTTTCTACCTATTGCCTTCTCTGGATGCTCCCCATTAACCTTTTGAACAAACAAAAGTGCTTTAAATTTTTCAGTTTCTTTAGCTTCTCTTACTTTTCCTTCAACTTCATCCCCTGTTCTTAGATTAAATCTTCTAATTTGAGATGGAGATACATAAATATCATCACTACTGGTCAAATAATTTTTGCATCTTAAGAAACCAAAACTATTATTTTCTAAAATTTCCAAAATCCCTTTTGCCACATTAGATTCATCTATCATCTCTTTCAAATTTTCTTTTTTCTCTGCAGCTTCAATTTTATTTACTTCTTCTCTTGATTCTGAAATTCTATTAACTTTTTCAACTTCCCTAGCGCTATTTTTTTCAGTATTATCTTGAGTTTTTTCTCCAACTTTAGGAGCTATATTCTCTCTTAATATTGTTCCATCTTTTTTTATAAAATTATTAGAACTCTTTAATATTTCCTCTATAAGTTCATTCTTTTTATATTTAGATATATTTTTAACACCTAAATCTTTAGCAATTTCTTTTAAACTAGTTAAAGTCATGCTTTCATAATCTTGTTTTGTCAAATTCGCACCTCCAATTTATAGATTATTAATCTATAAAAATCAATTCATTTTAATTATAGTTGTATTGGAAAATTTAATAATAAGATAATCAGATGTGATACAACGCTTTAGAAATATTTTAGAATAATATTAAATATTATACGATATCATTTTTGATGTTCTATAAATTTACTAATGTTATAACTTTATTAAGTTAAATATATTATATATAATTTTGAACTGGTAAGCTATAAAATAAGTTTACCAGTTCATATAATTATTATGCCTAAAATTATTATATATTAAACATGCATATAAAACAAATTTACTTTACTAATTTTTCTTTTACTGCCGCTTCAATAAAGCCTACAAATAATTTATGTGGTTTATTTGGTCTTGATTTCAATTCTGGATGGAATTGAACTGCAACATACCAAGGATGATCTTCAACCTCAACAATTTCAACTAACCTTTCATCAGGACTAGTTCCCACAATTTTCATTCCTGCTTCAGTTATTTGTTTTCTAAATTCATTATTGAATTCATATCTATGTCTGTGTCTTTCATTTATAGTTTCCTTCTTATAAACTTTATAAGAATTACTATTTTCATCTAATTTACAAGGGTATTGACCTAATCTCATTGTACCTCCAAGATTCTCTATATCCTTTTGATCTAGCATAAGATCTATAACAGGATGTTTTGTATCCGGATTTATTTCTGAGCTATTAGCATCTTCAAATCCTAGTACATTTCTTGAATATTCAATAACAGCACATTGCATTCCTAAACAAATCCCTAGGAAAGGTTTCTTGTTCTCTCTTGCCCACTTTATAGCTTCAATCTTTCCTTCTATTCCTCTATCTCCGAATCCGCCTGGTACTAGAACACCATCAACATCATTAAGCATTTCATCAGCACTGCTGCTTTCAATATTTTCAGCATTGACCCATTTTATTTCTACCTTAGAATCATTAGCAAATCCACCATGACTTAATGCTTCAACTACTGATATGTATGCATCATGTAATTCAACATATTTACCAACTAAAGCTATTCTTACGTTATTCTTAAGATTCTTTATCCTATCTACCATTTCGATCCATTCAGAATTATCTATGTCTCTACATCCTAAATGTAATTTCTCACATACAAGGTTATCTAATCCTTCTGAATGTAACATTAATGGTACTTCATATAAATGCTCTGCATCAAGATTTTGAATTACTGATCTTCCATCTATATTACAGAACAAACCTATTTTAGCTTTAATATCATCTGTCAATTCTTTTTCAGCTCTACAAACTATTATATCTGGTTGAATACCTATCATTCTTAATTCTTTTACAGAGTGCTGAGTTGGTTTTGTTTTCAATTCTCCTGCTTTTCCTAAGTATGGTACTAAGGTAACGTGGATGTAACAAACATTTTCAGCTCCAACTTCACTTTTTATTTGTCTAATAGCTTCTAAAAATGGTTGAGATTCTATATCACCAACAGTTCCACCAATTTCAGTTATTACTACATCAACATCTCTTTCATTTGCTACTTGATAAACCTTATCCTTTATTGCATTTGTTATATGAGGAATTACTTGAACTGTAGCTCCAAGATATTCTCCTCTTCTTTCCTTTTCTATAACCGAACTGTATATTTTACCAGTTGTAACATTTGAGTTTAAAGTCAAGTTCTCATCTATAAATCTTTCATAATGACCTAGATCCAAATCCGTTTCAGCACCATCATCCGTTACAAAAACTTCTCCGTGTTGATATGGACTCATTGTTCCTGGATCTACATTTAAATATGGATCAAATTTTTGAATAGAAATTTTCACTCCTCTATTCTTTAACAATCTCCCAAGAGATGCTGCCGTTATTCCTTTTCCAATACCTGAAACAACTCCACCTGTAACAAAAATGTATTTTGTATTCATTTTTATCCTCCCTATGTTAAAATATGCCAACAACTTGATGTTGACTTATTCGTAAAGTAATGCTATAATGTAAATCACCCCATAAAATATACTATGGGGTATTTGTGTTGCTTAATAACATAGGTATTATAATATCACATATTTATATCAATATCTAGTCTTTTTTTATAAATTCGTTATGTCACTCTTTTCTATAGTATTCTCCAGTTCAAAATACTTTTCTCTAAAAAATCTATTCACAAGTAATTTTTCCTCTGCTATTTTCAAATTACTATTTATGCTTCTAGATGTTTTGATCTTAAGCATTTCTTTTATCCTACTAGTTTCTAAGCAATTATTATTTTTTAATAATAAAAGTAATATATATTTATTATCTCTATCCTTTAACAGTTCTATAAACTTTTCTTCACTAATTTCATAGTAATTGCATATATTTCTTAAAATACTTAAATATTTCAATCTATTTTCCATAATTATCCCTCCATTTCAAATTATATCCTTATAGTTGTAAACTAATCAGTTTAAATATATCTTTTTATTATATTGAAAAGGAGGTTATTAAGTATCCTATAATTTACTGTACTTTTATTTCAATTGATAAATTAGTCTTTAATGCAGGTTGTCCACCAATTTCTAAGGCATACATTGTATTTATTATTCCACCTTCTTCATCAACATTAATCTCTAATTTTTTAGTATCTATTTTTATTTCCATTACCCCATAAGGTGTTTTGTATAAAGATACAGTCTTTTGCCTATCTTTAAATTCCATCTTAGTTTCTGTCGTCCCTTCTCTTATTAAATCGAAGGAATCTTCTCTTATTATTATAATAGTTTTGGTACCTTCCATACCTGATAATTTTGTCTCCTCATATTCTACTCTAAATCCGTCTTCTGTTTCATAAAATTCCCCAGGCGTCACTACTCCTATTAAATCTTCTTCATCATTTAAAACAGCACTATCAACAGTTATAATTGCTTTTTTATTCATATACTCGGCCTCCGATTTTTTATACATATATTTTTCATTAGCATAATACTTAAACTGACATTTCAATCTTATTTCACATTATTCTATTAATTTATTTTGTACTATTACACATAGTACAAAAACTTGTCCAGTTTTTTATATTGAACTCTTTCGTCTTCTTATTCCATTTAATTAAATATCTCTTTAAGTACCTCTAAAATTTTAAATTTTATTTGTATATTATTATTTCCTTCTTTATTTGCTTCTTCTGTTTTATCTAAATTTACTTCTTCGGCTCTATTTTTTTTACCATCGCTCACCTTTATCTTTTCCTCTGTTTTATCATATTCAACTTGGGCTTTGGATTCATCAACAAAGCATAATGGCGGAAACATCACACACCACCAATTTCTACCCTGTCCACTTCCTATGATTATCCTAAAAGCTTCATAATTTCCTTGTGGCAAGGTAATGTTCCCATAGGATTTATCCGGAAAATTTTCTCTAGATAATTCAACTTTCACATCATATTTATAATTATTATTTTTAATCACTTCTTCAGCTATCTTTTTTACATCCTGCATCTTATCTTTTATGATCTCTCTAGACTCATCTAAAGATTCCGAAGAATTTAAATAAGGATATAAATAATCTATAACTTTATTTTTCACTTCTATTTTTAATTTTTGATCATCATCATTATCGCTATTAGCTATAACATGAAATCTTATTAATGAGTCCTTAACTTCATTATAATCTAGCATTCTTACATTATCTTGAGTTTCAGCTCTACTTAGCATTCCAAAAGCACTACTTTCAAGATCTTTATTTGCTCCAACACTTGTACACCCGCTAAATATACTTACAATTGAACACAATACAATTATATATACTAATCTTCTTAATCTTAAATATCTTTTCATAAACAAACCCCCTTGTAGTTCAAAGTATTACCACTTGGAGGCTTTTTATACATTTTTTCAAGTTAAATTGTTCTTGTTATAAATACATCTTTATACTTCTTCTTCATATTATCATAACACATTTGCGCTTTTAGCATATCATCAAAGAAAGCAAAAACAGTAGGACCACTACCACTCATCATAGTACCAATGGCACCATTCAGTATAGTTTCCTCTTTAATATTAGAAATAATTTTATGCTTCTTCAGAGTTACATTTTCTAATAAGTTTTTCATATTATTGGCGATAAAATAAATATCATCATTTTCTATAGCTTCTATTAACTCCTTTATCCTAGGATGAAAAACAACTTTGGATAAATCAAAACTCTTATACACCTCTTTAGTCGAAACTCCAAAAGGCGGTTTTATTAAAACTAAAATCTTATTCTGAAAGCTTTTTAAGTTTGTAATTTTCTCACCAATGCCTTCACATAATGCTGTTCCACCACTAATACAGTACGGAACATCTGCACCTAACTTTAATCCTAACTCTTTTAGCTCATTATTATTTGCATTAATATTAAATAACTTATTCATAATTTTTAGAACTCCCGATGCATCAGTGCTTCCTCCCGCTAGTCCAGCTGATACAGGAATGTTTTTTATTATATTTATATTAACTCCTTCATCAATAGAATAAGTTTCCTTAAATAATCTTGCTGCTTTATATGCTAAATTTCTTTCATCTGTAGGAACATAATGCTTGTTACAAGTTATATTTATCCCTGACTCACACTTCTCTACTTCAATTATGTCATATAAATCTATAGTCTGCATTATCATTCGTAATAAATGATATCCATCTTCTCTTTTCCCCACAACATCTAAGGCGATATTTATTTTTGCATAAGCCTTAATCCTCATTTTATATATCTCCTCTGCACATTTTAACAATATTCTATCATAGCTAAAAAATCTTGTCTAATAAGTTATTTAAAAAAGGCTCATTATGCATTCATTGAGATATTGGGGTATATACTTTATGCTTAATAAAGCATAAAGTATTGTTCCTTATTAAATTCAAGTTACAGACTATTAATATATCGTCTGTACTTTCTGGTGTTTGACTCTACTAAATACTCTTTATTTATAACATCTACAAGCGCATCTAATTTTTCATAAAAAACTACAATTATGTCATTTTCATTACTGGCACTTATAGCATGTTTTAAGGCTTCTACTTCGTCTAAGCATATATCTATATCTGCATTTTTATTTGCTTTTAATATAGATTTTTCTAAAATTTCTGCAATTTCTCCAACATTTCTGCCACGTCTATCTTTATCCTCTTTTATAATTATCTTATCTAAGCTATTGGCACATATTTCTCCAATCGCATACCCTATATCATCTTTTCTATCTCCTGGTATTCCAATCACACCAATAAGATTACTTTTTCCTTTCATCTTCTTCAATGAAGATATAACCGCCTTATATCCCTCTATATTATGGGCATAATCTAAAATAACTTTTCTACCATAATAATTATATACATTAAACCTTCCACTATTGTATTTTCCATCCAATTTAAAATCCATAAATGCTTTTGAGATAATACAATAATCAATATTTAGACCTACCAATCCTGCACAAGCTGCCATAGCATTTTCGATATTATACTCCAGTTGTCCATTATAAGATATAGGTAATTCTTTTACTGAAACTACCTCATATTTTTTATTTTTGTTTACTACACATATAATATCATTTTCTATGAAGACAGCTATTTTACCATTATTTATATTCTCTTGTATCAAAGGATTCTCTTTTGACTTAGAGAAATAAATCTTCTCAGCTTCAAGCCTATTAATTATAGTTTTACTGTATTTATCATCAGCATTTATTACCACAACTCCATTAGGTTTTACCGCTTCCCCAACTAATGCTTTTGTAAAACTTAGTTCTTCAATAGTATTAATTTCATCTAAACCCAAATGGTCATTTGTTATATTGGTTACAACAGCTACATCTGCAAGATCATACGCTAACCCCCTTTTTACCAATCCACCTCTAGCCGTTTCTAAAACTGCTACCTCTACATCTTTATTTAATAAAACTGTCCTTGCACTTTCAAATCCTGCATCATCACCCTTATGAATGCATTTGTCGTTTATATATATACCATCAGTTGATGTCATTCCTACAGTATTACTCACTTTTCTTAGCACATGACTTATTAGTCTTGTAGTTGTTGTTTTTCCATTTGTTCCAGTAACAGAAACTATAGGAATATTATATGGCTTTTCATCATAAAGCATTTCTAAAATCGCTTTTCCTACATTTCTCGTTCTTCCTTTTAGAGGATAATGGTGCATTCTTATTCCTGGAGCAGCATTTACCTCCAATATAACACCATTGTTCTTTTCAAGTGGAACACTTATGTCCTTTGTACAGATATCAACTCCACATATATCTAACCCTAAAGTTTTCGCCGCATTTATACAATGTTCAATATTTTCTTCACAAATTTCATCAGTACAATCTACTGCCATACCACCAGTTGAAAGATTTGCATTTTCTCTTAATAATATTTTTTCTCCGTCTTTAGGTATATAGTTTAATTCTAATCCTCTTTTTGAGAGACAAGAAATTAATTCTTGATTAATTTTTATTTTAGTTAATGCTTTTTCGTGATCTTCTCCTCTAAGAGGATCCTCATTAATAACATCAATTAATTTCTTTAAAGTATCCTTGCCATTTCCAATAACAAAAGGTGCGAGTCTTAACGATGCCGCCACCACCTTATAGTTTACTACACAAACTCTATAATCTCTTCCATCAAGATATTTTTCAAGAATTATATCCTTTTGCTTTTTCTTTAAATTCATGAATGCTTCAACTAATTGCTTCTGATTATTTATATTAAGGATTACCCCTTGACCCTTATTTCCACATTGAGGTTTTAATACTACTGGATATCCTACTCTCTCTGCTTCCTGTAATAATCCGATTAAATTATGTACCTTGCTTCCTTCTGCTACAGGAATATTCTGATTTTGAAGTAATTGTTTTGTTAAAAGCTTATCACAAGATATATCAACACCTACACACTTTGTTTTACTTCCTATTGATGCTTCTATTATTCTACCAGCTTTTCCATATCCTATTTGATATATATTGCTATCACCAAGTTGCATTACCGGAAGATTATATTCTTTCGCTGCATCACAAATTGCTTTTGTAGTTGCTCCCATTTGCTCATTTTGTAGAATTTCTTTTATAATATCTATTCTTCCACTAAAATCTATTTGGTTTTGTTTAATTAATGAATTTACTAAATCAATAGCTAAATTAGCAATTTCAGTAGCAGTATTTTTATATTCATATTGGATGATGATATAATACATATCCCCCTCAATTTCTCTTGCCTTTCCATATGAAACATCCATACCCAAATTATTTTGTATTGCAATCATTATATGTTCACAAATATGTGCTAAGTATGTTCCTTCACTGAGTCTTTTAACAAAGCCTCCTTCTTCATCAATACCACATCTATGATTTTTTAACTCTGGTATAATATTAACAAGATTAAAATTGAAATTTGGTATATCCTTGCTTGGAATTTCACAATATCCTTCTAAATCGACATCTATTCTTATACACTTTTTATGAGAATAAACATTCTGTCCTTCATATATTCTCTTTTGTAGTATCTTCATGACTAAACTTTTCCTCCTCAAAAGGTGACTTTTTTATAAGATCAAATTTATTTCCATCAGTTAATACATGTAATTTAACATTGTGCATACTTAAAATATCATCCGCGTATAATTCTGAGACATTAGTATAAGTAATTGCACTACCATCAATAAAATAAACTGCCCCTTCTCCTATAACTTCTATTCTTCCGGATTGATTAACTATTATTCCCGTATTTTCATCTATTCCTATTCCTAAAACTTCAGGATTTTGTGCGATTCCTGTTAATAACCTTCCTATTCTTCCTCTTTGAGCAAAATGTTGATCAATTATAACATCTTTAATTAACCCTAGTCCTGGAGACATTTTTAATGTACATTTTCTTGGATCATCATCATCTTGTCCTTGAACTATCATTGTGTCACTCATTACAGATGCCCCTGCTGAAGTCCCTACTATAAATGCACCATTCTTCCATGCTTCTTCTAACGCATCGTAAACTGGAGTTCCACCAATTAAACTTGTTATTTTTAATTGATCTCCTCCTGTAAAAAATATTAATGCAGACTCTCTTATTAGTTCTACATTCATATCGTCAGATGCTTCTGTTCTCTCGCTTATATCTAATACTTTTATATTTTTTACTCCAAGCTCTCCAAAAACTTCTTTATATTTACTCGCGGCTTCTTTGGGATAGTCAGTTGCGATTGTTGCAACTAATAATACATCTTCATTCTTATCAATAGAATCACATACTCTTTTTAGAATTTCTTTTTTTCCTTCTTTATCTTCTGCTCCTCCAATGATTATTAAATTACCACTTAAAACTTTTTTCAAATTTTATCACCTCATATCATGCATTACATATTCTATCCACGAATTTTAATAATTATTCAAAAAATTAGCTTCAACAAAAAGAGGCTTCCAGATAACTATAAAGCCTCTTGAAACCTCTCTTTATTTTATGAACTTATTATTTCCTAAAAAATAGCTCTTCCCGGAATTATTAATTTTCTTCCCTCTTCTATATGTTCAGGATCCTCAATTTTATTTATTTTAATCAGATCATTTACTGTTGTATTATACTTCTTAGCCAAATCCCAAAAAGTATCGCCTTTACCCACAACATAAATAGTTATGCTTGCTTTTTTTTCTGGAATATCTCCCTCTTCCTCAATTATGTCTGAAATAAATTCTTTATTTACTTCGTATAAAACCTTGCCAGATAATATTATATTGGCTTTAATTGCTATACTATTTCCTTCTATTGCTGCATCTATGTTTTCTAAATTTGCTTTCACTATAGATTTCATATTTTCGTCAGCACCACTAATATCTATCATTGCTGAAAATGGTATTTCAGCTTTAATATGTGATAAATATTTTTCCTCATCTGTTGTCTTGTATAGCACATCTGCTTTAACAATGCCTTCTACAACAACTCGATCTCTCATAACTTGCTTATCAGTTATTATTATAGTTCCATTTGCAGATATAATATGTTCAGGTCTTAAATCATTATCTTTCAATTGAATATTATACTTAATTATTGATTCAGAGTTATTAATTCCATGTAGAATGCCAACCTCATGTTCATCTTTCTTAAGCCCAAGCAAACATTTAGTAGAATATGCATCTTTAATTGTATCTATATTTTCCTTTGAAAATATTTTAACATTCGCTCTCACTACGAACTCATCATTTACGATTCTTACTTCTCCCAAGTCGTCTTCTTCTAACATTAAGTCATTATTTAACACTTCATATGAAACATTTGGAATCATATCTGATGTAATGCCTCTAATTTCTTCTTCTTTTGATAAGTAAACATCGTCCTCTAACGGAATTAATTCTCTAGAATCCTCTCCTTTGTATAAAATATTTAATTTACAGTAACATCCAAGATATATTTTGTCGTCTACAATTTTTATTTCTTTTTTGTGCAGTAATAATGAACATTTTAATATTTTACTAATTTGAGGCTTATCCATTCCTACTCTGATCATAGATCTACCAACTAATTCAACATTTTCAGTTGCATTCATTTTGTTTATTGTTTCTGTATTTTTTAATACTTCTACCTCATCGCTTCCTTCTATATCTTTTACAAATTCGAATTCATTGCTTTTATAAAGCTCCCAATCTATTGTAATTATGCCTTGGATAGATATTTTCCTTTCATTCATTATAGCAGCTTCTATATGTTCAACATTACACTCCGCTTCACAAATCACTTTATTTTCACCTTGATTTAAATCAATATTATTAGTGAAGTTTTGGTTATAGCTAACCGAATTTGCCACTAAGCCATCTTCTTTAGCTAAATATATTACTGTGTATTCAACTTTACCTTCAATTACTATTTTATCACCAATTAGTTCCTTATTAGTTATAGTCGGTCTAGCTTCTACAGTTAATATCTCTTGTACGTCTGGATGAGTATCTGGTATTAAGTATTCATCTTTTAATACTGTATTAGTATTGTTTTCTCTAAGTAACTGCTCAAATTGTACATTTTCTTTTATGATATCTATATCTGCCATCTTTTTTATACCTCCATAAAATTCCTATTATTCATTTATATACTTTTAAGATGAAATTTATGAT
Source organism: Clostridium chromiireducens (assembly GCF_002029255.1). GTDB lineage: Bacteria > Bacillota > Clostridia > Clostridiales > Clostridiaceae > Clostridium > Clostridium chromiireducens. Next base: position 64,676 of record NZ_MZGT01000014.1, read on the forward strand.
AGGTATATTTTTATTTTAATATTAAATTTTAGTAAAGATTTTATAATTTTCGCCTGATAATTTTTTCTTCTAAATTTTTTTTCGTTTTTTATTGACATATACTATTTTTTGTCGTAATATAGTAAGTGGTTATTGACCATATAACCTCTCATAAATTCTCAATACCCTTTTATACCATAGTTGAAAGATGGAAACCCACCATCTTTCTTTTTTTGTATTTGCATGCAATTAATTCAGCTTTCTTAGCGAATTTTGCGTTTAAATTATCAATTTATTGGTAATTTTTTTCATAACATCTCATAAACACATCTTAAACTTTCCAATAATTTACTTCTCTAATGGCGCCTATTCAGAAATATCACCAGAAAGTTATTATCTTACATTTTTAAAAACATCCATTTATTTAAATTATAATAAAAATAAATATTAAATAATAAATTTACTTGTAAAGTTATTATTTAATATTCTTTATTAAAAAGAAAAACCCCGATTTAATCGAAGTTTATATTCTAGTTGGAAATACCAATTGTACAGTCTTTGTTAATACATCTGAATAACTATATGTCACAGTCCTTTGGGTGTCATTTTTTAATCTTATTACAAAAATGCTTGGGTATACACTTTCAATTATACCATCGTTAACTAAAATCTTTTTTCTTCCACCATTAGCTTTCAGAGTCACTTTCTGACCTACGTGCCTCTCTATGTCGTTTTTAATGGAAGCAATAGTTTTAACTTTTTCCATGTAAACACCCTCTTTCATTATATATTATACCTTATAGGCTTATTTTTGTCAAGTAAAATTATTATTTTATCATTAACAACGGTATATTGTCAATGTAAACATTTTTCCAATTATATATATTTATCGGCTATTTTATTTTATTATCTGTATTTTTTTAATTATTATTCTATTTCTTATGAAATTTACTTTTTAATTATATTTTTCATTTAATTTTCTAGATACTTAATAGACTATATACATAAGAAAAGTTTTATTCTTATGTATATAGTCTTATTACTTTATAAATCTATCTATCTAAATCTAGTAAAAATTGACTTTCAAAGTCCTCGTGATTCATTGGTTTTCCAAAATAATATCCTTGAAATATATCGCAATCTAAATCTTTTAAACAGTCAACTTGTTCTCTTTTTTCAACGCCTTCAGCTACTACCTCATAACCAAAGTAATGGCATATCTTTATTATTGTATTAACCATAACATTACTTGCATCATCAAAAACTAAATTATCAATGAATGACTTATCAATTTTTACACAATCAATTGAAAGTTCCTTTAAGTAATTTAGAGATGAATATCCAGTACCGAAGTCATCAAGGCTGACTTTAATACCATAACTCTTAATTTTTTCAATATTCTTAATTGCAACATTAAAGTCCTTTATTATTATAGATTCAGTAACTTCGAATTCTATATATTCAAATGGAATTCTAAATTTTTTTATAATATTTAATGCCTTATCACATAGCTCATCATTTATAAGTTGTTCCGCTGATAAATTAATCGCTATCCTAAAGTTGCTATAACCTTTCTTAATCCACTCATCTATTTTTTTACATACTTCGATAATAACTACTTCACCTATATTTTTTATAAGTCCCTCATTTTCTGCAAATTCTATAAATTCTGATGGTGGTATGATTTTATTATCATTTTTTATCCATCTTACAAGGGCCTCTGCCCCTAAAAACTTTTCTTTATTTGATATCTTAGGCTGGTAAAACACCTTAAATTCTCCATTCTTAATTCCTTCTTCAATTTCTTTTTTCTTTATGGCTTTTTCATATACTCCTGAACTCATTTCCCTATCATAAAAACTATATCTATTTTTTCCAGCCCTTTTTGAATAATACATAGCATCATCTGCATAATTATATAAAGTTTCAAAATCATTTCCATCCTTATTAATGACCGCTAATCCTAAACTTGAAGTTACATAATCAATTCTATTTCCTTTGATACAAAATACTTCCTCAAACGTATTTAATATTTTCTTTGCCATAATTTCAGCTTCATTTCTATTATTTACAGATTTAATAAAAAATAAAAACTCATCTCCACTGACATGACAGACATAATCTCCTGCATTTATTATCTTTTTGAACCTTCTTCCAACTTCCTTCAAAAATTTATCACCACAGCTATGTCCCAAGGTATCATTAACTGCCCTAAAGTTGTCCACATCAAGGCTTGCTAATACTCCATATTTATCCTTACCCACTTTAGAAATGTCATTAGCTAAAGTATCTACCACATATTTTTTATTTGGTAATCCAGTAATAGAACTATAAAAAGCATAAAAATCTGCAGTTTCATTAATTTTTCTAACGATAAAAATAATTATAATAAATAGAAATACCATAGCCAAATTAACAATAATAATTGTGCTTATAACTATCCTATTTATCTCTTTATTCTTGTCATTTAAATTATGTACATACACATTCGAATAGTCTAGTAATTGCTTACTTAATCCAATTGTTGTATTCTCTAAATAAAAAATTTCCTTAACTACAGTATCTTTAATTTCTATCGACTTACTAATGTCATAAATCATTTCCTTAACCTTAACCGAATGAAGCTCATTGGTTTTTTCAAGTCTGCTCAGTATATCCTTTTCTTCTTCTGTTAAATTATGAAGTGATTTATAATTATTAACGTTATCTTCAATATCTTTTCCATATACTTTTAACTCATCTGCTATAGCTTGTTCATAGGAAGTTGAATATAAAATTGAATTTATTCTTATGTTTAAAATATCTTCATTAATTTTATTAGCATAATTGGATGCCAAGTATCCATCCTCATACATTTTATTTTGGTTGCTATTACTATATTCAACCATTCTATACGAAAGAATTGTAAATAATGAAAAAATTAATATTGCTATAATAATAATCGTGTTAAATATACTGTGTAGCTTATGCTTTTTTACAATCTCCTCTATAGAAAAAATATCTTTTATCCTTCTAATACTCTTTTTAATTATTAAATTTAGATTTGCTCTCATCAACATTCCTTCTTACATACTTTATTTTTGTTTTTTTAATATTTTAATTATAAACCATATTCCATCAATAATAAAAATTACTATTTTATTAATTTGAATTTTGGTCCATATTATCCTGTATGCAAATCCTAATTAATAATAGCAATCATCTCAAATAAAGCGTTAAAAAGAAGGTTATAGCATATTACTTTTATTTCAATACGCATATAGCCCTCTTTATAATATATGAACATTAGATTTGTTATATTTTGCAACAAAAAATTATTAAAAAGATTTTAATACTATTGCTAGCTAACTTGTTAACCATATATTTAAATATATGGAGATTTAGGATATCCCTCTCTATATTTGCCTCTAGTCTGTAGCCCTCCAACTCCCTTTATCCCTGTTATTGTATTCTCAATTACATCAGTTATCGATACTACTTTATCTATCCTTGTATAAGCAATCTTCTCACATACAAAAACAGGATCAAGACAATGAATTAAAACTCTATTGGGACTCGATGCGAAATTAGCACCTACATCTAATATCCTTTCATAGCAACTTTGACATGCTCCTGCAAATATGACTAACTCATCATAACTTGAATTATAATTTCTCAAATTCTTAACAGATTCCAAATAATATTTTGAATTTCTATAATTGTCTAGGCATAGATAATCTTTGGGGTCTCTTAGAACACTATCATGACCAGTCAGAACTACAATATCTGGTTTTACTTCTTTAACTAAATCCACAATTACATCTGGTTGTTCTCTTTCAGGTATAGCTCTGCCAACAGCATCCAATGATAATTGTTTATATACTTTCAAGCAAGTTTCCATGTATTCACTATCTCCATCAACATGAAGTATTTTTCCAGGCCTACCAAACATTAAATCATTTTTTGCTTTTATTTTTGGAGACTTCTCAACTTTATCCCTAAGATCTCCCCTTAAAATCATAGCTTTCTTTATAGCCTCATTTACTCTAGTATTTAGAATTTTATCTTGAGAGCCGCTATCTTCCTCTTCAACCATTTCTAAATCGTCTATACTTGCATCAGCTATTATTCTTATATTAATTCCTTTTAAAATAATATTATCTTTACCATTATTATTTTTGATATCAATTATCTTAAATGTAATATCTTTATTGTATGATTTTCTTACAACAATATCTCCTATCTCCATTATTCTCTTCCTATGATATTATTTCACAATTTATAATATGGTAGAGGTTATTAAAGGTTTCTCATTATAATAGCTGTTCATATATATTTCTTAGTCTTAATAATAAAGGAACTGGTTAAAAATAATATAAAATTATTTTTAACCAGTTCTTTCCTTTAATATTTGCTCGTTATATTTTATAATCATTCTTAAATTTTTCTAAGAAATCTAGATACTTTTCCTGCTCATTTATTATGGATTCTAATTTACTTGCAAATGTATTTTGTCCCCAGTTAACTTCATTATAATAGTACCTATTAGCAAGTCTCCAATATCTTTGTGGAAATTGAAGATATGCATATAATACTTTATATTCCTCTGATTTTAACGGATATACTGAATTATACGAATCTATAATTGCATTAGCAAATTCTAAATTCCATTCTACTCGCTTTAGAACTTTTATCATAAAATTACTAATATCAAAGGTTCTAATTTCTCTTTTGCAATAATCAAAGTCTATAACATGTACATCCATATTCTCACTTAAGATTATATTGTGGTAAGTAAAGTCGTGATGGCAAAAGCTTTTTTCATTCTCTGCAAACATGCATAATTCGTAATAGTCTGATTCATTTAAGGTTGCTAAAGCCTTCTTTCCAATTTCCTTATAAAATTCCATAGACTTTAAATACAGTATGTCAAAATCACTTTTTATACTCTTCTTTCGCACCATATCTCTCATTTTATCCAGAGATTTAATTCTCTTTTCTATTAAATGAGGCCATCTACCAAGATCACTTTTAAGCTTAGAATTTTCTGGTGGATCATATCCTTTAGATGCTTCATGAAGATTAGCTAAAGTTTTAGCTGCAATCTTTACCTCATCTATATTATGAAAGTCACATTCTCTTCCTTCTAACCATTCAGATAAAGTGTATAAATCTTCATTAACTAATGCATAAGGTTCTCCATTTATGTTTAAATAATATTTATCTAAATTATTAAAACCATTTTTCCTCAAGTGCTCTTTAGCACCGTATACAAATAATAATTTTTGAGGTCCATAATTTATTTTCTTTAAACATCTTTCGCCCTTGTCTGTTTTAAGATAGTATACTCCTTTATTAGCTTTAATTTTTTCTATCTTAATGTTAAATTGTCTTTCTATTTCAAATTCCCTCATCATAGTTCTCACCTCCTGTATATTTATATGAGAGTTGTATTTCTTTTATTAACATTTTTTATATTCTTTTAATATAATGGATTAGGATAAATGCTATGAAAGGGTTTAATAATGAAAATAGGAATAGATGGCAGAGCTGCAAAGTGGTATCACGGAACTGGAATAGGCACATACACTAATCAATTAATACAAAGTCTTAGTAATGTTGATTCTGATAATAACTATTTAATTTTCATGCCACAATGTAACTCTATAGAAAATTTAAAAAGTAATTTTAAAACTTCATTCGTTGACTCAACATCTTCTAACAGTTTTTGGGATGATGTAAATGTTCCAAATATATTGAATAATACTGATATTGAACTATACCATGTACCACAGAATGGAGTTGGACTATCAGAAAATATCACTTGTAAAAAAGTTATTACATTGCACGATATAATCCCGTTAAGAATGCCTGAAACTGTTAGTGATAGATACCTTAGAATATTTAATAATGAATTGCCTAAAATCCTGAAAAACTGTGACGGAATAATTACCGTGTCTAATTTTTCTAAAGATGATATAGCTAAAGAATTTGATTTTCCTTCTGAAAATATTTATGTTACTCCACTTGCTGCTCAAGATATTTATAGGCCACTTAGTAAATGTCAATCAAAAGATCTTATCACAAAAAAATATGGCATACAGGAAGATTTCATATTATACGTTGGTGGCTTTAGCCCAAGAAAAAATATAATAGGTCTAATTGAAGCATATGCAAATCTTCCTAATAAGTTAAAAGAAACTTTCAAGTTAGTGATTACAGGTAAAAAAGGCGCTTCCTATGAAAAATATAGAAATAGAGCTGAGGAATTACATCTCTCTAACAATGTTGTTTTTACAGATTTTATTCCTATTGAAGATATGCCTTTATTTTATAATGCTACTGAAGTTTTAGTATACCCATCATTTTATGAGGGCTTTGGACTACCACCTATAGAAGCAATGGCTTGTGGAACGCCTGTAATAGCTTCTAATGTTACTTCACTTCCAGAAGTATGTTATGAATCTGCACTTTTTATAGATCCAAATGATATAGATGCATTATCTTATGATATCGAAAGAGTGTTAAGTAACAGCTTATTAAGACTAACCATGGTCAAGAAAAGCTTAACTCGTAGTAAAAGCTTTTCCTGGGATAAAACTGCTCTCGATACAATATCGGCTTATGAATCCATATTAAAACTTTAAAATAATACTGGATAAAACATTTGCCTATTTTTAGAGCTGAGGATTTCTACCTAGTTTTGTTGCTCAATCATCTTATAACCTTTTCCTCATATAACCCATTTATAAAATACTTCAAGTGGAGATTTTTTGCACCTGAATCAAAAACTTATATACCAAAATGGGCAGCCAAAATAGGCTGCCTGTTAATTCCAGAAAATTTTATTAGACCATTAAAAATCAACCTCTACTTAGGCCGCTTTTCAACTTAAATCTTTAACCAGTATTCACTACAATCCGTAGTTCTCTCCATGAAACCATATTCAATTAAATATCTTCGTAGCGTGGCAATATCCTGATACACCGTCTTTAATATTATATTTATTTCTTTTTCTGAATATTTCTTGTTCATCTCAAATAAAGAAGATATTTTTCTGAGCACAACTATTTTTCGTTTTTCTTTTGTAGGAAAAGATTTTAATTTTAGAGACTCACTGTTATCAAAATATGTCTCTATTATTTTATTTTGTTCTCCATAAGTAAGTTCATATCTTTCATCTACCATCTTTGCACCATTATGTAATTCAACTAAATTTTCTTTTTGCTGTTTTTTTGTAGAATTTTCAACTAATTCAAAAATAGCAAGATATGCTTTTGCTTGTTTAGCTTTTTCCCTAAACACAAATCTTTGATGCCTTATAGTCGCCGCTGCTACTCCATTTTTCTTAGCTATTTCACTATCTGATAAACCATTATAAAAATCTGTTAACAAACTTTTTTGATTTTCAGTAACTCCTGTATATTTCTTATCTAACTCAAGTAAAAGCTCAAGCATAGAATTATGTCTCTCATTAATGTGGAAAGCTACTGCTTTATTAGCATCAAAAAACCTTCCATTTATCGGATATACTTCTCCTGCCTCAAAGATTTCTCCACAAATTAAACATTCATATATTCCTTTATCTGAATTAAATAAATATCCGGTTTTAATGTCTTCCAAATTCATATCCAAAAGAGATTTTTTAAGCATTTAGCATCCCTCCTATGTCGATTAAAATTATAAACAATATACCAAGTCGTTTGTCTTGTGTCAATAACTTTCCCATACTAATACACTATAATAATACTTTTAGAACGATTTATATATAAAATTTCAATATAATTAGAAATAGTCTGGTATTAGCTAACAAAAAAATGGCTGTGAATCCTACTAACTGAAAGCTGTTTTATTCCATAGTTATTCCAAAATAGTATGTCAAATAACGAAACAGCTTTTATTAATGAAATGCTTACAGCCACTTTCTATTTAACACTCTCAAAAGAGTGCTCCTCTTTAAATATCAAATCTATAAATTAATTCATTGTTGAGTCGGCTTTTCTATAAGAAATTTATTTTCATATGCTTTCAAAAAGTCATATCTGAAATCCTCATTATTTAATTTTGCTTCAAACCTGCTTAAATAAACTTCATACTCCCATTTTTTCCTTTTATAATAGTAATCTCTTGAAATCGTATAAAAATCTTTAGGAAATTTTATTAATATATATAATAACTCTTTTTCTTCTTTCTTTAATGTAGAGATATTCTCATATCCATTGATACATGTTAACATTTTATCTATATCAAAGCCTGCATTTTTTATAGACTTTAAGATAAAATTTCCAATATCCATTACTCTTAAATCTATTGTCATAAAATCGAAATCTATTATATTTACCTCATTATTTTTAGTTAAAAAATTATGATAAGCTAAATCGTTATGACAAAGAGAAATAGTATCCCCACTTTTTATTAATTCTTCATATTTACTTTTTTCAAGCAAATGTTGAACTTCTTTAATCTCTATCAAGTATTTGTCTACATTATCAATAAACAAATTATCGAATTCATTTTTGTATCTGTAACACTCTACAAGCTCCTTCATAGAAATTAATTCATCATATGCCTTTCTAAACTTTTCTTTAAGTGATATATCTAAAAAATCTCTATTATATTTGTCTTTTAAATATTCTCTTAACCCTTTAGATGCCTTATGCATCAGTGCTATATTTTCTGCACAAAGATCTATTTCTATAGGATTTGAAAATGATGCTTCCCGTCCATCTAGTATATCCATTACAATATAGATATCATCCTTCCACTTCTTATAGCTCGAATTATCTTTATATTTTTTGTATGATATTACATGATTATATTTTTTTTTAACATATTCTAAAGAATCACTTATTAGATTTATTCTATCTACTCCATAATTCACTTTTTTTAAAATCTTATTTCCCTCATCTGTATATAATACAAATACTTTTCTAAGAGGCGTAATATCTTTTACCTTTATTTCTAATTCATCAAATAATTTCAAACTCAAATCATAGTCACATAAATAATTTTTTTCTGAATACTTAGTTTTATTCATATTTTTCCTCCCACATAACTAAGCTATATATAAAAATTTCCTCTCATAAAGATACTTATATGATAAAACTTTTGCTTTCATACTTTAAACTTCGCTTTAATTCTGATAGTATCTCTTCAACAGTTTTCTCTTTTTTATCCTCCTTACATTCTAAATTGCAAACACTTAATGAGTGATGTATTTCGTTAATTCCATCTTTCTTTCTATCTCTATACCTTTCCCAGCTCTTCATAAAATCTTTTGGGTAACTACATAGACCTTTTAAATAATCAAGACTGTTAAAAGATAGATGAGATGCTCGCACAAACATTTCTATTAATTCTTTTTCATCTATTTGAAATTCCTTCCTTTGCAGCCTTTTGATATAATAATATAAATCCTCTTCTACTAAATTGTATGCCATTCCTTTAATTGTCCCTATTTCAATATTTCCTTCAACTTTTCTTAAATTATTTTTATCAACTTTACCAATACATATCTCTTCTCTATTCATACTACGCTTTATAACACCGTAATAATCATGTTCATAAATATAATTTACTGCCCTTTTTGCTTTTTTAAGCATCATCTTTCCATCTGATAAAATTAAATTTTCTATTTCGCTTGTGCAAGGTTTACTAACTATATATTCATAATGTCTTTGCAATTTTTTTACTTGGACTTTATATTCCTCTACTTCCCTACCTATTATGCTTCTAATTCTGCTTAATCCAGGAAAATTACAACCTATCAAAGATTTCTGAATTTCTACTATTAATTCAATTTGAGAAGTGATGTCTCTTTTGCTTATGTTTTTATCATAGCTAAAATCGTGTCCAATAATAGTTATTCCCTTTAACCTTAAGCATTCAGTTATTGATAATTTATCCATATTAATTTCCTCCATCAAAATAACTATTAATAAACTTTTCTCTACCATCACAATCATCTAAATATTTCTCTAATTTATTAAGGAAAAACTCCTCTCCCCAAGGTTGTTGCTCCCAATATACTTGCAAACCTATTTGCCAAAAGGCTTGTGGAAATCTTATAAATTCTCTTATTAATGGTATTTCTTCTTTCTTAATTTCCATCCCTTTGCTATAAGAATTCAGTATTAAGTCTGCTTTTTCCTTGTCCCACTTTTCATCCTTCATAGCCCTTATTAGCAAAGATCCCAAGTCATGAATATGAGAATCTAATATACAATAATCAAAATCTATTATATTGATGTTTTTATTATTATCTATTAAAACATTGTGATGGGCATAATCATGATGACAAAATCCTCTGGTAAAAACTTCTTTCTCCATAACCTTTACATAATTATTTTTTTGAAGACCTAATATACTTTTTTCTGCTCTTTTTACTTCCTTCTCAACATTTTCTAAGTACAGTAAGTCAAAACTCGATTTATATGCTTTTTGGTTTATTCTATTTTTAAAATCCAATATCTCATTTTTTCTAGTCTCAAATACATTGGTCCAAGAAAACCATCCAATTCTAGGTCTCATTTTTAGTTCTAAAGTAAAGCCTTTGCTACATTGATGTAAATTTGCAAGTTCATTTGATATTGCTGCTAATTCTAAAGGATTATCATAATTACTTACTCTTGAAGAAATCCACTTTGTTAAATAAACATATTTTCCATCCACACTTCCATATTCTCTTTTTTCTTTGTTCATAATAAACTCAGGAATATTGGTGAATCCTTTTCTTTGTAGGTGTTTCATAGCAGAAAAAATAAAATAAAAATGAGAGAAATCATATTTAATTACCTTTAAACAATATCCCTCATCTTTCGTAATAATTCTGTAGCTGTTTTTTACTTTTTCTATATTATCTACATTTAGGCTATAATTTTCTTCAACATAGCTTTTAATTTTGAGTATATCCTTATTATTCTCCATAAAACTTTCCTACCAGCCATTATTTATTTTTATTATATGTATTTAAATAATTTATTGTGATTTAGATTCACAAATATTAATATTAATTAATACTTTATACTATATATGTATTTATTGAGGTGTTCATATGAAAATTGCCATTGATGCTCGTAGTGCTACTTTACATCATGGGACCGGCATTGGTACTTATACTAATAATCTTATATCAGAAATCCTTTCTTTAGATTCGAAAGATTACTATACTTTATTTTGCACTGGAGAATTTAACAGTGCTTTCAATAAAGAAAATACAAATGTAGTATATTCTTCTGGTAGACATGGCGGTTTTTATGAGAAATGCTATATTCCAAGTCAATTGAATAGATTTCATGCTGATCTATATCATATCCCTCAAAATGGAATAGGACTTGATTTTGATACAAAAACCCCTACTATTGTTACAATTCACGACCTGATTCCATATATTATGCCTGAAACTGTTGGGAAAGGCTATTTGGAAAGATTTTTACGAGATATGCCTAATATAATATCTAATTCCAGCGGTATTCTAACAGTTTCTGAATACTCAAAGAAAGATATTTTAAAATTCTTTAGTTTCTATCCAGAAGAAAAAATATTTGTCACTCCACTTGCTGCTAATAGTAACTTTAAGCCTTTAGATAAAAATAGTTGCAAGCTATATGTAGATCATACCTTCGGAGTTAAAGAACCATATATATTGTACATTGGTGGTTTTAGCTTAAGAAAAAATGTTTTAGGTATAATTAGAGCTTTTAGTAAAGTTTATAAGGACTTAGATAAACCATATAAATTACTTTTAGGAGGTCCTTTGAAAGATGAAGGTGAAAAACTTCTCACTTTTGTGAAAAATAACAACCTTGAAGATAAAATTGTTTTTTGTGGATATTTAGAAGATGATATTTTACCTATTCTTTATAGTGGTTGTGATGCATTTATTTATCCTTCTTTATATGAAGGTTTCGGATTACCACCATTAGAGGCCATGAGCTGTAAGGTACCAGTTATAACATCTACTTTAACATCAATTCCAGAAGTTACTGGCGATACTGCAATTTTAATAAATCCACATAATATAAATGAATTAGAAAAAGCTTTAGTAACTCTTCTAAATGATGAACAATTAAAGGCTGATCTAAGTGAAAGAGGTTATTTAAGAAGTCTAGAATTCACCTGGAGGAAGACTGCTAAAAAAACTTTAGATGCATACAAAAAGTTATTGAGTAATACTCAACTTAATGGAGTAACCTAGACTTACCACCAAGCAACCGAAAGAGAATACATATATATGTATTCTCTTTCGGTTGTTCACGCTTAACTTTAAGTTTCCCACAATACAATACCTACTGTGTTCTAAGCTCTTGCTTTAACTTTATATATTTATCATAATCACTAATTTCCGGAGCCTTTTCTTCTATATTACTTAGTATTAGAAGCGGACTATTACCAATAAAATTCTTCACTGGATTTTCTATTTCTTTATTATTATAAGTTGATAAATAACTTGAAAAGAATCTTCCCTCCTCTACATATTTTATAGCTTCCTTATTATTAGTAATTACATATGTTATAAATTTTTCTATAAGTTTTTCATTATCATTATTCTGATTTAATATTATTAGATTATCTCCCTCAGATGCAAAAAACTTATTTGTTCCTGGTTTAAGACTCGGAACATTGCCCGCACTCCATTCGCAAGGTTCATTTAAAGCCATTATCTCTCTAATCGCATTGATTGAAGATATCCTAGCTAAAAATTCTCCATCCTCTTGAAAATTTAAAACATTATTATCTTTTAAGTTCTTCATCATAGCTTGAACTTCTGATTTTATAACATCCATGTTTTTTTCATTATCGCTTAATATCTCCATTGTTATTAAGTCCAACAGATCCTCATAATCTTGTCCAGTTGCATTAATAATACTAACTTTTCCTTGACTTTTTGTATATATATCCTTACCAATCCTTATAACATCTTCCCATGTATTCATGCTCTCTTTCTTATATCCGTATTTCCTTAACATATCCTCTCGAACATAAAAAGCTAACGGCTTGGAAGTTAATGGTATTCCTATAGCGTTTTCACCATACTTTACTTGAGATACTCTATATTTAGAAAAATTCTTAGCATAGTCACTTAAAAGTTTATTATCTTTATTATAGTACTCATAACCGTTTAGTTTTAGTTGTTCAAAATCATATCTGTCAATTTGAGCTATATTAGGAACTTTATTTTTAACTTTATCTTCTGTTTTGCTAGTAATTATCTGATTATGATTCTCTAATCTGCTTATCACAATCGTAGTCTTATCATTTTGCTTCATAAAATTATTAGCACACTCTACCAAATAATCATAGGAATTTTCATTTACTAAAAGTTCTATGCTTCCTTTAACCTGTTGATCCTTATTTGGTTGAAATAGGTTAATGCTTATTATCCCTATAACTAAAAGAGCTGAAAATAAAATAGCATATTTAATTTTGTTTTTCATACGTAATACCTCAATCTATTTATTAATAGAGTTTATTTTTTCATGTACTTCAATTAGTTCCACTGCTAGATCCTTAAAAGTCATCGTTGTCATTAAATGATCTTGAGCATGAACTAAAAGCAGTGAAAATTCTATATTGTCATTTGCAGCTTCACCTTGAATTAGACTTGTTTGAGAGCTATGGGCATATCCTAATTCCTCATCAGCCCTAACTATTAGCTCTCTTGCTTCATCAAAATCACCACTTTTTGCTGAAGAAATCGCTTCCATAGCATGGCTTCTAGCTTCTCCGCTATGCATAATTATATTCAATATTACCTCTTCCATGTTTTTATCCCCTTCTTTTCTACCGGCATCTAAAAACTAAAACTAAGAATGCCTTACCCTTATAATCATTAATTTTACTACTTTTCTATGAACTTTTAAAGGATAAACTAACTTATTATTAAAGCATAAAGAAAAACTAGAATTAGCTCCATATATCACCAATTCTAGTTCTCCATTCTAACTTACCTTTTCATTTTAACCTTAGCTATCTTTAATTCTAGTTTGTTTTTTCTTCTAATACTACTGAAACGTCAACTGTTTTCTTATCTCTTATTACTTCAATATTCATTGTGTCACCAGCTTTTTTGCCCTCTTTTATATCCTTAAGTTCTTTAAATGTTTTAGATGATTTCCCATCACACTTTACAATAATGTCTCCGATCTTAAGTCCGCCTTTTTCAGCAGGTGAGTACTCATCAACAGAAGCTACATATATTCCTTCTACTAAGTCATATTTTTTAGCAGTAGCACTATCAATTTCTCTTATTTGAATTCCTAAATTCAATATTGGCTTTGATAAAGAATCAATTTTATTTTTTACTTCATTTATAGGAATTGCGAATCCTATTCCTTCAATGTTAGTTTCTCCTAACGCTTGAGATCCTATCTTCATGGAGTTTATTCCTATAACTTCTCCTTTTGCATTTACTAGCGGTCCACCACTATTACCTGGATTAATAGCAGCATCTGTTTGAATTAAATTCACACTAGTTCCGCTTTGGCCTTCTATTGTTCTGTTGCTACCACTTATAACTCCTTTTGTAAGAGTTTGTGCAAAATTCTTTGAAAGAGGTGTTCCTATTGCTATAACTTCTGCACCCGGATATATTTGATCTGAATCTCCAAGCTCTGCAACTGCTGGAACTGTAGTTCCCTCTTTTAATTTAAGCATCGCCACATCTTTTTCTTGATCATAATTGACTACTGATGCACTTACTTCTGTATTATTACTTAATGTAACTGTAATCTCTTTCGCACCTGAAATTACATGGTAATTAGTTAATATATAACCTTCCTCATTAATAATAAAGCCTGATCCCATTCCATCTACTTCTCCACTTGTAAATCCATTACTGGATGTACTTTTAGTTGAAACAATAACAACTGCTGGTGCAACTTTATTAAATGCATCTGCTGCTGACATAGCATCTGATGTACTTGAAGTAAAAGATTGAGGAATATAACTTGTTATTTGCTTTGTAGCTGCTACATTATTGGGTCTCATTATAGAATAAGTAATTCCACTTCCAGCCACGCCGCCTACCATAGTAAGAATTAAAATTCCTGCTATCTTTCCTAATAGACGCAGCCCCCTTCTTTCTTTCCTCTTAGGTTCTACATAAGCATTACCATTATTTTGAAAACAGTTTTCCCATGAAACTTGCTGACCTTCGTTTACTGGTAATGATTCTACATCAATATATTTTTCATTATTATCACTCATATATTTTTCCTCCTAAATATAATATCAATTATTAACTTATCAACTAGCCATTGTGCCACATTATCTATGATGCTTTTAAAGTATTTTATACTTCAAGTTATGACTACTAGTAATAGTAGTTCTATAATGATAGTATAAAATTATTATGTGTCAAATAAATGACAATAATATATAATTAAATATAATTTTCTTATTAAGGTGTAAAAAATAATATTTGTCTATAAAAATATTATTTTTTACGTTTAGTTCAAAAGAAATCTACTTAACGCTATGACTTCTTAACTAATTTCTTCGCATCTTTTAGAACGCTATTTATTCCATTAACAATTGTATCTGAATCTAATAATGAAAGTGGGGATCCATCAATCTCCTCTTTATATACTATTGTACTTGCTGATTGTCCTATATTTCTAATAGGATCTTCCTCTTTATCCGTTATCAAATAAAATGGTTTACTACCTAACAATCCATCGGTTTGACTATTAGACACATTCTTGTATAAGTTTTTAAATTCATTTGAAACTGCTTCTTTATAATTTGTTCTATTTTTAAAACTATTAAATTCATCTAATTCACTGCCAGTTAAATTCTCTTTAAAAGTAGTATTTTCACTAGTCAATCCCATTTTACTTAATAATGAGGTTAAACTAATGTTAGTGCCTATCTCTTCAAATATACTTCTATAATATTTTGCTTTCATTAGATCTTTGAACGGTTTAGTTTTGATTTCTTCTTCAGATATTGGATTAACCAACACAACACCTGCAACTGAATCTGAATATAAATTAACAAAATTTGTGGAAACTAAACTTCCATACTCTTCTCCAACTAAAATATACGGTTCTGGTGCCCCAGCTTTTCTAAGCAAAAGCTTTAAATCCTTAGCTTGTTCCTCAGGTGTTCTAGCATCCCCGCCATCATTAAATCCATATCCCCTTCTATTGTATATGAATGTTGAAATCTTTTTTTCTTCCAATTCTTTGCAGATTTTCTCCCACTCATACATATTAGTTCCAATTGTTCCATCAAAAACTACAGTATATTCTCCAGGATTTTTAATTCTATACTCCATTTTTTTGCCATCTATTCTTACATACTTAAATCTTGATTTCAATCTTGCATTATCTACAAAACTATTTATAATATGCACTGCAAATCCTAAAACCAGTAATCCAATAATGAAAATTATACTTTTCTTTAGAACTCTTCTTTTGCTGACTTTATCCTTTTCAACTTTATGTATTCCATTGGAATGCCATAATAACTTCATATTAGAATCTACCTCTCCCCTAGCTTAAGATTGGGTCTTGCGTTTATATCTAAATTAGAGACTACTCCTTCTGCATAATTAAAGTAAGCTGCACTTCCAATCATTGCTGCATTATCAGTACATAGAATTGGTGACGGAAACAAAATATCTACTCCTCTTCTATTTCCTTCTCTTAGAAGAGTTTCTCTTAAATATGAATTAGATGCAACTCCACCCGCTACTGCAATTTTTTTAATTCCATTTCTTTCGCAGGCTAAAAATAGGTTAGTCTTTAATACATCTATTATTGCTTTTTGAAAAGATGCTGCAATATCAGCTTTATTTATTTCTTCCTCTTTCATTTTAGCTTTATTTAAATAGTTCAATACAGCAGATTTAACCCCGCTAAAAGAAAAGTCTAATGTATCATCTTGAAATTTAGCCCTTGGAAATTCTATTGCATTTTCATTTCCTTCTTTTGCCAACTTATCAATTTTAGGTCCACCTGGGTATCCAAGGTCTAACGCTCTAGCAACCTTGTCATAAGCCTCTCCTGCTGCATCATCTCTAGTTTGACCAATTACTTCAAAATCTCTATAACCTTTCACATTTACTATAAATGTATGGCCGCCTGAAACAACTAGTGATACAAATGGCGGTTTTAAATCCTTATGTTCAATGAAATTTGCACTAATATGCCCTTGAATATGATTTACTCCAATCAATGGCTTCTTTGATCCTAATGCCAATCCCTTTGCGTATTGAAGCCCTACTAAAAGAGCTCCCACAAGTCCTGGGCCATATGTAACCCCTATAGCATCAACATCATTTAATGATACTTCTGCTTCTTCAAGAGCTGCCTTAACAACACTGTCTATTACTTCAATATGCATTCTTGATGCAACCTCAGGTACTACCCCTCCAAATTTTTGATGTGTTTCAATTTGTGATGCAATTACATTAGATAAAATCTCTCTGCCATTTACTACAACGGCAGCTGAAGTTTCATCACAACTTGATTCTATAGCTAAAATTATTTTTTTATCCATATTTCATACCTCTTTTATCACAAACAAAGCTAAACAAAAGAATCTTAGTTTAACTTTATTCTGAATTATAATACTATCTTCTACTAAAATCTATTTTACCTTATATTTATGCTAAATTCATGTGTTCTTCATATCGTTTAATATAATCTTAATAGTTAATCAAATATTTTACATAATTTAATTATATTACTTTTTAGTTACCACTAAAACATTATACTTTATATATATTACAATATCAAAGTTAAATTTTCTTATATATGCTCAACATGTACTATATATTTATGTTACGACTTACTAAAATCGTAAATACATTCATTACGACAACCATACAAAAAAAATCGCTGAATATTCTAAGTTGTAGCTTGCTCATATATATGTAGTCGCTTCTAATCCATGATTATTGTATAAATGCTATATATACTGTATATTTGAAGTAATAATTTAATTTTTACTTGAGGAGAATCTAAATGTCTAATTATGCTAAGGTGGTAATTACAGGCTCGCCTATTACCAAATCGAACTTTAAATTACATAATACTAACGGTCGCGCAATTTTACCACATAGTTCTGGAAAATATCATGATAGGTACGCTTTATATGAACAAGAGATTGCATTGCTTGCAAGAAGTCAAAATCCAGATATCACTTTTTCTGAAAGTCTGATAGCTATATTAAGAGTATATTATAAAAGCGAAAAACGTCATCCAGATACTATTAACATTACCAAAAGTATCTTTGACGGTATAGAAAAAAGCGGATTGATTATTAACGACGCTCAAATAACTAAAATTTTCACAGAAGAATATTATGATAAAGATAATCCTAGATTTGAATTAGAACTATTTTCTGAAAGTGAATATGATTTTGGGTATACAATCACAAAAAAAACTGTACCTACAAAAGCCAAGTTATATTCTCCAATAAAGAAAAGTGTCTTAAATAACCAATCTAATTCCTTAGACTCTAAGGGATTGAAAGAGAATAAAATACCAAAATCAAGTCCAAGTTATTTAGAAAATCATAGTGAGATTCCTAGAGATGCTTCAACTAAAAATATCCTTTGCAGCATCTGTAATAAAGTAATAACTTCAAATGACTATGTAAAAGCCGATAGTGGGAAAACTTTAATATGTAAAAAATGTTTTAATAAATTATTTTAAATGTACATGTAGTTGAAAGGAATTAATGATGAGCAATAATATTGATATTATTTTTTTAGGTGATAGTCTAACTTTTGGATACGGAGTAAACAAAAATAACTCTTGGGTATATAAGCTTATTGAAAAACTTTCTTTATCTGCACTAAATAAAGCCCATAATGGTGAGACAACTACTACAATGCTTACCCGCTACTACAATGATGTTTTAGTTTACTCTCCGCGAAAAATCTTTATAATGGCCGGCACAAATGACCTTCTTTTAGGAAGGCAAGTATCTTCAATAATTGATAATATAGAACTAATGATTAAAGATGGAATAGATATTAATTCTGAAATAACTATCGGGATTCCTCCAAAAATTATTGGTAAAATGGCCAATGATCTCTTTTCTCCCTCTCATCTATATAAATATGCTGAAGATGCTTTATTCTTATTAAAAGAAGAACTTATCAGTCTTTGTAATAAATATAAATTATCATTCATCGATTTTTACAATTTAACCTTGGATAGGAATGATATCTACATAGATGGTCTTCACTTAACTTCTCAAGGGCATGAACTTATGTATGAAGTAGCACTTTTACATTATAAAGGTATTACGAAGAACTTAAAGTGAAGCAATGAACAACCGAAATAGAATACATATATGTTCCTCAGGACTATGAAAAATTTCACTGGGCATATCTAAATGGAAAGTTGCACCCATTTCTGCATGTTCCTGTGGCAAGCACAGGACAAGCAAAAACGGAACAGCTTCCCATTAAGATATGCATCAGCTTATTTTTCAATGCCTGCTCCACATATATGTATTCTATTTCTTTGTTTTGCTACCACTTTAAGTATTTTGCAAATATCTCCTAAAGATTATATATGAAATGTATTAAATCATTATAAGTATTGATAAACGGAAAGGCATAAAAATACTTCACAATACCTTTAATTTGTAACCTTCTTTATGTATTGTGCCGCTTTGATTCCACACTCAATTCCGTCTGTCTCTTTCATGTGAAATGCATTTTCTCCGTAAATAATATTTCCACATGCAAATAATCCATCTATTGATGTTTCAAAATCCACCACCTTAGGACCTGCAATTTCATTATTCATTTTAATATCTAATTTTTTTATTATAGACGTTTCTGGAAAGAAACCAACTGATAATAATAAGGAGTCACACTCTTTCTCTTCTATTACTTCATTAGTTAAGTTCATAATCTTTACTTTTTCAATTCTATTATTCCCCTCAATTTCAATTACTCTAGAGTTCTGAATTATAGGAATATCAAATCCATCAATAATACTTACTATTTCAGCATCCGCCATTTCTTTAAATGTCTTTTCTATTACTATTCCTTCTATGCTTCCAGCTTCTATTATTAACCTTCTTGCAACTATAAACCCCCATTTATCTTTTGCTATAATAATAGTTTTTCTTCCAGGAAGGTACCCTTCTAGATTGATTATCCTATGAGCTTCACCTACAGTAAATATACCAGTAAGTCCATTGGTTGGGATTACAACATTTCCTGAATATCTTTCCTTTGCACCCATAGCAAAAATTATAGATATAGCAGTTATATCCTTAACTCCTTCTTCTGAATTCACGTAAGTAATTACATTATCCTTAGTTACGTCAAGTACTGTAGTATCCAGAACTATCTGTATACCAAGTTCATTTATCTGTCTCTCTACAAAGTCAACATATTCCGGCCCTGTTACTAATTCCCCTATTAACTTTTTACCAAATTCATTATGAATAAATTGATTTATTATTCCCCCAACATAATTCTCTCGTTCTATAATTAAGATTCTCTTTATACCTTCCTTTGCAGCTCCAATTGCTGCTGTCATTCCAGCTATTCCTGCTCCTATAATAACTAAATCGTAATTTGGCATCCTGATATCCTCCAGTATTAATTCCTAAAGTCTTATTAACTTTTTTGCTCTTTTCATAGCAACAACCATATCATACATACTTGTTATTTCCCCAAAAGTAATTTGATCTGTTAAATTATAATGTTCTAGGGATGTATCATTAATTAAAAGATTCACTCCCTTTTTATATAAGAGCCTTATCTCTTCCATAGCCATAGAATCCTTATGGAATAGTTTAACAGCTGAATTTAAAAATAGAATTTCTTTTGGAAGTTTGTCATATTCATTTAGTACCTCGAAGTATTCATTCATTAAAATTTTTCCTAAGTCATCGTCACCTTCTCCGAGTTTCTCTCTTGTTATTAGTATTGAGAATATCTCACCCTCATCTTCAACTTCCAAGCACCCTCTTTTTTCTATCTTTATTAAAAACCTATTCTCTTCATTTTCTTCATCTAACTGATATCCTTTATGTGCTGCATATCTCAAAACATTAGATCTTCCAAGCTCGCTATTTACTATAACAATTGCTTCACCTTCACCAATTGAATTAAAATATTTCTTTATCTCTCTTATTATTTTTAGATAAGGTAATCCCCTACAATCAATTTCTTTCATCCTTATAGCCCCTTTACAATATTTTAATCTACTATTAATATATCAAATTTTAGTAGCTAATTTCTCAAATGTGAGTTTTCGAATTCATAAGTATATTTAATTAACTAATTATACCTTTATTATATAAATTTTTTCTCATTAATAGTATACC
>NZ_MZGT01000015.1 GCF_002029255.1 Clostridium chromiireducens
ATATAATAGCAATATAAATCATACTAATTCAATAGGAATAATAAGAAAAATATTACATGATGTTAAAGCAATGAAGGGAAGAAGTATATTAAGGAAAGTTTTCAGAGAGGAATTCTTAAAATGGCTGAAAGGAATTTTAAATGGAACTTAATAGAATGCATCCTGGAGCACTAAGGTGAACACAGGTATATGAAATAAAACAACAGAGAATCAAAGAGCAGTTATTTTATTACATACACATGACAGTAGGCTTAGCAGGAGTGCCTGATATAGCACAAAGAGATGTTATGTGAAATTTTGCATAATAATCAGAGTGGGACCGCGGAATTTTTCTGCCTCTGTTTTTATAACAGGGGCACTTTTTATCTATAGTAAGAAAATTATATAGTAATTTTTGAGGGAGATTATTTATAATTCAAAAAAAAATTATAATTAAATGTTGGGGGAGATAGTATGGCTATTAACAGTAAAGTAATTTTAGAAAATAAAAAACTAGAAGAAATACTAAAGATGATTGAAAAAATAAAGTATGGATCTGTAACGCTGATAATACAGGATGGAGTAATTATACAAGTTGATAAGAATGAGAAAATAAGAATGAAGTAAAAGCGCATTTTGGCTCAGGTTTTCGATTGAAAAAAAGAAATTTATTAGCGATAAGTTAATAATTAATATTTTATTGAAAAAGTTGTTGACAAATGACAATAAAGGGAATATATTATAACAAAACACAGTAAACTTATATGAATAAGTGGAAAATTTATAGCATAGTATAAAGTGAAACTTTTCAAGTGGAGTTTTCGAGGTGCCCCTTGAGGGTAAACTTCAACTGAATTTAGTTGAACTTACCTAGAGTTGTATCACTGTTATCTCCTACTCAAAGAAATGGAGTTTTACAGTGGCTAGACATCAGGTAAAAGTAAATCTGACTGGAAAACCAGAGGATGTACTTCTAGATATAGAAGTATGTCCTCTTTTCTTTTGTGCCTAAGGATTCTGCTTAAACAATGATTTAAAGGAGGAAAATTACGATTATGGGAACAATCAATTTGAAAGAGTCTTCTGTAACTATAAGGGAAACTAGATTGGGCTCTATAACTGGATTTAATGGTTCAGCAAAGGAACTTGTAACATGTGCACATGCAGGAAAGTTAAAAGATAGTTCAAGAAAATTTTCCCAATGCATGGGGTGTAATGCAGGACATGCGTTTTGTCAGTTAGCAATGATAAGAGACGCTGTGGTTGTAAATCATGCGCCAGTGGGATGTGCAGGAGATTTCTTCGGTTTTAATTTTACCTATAGAGTTGAACAGATGAAAAGAGATCTTCCAGCTACAATAGGAAGATATTTTAGTACCTGCATTGAAGAAAAAGATACTGTTTTCGGTGCTGCTAAGAAATTAGAGGATACCGTAAGAGAAGCTTATAAAAGGACAAAACCTAATGCAATCTTTGTTACAACATCTTGTGCATCTGGAATCATAGGTGAAGATGTTGATGCAATAACCGAGGGGCTATCAAAGGAACTAGGAATACCAGTTATATCTTGTTCTTGTGAAGGCTTTAGATCAAAGATTTGGACAACAGGATTTGATGCTGCTTATCATTCTATTTTAAGAAAATTAGTAAAGCCTCCAAGAAAGAAGACTAATAAGGTTAATGTTGCTAACTTTTGGGGAAGTCACATTTTTGATGAATTTTTAAGTAGGTTAGGTTATGAGGCACAATACATTGTACCATTTTCAACAGTTGCAGAACTTGAATATATTTCAGAAGCAACAGCAACAATTCATGTGTGTTCTTCACTAAGTACTTACTTAGGAGCAGCTTTAGAGCAAGAATATGGAGTAAAGGAAATAAAGGCTCCACCAGCATATGGGATAGAAGGAACTGACATATGGATGAGAGATATAGGGAAAGTATTAGATAGGGAAGAAGAAATTGAAAAAATTATAAAAGAAGAACATGAAAGAGTCCTCCCGAAGCTTGAAGAATATAGAGAGAAACTAAAAGGAAAGACCGCATATGTAACAGCGGGAGCGGCTCATGGCCATGCAATAATAGCAATGCTTAGAGAGCTTGGGTTAAATGTTCAAGGAGCCGCAATATTTCATCATGATCCTTTATATGATAATAAAAATAAGGATTCAGATGCTTTGGCACAAGCTGTAAATATTTATGGAGATATTAAACACTATAATGTTTGTAATAAACAAGCTTATGAACTTGTAAATATCTTAAATAGAGTTAGACCAGACTTAATGATTGCAAGACATGGTGGAATGACTATGTGGGGAGCCAAACTTGGTATACCAACGTTGTTAATTGGAGATGAACAGTTTGGATTTGGATATCAAGGAGTTTTAAATTATGCATCAAGAATAGTAGAAACAATTGATAATAAAGAATTTGTGAGTAACTTGGCTAAGCATAGCACAATGCCATATACAAAATGGTGGCTAGATCAAGATCCATTTACTTTCTTAGGAGGTAATACTAGTGTCGAAAATTATTGAACAACCTAGATTTTCCTGTGCTTTAGGAGCACAGCAAACAGTAATAGCTATAAAACGAGGAGTTCCTATACTACATTCTGGACCAGGATGCAGCAATAAAATCAGTTCTTTAATAGGACAAGGTGAAGGCTATGCTGGAGGAAATACAATTCCATGTACTAATGCAACAGAAGCTGATGTGGTATTTGGCGGGGAACGAAAGCTTAAAGATGTTATTAATGGAGCCTTCCAAGTAATAGATGCTGATTTGTATGTGGTGCTTACTGGCTGCACATCAGATATTGTTGGAGATGATATAGGAAGCGTTACATCAAAATATCAAGAAAAAGACAAACCTATTGTATATGTAGAGACAGGTGGATTTAAAAGCAACAACTATGTAAGCCATAGTGAAGTTGTTAATGCAATAATTGATCAGTATGTAGATAAATTTAAAAACAACAATGGTGTAAAAAAGGGACTTGTAAATGTATTTGCAACAGTACCTTACCAAGATCCATATTGGAGTGGAAATTTAGAAGAAATAAAAAGGGTTCTTGAAGGTATTGGCCTAGATGTAAATATACTTTTTGGAAACGAATCTAATGGTATTGAGGAATGGAAGACAATACCTAATGCAGAGTTTAATATAGTTGCAAGCTCATGGGTAGGCTTAAATATCGCAGAACATTTAAAAAATAAATATAAAACACCATATGTACATTTTCCATACTTACCAATAGGAGCAATTGCGACATCGAAGTTTTTGAGACAAGTTAGTGAATTTGGGCATTTGGATAAAAATAAAGTTGAGAATTTTATTAAGAAAGAGGAAGAAAAATTTTATTTTCATATTGAAAAAACTGCGGACTTCATGCTCGAGTTTAGATATGGATTACCTAGAAAATTCTACAGTATTTTGGATTCATCATATTCCTTAGGATTTTCTAAGTTTCTATTGAATGAACTCGGAATACTTCCTGGTAAACAATTTATTATTGATGATACACCCGAACAATATAAAGAATCTATAATAAAAGAATTTGAGAATATATCTGAATATAGGTCAGCAGAAGTTGAATTTAATGTAGATGCTGGAGCAGTTCAATTGGAAATAGAAAAGGAAAAAGAAAAAGATTTTCAAGAAGGCAGGGCTTTAATACTTGGAAGTGGCTGGGATAGAGATTTAGCGACAAAATTAAATGCAGATTTGCTTATCACTAGTGTACCAGTAACTTATAGACTTGTATTAAATTGTGGTTATGCTGGATATAATGGTGGGCTTAGAGCAATTGAAGATATATATGATAGAGTATTAAACACCTATAGATAGGAATTTATATATTAAAATATTTAAATATATACCTATATAAATATTTATAGATAAATAGATGGTCCACGCAGAATCATAATTTATTAGGTGCTAGAAATTAAAGAGTATTAGAGAATTTTAGAGGTTTTAAATATGAGCATTTTTATAAGAATACTGTATGTTAAATAAAAAGTAATAGAGAGAAAAGTGGAGGGATGTTAGATGGGAGATTATAATTTTGACACAATTAAAGTTAGGGGAGGATATACTCCAAAGGATCACAATTATTCAGTTTCAGTGCCAATATATGCAACTGCATCATTTGAAGTAGGGGAAGCAGAAAGGTTTGAAAGATTAGCTAGTCTTTCTGAGGAGGGTTATATTTACAGCAGATTAAGTAATCCAACAGTAAGTGTATTGGAAAATAGAATAGCTATTTTAGATGGTGGAGTTGCAGCCGTAGCAGTTGCATCAGGAATGGCAGCTATAACTTACGCATTATTAGCAGTAGCTGAAGGTGGAGGAAGAATCTTAACAACTCATCAATTATATGGTGGAACAGTTGATGCTTTAAAAAAGCTATACCCAAGGTTTGGAATTCAAATTGACAGTATCGATAATGATGGTGGAGCTGAGGAGTTTAAAAAAGCTATAAAGGAAGATACAAAAGCAATATTCATAGAAACTATTAGTAATCCAAATGCAATTTTATCTGATATAAAAGAAATAGCAAAGGTTGCTCATGAAAATAATATTCCATTAATTGTTGATAATACTTTTGCGACTCCATATCTATTTAATCCAATTAAACATGGAGCAGATATTGTAATTTATTCTGCTACGAAAGCTTTAAGTGGACATGGAAATGTTATTGCTGGAGTAATTGTCGATAGCGGTAAGTTCAATTGGGCAAATGGAAAATTTCCTCAGTTCTCAGAACCATATTTTACTTTGAAAGATCTGAATGGTAATGAAAGAAGCTATATTGATGCATTTAAAGAAAGTGCATTTGCAGGAAAAGTAAGATTAGATTATTTAACGTATTTTGGAGCGGTTCTAAGTCCTTTTGATGCTTACTTAATATTACTAGGTCTAGAAACATTATCAGAAAGAGTCCAAAAACAGGTTAGCAATACACAAAAAATAATAGATTATTTAAAGACTGAAGAAGGAGTAAGTTGGATAAGCTATCCAACTATCGAAACAAGTTCATATAAATCTTTAGCAGATAAATATTTTTCTAAAGGAGCAGGGTCGACATTTACATTTGGATTTAATGGAACTCCTGAACAAATTAACAAACTAATAAATTCGGTAAAATTATTCAGCTATCAAGCTAACGTAGGGGATGCTAGATCTTTAATTATAAATGTTGCAAAAACAACACATGGTGAGTTAACCGAGGAGCAGTTAAAGTTAGCAAAGATATCAGAAGAAACAATAAGACTTTCAATAGGACTTGAGGATTCTGATGATTTGATAAATGATTTAAAGCAAGCATTTAGAGAGGCATTTAAGTAAATCTAGTTAAAAGCTTTAGGCATATGAAAAGCAAAATGATTTTTAAAATCAATGAAATTTAATTGATGAGTATAGTTTCATATGTTCAATATTAAAGTTTTATCCGATAGCTAGCATCCATAACACTCCCCTCTTTGAGTGGGAGATAGCGGCTGCACGCTCCTGGACGGGGTACCTCTTGAGGGTATAAGTTCAACTAAGATCCAGATGGAGATTAAAATCCACCTGAATCAAGTTTCACTTAATTATATAAAAAAGGAGAATATAAAAATGGCAGAAAAAATCTTAAGACAAGTAGCGATTTATGGAAAGGGAGGAATCGGAAAATCAACAACTACACAAAATTTAACAGCAGGACTTGCTGAACTTGGAAAAAATATAATGGTTGTTGGTTGTGATCCTAAAGCAGATTCTACAAGATTATTATTGGGGGGACTAGCACAAAAGACTGTTTTAGATACTTTGAGAGAAGAAGGAGAAGATATTGAATTAGAATCTATAATGAAAGATGGATTTAAAGGAATAAAATGTGTTGAATCTGGTGGACCAGAACCAGGTGTTGGCTGTGCAGGAAGAGGTATAATAACTTCTATTGGAATGCTTGAAAGATTAGGGGCATATACCGAAGAGTTAGATTATGTATTTTATGATGTTCTTGGTGATGTTGTTTGCGGAGGCTTTGCAATGCCTATAAGAGAAGGTAAGGCAAAAGAAATCTATATAGTTGCAAGTGGGGAAATGATGGCATTATATGCAGCAAACAATATATCAAAGGGAATTCAAAAATATGCCTTAAAAGGTGGAGTTAGACTAGGTGGAATAATATGTAACAGCAGAAATGTTGATAGAGAGCTTGATCTTTTAACTGCTTTTGCAAGAGAACTTGGAACTCAATTAATTCACTTTGTTCCAAGAAATAACGTAGTTCAAAGAGCTGAGATAAGAAAGAAGACTGTAATAGAATTTGATCCTGAAGATGGGCAAGCTGATGAATATAGAGAATTAGCAAAGAAGATTGAAGAAAATGAATTGTTTGTAATTCCAAATCCAATGACTCAAGAAAGGTTAGAAGAAATTCTAATAGAATATGGTTTGATGGATTAGATTAAGGGAAATAATGGGGAGGCAATTTTATGATATCTGTTATGAATGTAAGCAAGACATTTAATACTCCAACTGGAAAGGTAGAAGTATTAAAGAATATAAATTTAAGTGTTGAAAACGGTGATGTTTTTGGAATAATAGGTTTTAGTGGTGCAGGAAAATCTACATTAATTAGATGTTTAAATGGACTAGAAAAACCTGATTCAGGGAACATAATTATTGGAGAAAATGAAATAACTAAGTTAAATCGAAAAGAACTAAGAAATGCTAGAAAGAAAATAGGAATGATATTTCAACAATTTAATTTATTTGATTCAAGAACTGTTTATGAGAACATTGCTTTCCCATTAGAAATATCAGAGTATAAAAAAGAAAAGATAAAAAGCAGGGTTGAAGAGATATTAGATTTAGTAGAACTATCAGAAAAACGAGATTCATATCCATTGCAGTTAAGTGGGGGGCAAAAGCAGAGAGTAGGTATTG
Organism: Clostridium chromiireducens; assembly: GCF_002029255.1. GTDB lineage: Bacteria > Bacillota > Clostridia > Clostridiales > Clostridiaceae > Clostridium > Clostridium chromiireducens. The sequence continues at coordinate 6,916 of NZ_MZGT01000015.1, forward strand.
CAAGAGCATTAGCTAACAATCCAGATGTATTATTAAGCGATGAAGCAACTTCTGCTTTAGATCCCCAAACAACTTTTTCTATTTTAGAACTTTTAAAAAATATAAACAAGAGATTAAATCTAACAATAGTAATAATAACCCATGAATTAGATGTTCTAAGATATTGTACAAATAATATGGTGGTTTTAGAAGATGGACATATTGTTGAAAATGGAAGTACAGAAAATTTATTTTTAAATCCCCAAAGTGATACTTTAAAGAATTTTATTAACATTACAAATGGATTTCAAAGAAATAGAAATTATTCAGGAGGTGAAGGAATATGAGTAATGATTTAATAGGACTGCTTTTAACTGGGACAAAAGAAACTTTATATATGGTGTTTATTTCATCAATAATAGCTTTTTTACTTGGTGTACCCATTGGAGTTTTATTAGTTGTTAGTGATAAAGGAGGCATATTTCCTTTACTTAAAGTAAATAAAATAGTTGGCTTTATAATTAATGTAATAAGGTCAATGCCGGAAATGATACTCGTAATTATTTTATTACCACTTGCAAAACTAATAGTTGGAACAACATTAGGTGCAAATGCAGCTATAATTTCTATTTCGATAGGTTCAGCACCATTTCTTGCAAGAATAATTGAAAATAGCTTAAAGGAAGTTGAGTTTGGGAAGATAGAGGCGGCAGAATCAATGGGAGCGGCTCCTCTTGAGATAATAAAAAAAGTGCTTCTTCCAGAAGCCCTTCCCTCAATTGTAAGAGGAATAACTATAGCAATAATAGGAATAATAGGCTTTACAGCTATAGCTGGCGCAATTGGTGCAGGGGGGCTTGGAAGTTTAGCTATAAGATTTGGTTACCAAAGATTTCGTACAGATGTACTCATAGGAACTGTAGTTATTTTAGTAGTCATTGTACAATCGATCCAACTTATTGGAGATTTTATTGCAAGATCAATTAATAGGAAGAGATTTAAGTTCGAATAAATTAAGTTGATTTAATATGTGATATATTGAATTTTGTTATAAATGTTTATTTAAACATTGTTTTAAAGAAAACTTTTTAAAAAGGTTTCAATAAAACCTTTAAAGAATAAATAAATTTTTAAATAAAACTTCTTAACAACTTAAAAAGAAAAAAAGTAAACAATATAACAATTTATAGGAAACATGCGGGTTTTAAGGGAATTGGGAGGGTATATCAAGATAAATGAATATGGAGGGAATTAAAATGAAGAAAAAATTATTATCAATAATTACAAGTGGATTACTTTTAATTGGAGTATTTGCTGGCTGCTCAGCTAGTAAAGAGGATACAAGCAAGGCTACAAGTGCACCAGCTACAACTGAAAAGAGTGAAGTGACTCTAAAAGTAGGTGCAGCATTATCACCACATGCCGAGATATTAGAGCATATTAAACCGAAATTAAAGGAACAAGGTATTAACTTGGAAATAGTAACTCTTGATGATGAAGGTCAGTTAAATCCAGCACTGGATGAAAAACAAATTGATGCAAACTACTTTCAACATGTTCCTTATTTAGAATCAATATCAAAAGAAAAGGGATATAATTTTGAAGTTGCAGGAAAAATTCATGTTGAGCCTATAGGATTATATTCAAATAAAATAAAATCTATAAATGATTTAAAAGATGGGGACAAGATAGGTATACCTAATAATCCTTCAAATGAATATAGAGCGTTGGTTCTTCTTGAAAAAAATGGCCTTATTAAGTTAAAAAGCGGATTAGTAAATTATTCTGCGACTCCAAATGATATAGCAGAAAATCCTAAACATCTTGAATTTGTAGAAGCAGATGCAGCCCAATTACCAAGATCTCTTGGGGATTTAGCTGGAGCAGTTATAAATACTAATATTATTTTAGATGCTAAAATTGATCCGAATACAGCTATTATTAGAGAAAGTGGAGATTCTCCTTATGCGAATATAATTACAGTTAGAAAAGGAGATAAAGATAGAAAAGAAATCAAAGCACTTATATCTGCGCTAACAACTGATGATGTTAAAAACTTTATTAAAGAAAAATATGGTACAGCTGTAGTTCCAGCATTCTAAAAGGGGAGAAAAGTATGTTATATAAAATAGCATTTGCTAGCAGTGATGGAAAAGTTGTAAATCAACATTTTGGAAGAACAAAACAATTTCTAATTGTTGAAGTAGATGATAAAGACTATAAGTATGTTGGAACACGATTTAATGAACCGTCATGTCAAGAATTTCAGCATACTGAAGATGCTTTAAGTCAATCTATTGAATTAATATCAGATTGTAAGGCAGTTTTTGTTGCAAGAATTGGACAAGGGGCTTTAGCTGAGGTTGAGGCTAAAGGAATAAAAGGAATTGAAGCTCCTTATTTTATAGAGGATATACTAGAAAAAGTGTTAAATTCAAAAGTTAATATTTTAGATTTATATTAATAATGATGGGGTTAGAAGTATAACACAAATGGTCATATAATAGTTAAATAATTTAATAGAATTAGAATACAAATTAATTAAACTTTGTATAGCAAGTTAGTTTTGCTCAAAGTTAATGTAAAGGAAGTGAATTATATGGGGAATTTTGATCACCTTGCGAAGACTCATCCATGTTTAGGTGGGGAAGCACATTTTAAATATGGGAGGATACACTTACCAGTGAGTCCTTCATGTAACATACAATGTAAGTTTTGTAGAAGGGGATTCAATAAATCAGAGGTGCGCCCAGGAGTAAGTTCATTATTACTTACTCCAGAGCAAGCAGTAGAAACAGTTAAAAAAGCATTAACTTTATGCCCTGAAATAAGTGTTGTTGGAATTGCAGGTCCAGGAGATACGCTTGCCACTGATCACGCTCTTGAAACCTTTAGACTAGTAAAGAAGGAGTTCCCGCATCTTATTAACTGCTTAAGTACCAATGGGCTAAGATTAGCAGAAAAGGCTGAAAAGATTGTTGAAGCTGGAGTTGAGACAATAACTGTTACTGTTAATGCAATTGATCCAAAGATTCAAAAAGATATATGCTCATTTGTAATTGATGGAGATGGTAAAAGACTAGAAGGAGAAGAAGGTGCAAAGATATTAATTGACGCACAACTTAGAGGTATTAAAAAAATCAGCGAATTAGGAGTTATAGTTAAAATAAATAGTGTGCTAATTCCAGGTGTCAATGATAAACATATCAAGGAAATAGCAAAAGTAACTAAAGAGCTAGGAGCATCAATATTAAATATAATTCCTTTAATACCGCAAAATGAACTTTCTCATCTTGAGGCACCATCATGCATAATGCTTGATAAGTGCAGAGGAGAAGCAGGTGAATATCTTGATGTATTTAGACATTGCAAACATTGCAGGGCCGATGCTTGCGGAGTACCAGGAAAAAATCAAGATATACATGGTCAGTTATATGATAAAGAAGTGGTTGAAACTTTCTCCCATGGCTAAAGAATTAGTTGTTGGGATTAAATGGAAAAATGATAAATGTCCATAAAAAAGGACTACGTTGAGAGAAGAAATAATAATATTTTGTTTATCCTAAAACACAGTAAACAAATAAGAATAATGTGAGTAATATATAGTAATTAATATTTATAATTATAGAAAAACTTTGATATATATAAAATAAATGATGGTGTAGAATACTTTGCACTAGTGTAACTTTAAGGAGGAAAGAAAAATGAAAATAGAATCATTATTAGTTCATGGAGCTATTGATGGAGATGAAACAACAGGATCAGTAAATGTTCCTATATATCAAACTTCCACATATAAGCAAGAGGAATTAGGTAAAACTAAAGGATATGAATATTCAAGAACAGGAAATCCAACAAGAGAGGCATTAGAAAAAACTATTGCTTTGTTGGAAAGTGGAAGTGGTGGACTTGCATTTAGCAGCGGAATGGCTGCTATTACAGCAGTTTTATCTTTATTTCATAGTGGTGATAAGGTAGTAATTCCAAGTAATCTTTATGGAGGTACCTTTAGAGTAATTGATAAAGTATTTAAGAATTTTAATCTTCAATATGAGATAGTTGATTTTTCTAGATTAAATGATGTGAAAAGAATTCTAGAAAGTGGTAAGGATAACTCAAGTATTAAGGCCGTTTTTATTGAAACGCCAACAAATCCACTTATGGATATTACTGATATCAAAGAGGTCAGTAAACTTGCAAAGGAATATGGTGTTCTTACTGTTGTTGATAACACATTTATGTCACCATATTTGCAAAGACCTTTAGAGTTTGGCGCCGACATTGTTGTTCATAGTGCTACTAAATATTTAGGCGGTCATAGTAATGTGGTGGCTGGATTAATAGCTGTAAATAATGAGGAGCTTTGGGACAAGTTGCATTTTATTCAAAATTCAACTGGTGGAGTACTTGGGCCATTTGATTCATTTATATTGCTTCAAGGAATAAAAACTTTAGGTGTTAGATTAGATAGACACAATGAAAATGCAGAAAAGATAGCACAAGTTTTGTCAGAAAGTGAATATGTTGAAAAAATTTATTATCCAGGAATAAAGGATTCAAAAGGATATGAAATTCATAAGAAACAAGCATCAGGGTTTGGTGGAGTATTATCTTTTGTTATAAATGAAAAAATTGATTACAAAAAGTTTTTAAGTTCTTTAAGGCTGATAACCCTAGGAGAAAGCCTAGGTGGAGTAGAATCCTTAATATGCCATCCAGCTAGCATGACTCATGCTGCAATTCCATATAAAATAAGGCAGGAGGTTGGAATTGTTGATAATTTAGTAAGGTTATCAGTAGGAATAGAAAATATTGATGACCTAATTCAGGACTTAAACAATGCATTTAAGGAGAGTTTAGTATGAATTACGTAAGTGATGTAAAAGAACTTATAGGAAATACACCATTAATAAGACTTACGCATATCAGTGTGAATGAAAATGTTAATATATTTGCTAAGCTAGAGTGCTTCAATCCAGGAGGAAGTGTGAAAGATAGGATTGGTGTAGCAATGATTGAAGGTGCTGAAAAAAAAGGAATCCTAAAAAAGGGAAATACAATAATTGACGCAACAGCAGGGAATACTGGCCTTGGGATAGCACTTGCTGCAATTAACAGAGGTTATAATATTATTTTCGTAGTGCCAACAAAATTTTCAATAGAAAAGCAAAAGCTAATGAAAGCATTGGGAGCAAATATTATTAATACTCCAGATGAAGATGGAATGCTTGGTGCAATAAATAAAGCAAATGAATTGTTAAAAGAGATTCCTAGTAGTGTAAGTTTAGGTCAATTTGAAAATGCAGATAATCCTTTAGCCCATTATGAAACAACAGGTCCTGAAATATATAAAGCTTTAGAGGGTAATATAAATTATTTTGTTGCAGGAGCAGGAAGTGGAGGGACTTTTACAGGAATTGTTAAATATCTAAAGGAAAAGGATGAAAATATCAAGGGAGTGTTAGCAGATCCAGAAGGTTCAACTATGGTAGGTGGAGAGCATAAGAGTTATAAAATAGAGGGGATAGGAAATGATTTTGTTCCTAAAACAATGGATATATCTTTAGTTGATAAAGTTATAAAGGTTAATGATGATGAAGCTTTTAAGACTGTAAAGTTACTAGCTAAAAAAGAAGGCTTAATAGTAGGATCATCATCTGGAGCAATACTTGCGGCAGCATTAAAATTATCTGAGGAAATAGATAGTGGAAATATAGTTGTTGTTTTTCCTGATAGAGGAGATAGATATCTAAGTACAACATTATTTGATGATTAAGTAATAAAACTGAATTGATGAGATATGGGAACAAGATATATAAGGATAAGATCTTAAATTTACATTTTGAATGGGATAAAACTTGATTATGATAATTTTATTAACAAAGTTGACTAGAAAACTAGAGACTGGGTTTCTTAATTTATACATTAGTATATAAGGAACTCAGTTTTATCACTTTATGAAATAAAATTTTAGGAGGTATTGAATAAATGGCACAAAAAAAATAAATCTGGATATCCTATAGGACAATTATTGAAACAAACAGACTTCGGACATAAACCGCCTATTATTTTTGGAACTACATGGGAAAGAGATATAGCCAAGTAACTAAAGGGAGCTATCATTGAAGTAGGTTTTCCGGCATCTTATGAAGTTGTATTAGCAAGAACTTATGTTGGATATAAAGGAGCTCTTAATTTGTTAGAGAAGATCTATACTACCGCAATTAGTGCAAGTGCATAGATTTCTATAATAGCAATTTTATATTTAGGAAACAGTGGCAGTTAAAATATTAATCATAAAAAATAAAAAAATGCAAAAAATATGTATCATAGTAAAACGAAAAAAGGATGATACTTATGAAGGCTTATAAAATTAAAATTACGCTAGAAGATAGTGAACCAGTGATTTGGAGAAGAATAATAGTTCCAGAAGAAATTACTTTCAAAAAATTACATGAGATAATTCAAATATCAATGGGATGGAAAGATCAACACATGTATGACTTTGAATTAAAAGAGGAAAAACTAAGAATTACTTGCGATGATGAAGCCATTGCTGAATATGAATTTTATTCTAGAAGAAAATTAACTGAAAAAAATGATCCTCATGGTTTTATTGCTGATATGCTGAAAATTGAACCTAAATTTAGTCATAAAGTTAAGATAGATAAATATTTTGCGAAGGAAAGAAATATTAGATATATATATGATTTTGGAGACTATTGGAAACATAATATCCTTGTAGAGGAAATCTTAGAAAACTATGAGAACAGCCATCCATTATGTATTGAAGGTGAAGGAGCATGCCCGCCTGAAGATGTTGGAGGAATAGTCGGATATATTGAATTTCAGGAAATAATAAAAGATAAGAACCATCCACAATATTCAGATTTAAAAGAATGGGTAGATAAGCAAGGCTACAATAACACATTTAATATTGATGCAACCAACAAACTATTAGCAAAGATAATTACATTGAAAAAAATTATAGAATAGAATTGTACTTAAAATACTTCTGAAAATAAATTTCAGAAGTATTTTTATAAAACTAGCATTTATAAAATGTAATTTTTGATTTTTAGACAAATCTAGTAAATAAAAGATCACAATAAAGATGAAAATAGAATTAACAGAATACATACAAACATAATTTTATATGTTATTATTATTAATATATTTTTACATAATTACGAAATACATGAAGACTATAAATGATAAGGGGTAATTTGTAAAAGGAGATATAACAATTTATAGAGTTATAAACAATAATTATAGGATATTTAGAATTGATAAAATTATAAGACAAGCTAAAAGAAGTAATAATAAAAGGAGTAACAGAATATGGTCAAAAAATTAGTTTGTGGTCTACTTATTGCAGTATCTATAATTACAGGCCTTCCTATGGGAGTATCAGCAGAATGGAAACATGATAATTCTGGATGGAAATATACTGATGGAAATTCTTATTCAGATGGATGGAAACAGATAAATGGATCATGGTATTATTTTGGGAATGATGGATATATGCAGAAAGGGTGGGTGCTAGATAAGGCATGGTGGTATTATCTACAAGATAGTGGTGCAATGGCTACAGGAAAATTATCTATAGGTAATAAAACCTATGAATTTGATAATAATGGACGATGGATAAATAATTCAATATATAGTGGAAGTACATCTACAAATACGGAAGGTGCAAGTAAGCCTCCATCACAAGAAAAATTTGAATCAGCTCCTGATTTTAGCTGGGTTAATGATGATGGAAATACTTATTTTAAAATAACAGAAGATTATTATGTACACGGTGCATGGAACATTGATGGAAATATATATGTATTTGATAAAAATGGAGTAATGCAAAAGGGCGAGTACACTGCATTAGATGGGAAAAAATATCTTTTTGGGGATGATGGCAGGTTTATAAAAGGAATCACTAATCCACAATATAAATTATGGGTTGCTGGAGCAATAACAACTAAATCAAATACAGATAATTTAGGAGTAAAATTAGATGATAGCAATATGATGAATATAACGGATACTTATTCAGAGGATAGTGAGAATGGAAGCCAGATAAATGAAACTCAATCTAAAGCAACGGTCGAAGGAAGAACATTGAATTGTAAAGTTGGGCAATATATTAATCTAGGAACAATTAAAGTAAGCAGCGCGGATACTGAAAAGTCATCTTTTCCTAATTTGATTATAATATCAAGCAGCACTGATAGTAGTATTGCTTACTCAGCAGTTGATATAAGTTTGGAGGATGGATATTTTAGGCATGTTACCCCACAAATTGCAGGATTAAAACCTGGAAAGGTAACAGTTTCTGTATATATTAATGGGACAACAACTTCATATGATGTAGTTGTAACTGAATAAGATGTTCTTTATTTTTATCTTAAATTATGACTGAAAAAACAGGTAATCTAATTGAAGATTAATTTAGATCACCTGTTTTATATTTTATTTTCAAATGATTCAATTTATTTAAATGGATTTTCCTCAAAAATATTAGATATATTACCGTTGGAATATAAGCTATAAACCCATTGACACCATTCCATTCCCCATTTTGAATCACCTAAAATTTTGTTAAGTATTACAAACCTTCCGAAATAACCTGAGTCAGTGGAGAGAAGCTCTTTTCCACTTTCTTTTTTAAGGTCTTCAATCTTTTGTTTATAAGTTAAAAACTTATTAGAGTACATTTCTTCTCGAGCTTTGATTATTTGCATGGCTTTCTCTTTATCTAGTATATGTAAACAGTATGTCTTGAGCAGCATTTCATCTTTTGTAACTGGTTCTGATGTAACTTCTTCAAGCCACTTTTTGGTGGCTTCAAGCCCTTTATTTGTTGGTGTGTAAATTTTTTTGTCAGGTTTACCAGATTGCTGCACTAATCTAAATTCTACATATCCATCTTCTTCTAGTTTTGCTAGTAATGGATATATGTGGCTATGCCTAGTATGCCAGAATAAATTCATTTTTGATGTTAAGTCATAACCTGACATTGACTGATTTGCTAAAAAGCCCAAAAGGCCATAAGATAACGTATTCATAATATCTCTCCTTATATGTCCAAATTGACATATCAATTTTGTAGTAGTAATATATTTATATTATATGTCCAAATTGACATATAGGCAATTGATATAAATTACGAAACGGAAATTGAGGAGGAGTTAAGAAAGTTATGCAAGAAGAAAAGGGACCTTTTTGGTCGGTAATGTTCGCAATATTTTTAGGAGTATTTTTAGGTACTTTTAATATGAGTGCAATTAATATTGCCTTGCCTATATTTATACAAAGTTTCAATACAGATTTAGATTCTGTAAAATGGATATTAACTGGATTTATGCTTGCTACAGGGGTAGCGTGTCCTTTAGCTGGGTATTTGGGTGAAAAATTTAGTTATAAAAAATTATATTTATTTGCACTTATTGGATTTACTTTCGCAGCAATATTATGTGCTCTATCCTTTAATATAGTTATGCTTGTTGCATTTCGGGTTGTGCAAGGTTTATTTAGTGGATTAATTATACCAACAACAATGACTATTATCTATCAAGTTATTTCAAGAAAAAAACATGCTTTTGCTATAAGTCTATGGAGTATGGCATCAATGCTTGCCCCCGCACTTGGCCCAACTTTAAGTGGATGGTTAGTTCAATATTATAGCTGGAAATCAATTTTTTTAGTAAATATACCTATTGGAATTATAGCTATTATTTTAGTAGCTCGCTTTATACCACAATATAATTTATCGAAAGTTAATTCATTTGATTTTATAGGATTTAGCACAGTTATTATTCTAAGTTTATCAATTTTGATAGCATTTAGTGAAGGTTCTATATGGGGATGGATATCTTTTAAAACAATTTCTTTAATTTTACTTGGGATTGCTTCTCTGACAGTATTTGTTTTTAGAGAAATTAAGATAAGCTCTCCAGCATTAAATATAAGAGTATTTAAATTTACTAAATATACTATAAGTGTAATCGCAGTAAGTATAGTGACTATTGGTTTGTATGCAGGAACTTTATTAATGCCATTATTTTTGCAAAATTCACAGCATCTATCTGCTTTAGATACAGGGCTTATTTTACTTCCACCATCATTAGCTATGGCACTTATGATGCCAATAGTAGGGACTTTATATAATCGTATTGATCCAAGAATTTTAATAGCACTTGGAATTTCGCTTATGGCTATAGGATCATGGAAGATGTCAAATTTATCACCGGACATTCCACATTCATACATAATATTTTGGATGACAATTAGGTATGTTGGAATTTCCTTTTCTACTATGCCAATAACAAATTCAGGAATGTCGATTATTCCAAGAACATTATCAGGACATGCTTCTTCAATTAATAATTGGTTGCGTCAAGTATCAAGTTCCTTGGCTATAGGTATATTTAGTTCAATACTTATTTCACGTATTCAGTTACATACAATAGCACTTAATAACAGTGATATAACTTACAGTTTGATTCAAGAAAAAGCGTATACAATGGGAATTAATGATGTATTTTTAATATCTACAATCATCATATTAGTTGGATTACCACTTAGCTTTATGTTAAAAAGGAATGCAATTACCAAGGAAATTAGATCTGATGAGATGACATCGTTAGCAAATTAGTTACAAAAAAGAGCATAACAGAGTTTTTTGAATTTAATATAAAAGAAATATAAGTTTAGATTTAATACTTTTATAGTACCATTAGCTTTTGTAAATTATTTGATCATAATTAAAATGTAATGGCACAAATTTAATCAAATTTATGTTATAATCAAGAAAATAATAAAATTTTTATAAGAGCTTATATAGTATAGGCTCTTATTTTTATGCTAAATAGTAACTATAATGTATTTTATTAGAATATTTTAGTGTTTATTGAATTATAGAAATAGGATATAATAAGATTATAAGTAAAATAATAGAGAAAAATAAATAGTTAAAGAAAAGGTAAAGCAATTAGAAGTAATTATTTTTGCATAGAGTAATTAGAGCGAAGGAGATAGACATGCCTAACATTTTTGATGGACTTAAAAAGATTTCAGATAAGGATATAATTCAACAAATTGCATTACTTGAAAATATGAATATTAGTAATGTATCAAAGCCAATTATACAAAAGGCTAAGAAAAAGACAATAAGTATAATAAATTTTATTGGCAGTAAAATTGGCAGAAATACAATAATCGAAGAACCAGAGGTAAAAGATATATGGACTTTAATAGATGAGAGGAAAGAAGAGCTTAGTAGTTTAACTAGGGAAGAATTAGATGAACGATTGTTAAATATTATTTTAGAAAAATCTAAAAGTGATATGAAAAATCCAACAGAGGATGAGATATCAATAGAAGTAATTGAAGAAGCAGCTAAATTATATAAAATGTATAATGATTCAACGCCTAGTCAAAAAGCTGATATAATATATTCAAAATACAATGATAAAATTAATGGGAAAGCTAAAGAATATATAAATGAACAACCGTTTGTAGATCTTCAAGAGACAACTGAGGATATAGAAGAAATAATAAATAACATGGATGAAAAGCAAAGGAAAGAATTTGCCCAATCTGTAGATGTTGAAAATCTGACTTTATTGAATGTTTGGAAAAAACTGGATAGGTTGCATTTTTCAAGACTTATATGGCTATGTGTAAAGGCTTATGGTGGTAGATTTACGCCAAAGGAAGAGATACTCCCAAGCTATATAGATATTGATAAGGATGTTGAAATAGTGCGAGGAGATGAAGAGTTAAAAAAATCTCAAGAGGAATTGTTAGAGTTAAAGAGCAAAATAGATTTATGTAAGGATAAAATTAATTCCATTGAGAAGAATCTCCAAAAAGAAAATCGCATACTAAATAATGCGATTAAAGGCAAGAGTCAAGCTGAAGGTGAAATAATAGATTTAGAAAAAATGAGTGCTAAATTAGAACCGGCCAAGAAAGCTCATGAAGATGCACTAGAGGATATAAAATTAAAAATGGAAAAAGTAGTTTTAGAAGAACTAGATTTATTAATGGAAGAATACAAAAAGATAAAATTTAGTGCTATTGATATTAACAATAAAATTTCTGATACTAATATTGAGGTTGCATATAAAAAAGAATTAATTGAAGATAACACTAAATTAATAACAAGTAAAGAAAAATTAATAACAGAAACAGCTAGCGAATTTCAGCAGCTAAAAGGGATAGTAGATGACTTAATAAAAGAATACGATATAAAGAAGACGGAAGTAATTAAAAGAGAAGACATAAAAAGGAGCGAAATCTTCGAAAGATGGTCTAACTATTTTGATAATTTTACCTTTGAATTTAAAAGATTAAATAATGTTGTGAATTTTAATAGAAAAGATTTACTTCATATTGAAGAATGTTTATATGAACTTCATACTATAAAAGATCCTATGGCTTTAAGTATGGGGACAGTGGAAAGTACTACAGATAAAAAAGAAGAATATCAGTATATGGATGCAATTTTCCCAGACAAATTTCAAGTTGAAATACAATACAAAGTAACAAATGACCAAGAGAAAAAAGTACATATAGCTATAATTACTACTAAGTTTTAGATTAAATTTTAAGTATTTTAATATAAGATAATGTGAATGAAGAATCACCTTTATTAATACTAGTGAAACTTGTAAATTAAGATACATTATTTTAGAACCCTTTAGACTAATTAATAGGTATAAAGGGTTCTGTTTTTATGAGTAAAACAAAATTTTTACTATGTATTTTAGCTTTAATATCAATAACGTTTTAATGATATTATGCGATAGTAAGTTTACGGTATCAACATGAAGATAAACCCATATTATTAGTTACAAAGTAATTAATAATATGTCATTAAATATTAGGCATAATTTTATTTAGAAAGCGCAATATATTCCTGTAGTATAAAATTTGAAAATTTTTCAGGGAGGATTGGCGATGAAATCAATTAAAAATATGATAATACTTATTGTAGTTGCAATCATAACAATTGAAGTATTCATAGGTGCCGTTCCAAGCTGTTTCGCCTTAAAGTCAAATACAGGCTGGAATAGTAATGGAAAACCGATAAGGGTATCTGTGGTATTTTATAGATTCGATGATCCCTTTGTTTCTTTAGTAAAACAAAGTTTTGAGAATATACAGAGTAAGAATAGTGATATTGTTAGTTTTAATTTTTATGACAGTAAAAACGAACAAGCTGTGCAAAATCATACTATTGATATGCTGTTGGAAAGTGGGAATACAGACCTTCTTGTGTTAAGTTTAGTGGAATTGAAGCATGATCCCAAAGAAATAATTAATAAAGTTAAGGAAAAAAATATTCCAGTTATTTTTGTTAATAGAAGACCAATTAAAATAAGTTCAAGTGTGATTGAATCTTACGACAAAGCTTATTACATATTTACGGACTCAGAACAAGGTGGAAGATTACAGGGGAAAATTTTAGTGGATATGTGGAATAAAAATAAGGATACTATTGATAAAAATAAAGATAATATAATGCAATATGTTATGCTTCAAGGTGATCCTGATAACATGGAAACAATTGATAGAACAAAATATTCGATTATGGCAATAGAAGATGCAGGAATTAAAGTAGAGAATATTGCGACAAAGGTATGCAATTGGGAGGAGGATACTGCCAAAGATACTATGGTGGCATTGTTTACTCAATATTCCAATAAAATAGAAGTTATTGTCTCAAATAACGATGCAATGGCATTAGGGGCTATTGAAACGTTGCAAAAATTTGGTTATAACAAGGGTGATAAAACAAAGACAATTCCTGTTGTCGGAGTAGATGCGATACTGAAAGCTCAAGATTTTATCAAAAAAGGATTTATGGCAGCGACTATCGTTCAAAGTCCAGATATTATGGCGGAAACTATATATGACATTGGAATCCAACTATTAAGTGGAAATACACGTTATGAATGTCCTAAATATAGATGTGATGAAAGTGGAAGGATTATTTATCTTCCTTTTTATCAATGTGTATGTTGAATTTTAATTCAGTAGTAATGGAAAAAATATGTGTTGAATTTTGAAAAGATGTTCAGTTCCATAGTTGAAATGAACATCCTTTTAATATGAGCAATTTTATAAAAAATTAACTTAAGCATGAAATCTAAGTCGAAAAAATGCATGATATTGCAATAGTTTATATGTATTAAGAATTAAGATTTTGTCTATAATTAAACTATTGAAAAGATGATAATGTTTACAAAGGCATTCGTATATTATTTCAGCATTAAGATCATGAAAAAGCAGTAATATCATATTTTGAAAAAAGGTGAGAAGAAATGGGAAATATAATTAAAATAAATCTGTACGTAGAAATGAAAAGAAAAAAGGACAATAAGTTAAACTTAGAAACAATTGAAAAGATTATTCTGGAGTATAACTGTTGGATAAAGAAAACTAATAGAGAAGATAAAATAGAAAACTATGAAAAGTTTCTGCAAGCAAAATAGTTTTTAAGAAGTTGTAATGCTAAAGTTATCGGTTACTATTTCTTGAATTAATATAATAAAAATGTAATTATGTAATAAAAAAGGCAGCAACCGAAGTTACCGCCAAGTCCATTTTGTATCTTTATTTTAACTTAAGATATTTGTAAAGTTAAAGGGAAATCAATCAAATATAAAGTTTCGCTTAATAAAATAGAGAAAGCTTTATATTAAATAAATTGTTGATTCAAAGTTTACTTTAGATATGAACGAAGCGAGAAAATCTATATAAAAATGTACCAAACTACTTAAAATCTAAAATTTTATTTATAAATGTATTACCAGATAAAATACAGAAAACTCGCATTTGACCAAATTCCGTTTCGATTTTTACAATACGGTCATTTATTTCACTAAAATTATTGAGCAATTCTGTCTCTTGAATTATAAGAGGTATTGAAATTTTAACTGCTATATCACGTTTTCCAAATTCTGAAAGAACATTTCCAACGGTAATATTTATTAAATCAGACGCAGTTTCTTTAATATATAATTCAGTTTCTTCCTCTTTGATATCCATACTTTTGGTATAGCGTCTAAATATCTCTTTTATAAGTGAATTATCATAATTAAAACCTACGACTAACTTTCTGCAATCTTCAATGCAGATAATTGAAGTTAATCCGGTAAGAGAAGTATTATCCCTCTCTAAAAATTCAAAATCCATTTGAATTACACTAATTTTGGTAACTTGATCTAAAACAGAAATAGTTCGTCTAACCACAGCAAGCAAAAATTCATTTATATCTACGTCAGTTCTTATAATGCAACTTTTAGTGTTTTTTTTTGCATGAGACATTTAAGATTCCTCCTTATTAAAAAAGGTGAAGGTGAATTTGGTGCCGTGACCTAAAGATGTCTCTACGTTTATTGATCCTCCAAGCTTTTCGATTTCCGTTTTAACAGCACTTAAGCCATAACCTCTGCCTGATAACTCATTAATTGAATCTCTAGTTGAGAAATTATCCGAAAATATTAAAGTTATCAATTGTTCACGGGTTAGGGAAGTAGCCTGAACATTTGAAACTAAGTTTTTATCAATGGCTTTTTCTTTAATTCTTTGAGTATCGATACCTATTCCATCATCTTCGATAATCAATGAGATGCAAGAATTATGATCTTGTACAGTACATCTAATATTACCTAGTTCGTTTTTTCCATTTTCTAGCCTTTCGTCAGGAGTTTCTATGCCATGATCGACAGCGTTTCTAAAAACATGGATTAAGCTTTTAATAAAAGGAGAAAATATGTTTGGATTTACTTTAATGTCATCGCCATTAATATTTAATGTGCAGAGCTTTTTATCTAAGCTTTGTGCAAGTTTATATGTATAATCAATATAAGGAATAAGCATTTCTTTAATATTTTTGAATCTAATAGTTCTCATGATTTCAATAGCCTCTAAAAGTGATTTGTTCTCTTTATACATTGAGTTTTGGCCTACAAGTTTAGCTATCTTTTCTAGCTTTATAGCTAAAGCTTCATCTATAAATATTTTAGTTTCCTCAGCAAAAAAATGCTCTCCAAGTACGTCAGTAATAATTTTTATATCGCTTTTAAATGCGGAATAACAACAACTACTCTCAAAAATACTCATTATTATATTTTCAAAAGTAGAATCTTCTTTCTTTAGCTCAGACAATTTACTTTCAATTTTATGAAGCTCTTTAGGTAAGCTTATAAAGTTAAATTGCGAAAATGAACCTTTGTAAGTATGAATTGTGCGATAGATTTCAGATAATTTTTCATGAGGACTTAAATTCATTTCTAAAATTTCGTTATAGCCGCTTTCTATAAAAAATATAAAGGAATCAACTAATTCAGAGATATCATTTTTATTAGTGAAGCCTGCAACAACGAGTTTAAGTCTTTTCTGCTCATCTTTAACCATTTCTTCAAGTTCTTTTTCATGAGTAATATCCGTAAGAATAAGCATGAATTTTAATTTGCTAAGTATCTTACATTTCATTTTAATATATCTTTTATTAATATAAATATTAGAGGGGAGTAATGAAAGTAACATTTCTTTTCTAAATTCATCATCAGTCTCTATTATCATTTTGATACTCATTGAAAAAGTAGTGACTGCATCAATACTATCAGAGAATAAAAGATTCAAAACATTAAGGCCAGAAATATCTCTTGAGAAAATATTTAAGCACTCACTGCTGTATTCCGAATCTATGATAAAATTATCGTCAAAAATTAGAAAGCCTTCCCCTGAATTATCTAAAAGAGAGTATACTTTATTCATAGATTCATTAAGTTCCAAAGTTCTTTCTTCAACTTTTCTTTCAAGAGTGTTATTTAAGTTTTCTAAGTTTTTATAAATATGTGCATTTTCCATAGAAATTGCGATTTGTGAAGAAATTATTTTTAATATTTCAATTCTATCTTTACTAAAAGCTCCATCTATAAGATTATTTTCTAAGTAAATTAAGCCACTAACGTCTCCTTTTATTAATATGGGCATACATAAGATAGATTTCGGATTATATTCTAAAATATAGGGATCGTTTATAAATTTTTCATCTAGAGAAATTCTGTCTAAAATAACTGTTTCTGCAGAATTGATGACATAATTCACTAAACTTTTAGGAATATATTCATAATCATCAATTGGACATCCTTGTAAAACCTCTATTTTATTTGTCTCAGCTAAACCAATAGCCTTAATAAAATATTTATTATTTTCGTTTATTAAGTAAACTGCCTTTTGAGCTCCAGCGTTTTCGACTAAGATATAAGTAAGCTTTTTTAATAAATCTTCAAGAATAATTTCACCTGAAATAGCCTGAGTAGCTTTAATAATAGTTGCAGCATCCATAGAAATTGTTTTATCACTAGAACTTGAAGTAGAATCAAAATAAAGTTTATTCATATAATTTAATCTGTTTGCTTCGGAATCTGTAAAGAATATATTCCTATATTTCTTTTTTAGTTGTTTTGCTTTTGCGTTTGCACCCCATCGCATATATAGGTAATGTGCTTCCTCAATGTAGAACCTGCCAAGCTTAAGATCTCCTTTTTCAATAAATAGTTTTGCTTTAAGTTCATTTGAAAGAGCTTCATCTTGTATTAAATTATTCTTATTTGAAAATTCAATTGCCTTATTATAGTAATCAATAGCTTTTGTAACTTTCTTTTGGATTCTATTTTTTTCGGCTTCTACAAGATAATATTTATTTAAAAAGTTCATAGGAGCATGTTTTGCCCATTTTTTCATCTTGTGCTGATTTGATATTACTGCCCTTAAAGCCGACTTTTGTTCTATGGAAGGCAATTCTTTGCATCTTTCAAGTGCATTAAGTGAAGCATAGAAATAGAATGTTGGAACAGCAACTGTCGATTTTAAGCTGTCAATATATTTCTTAGTAAGTTCCGCATTTAATGCTGCTGCTTCGTGATCGTCAAATAAATAGCATAAAATTAATTTTATCATATAAACAGAACATACTGATGTGGTATCAGCAGTTTTTATATGTAGTGGAAGCATTTTAGCCTCGTCATATACATCTCCAATAAGAAGTGTAGGATTTTCATTTTTTCCTCTAAGGTTATAAACAAGCTGACACATCATTTGAGTAAGATAAAGCTGAAGGTCTTGATTAAAACTTTTTATACTCTCAATAAAATAAGGCATTTCTGTTTCTAGTACTGCTAAACTTTTACCAGCATAGAAAGCTTTATTGCAGTAGTAAAATCCGTTACAAGATGCAAACTCTAAATCACCAACTTCAAGACCAGCTTCATACCCTTCTTTAAATAGAGGAAGAAGATCTTTTAGAGGTTCCTTCCAATGAGATATAAAGGCATTGTTCATAAAGTAAACTTTCGATTTCTGCTCCTTCGCATCTAAAATATCAAGTAGACGCAAAGCTAGTTTGCTAAGTGAATAACCAGTATCAATGTCACCAATAGAACAAAGAATCAATCCATAAGCTCCATATAAAAAGGGTGCCTCAGGAGAATTACCAGATTTTATCAGGATTAATACTGCTTCAGAAACTATATAAGATAGAAGCAAAGGATCTGCTCTGTAGTACATAAATCCTACTGAAGAAATAATTGATAATACTGATAAAAGAGTTTTATCTTTAATTACAGGAGAATCAGGAATTGATTCTAAGGTTTTTGATTTCAAGTAAAGTCGCGCTTGAAGTAGCTTTGTGATTATCTCCACTTTACTAGGATTTCTATTAAAATTGAATCCCAGCAATTTAAAGCAATTTATACCAGTATCAATTGCTTTAGGAATATTCCCTTGGGCAGCATAAGCCTGAATTAAAATCCTGTGTATGCTAACTTTATCTAATGCGGTTTTCACATTTACCTCAACAATTGGAATTATGCTCATCATGCTTTCAAAATTGCCACTTAAATAAAAGGCTTCAGCAGCTTCAATATGGAGATTTAGTGTTAAATCATATTGATCAATCCAACTATTATCGTCTAGTAAAGAAATTCCACACTTCAAATAGTTAGCTGCAAAATCATAAGCTATAGAATTTTTAGATTTTATTCCTGCTGCTAATTCTAATTCGGCTATTTGTATTCTCTCTCCTAAAGTATTTATTAAATCTACTCCTTGGCTGTAATGATCTAAAATCTCAAACAATTTCTCATTAAGATAATGCTCATCGGAATTCGAAAGCAGTAGTCGTCCGAGTTTTAGATGGAGTTCTTTTTTATTGGTACTTTCTACAAAATTATAGGCTGCCTGTTGAATTCTATCATGTATAAAGTGCCATTGTATATTATTCTTATTATCTTGAAGTGCAATTAATCCGTCTAATAAGGCTTCATTTAATAAATTATATATTTTTTCTTTAGGCTTCTCAGCAATGATGGAAAGTGTCCTAATATCAAAGCTGTTTCCTATACAAGAAGCTAGAGTCAGCAGCTCTTTTACTTCTGGATTGAGCTTACTTATTTTACGTATCATAAAATGAACAACATTATCTGTAATATCAGCATTAGTTATCAATTTGAGATCCCAGGTCCAAAGTCTAGTGATAGAATCAAAGGAAATTAAATTTTCCTTATGGAGGACCTGTAAAAACTGATTTAGAAAAAATGGGTTCCCCTCAGTCTTATTTAAGCACAATTCCCCCAGTGGAATAATTTCATCTGAATCAATATGTAAAGTATCTTTTAGCAAATTGCAAACATGAGGTAATTCTAGATTCTTTAACTTTACTTTAATAAGCTCAACATTTGATTTTTCAAGATTATCAAGAAATAACACTAAAGGATGAGCTCCAAATATTTCATTATCTCTATAACTCAATAACAAGGTTAGGTTTTTTAATTCGCTGTCAAGGAGCAGTTTCTCAATTAGTTTTAGAGAGGCTAAATCACACCATTGAATATCATCTAGAAAAATAGTGAGTGGATGTTCCTTAGAGCAGCAAATCCTCACAAAAGTTTGAAATACAAAGTTAAATCTATTAGAAGCTTCAGTTGGATTAAGGCTAGGAACATTAGGCTGATTCCCGACAATTAATTCAAAAGATGGTATAATATCTATTATAATTTTGCTGTTTGAACCTATATTTTTAAGAAAAAGATTCTTCCAATACTCTAATTCAGATTTGCTGCTGGAAAGAATTTGTTTAATAACTTCCTCAAATGCTTGTATTAATGCTGAATAAGAAAGGGAATGTTTTAATTGATCGAATTTTCCGACTGCATAAAAGCCATTTTGATTTACAATAAATTTTCGTAATTCATTAACCAGTGATGATTTACCAACTCCTGAATATCCAGATACTGTAATAAGTTTCGGGGAATTTGAGTCGGAACATTCTAAGGTGTTTACAAGTTTTTTTATCTCTAACTCGCGCCCATATAGTTTTTGAGATACTATAAATCTATTGGAAATATCATTTTTTCCTAAAACAAAACTATTAATTTGACCATTATTCTCAAAGTCATTTAAACATCTTTGAAGGTCATTTTTTAATTCTTCAGCACTTTGATATCTGTTTTCAGCCATCTTTTCCATAAGTTTCATGATTATGTCTGATATAATTTTAGGAATTCTACTTAGTGCTTTAAATGGAGAAATAGGCTCCTTAGCTAAATGGCAGTAAATTAATTCTAATTCATCATTGGATGTAAAAGGTAAATGACCTATCAATAATTCATATAGAGTTATTCCAAGAGAGTAGAAATCTGTCCTATAATCAATGGAACGATTCATACGGCCGGTTTGTTCAGGGGATATATATGGTATGGTTCCGCGAACATGTTCAAAATTTCCTATGCTCCTATTATCAACTTCTAATATAGAAGACATTCCGAAATCAGTAACTTTAACAACCCCAGTTTGAGTATTTATAATTATATTACCTGGGTTAAGGTCGTTATGCACAATATTAGAGTTATGAATGTCACATAAGGCTTGAACAATTTTAAGAGATATATTTAGGAATTCATTGATTGTGAATTTTTTACTCCTTAGTATTGATTTAAGAGATTCCCCGCCGAAATCTTCCATAACTAAAAAAGGAGAACCTTCTTTTTCTATTATTTCATATATCCTGACAATAGAGTCACTATTAATCTTCTGGTTTATTTCATATTCATGTCTTATACTAAAAATATGTGTAAAGTCTGAAGTTTCATCGTTCACTTGTTTTATAATCACTGGAAGGTTATCTTTTTTACGTTTACCTCTATATACAATAGTTCTCTCGTTAGTGTAAATTTTTTCAGTTATAATATATTTTGAAATCTCAGGCATGAATTATACCTCCATAAAATATTGCTAAATTTATTCTTGAAAAAGTTACCATTTTCCATTATGTTGTTCCATAATACCGTATAAATCTTTAATTTTAATCCATTGCCCGTCAATTCTAACATTACCAGAGAGTTTTATGAAGAATTCATAATGTTTTATATTATCAAGAAAAGGAAGTGGTTTTGGGACTTTAGTTCTATCCAATATATACATGATAGGTGTAACAATAACGTCTATATCAGTTGAGGTAATCTTCCAAGTGTTCATGAGCTTATCATCTAATTCATAATGCTCAAAGGATACATCTTGGTTAAGTCTAATCCACTCATTAAGCTTCCAATTTCTATCATTTTTCTTAAAGTAAATTTCAGAATATTTTTGTGCATATGGGCCATAATTAACAAGAGAAGCTAAAGAGACATCTTTGTTTTGTACGGCAATCCAATGCCATGCTGATTCTGAAGGAATGGTCCCGAAGCAATGGTCGTAATAGCATAGCGCATTTTCAATTTTATAAGTTTTATTAGATATTTTAATAAGTCCGTTTGTTAAATTATTAAAATAATGCATTAAACCGTATTTATATACGTATTGATTTTCAAACTTAGTAAAGTATGGAATAGTGGGTTTTAAATAAAGATCTATATCAAAGGTATTATTCTTGAACTTAAAAGTCCATCCCTCTATTTCATCGCCATTATATTCAATAGATATATTCTTTGAATGATAATTTAAACATAATTTATTTTTCTTCTGTTCTTTATCGAGAAAAAGCTTTTTAGAAAATTCATATATTTTTTGTTCCTTAACCTCAAATAAGGTGAGAGTAAACTGGTCTATGAAATTAACTCTAACAAAGAAGAAATTAAAATATATGTCATTTTTCGTATCATAAAAGCCACTGTACCACCATTCTTTATCTTTCCATTGCCTTATGATATCCCATCTTGATAAAAGGACTTTCTTTTCTTCTAAATTCATAACTCCACTCCTTTAGTAAATAATTCAGATAAGTAGAAGAAAATTTGAATAGCTATAATTTTAAATTTGAATAATAAAAGAGGAGAGCTGCTAAAAAAAGCACTTCCTCCAAATTATAAATATGTAAAAAGCAAGATAAGATTTATAAATATTATTAAATTTAGCTAATCTAATCGTAGATCTAAATCTGGATTACGACTTTGTATCTTGATGTCTTGTATTTTTTCTTCCTGTATCTTTTCTTCTTGTGTTTTTCCGTATTTTTTATATACATCTGTAATTACTTTATTTAGATTATCATATTTTATTGGTTTTAATAAATATCCTTTTGCGCCAACACTTACAGCATCTATGACCATTTTCTCTTGTCCATGAGAAGTAATCATTATTATTATCATATCGGGATCCGTCTTCATAATTTTTTCTACGGCTTCGATTCCATTAATATCACCCATAGTTATATCCATTGTTATAATATCAGGATTTAATTTTTTAGATTTAGAAACTGCTTCACTTCCGGACCTAGCAGTACCAACCACCTCATGTCCCATTTCTGTCAGTGTATGGGTTAGATTGGAAATCATAATTAAAGAATCATCAACTACCATTATTTTTAATTTATTCAATGTAATCAAACCTTTCTAAGTATTAGAAACTTATTTCCAGAGTTCTACTTAATTCTACCAATATATACATTATTATAGATATACTTACAAGTAATTTTACAGTTGGATAAGTATTCGTGTCAATTAAATTAATTACTTTATAGGTAATTATTTCTTAAGAATTTTAATCAAAAATAATTTATAAACCATGATTAATATAAAGAATTACGGAGAACAGAAAACTTTTTTATTATACTAGGTAACTCATATTATTTAAGTACATCAAATATGCTTATTAGTTACTTGTGCTTTATGATATGAATAAGGTTTAAATATGGATTGTAATCGGGGGATGTTAAGATGAAGAAAGAAAAGCATGATTTCTAGATATAACTTATTATTCTTATAAAGTGTTTACAAAGTCTTTTAATATAGTTGCTTTAGAAGTACTTTTAAGTGATAATTTTTCAATTAATATTGATGATCATATAGATTGCGAGGAAATATAATAATTGCGAATCTAATTCACCGACTGGATTGACAAATAAAAATTGAATATGATAATATATGCATATACATATAAAATTTATTGAAGTATCTTTTTTGTTTCAAATAAAAATTTTTAATATATTATATGTATATACATAAAAAATGGGAGTTGATATTTATGAAATCATTATTTGATGGAACACAATTTGGAACGCTTAAATTAAAAAACAGATTTTTTCGTTCCGCTACTTATGAAGGCATGGCAGATGAAAAAGGGCATGTTACAGAGGAATTATTTAAAGTATATGAGAATTTAGCTAAAGGAGGTGTTGGTACTATAATTACAGGCATAACAGCTGTAACTGATTTAGAAGAATTTATTCCAGGTCAAATGGGGATTTATGACGATTCATTTATTGATGAGTATAAAAGAATTATTGGAGTAGCTCACAAATATAATACAAATATTATTCTTCAGGCTGGAGCAGCTGGTACGCAGACTATTAAAAATGAAGAAAAAATCATGTGGGGGCCAGGTAATGAGATAGATTTAGGATATAAAAATACTCCACAAGAAATGACTTTAGAAGAAATTAATTATGTACAGAAAGCTTTTGCAGATGCAGCACTTAGAGCTAAAAAGGCTGGATTTGATGGTATTCAAATACATGCGGCACATGGATATTTACTTAGTAAATTTTTAACACCTTATTATAATACGAGAACTGATGAATACGGTGGAGATATTGAGAATAGAGCTAGAATGATTTTAGAAACTTATCAAAGAATGCGTGATATAGTTGGCGATGAATATCCTATATTAATTAAAATCAATAGTGAAGATTTTATGGAACAAGGCATGACTTTTGAGGAATGTAAATATGTATGTAGAAAACTTGAAGAATTAGGAATAGACGCTATAGAAATTAGTGGGGGCAGCTTGTCATCACGTCCAAATGAAAGCTATTCTAGAAAAATAGCAAAGGGTGAAGATCCTTATTATATCACTTATGCTGAAAAGATAAAAGCTCAAGTGAGAATTCCAATTATTTCTGTTGGTGGAATTCGTGATTTTACGGCATTAACAAAGACTTTAAACGAAAATTCAATTGATTATTATGCACTAAGCAGACCGCTTATATGTGAAAGCAATCTTATAAATCGTTGGTATGAGGGAGAAATAGAACCAGCAAAATGTATATCTTGTGGCAAGTGTTCAGGATTTGGTAAAACTATATGTATTTTTAATAAAAGATGATATAGATATAAGGATGATTTTATAGTGCATATACTATAAAGATCATGTAATTAAGATATCACTTGTTTTACAGAGAATTAGATTATTGTGAGTAATTTGTAATAGCCTTGACAATAAGAATTGCGATAGATTACTATATGTTTATTCAGAGATTTTGACGGAGGTATATCATTTATGTCTAATTTAAAAAAAATTGAAAATGTAAAAAGTTGTGTTTGTAGAAATCTGCGTATGACAACAAGAATCACTACTCAATATTTTGATCAAATTTTTCAAACTGTTGGAATACCAGCAGCCCAGTTTTCGTTATTATCAGATATAGCGTCTCGTGAGAACGTTACCATAACTGAGTTAGCAGAGATATTATTAATGGATCAAACTACTGTAACACGAAACATTGAAATACTTAGAAAAAAGGGATATGTACTTGTTAGAACAGATGATAATGATTCAAGAAGGAAATGTATCTCTATAAGTGATAGCGGATTGCAGAAACTTAATGAAGCAATGCCAAAATGGAATGAAGTGCAGACCTTGATTGAGCAAGAAATTGGGACAGAAAAACTTGAAGAATTTTTAAAAACATTAGCGCAAATACAAAAATTTATTAATAAAGTTTCTACACCATAATCTATAGCCTATTTATGGCTAGTAGAAACTTTAATTAAATTCTAACTTGCAATTCATAAATATCTTTCATAATGTGAAATTAATAACTTAAGTATAGAACAACTAGTATATGTGTCTCTTGAATTTAAATTTATTAAAGAATTAAGGCTTTGATAAAAATAAACATGTATATACATGTTTGCGATGCAATATTACGAACATATGTATTAAAACAACCATGTAAATAAAATAGATTAATCAGTTGTTAATAGCGGTTTAGTTATAAATCAAAAAAATAAAAATTAATAATATAGGAAAGGGTTGTTAAACAAATGAATACACTAGCATTACAAATAAAAAATGCAGCATTAGAGTTAGGATATGAAAAATGCGGAATTATTAAAATGTCAGATATATATGGATATAAGGAAAAACTTGAAGAACGAATAGAGAGAACACCAGAGGCTAAAGGTTTTTTTCAGAGTCAATACCGTTTTGTAAATGCTCAAGAGACATTCCCATGGGCAAAATCTATTGTTATTTGCATAAGAAGGTATGGGAAATATGATATTCCAGAGCATCTAAAGGGAGTAATTGCAAAGTATTATTTAGTTGATAGTAGAACTGATGAAAATTCAAAAGATTTTCAAGATAGCTTGAAATTTGAAAAGTACATGCGAGAACTTGGAATTAGAGCAGAAACTGAACGAAAATTTGGTTTGACTGCGTTACGTTGGGCAGCTATGAAAGCTGGACTTGGAATGGTTCGTAGAAATAATTTCTTCTATACTGAAAATGGTTCATGGTTATACTTAGAGGCCTGGTTAATTGATGAGGAATTAGAGTTAATTGAAACACCAAATTTAAGACCTTGTTCTGATAAATGTAATTTATGCATTAAAGCTTGCCCTTCAGCTTCATTATCACAGCCATACACTATGAGCCCGATTGCATGTGTATCCTGCATAACTACATTTACGGGAAGAGACATGCCTAATGAAAAATATAGAGAAGAAGTTGGGGATTGGGTCTATGGATGTGATGTGTGTCAAGATGTTTGCCCTATGAATATAAAGCGCTGGAGTGAAACAGAAGAATTTCCTAATTTAGCGGAGTTAAGTCAGAAAATATCATTAGAAAAAATAATTAAAATGGATTATGACTTTTTAGAAAATGTAATGCAGCCAAAGTTTTGGTACATACCAAAACAAGATGTTTGGAAATGGAAAGTTAATACTATAAATGCAATGGTGAATAATTACAAAGAACAATATAAAGAAAGCATTTATGAAGCTTGTAAAGATAGTCATGAAAAAGTTAGGGAAATGGCTGAGTGGGCAATTAGTAAATTAAATATATAAAAGAGGTTTTAGGAAAAGAAGCATTTATCCAATAAAATATGGAGGTATCTTGCGGAGCTTGCATCAAAAGATGTCCTGTAAATGCTATTTCTGAAAATGGGCATGATAAGGTGAAAGTAGATGCGCACAATGAATTTGGTGTTTCACAGTGCAGCTTGTGTCAAACAAAAGTGCCTTGTGAATTTAAAAATCCGATTAGATAATCAGTAAACTTATGGTGAATTATTTAATAATATAAACATATGAAATAATTAAACATAGCAAGTGGGGGATGTGATTTTTTATAATGGAAAAGTGCAATAAAGGTGTATATAAAAACAGATGGATAATATTAGCCGTTGTAGTGTTACTTCCGTTTATGGGGACCCTTGATAGTACTATAGTAAATGTAGCACTTCCGGTAATGGTTAATATATTTTGTGTAAATATGTCTTCAATTCAGTTAATAGTAATTTGTTATCTTATAACAATAGTCAGCACAATCTTATTGTTTGGAAGATTAGGAGATATAAAGGGAAAATCTATAGTATTTAATTTTGGATTATTAGTATTTACTTTAGGCTCATTATTATGTGCTTTATCGGAAAATTTTACTTACTTAGTGTTATTTAGAATAATTCAAGCAATAGGAGCTTCGGCAGCTATGGCAAATAATCAAGGGATAATAACTCAAGTTTTTCCACCGAATGAGAGGGGAAGAGCCCTCGGTATTTCGGGAACCTTTTTGGCTCTTGGTACAATGATTGGACCGCCACTTGGGGGAGTTATAATTTCTTATTTAAGCTGGCATTATATATTTCTAATAAATATTCCGGTTGGGATAATTGCAGTAGTAATCGGATTTAAAGTATTGCCACGTAAGATAAATGAAGTGGATGAAGATATTGATTTTACTGGAGCAATAATTTTGGGGTTAAGTGTTGTATTATTGTTTTACGCTCTTATAGCTGGACAAACCGTTGGATATGAAAATAATAAGGTTATCGCTTGCTTTATTGCAGCAATCATTTTATTTATTATTTTTGTACGTAAAGAAAGGAAATTAAAATACCCACTTTTAGATCTATCTTTGTTTAAAAACTCTCTTTTTTCAGTAGGTATACTATGTACGTTCATATGCTATGCATCAATAAATAGTAATAATATTGTCCAACCTTTTTATCTTGAAAATGTTTTGAAAATGACTCCCAGCTTTGCGGGAATAATTATGATGATATCTCCTATAATGATAACAATAATATCACCTTTTAGTGGTTATCTATCAGATAAAATAGGTTCAGAATTTTTAACATTTTTGGGATTAATACTAATAGGAATTGGAATGAGTCTAATGGCTACCTTAAGCGAAACATCAACTATTCAAGAATTAATTGTCTATATAATTTTTATAGCTGTAGGAAATGGATTATTTTTACCGCCTAATAATTCTTTAGTAATGTCTTCAGCTCCTAGTGATAAATTAGGTATTGCTGGAAGTATAAATGCTTTTGTTAGAAATTTAGGACAATCATCTGGAGTCGCAATGGCGACAATGCTTTTATATTCTTTCATGAGTGTGAAAATGGGAGAGAAGGTATTTGGTTATGTAGAAGGCAGAAATGATGTTTTTATGTTTGGAATGAAATATGTTTATATAAGTGCAGCAGTTATATGTTTTATTGGAGTTATAGTAACGGCCATAAGATTAAAAAATAAAAAGTTTCAGAAATAGATAAAAGTGAGCAGATTTTTTAGCATGTGCTACAAGAGAATCTGCTCTTTTTTTAGGGAGTTTTCAGAGGTATTTAAGTCTCATATTGTATTGATAGCAATTGAACTAATTAGATTTTTCCACAAAAATTTTTACGCAATATTAATTTAACTTAAAATGAATTTATTTTTAATTGACTTTTAATGTAATATTAACTACAATTAACTTCGAATACCAGATTTATAAAGTTGTCGAGTGATTAAATAAAAAATAGAAAACGTTAAATATATGCAAAAACATATATTATATTGTAGAAGGTGATAAGTATGAATTATAAAGTGGGCAAAAGTTCAAAAAGAGATTTAAGTGATGCAGTATCAGAGGCTACAGCTGGACTTAAATCCCCTAAGTTAATATTATTTTTTTCTGATGTCAAGAATTTTGAAACTTACACAATAAAAATAAGGGATAAATTTGAAAACAGTATCATTCTTGGTTCAACAACATTTGCAGGATTTTGCAGGGATGGAGCTTTTAAAGATACGTTGCTTGTAATGGGAATCGAAGATGGAATTGAATGCTATGCGGATGTTTTAGAAGAGGTAGATAAATACCCACTAAAATATATTGATAGGGTAAATAACTGTATTGATAAATTTAATAATATAACTAATACAGTGTGTTTTGAAATATCTACAGCTTTGATTAGCTGCGAAGAATTAGTTTTATCTACATTGAATTCCGTACTATCAGAAAAGAATATTCCATTATTTGGAGGTTCTGCAGGGGATCAGGGTAAAGCTGAAAGAACAATAATTTCTTTTAATGGTACAATATATGAAAATGCATGTGCTTTTGTAATAATAAAAAATTTGAATGGCAAAATTAAGTTATATAGAGAAAATATCTATAAGCCGACTAAACATTATTTTACTGCAACAAAAGTTGACGTAAGAAATCGTATAGTATATGAATATGATAATAAGCCAGCTGCAAAAGTAACGGCTGAAGCTTTAAATACAACGCTTGAAAATCTTCCTAAATATTTAGATAGTTATCCTCTCGGAAGAATTATTGGAAGCGATATGTATATTACTGCAAATCAAATGGTCACTGAGGGAAATGGAATGTCATATCATGCAAGAGTTTATAATAATTCAAAAATGGTGCTTTTAGAACCTGATGATTACAAGAATGTAATTAGTGAAACAATAGAAAAAGTAAAAAAAGATGTACCAAATCCATCGTTAGCCATTATGATAAATTGTTTAGCAAGATCTATGCTTTTTGAAAATGATGGGTATTTAAATGAATTTGCTAAAAAAATGAGCAATGCCCTAGGTAATTATATTGGATTTGCAGGTTACGGAGAACAGCTTAATGAACAGCATTTTAATCAAACTATGGTTCTTGCTGTATTTGAATAGATGAGGTAAAAAGATATGAAGTGGTTTAAATTAAGGAAAAATAAAGATGTTAATTCAGATGGACAAGTAAATTTAAAAGTAGAGCAAGGCAAAATAGTAGAAACAGAACAAGCTGTTGATTATGATAAGTATATCAACTTTGGAGTTTTACATATAGAAAAAAAATTTGGAGAGTTTATGGATGAGGAGGTTAAAGTAACTCAATCTATTGACGATATTAACAATACATATCTAAAGATAAACAATATACAAGATATGATTAATAACATAGATTCAAATTTTAATGATTTTAGCCAATATGCTAATAAGATTGATGGGGTTATTAATCGTTCTGAAGTAGCTGTTAAACAAGCAGATGATAAGATGGAATCATTAGCAGATAAAATAAATGGGACATGCAATCAGCTTGATTTAATTACTCAATCATTCCATACGTTGGAAAATAATTCGAGAAGTATTCAAGATATGTCAAAAAGTATAACTGACATAGCAAGCAGTACGAATCTTTTGGCGCTAAATGCATCAATTGAAGCAGCCAGAGCAGGAGAGGCTGGTAGAGGATTTGCTGTAGTTGCAGACGAAATAAGAAAATTATCATCGTCAACAACCGAATTAGTAAGTGGAATTGATAAAAGTGTAAGTGAATTATATGAAAGTATAGATTCATTAAGAGAAGAAATCAGAAATTCTAAGGCGGCAATTAATGAAAATTTTGAATATGCACAAAATGTTAAGAAAGATTTTAAACAAGTAACTGATTGTACAGATGAAGTAAAAGACTTTACTAAACATATAATTACAGGAATTGAACGATCAAGCTCTGAAATTAATGAAGCAGCAACAGGAGTAGGTTCTGTAGCTGAGCTTGTTACTTCCTTTGGTAACAAGTTAGATAAATTAAATCTAAGAATGAGTTCAAGATCAATTATTATTTGTGATATTATTAACTTCTTAAATCAGATTGAAAACTTATTGGCTGATTCACTAAGTAAAAAATAATATGTCTTTATGCAGTAAAGCGGAAATTAAGTTAATAAAAGACTAGTTACTCTATCACAAAGTAACTAGTCTTAAGATATATCATCCAATAGATTAACTAAACTATTCTATAGTATAAATTAGTTACATTAGCTATCGCAGCCAAGTCCTAAATATCTAGAAGAATACCCCCGGCCTTAACCTGAAACATATCCGCTGACATCTACCGCTGTGCATGCCCCTCTAGTGAATGGGTACTCTTTCGAAGAAATGAAATTATAAAGTGTAGTATTGTTAACTCCTCCGTGGATGGTAACAGTATTTTTTATATAATCTATTTTAATTTTGTTTAATTTACTTATATCCTAAGGAACTACAAAGAATCTTCTGTGAAAATATTTTTATAGTTATATATGAAAAAGTATTTATATATAACTATAAAAATAGTAAAATATATAAATATTTATAGGAAATATAAGCGTTTGAGAATGTTGATTAAATTTTATGCTCAGTACTTAGCTAAGTTTTTCACTAGCAGTAAAATAAATATAAATTAAAGTTTTTGGAGGGATAAAAAGTATGGATATACTTGAACAAGCTCATGCACTCAGTGATGAAATAGTAAAATGGAGAAGAGATCTACATAAGGTGCCTGAAATAGGTATGATTTTACCTAAAACCTTTGAATATGTAAAAGGGAAACTTGAAGAATTTAATATAGAGTATACTACATATGAAAATCATTCTGGAATAAGTGCTGTACTTGGAAAGAAAGCAGGAAAGATAATCGCAATAAGAGCAGATATGGATGCATTAGCTATTAAGGAAGAAACAAATTTAGAATTTAAATCAGAAAATGATAATATGCATGCTTGTGGTCATGATGGTCATACAGCAATACTTCTTGGGGTAGCTAAAATACTAAAGGAGAATGAAGAAAAATTAAATGGGAAGGTGAAATTAGTTTTTCAACCAAGTGAGGAGATAGGCCCAGGTGGAGCATTGGCCATGATTGAAGATGGGGTTCTAGAAAATCCAAAAGTGGATGCAATGTTAGCATTGCATGTTGATAGCAAGCTTGATGAATATAAAAATGGAGATATACTAGTCAGATACGGAAGTATGTCTGCAGCAGAAGATCCGATTAATATAAAAATTATAGGCAAAGGTGGTCATGCATCAACGCCGAATTTTTGCATTGATCCTATTTCCGTAGCAACCTTACTTATTAATAATATCCAATATATCTTAACTAGAGAAGTAAATCAAACTATACCTACAGTTATAAGTTTTGGAAGTATTCAAGGTGGAAGAAATTCATACAATATTATCCCAGATATAGTTGAAATAAAAGGAACTGTTAGAAATACAGATAATGAAATAAGAAAATTTGTATTACAGAGAATAGAGGAAATCGTAGCGGGTTTAACAAAAATAATGAGAGCAGATTTTGAACTAGACTTTTATGGAGGATGTCCAGCTGTTATTAATGATAACAATATGGTAGATATGTTATTAAAATCATCAAGAAAAATTTTAGGAGAAGATCATGTTCATATTTTAAGTGATTATAATATGGGTGCAGAAGATGCAGGATTTTTCTTCGAAAAGATTCCAGGATGTTATTTCAGATTATATAATCCAGCTGCTTTTGAAGATGGAGTTGTATATCCAGCTCATAATTCTAAATATATGATGGATGATTCGGTATTATATAGAGGCGCTGCTGTAATGCTACAAGCTGCATTGGATTATTTAGAAGGTTAATTTCAAAGTCACAGAACTATTGTTATGATATAATCGCTTTATAATTAATAGATTATAAGTATTAAGCAAAATACATTTATACAAAGGAGATCCATATGGAGATTATAAAATCATTGTTTTATTTCATACTGGCGGGAGTGTTTGAAATTGGAGGTGGATATCTTATATGGATATGGATACGTGATGGGAAGAGTTTTTGGTATGGAATTGTTGGTGGAGTCATATTGATTTTATATGGAATAATTCCAACGCTTCAACCTTCAAGTGCAAACTTTGGGAAGGTATATGCGGCTTATGGAGGAATATTTATTGTTCTTTCAATTTTATGGGGATGGAAAATTGATAATATAGCACCTGATAAATTTGACCTAATCGGTGGATTTATTGCATTAATCGGAGTTCTTATAATAATGTATGCCCCTAGAAGTTAAAAAGGTGAAGCCAAATCAAATAACAGAATTATATAAAATGCCGTATTATTCAAAATAGAATTTGCGGTATTTTTAGTGTTCAATATTAAAACTTCAGAGATTATTTAACTATATAACCGTTAACTTTTTGAACTCCATAGCTGTTTACTCTTTGGTAGTACTGTCTATCACTTTCGCCAGGTTCTCTTTCGATAAATACATCCAACCTGTTATCTACACCAAAATATTTATCAGAACCTCTATCATTAACAGTAACTTGTCCATAACCTTCCAAATAGATATTAGTGTTCTGAGGAATTACGTTATTAGCAACGCCTCCATGTGTCAGCGGTTTGTTCTGACAAGTAACAGGCCCAGCACTGCTATTTTCCGAGTTAAGTGAGGTATAGAAAGTTAGTATAAATTCCTTCCATTCAGGTTCGTTTTTTTCCGCTTCCTCTGGTTTCTTATTTATTTCATTCTCACTCTCTTTTTGAGTTATTATTTTACTCAGCTCCATTTTTTCAGTTTGCAGATTTTTAAGTGGGCTTTCATTTTCTTGAATTTCATCGTTATTCAGCGGTTTTATATTTTTTTCATCTACAACATCTGTTGCTAAAGCGTTAAATGGTGTTATCGTACTCATGCTGTATGTATTAAATAAGATTATAAAACTTAATGAGCACATTAGCATCTTTACTCTTAGCATTTGTCCACTCCCCTTTATCAGTACTATATAAGTAACATAATGGATTATGTTTATAGATTATAGCATATATGTAAAATATTAACAAATAACTTTGGCAAAATTATTCCGCATAAGATGTGCTTAAATTAAACTATATTGAAATACATAAGATTAATTCATTAGTTCTCGCTAAAACTAATAGATATGTTGTAAACATATAAAGATAAAGGATACAGTGGCTGAATTGAAAAATATTAGAAAAGAATTTTATGAGATGGGCTTACAAAATATGTTATAATTAAATTAAATTTAGCCATACAAATAATTGTATTGATGAATTAAGAAAGATATGGAAGAATGATAATAGAGTTAAATTTGTATTTGATTAAAAGATAAGAAAATTAATATAGTTTAAGGGGAGGTATTAGGGATGAAAAAGTATGATACTATTATATTTGATTTAGATGGAACTTTGCTTAATACACTTGAGGATCTAGCTGATAGCGTTAATGCTGCATTAAGAATGTATGGATTTCCATGTAGAAAAGTTGAAGAGATTAGGAGCTTTGTGGGTAATGGGGTTGCACGTTTAATGGAGCTTTCAATACCAGATGGAATTAATAATCCCAAGTATGAAAAATGCCTTGAAGATTTTCGGAGTCACTATTCTATTAATATGCAAAATAAGACTGATACATATGAAGGAATTATGGAACTTTTGGGACAACTATCAGAAGAAAATTATAAAATCGCAATAGTATCAAATAAATTTGATAATGCAGTTAAGGAACTTAACAAGGTTTATTTTGAAAAATATATAAAAGTAGCAATTGGAGAATCAGAAGGTGTATCTAAAAAACCATCTCCTGATACAGTATTTAAAGCTTTAGATGAATTGAAATCTACTGCAGATAAAGCTATATATGTAGGGGATTCAGAAGTTGATGTTAAAACTGCTAAAAATTCTGGAGTTTTGTGTGTAGGTGTAACATGGGGATTTAGAGATAGAGAAATATTAGAGGCGAAAGGTGCAGATCATATAATAGATAGACCACAAGAATTGTTGGAAATAATTGCTTGTTAGAAATGTGCGAAATAATATTTATTAAACCCTATTATTAATTCAGGAGGGGCTATTTAATGACGCATCTTTTTTATGAAAAATATAATAAAATTACAGGGAATATATCAATGAAATTTTTCGAAGGGGTATATTAATGAAAGATATTTATGAAGAATGTCCTATATATACAAAGGATCTTATTACATTAAGACAAACAACAATGGAAGATGCAGAGGAATTATTAAAATGTTATTCCGATGAAAAAGCTGTCCCATTTTTTAATTCTGATAACTGTCATGGAGATAATTTTAACTACAAAACTCTTGAAAGAATGAAAAAAGCAATTGATTTCTGGAATTTTTCTTATGAAAACAAGTATTTTGTAAGATGGACAGTGATTCTAAATAATACAAAAGAAAAAATTGGCACAATTGAAATGTTTCATAGAATTGCAGATGACGAATTTAATCACTATGGTATATTAAGAATTGACTTACAAAGTGATTACGAACGTCAACAAATTATAGGTGAGATATTAGAAATTGTTAATGAATATTTCTTCAAAGCCTTTGATGTTAAGGTTATTCTTATAAAGGCTATTCCGGAAAATATTGAACGAATTGCAGCTTTAAGTAAAATGGGATATGAGTCAGTCAATAGAAAAGTTATGACATATGATGATTATTTTGTAAGTCTTGAGAGTAGGTAAAATTAATTATTAATTCATTTACTAGATTTGAAAACTATTCAGTAATAAAGTTTGAGTTATAAGGGAAAGCATATTATTTAAAAAAAAGCCCCACAAAAGGGGCAGTGTTGAAGAGAGATAATTATTATTAAGGGTACATTTCTATTATATGATATTTTATTTTTGGTAATACCTACTCCGGAAATATTTCTCGATTTATGAATATAATCAAATAATTATCATATACATTTATATTAGTTGAGAAATATTATAGGATTAATATGATTAAATCGTGGAGGACAATATGGGATTTGATTATAACGGAATTATTTTGACATGCATTAATTTTTTTTTGTTGTTCATAGTTATAGCTGTAATGCTTAAAGGAGTTAGCAAATATAAGGAATCTATTTATAAAAATAAGCAACTTGATGAGAAATTTAGTGAGGTTTTAAATGAATTCATAAAGAAAAAAATAGATTAATTATAAAAGGAATATATTATTGAAAAAACTAAGCTAATTGTAATTTTGCTTAGCTAAGATATATTATCAATCTACAAAATTCAAAAAACTCTTCTATGAAAGGAAGATTTGCTAAAGTTAACTAATGCAAGCTATCAATGCTATTTTTACTAATAATTTAATAGATTATATTTTTGTATAGTGGTTAATATATTACTGCCAAGCAAAATAAAATTGAGGAGGTAGATTCAAATGGCATCAAGTAATAGTGGAACAAACAGAGTTTTAGTACCAGAAGCAAAACAAGGGTTAACCAGATTAAAAACTGAAGTAGCTTCAGAAATTGGATTCTCAGACTATCAAAGTATTGACAAAGGAAACCTATCTTCAAGACAAAATGGTAGCGTTGGTGGAGAAATGGTAAAAAGAATGATAGAAAGTTACGAACAAGGATTATAAAAATAAATAATTAATAAGAATGCACTAAGAAAATTCTTGGTGCATTCACATTTATAATTAATTATGTATAAAATGTCCTATATACAAAATAATTAATTATATATGGCATTTTTATATAATATAAACCTGTTGAAGCAAGTTAAGTTCAATTGAACCCCTCCAAGTACAATAATTTAAAGTTGCTTCAACAGGTTTATTTATGCTGTTCTAACCGTTTTAAGTAACTATTGAATTTCACACTCATAATATGAAGTATTAATAAATTTAGGAGAGTAAAGAATGTTTAGAAGTAAGTCATATTATCGAATGATGAGATCACTAGATGAGGCGCTAGCATATAGAAAAGACGGAATAATATATGTACTTATCATGGGTGAACTTCCTACACCATGCGATCAAGCTAAGGTAGTTGATAAATATCCGGGTACTCGAACCTATGTGAGAGATCCAGGTTCTGCGGAACTTTTTATTGAAATAGGCCGTAAACCTGGATATGAAGATTTATTTTGCATACAGACATTAATACCGTTTTTCATTGGTGAAGAGATACAAGATTCAGGCCATGATACAGTAACTATTTACGTAAATGGTGAGGCATACAAGAGAATACCTATTGAAGAAAAATCTAGTTCACATTGATCTTGTGAAAACAGAAAAATGCATTAATTATGATAAAAGAAACATTGAATTAAACTCTATTATTGGGACATTCCTAGGATTGCACCTGAAATAAAAGGAATTAACCAAATAGTCCAAACCAGAATACTAAATTTATGAAAATTTAATTTTGCTTTTTTATCATTCTTAATTAAAACAATAGTAGCCCAAAGTGCATGAAAGAGCATAAGAATTATTGCTAGTAAGCCTGTTATACCATGAAAATTAAATTCAAAACCACCTTTAGCGATTTTGCCCATTAATGTTGTACCTAAAGTATCAAATATTAATCCTAGATAGAATATAAATAAGTGCCATCTTTTTAATCCGCCTTGCACTTTTTCGCTCCACACACCTACTGTGTAAAATATTAGAGCTGATGTAATAGATACAATTGCATAAACTAACATATAAATACCTCCAAATGTATATGAATTTTAATAATTAAACTACCATAATAATATTGTTACTTAGTTCTATACTTAATATTCTAAACTATTTAAGGATAAATTATAGTTATAAAGTTAATAATATTCTTATAATTTAAAATTAAGTATAGGAGCAGATAAAATGAATAGATTTGATAGAGCTGTTAATAAAAAAACTAGCGACTTAATAACAAAAAATTTACTTGGTCAGGATGTAACAGAAGAAGATTTTAAAAAGTTTAGAATTATTGCGAGAGCAATGATTAGAGAAGAAGCAAGAAATATTAAGACAGACGGGAAACATAATTCTTTGCATCATAAGACGTGGAAGAACGCGGCTAAGTATGGTGATTTTCAAAAGTAGCAAATAAATTGAAATTCTATAGTATCGTTAAAATCCTTGATAAGTAATTTATTATCGAGGATTTTTTCATGCGCCTAATATCAGTTGATTTGTCTATAACTTTAAGCTATACTTTGGTTATCTATAGCTTAAGAAAAATGAGGAGCGTTATTATGAATAAACATTTACTTTTGATAGATGGGTCATCCCTTTTATCTTGCTGTTTCTTTGGGAATCTTCCAAAGGAATATAAATTTGCTAAAACTGATGAAGAAAAGGATAAATATTTAAATAAAATACGCCAGTCTCCTCAAGGGGAATTTACAAATGGTGTTTTTACAATGATGGCAGCAATGCTTAAAGTAATTAGGAATCAAAGGCCTACCCATATGGTTGTGGCTTGGGATCGTACTAAGGAATTTACATTTAGAAAAGAATTATTTCCCGACTACAAAGGACATAGAAAAGAATTTAGAAGTGAGCTTGGCAACCAGTTTGCTTTAGCTCAGAAAGTTTTAAAAGACATGGGAATAGCACAGTTTTTATTTGATGAATATGAAGCTGATGATATAATCGGTACATTATCAAAGAAATTTCAAAAGGATATGAGAGTTACTATTTGGACAAAAGATCAGGATTGTCTGCAGCTTGCAGATGATAACATAAGGGTTTGGCTCATAACTTCAAAATGTTCTGATATGTATAGTCAGCTAGGAGTAGATAATAAACAGTTAAATATACCTAGCGGTATATTTGAATATACGCCGTATTATGTAAAGCACTTCTATGGTGTAGATCCAATTCAAATAATAGATAGAAAAGCAATTGAGGGGGATCCTTCGGATAATATTCCGGGAATAAGTGGAGTAGGCGAAAAATCAGTTATTCCATTGCTTCAAGAATTTGAGACAGTGGAAGGAATATATGATTTTATTGAAAATTCCTCTGAAAAAGAAATTAAAGAAACATTTAAAGAACTAGGAATTTCTCGTTCACCTTTATCAAGATTAATTGAAGAATCGGATACAAAACTAGTAGGAAAAAAAGCTGCTTTTCTTTCTAAAAAGCTAGCGACTATAAAATGTGATATTGAGGAACTCGAATGTGTTATTGCAGATGAATTGAATCTTGAAATAAATGAAGATGTTATGAAAAGTACATTCGAGGAATTGGGATTTCAGAGCTTATTAAAATAATAAGCTCATTTGACTTAAAAGAGCGGATTTTCCATTAAACTACTCTCGGTTAAAGATTTTTCTGGGTTTTGTTAAATATATTCTGAATTAAATAGTTTATGAAGTACAAATTATCGTATAAATAAGTTTGATCATAAAAAAGATTGACAAGAAAAGATTGGCAAGATATAATGTCAATATAGTTTAGTGAGAGTAAAAAAAATTAATACAGTTTAAATTAGACAAGGGCGTCTTATTCCATAATTTATGGAGTAAGGCTTTTTTTATTTTAATAAAGTATTAAATTGGGGGGCAATAGAGTGGAATTTCTTAGGATGGAAAATATAACGAAGAGGTTCGGTGATGTCTTTGCAAATAAGGATATCAATTTAATAGTAAATGAAGGTGAGGTTCATACTCTTTTAGGTGAAAATGGCGCAGGAAAGAGCACACTCATGAATATTCTTGTTGGCCTATACCAGCCAACTAAAGGAAATTTATATCTTCATGGAAATAAAGTGAAAATAGATTCTCCTGCAAAGGCAGTTAATATGGGAATTGGAATGGTTCATCAACATTTTATGCTTATTGAGGCTATGACAGTCTTTGAAAACATAATTTTAGGAACTACAAAAGACAAATCTATTTTTATTAAAAAAGATACTATTAAGAAAGAAATTATGGAATTAGCTGAAAAATATGAATTGAATGTAGAGCTAGATAAACAAATAACTGAAATTTCAGTAGGTGAGCAGCAGAGAGTAGAAATACTTAAGGCTTTATATAGAGGAGCAGAGCTTTTGGTTTTAGATGAACCTACAGCAGCTCTAACAGACATAGAAGTTGACGGACTATTTAAAATTATCAGAAAACTTACAAGTGAAAGGAAATCTGTCATTTTTATATCTCATAAGATGAGAGAAGTTCTAGAAATTAGTGATAGAATTACTATTCTTAGAGCGGGTCAGACAATCAAAACTTTGGATAAAAGCAAAACAAATTCAGAAGAACTTGCAAGTCTTATGATAGGACGAGAATTGGTTCAAAGCGAATATAAAAAAGTTAAAAAAACAACACAAGATGTTATCGCTATAGAACATGTAGATTATAATAAGAAATCAAAACATAATGGGTTATGCGATATCTCACTCACTATTGGTAAAGGAGAAATAGTTGGTATTGCAGGCGTTGATGGGAATGGTCAATCTCAGTTGGCTCAACTGATAACAGGAGTTATTTCACCAGATAATGGACAAGTTTTTTTGAAGTCAAAGAAGATTTCAAAATTCTTGCCAGAGAATTTTATTAACTCAAATGTTTCCCATGTGCCTGAAGATAGAAATAAGATGGGCCTAGTAGGAAATATGAGTATAAAGGAAAATATTGTCCTTAAAGCCACTGAAAAAGCACAATTCTCCTTAGGTAATGGATTATTTTTAAAGAAGAAAGCAATAACTGAGTATGCAAATAAAATGAAAGAGAAATATGACATTAGATGTGACTCAGTAGAACAAGAAACAAGAAATCTTTCAGGTGGAAATCAGCAAAAGGTTATCCTTGCACGAGAAATGGAAGAAAATCCGGATTTATTAGTAGCGGTTCACCCTACAAGAGGACTTGATATAGGTGCTACAAGGTATGTTCATGATAAGATGATAGATTCTAGAGATAAAGGCTGTGGGGTATTACTTATAAGTGCTGATTTTGATGAAGTATTAAAATTGTCAGATAGAATTATAGTAATGTTTGAAGGAAAGATTGTAGGCACATTTTCAGGTGAAAATCCTCTGATTAATGAAATTTCACTTGCTATAGCTGGAAGAACTAAAGAGAGCTTGGAGGAAGCATTAGTATGAAATTAAATAATATTTTAATAAAAATCTTAATACCAATTATAGCCATGATATTTGCTTTTATAGTTGGTGCAATATTGATTGCTGGTATTGGAGGAAATCCTAGTGAAGCATTTACTTATTTATTTAAAGGAGCCCTTGGGAATTCTGCAAACATTGGAAAGACGTTAGTTAAAGCTACTCCATTAATTTTTACAGGACTAGCAGCAACCTTTGCATATAGATGTGGAGTTTTTAACTTAGGAGCAGAAGGCCAGTTTGTTATGGGAGCTGTAACTAGTATATGGGTTTCAATAACTGTAAAAGGAATATCAGGAGTTCCACTTATAATATTAAGCTTGATACTTGGAATCATAGTAGGTGGAATATGGGGAGCTATTCCAGGAATCTTAAGGATCACAAGAGGTCTAAATGAAATGATAGTAAGCATTATGCTTAATTATGTAGCAATACTTTTTATGGGATATCTTTATTCTGGGCCATTAAGAGAAGGCAGTGTTCCACAAACACAAGCAGTTGATGATAATTTGAAATTAGGACGAATATTTGAGGGATCAAATGTCCATGCAGGGTTTATAATAGCCATAGTTTTAGCTATTATAATATATTACTTCCTATTTTATACGTCAAAAGGATTTAAACTTCGTGCAGTAGGTTTAAATGACACAGCTTCAATGTACAATGGCTTTTCAGTTAAAAGGTACATGCTTTTAGCATTTATTGTTTCAGGAGCGATAGCTGGACTTGGTGGAAGCGTTGAACTTCACGGTGTTCAATATCGTTTAATGGCTGGTTTTGGAACTGGATATGGTTTTGATGGTGTAGCAATAGCCCTTATTGGTCAGCTAAACCCAATAGGAACTGTTCTCGTAGCATATCTTTTTGCAGTACTGCGTACTGGAGCAAATACAATGCAGGTAGGGACAGGAATGCCAACATCGGTAATAGACATTATTCAAGCATTAGTTATTGTTTTTGCAGTAGCAGGAAGTGCACTTGTTAACCTTCCTAGGGTTAAACAATTTTTTATTAATATAACATCAAAGAAACAAGCAAAGGTGGTGGAAGGATAATGGGTTATATATTTAATGTAGGATTTATTCAGGAATTGCTTTTATCAACAGTTCGTATGGCAACACCTATTCTTATAGTTGCACTTGCTGAACTTTATTCAGAACGTGCTGGACTTGTAAATATTGGTCTTGATGGCATAATGGCCTTCGGCGCTTTAATTGGATTTTTAGTAGGTTATACCACTGGGAATCCTTACCTTGGAATTTTAGCAGGAGCAGTTGGAGGCGTAGTTGTGAATATGATTTATGCTTTTTGTGTAATCCATCTTTGTGCAGAACAGATAGTATATGGTATGGCAATTAATATATTTGCACCTGCAATAGCGTCATTTATTTATAAAATTTATTTTGGTGTTAATTCGACATTAATACAAGGTGCATTGATGGATCCATTAACTATTCCTTTATTATCAAGTATACCAATACTAGGGAAAGTATTCTTTAATCATACACCGATAGTTTATTTTACATACTTAATGGTTCCTATAACTGCAATATTTTTAAATAAGACAAAAGCAGGATTAAATTTTAAAGCTGTTGGTGAATTTCCTAAAGCGGCAGAGTCCTTAGGAATCCATGTAATTAGACAGAAATATATTGCATGCATCATATGTGGAGCTTTGGCAGGTATTGGAGGCGCATACCTTACAACATGCTACATTAACACATATTCAGATGGGGTAGTTTCAGGGAGAGGATTTATAGCATTATCTGCAGTAATCTTTGGAAGATGGATGCCAGGTGGAGTGCTGCTTGCTGCATTATTATTCGGATTTGCCGATGCTCTTCAGTTACGTATGCAGATAGCTAGTTCGGGGACACCTTATCAGCTTCTGGCAATGATTCCATATTTATGTACATTATTTGCTTTAGCATTCTTTGGAATCAAAAAAGCAGGTCCAAAAGCAAATGGAAAACCATATTTCAGAGAAGAACGTTAATATGAGATGTCTAAATTATGGGTTTTACCTACAATAATATAGATAAAAAGTAATCAATAAACAAATGGAGGGGACAAATATGAAAAAATTATTATCATTATTTTTAGCAATGTGCACATTAGTTGCATTATTAACTGGGTGTGGTGCCTCGAAAACTGCTGATACATCAGCTAAGGAATCAAATGATGCAAAAAAGAAAACTTATAAAGTTGCTATGATTGCAGACTCAACAATTTCAGATGGTGGATGGGGTGCAGCATGTTACAATGCTATGGTAGCAGCTGCAAAAGAAAAGGGGTTTGAAACTCAATATACTGATGGTCTTAAAACAGCAGATTTTGCTCAAAGTATAAGATCTTATGCAGATTTGGGATATGACTTAATTTTTGCACCTGGTAATCAATACTCGGATGCAGTAAAAGAAGTAGCAAAAGATTATCCTGATGTGCACTTTGCATTATTAAATGGTACAATTGAAACAGACAACATAGTATCTCTTTTACCAGATGCCGATCAAATAGGGCAAATGGCAGGTGCTCTTGCAGGGCTTATGAGTAAAACAAACAATATTGGTTTTATTGGAGGTATGGAATTAGATACTACTAAAGCAAAACTTGCAAGTTATGAAGCGGCAGCAAAAGTTGTTAATCCTAACATCAAAGTTTCAGCAGCTTATGCTGGTTCATTTAGTGATACTGCAAAAGGAATGGAAATCGCAAATTCTATGGTAACAACAAACAATGTAGATGTAATGTTTGGTGATGCAAGTGCAGTTGACTCAGGTGCGCGTCAAGCATTAGCTGGTCATCCCAATACGTTTGATATCGGTCAACCAAGTGATCTAGCAAAAGATGATAAATCAGGAGTGGTTATTTCTAGTGTATTAACAGATAATGCGACAATGATAAAATTATGTATGGATGATATTATAAATGGTAAGTTTGGTAAGAAAACTATTTATGGAAATATTGAAAATGGGTGTTTAAGTGTTGGGACATTTAGTGATAAAGTACCAAAAGATGTTCAAGCTAAATATTTAGAAATAGTAGATAAAATTAAAGCAGGTACATTCGTTAAGAAATAAATTGAAATTAAGTATTATTGCAGAAAGAGAATTCACTTAGGTGAATTCTCTTTTATATATACTTTTTGTTTCATGATTAGGATACTTTACATGATTATTTTCAAAAGTACAGGCAAGGTAAATATAGAAAATAAAGTAGTAGCAACTACAAATACAGATGCATATTCTCTCTTTATGTTAAAGCTGTCTGCAAATATGGAAGTCATTGCTGCAGCAGGCATTGAAGCAAGAATGATAACAGAATTTGAAACTATAGTTCTGTCATTTATTAATTGGGATATGAAATATAAAATTATTGGGATTATGATTAGTTTAGCAGTTAGGCCATAGTATAGGGTCCAGTCTCGTAAATATTCCTTTAATTTTATTTTATAAGACAGTGCACCAACTATTATCATGGATAAAGGTCCTGTCATGTTACCGATAGAATTAGCACTTGCTGAAATTACCTCTGGCAGTTTTAGATCGAAGATCATTATGAATACTCCAATGTAAACAGCAATAAGTGAGGGATTTTTAAGTGCTTTTAACATTTCCTTTGCTAGATTCATTTTCTCTATATTTCCTTTAAATATCATAACTCCATAGGTCCAAAGAAGAATCGTGAAAAAGATATTGAAAATTGAACCATACATAACCGCCTCAGGCCCATATACTGCATTTAGTACAGGAAAACCGATGTAACCAGTATTAGTAAATATATTTGCAAAGTGTAATATAATCCTTTTTTCATTTTTTACTGGAAACATTAACATAAAGGACGAAATTCCAATTATAGCATATGCTGAAAAGCTATAGTAAAAGGTCTTAAGAATATTAATTTTAACACCAGGATCATATTGAAAGCTAAAGGATGAAATAATCATGCAGGGAAGTGTAATATCTAATAGTATATCTGTTAAGCTTTTGGTTACCTTACTATTTATAATTCCCTTTTTACTTCCATATACGCCCACTAAAATTATTAAGAACAAAGAAATAATACTATTCATAATAGTTGGTATTTCCATTATTATGATACCTCCTAATTACGTATTATTCATATTATTCATAAGTTTAAAATATTGTGCAAGAGTTATACTGGAAATTAGAATAGTAGAGGTATACAGTTATAATGGTTAGTATAGATAGATAAACTTTTACAATAGTTTGTCCTCTTCGGATAGAGT
Source organism: Clostridium chromiireducens (assembly GCF_002029255.1). Classification (GTDB taxonomy): domain Bacteria; phylum Bacillota; class Clostridia; order Clostridiales; family Clostridiaceae; genus Clostridium; species Clostridium chromiireducens. The sequence continues at coordinate 51,836 of NZ_MZGT01000015.1, forward strand.
TTCATTCATGCTTCCAGTTCTATATCCAAGTAAGTCTAAAGTAACATATGTGAAACCTAGTTTTTTAAATTCGTTACCTATACGATCCATAAATTTTTGATTATAAAATTTCTCTCTTTCAGTTGGGGCTACCTCAATTCTTGCAATTTCTCCATGATGCCTTACTCTAACTTGAGTTATACCTGAATCCAATAGAAACTGTTCAGCTTTATCGACCATAGTTAGTTTTGGTAAAGTAATTTTGTTACCATAAGGAAACCTAGAAGATAAACAAGCAAACGAAGGCTTATCCCAAGTCGGGAGTCCAAGTTCCTTAGATAATTCGCGTATATCATTTTTAGTTAATCCAGCTTCTTTAAGTGGACTTATAACATTAAGCTCCTTGGCGGCCACCATACCAGGTCTGTAATCTCCAGTATCATCAAGGTTTGAACCATCGAACACATATCTAACTCCATTTTCCAATGCGAGATTATTTATTTTTGTAAAGAGTTCTTTTTTACAATAATAACATCTATTCTTTGGATTCATAGCAAAGCCTTCAATCTCTAATTCTTCAGAGGAAATTACAAGATGTTTAGCATTAACATCCTTAGCATATTTTATTGCTTCATTTAATTCTCTTTTTGGATAAGTTGAAGAGGTTGCTGTAACAGCAATTACATTATCACCTAAAACTTCTTTTGCCACTTTTAAAAGAAAAGTACTATCTACACCTCCGGAAAAAGCTATAGCAGCACTTTCTCTTTTCTTAATAATATCCTTAAGTAATTTATATTTTTCTTTAAGTAACATATTCATTCCTCCTATTTTATTTTAAATATTAATAATAGTAAATAAATATCGAAATACTATTAGACTTTACATATATATTTACTTGGTTTTCTAGGTAAAAAGCACAATTATTTTTTCAATATTAGTGTTTATGAGAAGTGATATTTTGAAATGACAAAACGAATATTCCTACGGGTATACTATGATAATAGCATATAATATGTATTATTTTATGTCAAGTAATGGATTTTAATAAAATAAATGTCTATTATATATTAACCATTTATTTAAATAGTCATGGATATTACTCTTTTAACAAATTTATAATCGCGAAATAGAATTCTTAAATTTTATATGTTCTAAAAAATTAAGTTCATACTATATACTAATTCAATATATTATTATTTTGTATATTTGTAATAAGGTATTTTTATTGTAATTCCTGTTTCATCAAATTTAAAGTTTGTGCCGCTAATAGGATTTTTACCATAAACTAGATTCATTCCAACCTCATAAATAGCTTTTGCCTGAGTTTGCAGATCCTCAACTATAAGACCGGTCATAAAGCCCTTATCAACTAGTTCTTTAGCTTTTAATGAAGCACCAATGCCTACAACTGGAATAAATTTTGAATTACCGCCTTTATTAAAACCATATTTTTGGAGTGCTTCAATTGCTCCTATGGCCATATCATCATTATTAGATATTATTGCTTCTATTTTATTACCAAGAGCTAGAAATGAAGATTCTATTGTAGTTTTCGCACAGTCTTTACTCCAATTGCAAACAGTTGATAAAAGTTCTTGCGTTTTAATTTCATCTTCATTAAGTGCCCGTATAGAGTATTTAGTTTTGGCAATGGTAGATATATTATTTGACTTTCCTTGAAGCATCACATATTGCATCACATTATCACTGTTTTTGTCCATAATTTCTCTGTTAGAATTCCATGCATCTGCTAAAACTTTTCCTTCTAAAATACCACCTTGTTCAACATCTCCAGTTATAATAACAGCTCTTTGATAAGGTCGAATAACGTTCATAATAGATGAAACAGCAGGGAGATAGATAATTAACGGAATATTAGATTTCATAATTTTATTTAGTGTATTTTCAATTTCTTCAACTTTAGTAGTGATTGGATTAACAACAAAAAGATCGAAGCTCTCATTAAGTGCAATATCAATATTTTCATTCTCAGTAACTTGGTTTCCTTTTGAATCAAAAAAAGTAAATTCGATTGAATTTTGATTTTCTTTTTGAATATTTTCTAAGCTTTCTTTTGCAGCTGAGATAAATAAATCATTAAAATTATCTAAAAATACAGCAGCTCGTATTGGCTTCTGAATTGAGAAATTATAAGCATATGATGTGTTTTCAATGTTACGAAAAAATAATATGAATACCGTTAATAATAGTAATAATTTATTTAATATTTTCATTTAAATCCTCCAAGCATATTTAATAAATATATTTTTTATTAATATTTAGTTTAACTTTTAAGTTGAATTTTATTTAATAAATCATTTGGTAATTATATTAGTATATTAGCTGAAAAGGATTCTAGATATTATTTTAAATTTACATTAATTCCTCAAGAAAAGATATGGAAATATGAGTACGCGAGAAGGAATAAATAATTAAAAAATGTATAGAATTGTTAAAAAAAATAGAATATAATTAGTTAAATATTTATTTGAAATTTAGTATTAGTAAGAGATGGAGGAAAAGTGATGAGTTACTTATTTGTAGAATACCCAAAGTGCACAACTTGCAGGCGTGCAAAAAAATGGTTAGATGAGAATAAAGTTGATTATGAGGATAGACATATAGCGGATAATAATCCAACCATGGAAGAGCTTCAAGAATGGATAAAAAAGAGTGGGCTCCCAATTAAGAAATTTTTCAACACGAGTGGAACTTTGTATAAGGAAATGAATTTAAGCCAAAAGCTTAAGGAACTTTCTGAAGAAGATCAATTAAAACTTCTTTCAACAAATGGAATGTTAGTTAAACGACCAATTGTAGTAGGAGAAAATTCTGTTCTTGTAGGATTTAGAGATGAAAGTTTATGGAATGAAGCGCTTCTAAAACGTTAAAATAGTTCGGGGAGTTTTTTATTAAAAGGCTATAAAAATTAAATTTCATTTTTATAAGAGCTTATGGAGAATAGGCTCTTATTTATATAAATGTCGAAAAAATACAGGATAATTATTATTAATAAGTATAGATTATTTTGTAATATTATGTTATTATATGAGTATACAAAAGAAGTTAAAAATCGCATGGGACATACAGTTATGAACAAAAGATAAAATTATTCAAAATACAGAACATTCAATGAACCCCATTACCTTAACTCTCTCAAGTTTAAGATGCAGTCATAATATGACTGCATTTTAATTTGGAAATGTAGAAAAAAATATATAAAGTGAATAAAAAGTGAAAAAAATAAAGGATTTGGTGAAAAAATGTAGAATTACTTTACTGTATAAAAATAATTATTATAATGAAAGGTGATTTTTGTAGTATTAAATTTAGTTAGCTTATTATATAAGATTTAAATATTACACGAAACAGCTTAAATTATAGGTGGAAGGATGATATATATGAAAAGTTGGATTGTTAATTTAAATTTAGAATTTGTTGAAAAATATGATATACCATTTAATAGTTTTGTTATTAAAGCGGATGAAAAAGAAGATTTTCTATGTAAAATGGACAGGGTATTAATAAAAGTAAAGGAGTTAACTAATTTTCATATAGATGATATAACTCCATTTGATTATAAAGAATTACCAGAAGATATTGTTAAAGAATATGTTTTTGTAGATTAATTATATCTGTTATTTATATAAATCGAATTTAAAAGTAAACGATATTCTAAGTATTATAAAAAGTATGTGTCCAGCTTATAATTAGATATACTTATAATTTTTTTGGCATATATTTTCAGAATATTTAGAAAAAACTTAAAAGTTCGTAAAAATATTAGAGAAAGTTATAATTAGTATTAATGCATCAATTGGGAATCTATTGTCAGTATTTATTTTGTAAGGCTGTAAAGTACAAATTATTAATAATAGCAAATTAAAAAAAGAAATAAATACTAGATACTAGTTTTATCGATGAAGGAGGGGACATTATGATATTAAATTGGAACAATACATTCGCAGTAGGGAATAATAATATTGATGAACAGCATAAAGAATTATTTTATCGATTGAATAAATTATTAGAAGCTATGAAGGAAGGAAAGGGTAAAGGCGAAGTAATTACAACTTTAGATTTTCTTGAGGAATATGTGGTTAAACATTTTACAGATGAAGAGGAAATTCAAAGGAAGAATAATTATCCCAAATTGAATATACAACATAAACAACATGAAGAATTTAAAAATGAGCTGAAAGAATTGAGAAGAACTTTTGAAAGTACTGGAGTATCATCATTATTTGTAATAAATACACAACAAAAGATGGTTAAATGGTGCAAAGATCATATTATGAGTTCTGATAAAGAATTAGGTAACTTTCTAATGAAAAATACTAAATAAACAAGAAAATTCAATAAGAAATATTAATTATATTTGAGCTGAAAGTTATATATATAAGTTTAACTTTCAGCCCTTTAACATTGCTAAAATATTGATTGACGTATGTAATTGGAGTATGTAAAATTAGGGTAAATAAAAAAACAAAATCCAGAATAGTAAACAAATGAGGTGGATTTATATGAAGAATAATTTACTATACTCCGAAGGAAATAAAGAAAATAATAAATTTTCAAGAACTTTTTTGAGTGAAAAATTATCTGGAATTAAAAATATAATTAAACATAGAATAAAAAATGTAAAATCGGAAAATAAAGAAGATCTTAATTTAGAATCAGCAAAAAAGCAATTTGAAGAATTTAAGGCTAAAAAACTTGAACTTGAAAGATATGAAACTGAGTTATTAAAATATGATGATGAAATAAAGGATATGGATTATTGCTTAATAACATCTAATGATCTAAACTCAGTTATTAATTGCAAAAAGAATAGTTTATACCAAAGATTTTTTGAATATAAAAATATACACATTGATGTAAAAGCTATAAATGGATTAATATTTTTTGACAAGGAAAGTCTTGCCGAGATAGAAGCAATTATAGATAAATTAGATAAAGACGAAATAACTATTGAAAAAACATATGAAATACATAAATTTAGTGTTGAAAAAATATGTGATTTATATATAAGTTATGAGGATGAAAAGTATATAATAAAAAATATAGAGCCTTTGAATAAAGAAATATTGGGAACATTAAATGAAATTGCTAGTAAGTATGAAGAATATCATTTACAGAATAGGGAAATCAGAGATCATTTTATTAAAGCTTTTTCAGATGCAAAGCATGAGCTGAATATTGCAAGCCCTTGGATGAATAATTATGTTGTTAATGAAAATTTAATAGAGATGATGGAAGGTTTACTTACAAGAGGAGGAGCTATCAAAATTATCTATGGCATAGGGGAGAATAGTTCATCGTATCACTTTAAAAGAGAAAATAGTAATAAGAATAAAAATAGTGATAGAATAGCTAAAAAATTAGAAGAAAAATTTAAACATTATGGGAATAGATTTAAGATAAGAAAAGTTAATTCTCATAATAAGCTTTTAATCTGTGATGAAAGCTATTATATAGAAACAAGTTTTAATTTATTATCTTTTTCAGGAGAATATGATAGCGATTCAAAGGATACTAGAGACGAAGGAGCAACGTTTAGCACAAACACCGAAGTAATAAAAGATTTAAGGAGCAGGTATTTTAATTTCTAATTGTTAAGGCACATTCAAAAAAATAACAAGTCCATTTGCCAGCCTATTTTCCATCATCCTTCGTCACCAAATTGACCTAATAGGCCCGCTATGAGGGCAATTTACCTCCTTGCCTGATGAAAAATAATCATGGCAACTTTGGACTTGTTATTTATTTTCATGTGCCTAAAAAGAAAGTGTTAATAGCACTTTTTTTTTGTAATTGTTTATTATTTAAAGTTTTTTTGTTTTGAATTTAATTTTATTAACTTTTTCCGTTATATTTACAATAATTTAATTAGATGGACATTATTTTCTTAATAGTGCAATAGATGGTATACTATAGAAATAAACAATAAAAGGATGGTGTAAAGTATGAGTAGATCAATATTAGAAGATCTGTCATATAATAATATATTTCTTAGAGATAGTAAGATGTTTTCAAGAAGCAAGGAACTTATTGAAAATACATTAGATATTATTCTTGTGGTTGATAAAGATGGCAGGATTCTTTATGGAAATAAGAAAGCGATTGAAATATATGGATATTCATTTGATGAATTAACTAATTTAGATGTCTTTACTCTCAGAAATGAAGATACCAGGGAATTTACTCAAAAGCAATTAAATAAAGCATTAGATAGAGGAATAAGATTTAAAACATACCACTACAGAAAAGATGGATCTAAGTTTCCAGTTGAAGTAAGATCTATATATAGCAACAAGAAATCTAAAGATATGGTAGTGAGTATTATAAGAGATATTTCTGATATGGAGAAGGTATATAAAGATGCAAGAATATTTTCAATATCTTTAGATATAATTGATGATCCATTTATCATTTTTAATAAAGATATGGATATTTCTTATTGGAGTAAGGGTGCAGAAACCACATTTGGCTTCAAAAAGGAAGAAGTTATAGGAAAAAATATGAGTGAATTACTTTCAGAAGAGATATTAGAAGAATCACGAAAATTAATAGACATGCTTTCTCAAGGCAAAATAGTTAAGGATTATGAAACTGTAAGATTTGCTAAGGATGGAACTATAGTAAATCTTTCGATTTCGGCATCTCCGATTTATGATGAAAATGGGGCTTTTTCAGGAGTAACTGCGATATATAGAGATATTACTGATAGAAAATTAATAGAGAAGAAACTTGTTGAAAAGTGTGAACAATTGGAATTATTAAAGGAAAGGGCAGAATATGCCAATAAAGCGAAGTCAATATTTTTAGCTAATATAAGTCATGAGCTAAGAACGCCAATGAATGGTATTCTTGCAGGATTACAACTTATCAAATTAGAAGATAACAATGAGGAGCAAGCAAAATATATTAAAATATTAAATGACTCGGCTAATACTATGCTCAGAGTTATTAATAATCTATTAGATGTTTCTAAAATAGAATCTGGTGGATTTAAACTTAATAGTGAGAGGTTCAACTTAAGGGAAACAATAAATAATATTTATAATAGTCTTTTGATTACAGCAAATATTAAGGGGCTTGAAGTAATATATAATCTTGATCCCAATATTGATTTTGACATTATTGGTGATCAGGTAAAGTTAAAAGAGATACTATCTAATCTAATCACTAATGCCGTTAGATTTACAAATCAAGGTTATGTATCTTTCAGAGTAAAAGTGATTTCACAAGATGAATATAGTGAAAAAATTGAATTTAGGATAAAGGATTCAGGTAATGGTATAGATGAGAACTTTAGAGATAGGATATTTAATGCTTTTAGCCAAGGGGATCTATCTACGAGAAATGAATATATTGGTGTAGGATTAAGCTTATCGATCTCAAAGCATTTTGCAGCACTTATGAATGGTGATATATGTTTTGAAAAAAATGAAGATAAAGGATCCACGTTCATTTTTACCTGTGAATTTCAAAAAAATAAAACTAAGAAACATAGGTTAAAAACAAATAGTATGAGTAATAATAAAATCACAAGGGAGAAGATTGATCAAGATAAAGTGATTTTATATGTTGAAGATAATTTAATTAGTCAAGAGGTCATGGAGAGTATAATTAAAAGCAAAGGTTATAAATATATTGCTGCATATAATGGAAATGAAGCTTTACATATATTGAGAAATAATAAGGTTGATATAATATTGATGGATATACAAATGCCAGAATTAAATGGTTTTGAAACAACAAAGATTATTAGAGACGAGGGATTAGGAGGAAAACATATACCAATTATTGCAATCACTGCATATTCAATGCGCGAAGATAAAGAAAAATGTATTCAAGCAAATATGGATGATTATTTAGTAAAACCATTTGAAGTAGAAAAATTATATGAAATTATTGAGTTCAATTTAAGAAAATAAATTTAGAAAAAACAGTACTTAGAAATACGTACTGTTTTTTTAATTTAAAGATTAAGTTTATTTAAGGTATAGTGAATAAATTCCATAAATACAAGTATTATTTAAATATTGATTTTAAAACATATAATTGAAAAAGTCGAATTATAAGCGAAAATGCAATATAAAATAAATTGAATGAATAAAAATACAATGATATTATTTATGTAACGAACGTTATATAGAAATTTATAGTAATTAATGTAAATTAAAAGGGAATAATATAAGATTATTAACTTTAAAAAAATAATTTACGAGAGGAGTAAGCATTTTGGAAAATGCAACAAGAGATAAAATATTTTATACATCTTTTAAGCTTTTCTTGGAAAATGGATATGAAGCAACTAATATCAGAGACATTTGTAAGGAAGTAGGAGTAAAAGCGTCAACAGTATATTTTTATTATAAATCTAAACAAGATTTATTTTTCTATATCTATGACGAGATTTGCAATGATTACATAAACTTTCTGCAAAGTGTGAAAGAATTTGAACAGGAAATCTCAATAAAAGAAAAATTATATATTTTACTAAAAAAGAAATTAGAGTACTATATTTCTGATATATCCAAAAGGAAATTCATCTTTAGATGTCACTTGTTTCCGCCAGAGGAAATATCAAATGTAATACGAGAAAAATATAAGTTTTATACAGGAGAGGAAAATAAAATAATTTTAGAAATTATTGGTTTGGATCAATATAAAGATAAATTTATAAATGATAATATTGAGGATTATCTAATAAAGTGTAAAAAATTAGAGAATTATTTACTTTATGAAATGATAACTTCAAATATAAAGGTAAATGATGAGGCTATTGCTAGGTTATGGGATATATATTTTGAGCTGATGTAATGTTAAAAGAAGAATGTCACTATAAATTTTATAAAAAGTTTCTATGGTATGGGTTTAAATATATTTCGTTTAAAAAAGGGAGGGTATATATGGAGATAATTAATCAAGTAAAAGAAAGGCTATCTATTTTTAAAAATTTGTATGATGTTATAAGAATTGTTGATCCTTTAAAAAAACAAACAACCATCTTAAAAGATAATGAAATACAACAATTAAAAGGAACATGTTATGCCCTATGGAGAAAGGATACCTTTTGCGAAAATTGTATATCAATGAGAGCATATTTAAATAACGATACATTCGTAAAACTTGAATACGACCAAGAGAAAATTGTTTTAATAACTGCAACACCAGTGGAAATAGAAGGAAAAATATATATTATGGAAATATTAAAGGATATCACTAAAAACGGAAGTGCACTGCATAAATTAACTGAAAACTCTTACTGTGTAGAAGAGATGATTAGCTCTATAAACGAAAAGGTAGTTAAAGATGAATTAACAGGATTATATAATCGAAGGTATATAAATGAGAGGCTGCCTGCAGACGTTAAAAATAGCAAACTTAGTAACATACCATTATCTGTTATCATGGCTGATATAGATTTCTTTAAAAATATAAATGATAAATATGGACATGTTATTGGAGATAAGATATTAACTGATTTCTCCAATTTAATACTTAACTCAATAAGAAACAACTCAGACTGGGTAGGTCGTTTTGGAGGAGAAGAATTCATAATTGTGTTAAATGGGACCGAGTCAAAGAATGCCTATTTAGTTGCGGAAAAGATAAGGAAATTAGTTGAAGATAAAGTATTTACTTATGAAGATATTGAAATTAATATAACAGCAAGCTTTGGGGTATATAGTGTTAAAGATAACAATATAAGTATCTCAGATGTGTTATTAAATGTGGATAGAAATTTATATAAAGCCAAAGCTAGTGGTAGAAATAGAACAATCATAGATGAAGGAACATGTGAAGAGAGACTTGAGGGGATAAAACAAAAATCTATCAAGCTAGTTGAACTGAATAGACATATAAATGAGATAAGAGAACTTTTAAATGAAGCATGTTGCATGACTGCGACTGAAGAATCTATAAACGATAGATTACTTATTAGTCAATATTTAGATGAACTAATAGTTCAATACATGAAAGATTTAAATAATTTAAATTAGAGTTCATTGGTAAAGAAGAAAATAAAAGTAAACCTACATAAGGAGCGCAAAGAATTTTAGTATGAAAATAAAAAATAATGATTTAGATTATACAGAAATACTTGAAAAGTATAAGAAGGTAGTAGATGAAGTAAGTATTGCAGTTTGGGAGTGGAATATTAAGGAAGATAAGTTTTTTGCCTCAAATGAATGGGAAAAAATCACCGAATGTCATTTTAATAATTTGTTTGATTTTATCGGAAAAATAGTAATACATGAGGATAGAGAAAGAGCTATAAATGATTTGAACTTTTTTATTGAAGGAAAAATATCTTTTTATAGAAGCCAATTTAGAATTATAACTGAAAAGAATCAAGAGAAATGGATATTCTTCAAAGGAAATATGGTAAAAGACGAGAACGGAGAAGTAATAAGCCTATTTGGAGTGGCAAGTGATATTACTGAAGTAAAGAAGACTCAAAAGATATCTAGTGAAAGTGTATATTATGATTCTCTTACTAAACTTCCGAATAGAGTTTTATTTCTAATGGATATTAAAGATATTTTAGATAAGACCATCAAGCTTAATAAAGAAGGAGCAATAATTTTTATAGATTTAGATAATTTTAAAGCTATAAACGATACTTTAGGCCATGATTATGGGGATTTGATGCTAAAAGTTTTTTCACAACTATTAAGTATATGTGTTAAGGACTATGGTAGGGTGTATAGAGTTGGTGGAGATGAATTTATAGTTCTTATAGAAAAAATAAATTCCATAGAAAACTTAAAAAAGTTTTGTGATACATTATTAAACTATTGCAAAAAACCATTTGAACTTAATGAAAAACAGATATATGTGACAGCAAGTATAGGAATATCGCTTTTCCCACAAGATAGTGCTGATATGAATGATTTGATGAGATTTGCAGACTTAGCAATGTTTAAATCTAAAGAATATGGGAAAAATACATATACATTTTTTGAGGAAGCTTTAAGTAAAGCCTATTCACGAAGGATACTGATTGAAGTTGAATTAAAAGAATCAATTAAAAATGAAGAGCTATTCATTGTATATCAGCCACAAGTTGATGCTTTAGAAAATAGGATAGTCGCATTTGAAGCTTTGCTAAGATGGAACAGCAAAAAACTGGGATTTGTATCCCCTGCGGAATTCATACCTATAGCAGAGGAAAGCGGGATAATAGTAGATATAGGTGAATGGGTATTAGATAAAGTCTGTAAAAAGATTCGTGAATTTAAGGATAAAAAATATGAATTTAACAATATAGCAGTCAATGTTTCTCCTATTCAGATTAAAGAGACGAATTTTAAGGATAAGATAATAAAAGTTTGTAAAGAAAATGAGATACCTTTAAATTTGCTTGAAATAGAAATAACAGAAAGCACTTTGATTAAATTAAATAATCAAAAAATTGCTGACTTACATGAGCTTATAAATAAAGATATAAATATCTCTATTGATGATTTCGGGACAGGTTATTCCTCATTAAGTTATCTAACAGTTTTACCTATAAATACTCTTAAAATAGACAAATCTTTTATAGATAACATTGAAAGCGAAAAAAATAGAGCTGTAATAGAATGTATTTTAAATCTATCTAAAAGCTTAAAATATAAGGTCATAGCTGAGGGAGTTGAATTAAGGGAACAACTTCAAGTGCTAATGAATTTGGGATGTAATGTAATTCAAGGGTACTATTTTAGTAAACCAGTTTGTGAAGATGAACTTGAAGAAATGATGAAAATCAATAAAAGCATATCAAATTAATTGTACACTTGAGGATAAACGTGTCCTTATAACAATACAATGTTAAGTTCCGATCTGCTACATTGATGCATTTAAAGCTTGGGGGTAAAAGGGATGAATGGTGAAATAAAAAAAAATTATGATGATTTACAAATATATCAAACTGCATTACTTAATGCAAATGATATTATAATTCTTTTTTCAAGTGAGGGAAAGATATTAAAGGTTAATTTGAAAGCTATAAATTCTTATGGATATGAAGAAGATGAATTGCTTTCCATGAATATATTTGAACTAAGAAATAAAGAAAAACTTGATATAGCAAATACACAGTTTGAAAAAGCTAAATTAGGTGAAATTGAGTTTGAGACTATTCACTATAGAAAAGATGGTTCAAGCTTTCCGGTTGAAGTTAAATCAATAGGAGTAGAGATTAATAAGGGAATATTTGTTTTAAGTATAATAAGAGATATAACCAACAGAGTAAAAAATGAAGAAGAGATTAGAAAATTAGCTTCCTTAGTTGAAAATACAGATGATGCAATCATAGGAAAAGATTTAGAAGGTGTTATAACAAGTTGGAATCTAGGTGCAGAAAAAATATATGGGTATAAAAGAGAGGAAGTATTAGGTAAACATATATCAGTAATAATTCCTGAAGATAAAATTAATGATTTTTGTGAAATAATGAAAAAAATTAAAAATGGAGAAAAAATTAAAGGATTTGAATCTAAGAGAAAAAAGAAAAATGGTGAATTAATAGATGTTTCCATTACAGTTTCACCCATCTATAATTTAGCTGGAAAATTAATTGGAGCTTCTAATATTACAAGAGATGTAACAGAAAATAAAAAAGTAGAAGAAGAACTGAGAGAGAAATATGAGGAGATATCATCTTTATATGAGGAACTTATTGCAATTGAAGAGGAGCTAAGGTCTAACTATCAGGTGTTAGAGGAAGCGAAGGGAGAGGCAGATAAGGCAAACCAAGCTAAAAGTGAATTTTTGGCTAATATCAGCCATGAAATTAGAACTCCTATGAATGGAATAATTGGAGTAATTGATTTACTTAAGGTAACTAAGCTCAATAAAAATCAGAAAGAATATTTAGAGATGCTTAGTTATTCATCTAGAGTACTATTAGGAATTTTAAATACCATATTAGATATTTCAAAAATAGAAGCTGGTAAATTTGAACTTGCTGTAAAACCATTCGATATAAAAAGGACTTTAAATAGAATTACTAAAGAATTATCTTTAGCTTGTAATAACAAAAATTTAGAAGCTTCTTATTACATAGACCCATATATAAATTATAATTTGATAGGAGATGAGATTAGATTAAATCAAGTTTTAATAAATCTTGTTAATAATGCTATTAAATTTACTAAAAGTGGGCAAATTGTTTTTAAGGTCAAAAAAATAGAGAGCACTAATAACAAGTTAATTTTGGAATTTTCAGTACAAGATACCGGTATTGGAATAAAAGAAGAGTTTAAAAATGATATCTTTAAAAGATTTGTTCAGCAGGATATGACTTCTACCAAAAAGTATGATGGTACAGGATTAGGACTTGCCATTTCAAGAGATATTGCAAAGTTAATGAAGGGTGATATATGGTTTGATAGTGTTGAAAATAAGGGAAGTACTTTCTATTTTACAGCTGAATTCTTAATGGATTATACAAAAAATTATAAAGAGACAAGTTGTGATTTACAAGATAATAAAATAATTATTAACAAGACTAAAAAAATATTAATTGTTGAAGATAATGAGATAAATATGAAGATAGTTTGTGCAATGGTAGAAAAATTAGGATATGAATTTGAAGGTGCATATGATGGTAGAGAAGCTTTAGAGAAATTAAAAGATAATTCATTTGATTTAATCCTTATGGATATACAAATGCCAGAATTAAATGGATATGATGCAACTAAAATAATTAGGGCAAATGAGATAAAAACAATGGTGCATATTTATATTATTGCTATGACAGCTTATTCTATGAATGGAGATAAGGAAAGATGTATCGAAATAGGAATGGACGATTATATATCTAAACCATTTGATATTGATACGCTAAAAAATACAATATTAAAATATATATAATATTAGCAATCGATGAAAATAAGAAATTACTCATGCGAAATGCTATAGAGTTACAGGAGGTGTTATAATGACTAAACATCATCTTTTATGGTTAGAAAACTATTTGAAAGAAACATATCAGACATCAATACTAGAGAATTTTCTTAATCTTCAAATTGATGAAATTTCGGAGGGAAAGGTTAAATATAAAACAAAAATTATTGATAAATATTGTAATATATATGGTTATGTACATGGGGGCACATTGGCTTCAATTGCAGACGTGGTAATGGGAGTTTCATGTGTAACTTTAGGAAAACGTATAGTAACTACAGATTTGAGTATAAGTTATATAAAAAATGTACGTGAAGGAAATATAATTACAGCTGTTGGAGAAGTGATTAGTGATGGAAATAATATAATGAGAGCTGTATGCAAAATTTTTGATGAGAGCCAGGAGCTGCTTGTTCAAGCACAAGCTTCTTATTTTGTTATTGGAAGCTTTGATAATATTGATTATCCAAATTCAAAATAATTACTCATACTGAGTTGCAGGTTTTACACTTATTACTTCATATTTAGATTAATTTAAATATTTTTGATTTCATTCAATGGTTATAATTGCTTTTATAGTTTGGAATTGTGGTATGAAAAACTATAAAAGCACATTTAAAAGATGTATTAATAAGTTTTAAAACACATAATACTTCAGAGGATTTGGAGAACCAAGTGAAATGGACGAAAATTTTTGTGGCTCTGAATGAAGAAAACGTTTATAGTTGACAAATAAATGACATAAATTAATGCTAATATATTTATTATAGGAGTAATCGTTATCAGTTATTTACCCCAAAAGATTAATCTTTTGAATGTTATAATGATATTGTTTACAAATTTAAGAAAAAATTAATTAATTCATCAGAAAAATCATAAGAAATTAATAATATTATATAGGTAAAGGGGGGATGACTTAATGGGAAATATAATGAAAATAAACATGTATGCAGAAGTGAAAAGAAAAAAAGACGCAAAGATTGAGCTTAAAACTATCGAAAAAGTTATCTTAGAATATAACATCTGGATAAAGAAAGATAACAGAGAGGATAAAATGGAGAATTATGAAAGATTCATACAAGCGTAGTTACTTTTAAAGGTAGATTAAGTAGAGATACTTTATTTACCTTATTTTTTTGACTTGAATAATTATTCTTAGTGAGATATAAATTAATATAAAATTTACGATATAATACCAAAAATTGAAGTTTTATAGAAAATATGGTATTATATTAAATACAATTACTTAAATGGGAATATGAAATTGAGGAGGGAATTTAATGATTAATAGAGCAGAATTGAAAAGACATGCTAGGAATCAGCTAAAAGGAAGATGGGGAATAGCTATTGGTGCAATTATAGCTGTGTTTTTAATACAAATGTTATTTAATTTTATTACAAGGATTTTTGAGGATAATAATAATGCATTAGCTATCGTTTTAGCTATAATATCAATGATAGTTAGTACTGTAATGAGTATTGGGATGTGTAGATTTTCATTAAATTATGCTTATGAGGATAGAGATCCAGAATTCGCAGATATATTTTCAGGATTTAGAGTTATATTAAAAGCAATAGGATTATTTTTTTTGTTAGGAATAATAATATTGATAGGGACTATTTTATTAATAATACCGGGTATTATATTTAGTTATATGTTTTCACAATCTTATTATATATTAGCTGATGATAATAGTAAGTCTGTTATTCAATGTCTAAAAGAAAGTGCTGGAATGATGAAAGGATATAAATTCAAATATTTTGTGCTTTTACTTAGTTTTTTAGGGTGGATAATATTAGGGATTATTACATTAGGTATAGGTTTATTATGGGTGGTTCCATACATGAATGTAACAACGGCATCTTTTTATTTAACTGTTAAGAATAACTACTACCAATCTAATAGTTGGTTAAATGAATAAAATTGTATTATTTATTGAGTAAAAGATTACAAATAATAATAATTATTGATTATAATTATTATTAATGATAAAATTACATTAATATGTATTATATTACAATTGGAAGCTGTGAAGAATTCGTTTATTTGGGCATATTAAGAATTTGGAGCTAGTTGTGCAACCGGCCAATTAAAACTGATTAACAAAATGATTAGTTTTAGTTGGCTTTTTATATTTGTAAAAGAACGTTTATAAAAAAATGTATGAATGATAAAAAATTACTAGAATAGGAGGAGTATACATGGATATTTTTGTGGCAAGGCAACCTATATTTAATTGTAGTAATGAAGTGGTTGCATATGAGCTTTTATTTAGAAATGGGCAGAATAATTTTTATGATAATACCAATGGGGATGAGGCAACACGAAATGTTATAGCGAATTCATTTTATGCTTTCGATTTTAAGAGTGTAACTGACAATAGGAAGGCATTTATAAATTTTACTGAAGAATTAATAAAAGAAGAAATAGCAACCATACTTCCAAGTGATTATGTTGTGATTGAAATTTTAGAAAATATAGAGCCGACTGATGAGGTTATAAACGCATGCAAAAAGCTTAAGAATAAAGGATTTACACTAGCCTTAGATGATTTCGTATTTGATAAAAAATATATGAAACTAATAGAAATGGCTGATATTATAAAAATAGATTTTAAAATTACAAAGGGATATGAAAGAAAGAAGATATTGGAATTAAAAAAGGTAAATAATAAGATAAAGTTTTTGGCTGAAAAAGTTGAAAATAAAGAAGAGTATGATGAAGCTTTAGGGTTAGGATACTCGTACTTTCAAGGATATTATTTTAGTAAGCCGATAGTGTTATCAACAAAAGATATTCCGACTAACAAAGATACAGCATTGAAGATTTTAAAGTTAATAAATAAAGAAGACTTTGAGTTTAATCATTTAGAAGATTTAATAATGAAAGACGTAGGGATATCTTATAAACTTATTAAATTGATTAATTCATCAGCTTTTTTTATGAAAAATAAAGTGACTTCTATAAAATATGCTATATCATTATTAGGAAGAAAAGAAATTGTAAAATGGTTATATGTAGTTTTATTAAATGATTTAAAGGAAAACAATACTAACGAATTATTAAAAGTTTCCCTTCAAAGAGCAAAAATGTGTGAAGCTATAAGCAATATGAGTGGGTATAATGAAAGAAGTTATTCGGCATATATGGTTGGTTTATTCTCAGTTATGGATGCAATTTTAGGCTGTCCAATTGAAGTCATTCTAAAGGAATTATTTCTATCTGATGAGATCAAAGAAGGTCTAATTGAAGAGGCAAACTCGTTAAATAAAATACTAAAGCTAGCTATTTATTATGAGAGGGGTCAATGGGAAAAGGTTACAATTTGCGCAGAAGAGATGCAAATTGATATAAACAAACTTGCGGGTGCATATTTAGAATCAGTAAAATGGACAGATGAAACATTACGTACATAGTATTATTAATTTATTTAATTCATAAAAAAATAATTTTATACGAATTATGTAGATGGGGAATCAACATATATTTTACTAAGTATCATTGCATAAGAATTAGAATGATATTACAATAATGTGTATATGAAAGGAGTAAGAGATATGTTAAAAGTTTTAAGTATCCTAAAGTATTTAGCGTTAGTTGTAGTATTTACTATTTTGATTTATACATTTATATATTATTCTGTAATTAAAATATGAACATAAGTTATTTTAAATAGTGGATTTCGATTAAGGTATTCTTATAAAATTGATAAATTAAAAGACAGAGTATATGTGAAGATCATCTGGGAGCGTGAAATAATTATATAGTTATATAAGGAAAGAGATAGTATTTGGGAAAGTGCAATAAATACTATCTCTTTGTTTGGTTATCATGTCATCATTATAATGATTGACAACTTTAATAAAATTTATTCCAATTTTATTAATTTCTCGAAGCTAAAGTTAATCTTTAAAGGTTCAGAACTAAATCTGTAACCTTTATTTTTTCTTAATAATATATTAAAAGAGAGTTTGTATTTTTGACAATAAATTGTCAAGAATTAGTAATAATATATTCTTTAGTAAGGAGAGTTGATATTATGGAAAAAGAAAATGATAGGTTAGAAATAAAAGATTCGGTTTCAATTGAGGATAAACAAATACTAAGAAAAGCACTAGATGGTATAAATGGATGGAACTTTAATCCAGTAGCAGTAGTCACTAATGGTGTTGAGGAATATTACTTTATATGTAAAGTTAGATCAGTAATAGAAAATTTACAAATGGAAATGGCTAAGGTATACATAAAGGTTCAAAAAGACAATGAGCCAAGACTATTAGCTATAGAAGAAATTAATTGAATTGGATCATGAAATAAAGGCGATTTATTAGAGGAGAAAAGAGGAGAGGAATAAATAAGAAAAAATGAGAAAATTAAATAAAGATTTTTAAAGACAGTAGTATAGGGGGATATAACTACTGTTTTTTTATTTTGTAATTATTTGTAAAGACAAAATTACTTATAATGTCATTAATTTAAATTTTGAAGTCTAGGCATAATCAGTTGTGAAATAACAATGTATCTTATTTCAATTGATTACATTTAAGCCTTTGTTTCATGTTTGAGGTTCTCATTAAAACAATATAGGCATATTTGTATTTAGAATATCAATCAACTTTTTATTTAGTAAAGGCTCTGTTAGTGCATTATCACAAGTAAATTTAAGTTTGTCCAAACTCATAGATATTTCTTCTTCTATAAACTCTTCATAGTCAGACCAACCAATAGAGTCTTTTATAAAATCAAATAAATCAGATGGGTTATCAAATATCTTTAAGAATAATCTTTGATCACAATCATTATCCCATTCATTATTAAATTTTTCGCAGAAAGATTTCAAGCCTAGGTTTAGCAGCGTTTCATCAAATAACCACAGGCTATTTAGAAAAGAATATGAGTTATTCATTGATTTAACTAAACTTATATTAAGATTTTCATCATATTTTCTGACTTCTTTCACAACATTTTCATATGAGGTTAATGGGATATAAAACCCTTCAGATTTACGATCAAACCAAGTGAAAAAAGCCGTAGTAAGAAAAACATGTTGTAAAAATCCTAAGAGTTTATAAGCAGTAGGATAGACAACAAAACCATAGTGAAAAACTTTCTTTTCATAATCAAGTATTCCTGTATAAACTATTTTAGAATCTTTAGTTATATTTTTGTTCTCAAAGTAGCCTTCCCATAAATTAGTACCATCTATAATTTTATGTTCCCAAAAATAATAATGTTTGTATGGATTAGTACATCTACTTTTAGGTTTTATATCAATCTTCAAATTTATAATACCTCCCTTTAAACCTTTTGTTAAATAAAGGATAACTAAATATCCCAAAAATAAATACTTAGTTACCTTTATTTTAAGATGCCCTATTAGCTTAATTTTGAATAGAATTCTACAACTAATGAATCATTAATTTCGATTGGAACTTCATGTCTTAGAGGGTATCTTAAAAGAGTACCTGAGAATTCACTTTCGTTTTTATCTACGTATGAATAGGTATTTAAAATATTTGATAAGAAATTATTTTTAAAAGTTTCATTTTTTTGTGATTTCTCTCTCAATGAAACTATATCTCCTATATTGACATTAAACGATGGAATATTTACCTTACTGCCATTTACTAAGAAATGTCCATGTACCACCATCTGACGTGCTTGAGCCACAGAATTTGCAAAACCTAATCTATATACTATATTATCAAGTCTGCATTCTAATCTTTTGATTAAAGAATATCCTGTTTGCTCCTTATCCCTAAGAGCTTTTTTAACGTAAATTGAGAATTGTTTTTCCATTACCCCATAGTAAGCTCTTAATCGTTGTTTTTCTAATAATTGTACACCATAAGCAGAAAGCTTTTTGGCATCTCTAGCGCTGCCATTATTAGCTCTTTTCATTGCATTAGGGTGACCTATTACATTAAGTCCTAAACGTCTGCATAATTTAAATCTTGGTGTTCTCATTTTTGCCATAATAATTATCATCTCCATATAGAAATTTGCCGCGATAAAATTAAGCCTAAAAATAATATAGCACATGATAAGGTGGTTGTAAATGAAAATAATTATCAATTGGGAGAGGGCGAATGAAATTTTAATCAATCAAAATGGTAGACTTATAACTAAAACTGCGAAGAATAAGCGAAATATTAAAAATAGATAAACTATATTATCAACATGATTCAATTTATTATTCTCTTTGGCTATTGCTATATTAGATCCTAATGAATTATAAATGTATTACAATTTCAATACCTGTTTTATTTTCAATTAGAGGTATAAAACGCTCCTTAAAAATCAAATCAACGCCTGAAAAGTCGTCGAGTAGTGGTGGGGAAACTGTAAAATTATAATGAAAATGCCCATCGCCACCGGCTCCACTTATCATACTACAATTATAGTATTCATTTATAAAAAGCTCAAAAGTGGTATGAGTTAATTTGTTATCTAATAAATCATTTGTATTATCCCAATCTTTATTGAAAATTACGACACTTGCGTTTGAATATTGACGAATAGAAATTACAGAATAAATCTGATTATTTATTTCTATTGACTTTAATACTGGTAAGTTTAATCTAAAACCACTTGGTTCGACGATAGGTCGATATACTTCTTCATTCCACAATGTTCCAAATACTGATTTTAATTGATCTTCATATAAAGTAAATTTTTCTGCCCAATTAGTTATATACTCAAAGGGAGGATAACCAGGATTATTATCTGATATTTCTTTACGTTGTTTGATTAATTCACAAATTTTTTCATCTATTTTAGTAACACGTTCATCGTAATGAGTAGTTGGTCTATTAAATGGTATTCTTTTCATAATTATTCTCTCCTATGTATTTTATTTTAGAAATGAGTTTTTATTAATTCTATTATTTCATTATTTATTATGTCAGGTTCGAATTGATGTATAGGATGTCTAGAATTCTTTACAACCATCTGTTTGCTATTAGTAGACCAATTCTTTAAATCTATCTGGCTATTTTCCCATTCAGGAATTGATAAAATACTATTCTCTGCAGTAAATATTCTAAGTGGAATATCTCCTAATTTACCGTTATCCAATACTTTTTGTGCATTTAAACTTGCCATGTTACCTTCATCTACAATATTTTTGTTATACATGGTTTTAAGTGTCATTGCGGTATATAGATTTTTTAACTCATCTGGTAATAGCTTAAGATCGTTCTGACCTGATGTGATTTTCGAAGAATAACTTGTGTGGTAAAGTGCCAATCTAGCTATGCCAACTGATTTCAATAATTTATAATTAAAAACAGTACTATTGTTAAAGGCTAAGCTGTTTTTCAAATAGTATTCAGGGCTACCGCCATCAATTAGTACGATACCTGAGACTTCATTTTTATGTAATTGCGCAAATCTTATTACTGATAATGATGCTAAGGAATGACCAACTAATATGTAGGGTGGCTTTTGCCCTGATTTTATGAGGGCTGTATACATTTCGTCTACAATTGAATCTATATCTCTTGGAACATCTGTTAATTCACTCCATCCATGGCCAGGCCTATCATAAACTGCTATTTTAGCATATTTTGAAATTTCATTATAAAGAGGATAGAAGTCTAAATAAGAGATTGGCTCATTTAAGCCACCGGTAAAAACTACAGTGGCATTTCCTTCACCTTTGCTAAATATATTGATTTTATGGTTATTTATATCAATCATTTTTCCTATTGAGGAATATTCTTTTAAATCATTATATTCTCCAATTTTTTCATAATAAAAACCAATTAATAAAGTAGCCGTTATTAAAAACAAGATAAGAAGTATAAATTTTCGTAATCTTTTCTTATTTTTTAATCTCAATTTACGTTTCCTTTCCATTCTACTTAAATACATTTGCAAACTCTCCATTCAAATAATATTGTTATTTTTTGCTTCTTCATACTTTACATGTTCATAGAATAATACTCAGTCACCTTACCGTTTAAATTATATTACTATTATACCATATTATGTAAAATAACAATATTAAATTTTCAAAGAATATGCTCTTTATTTGTTACACTATATATTTAAATTACTTAATATTTAGAATTGAGTAATAAAAAAGTGTAAATTCAATTTAATGGGAACGGATTAGGGAGAGGAGTCTGTAAAAGAGATATATATCAGAAAAAAATTGTTATATTTAAATAGAGGATAATAGTTTAATAAAAAATTAGTGACTAAACCTCGTATATTAAAAATCTTAAGAAACAATAGTAGAGTATTAAGCAGTTATGTAAAATGTAGGTTGTATTCTGTAAAATATAGGTTATTTTGTGTAAAAAATACTTAATAAATGATTTTAAGGAAGATTTGACATGTATAATTATGGTTGTAATTTCAACATCTATAATAGGGGAGGAAGAATAATGATCAAATCTACTAAAAAATTAATAGTAACAATAATAACGGCAACAATGTTAGTATCTACAAGTATTGGTGTTTTTGCAGCATCTAATGATGGGTGGACAGAAGCGCGTAAAACTGCTTCAGCATCAAATGGTCAGTGGGAGAAATGGTGTAATGAATGGGAAACCATAAAAAATAATCCTACACAAATATCATTAACACCTGGTAGAAATGAAAGCGAACTAAATTTTGCCTGGTATTCGAAAAGTACCGAACCTAAGCCAAGTATAAAAATATCTAAAAATAAAGATATGAGTAATGCAAAAGATCTATCTGTGAAAAGTGAAGCAGCGGTTAATGGGTATATATCTAATAAAGCGACAGCTACGGGCTTGGAAAAAAGTACAACATATTATTATAGCTATCAAATAAATGAAAAATGGACTAATGCAACACCGTATAGCACAAAAAATACAGATAGTTTTAGCTTTATGTTTGTAGGCGATCCTCAAATAGGTTCTTCAAGCGAAAATGTAGTAACAGGAGAAGATAAAGAACAAGGACAAGACAATGCAGTTAGAAATGACAGTTTTAATTGGAATAATACTTTAAATACTGCATTAAAAGCGAATCCAAATATAAGTTTTGTTATTTCTGCGGGGGATCAAATTCAATCAAGAGATAAGAAGGCTCCGAATAAGACTTATGACAAGAATGAAATTGAATATGCAGGATATCTAAGCCCAGAGGCTTTGAAATCAATTCCAGTAGCAACAACTATAGGAAATCACGATGCACCAAGTGGAAATTATTCATTCCATTTTAATAATCCCAACGCTTCTGAATTAGGAAAAACAGAAGCTGGTGGAGGATATTACTATTCATATGGTAATGCATTGT
Organism: Clostridium chromiireducens; assembly: GCF_002029255.1. GTDB lineage: Bacteria > Bacillota > Clostridia > Clostridiales > Clostridiaceae > Clostridium > Clostridium chromiireducens. The sequence goes on from NZ_MZGT01000015.1 coordinate 74,997, forward strand.
TTATTGTATTAAATACAAATAATTATAATATAGCAGAACATAAGCAATTAATTGAAAAGGCTGTAGCTGAAAATAAGAATGCCAAATGGAGAATAGTTACTATCCATCAAGATATATATGGATCAGGGGAACATTCAAATGAACCAGAAGTGGTTAATTTAAGATATAGTTTGATTCCAATTCTTGAAGAAAATCAAATAGATGTTGTATTAACAGGACATGATCATACTTACTCAAGATCCTTGATGCTAAAAGGTGGAAAAGAAGATAAAGCTAAAACAATTACTGAAGATGAATTTGAAAGCTATATTGAAGGAAAAACACCTATAGATAATAAATATAATCAATATTTAACATCAATTGAAGATAAAAATAGTACTAAGAGTAAAGCAGCAGATAATAATATAGTTGATCCTAAAGGAATATTATATATGACCGCAAACTCAAGTTCAGGAAGTAAATATTATGATTTAGTTACAAAACAACAAGCTTATATAGCAGCTAGATGGCAGGAAGATATTCCAACATATTCTACTATTACTATTAACGATAAGACATTTTCTATAGATACATTTAGAACAGATACTGGAGCAAAGATTGATAATACTTTTACAATCACTAAAACTAAGTAAGGTATGAAATAATGTCAACAGAAGTAGGTATAAACCTACTTTTGTGCTTTTGGTGTTATAGATAGCTAACATATAACTTAGAATTAATGATAACCTATTGAAATCATAAATTGGAGGAGTAGGATGTTTTCAGAATTGTTTATAGATAAAAGAGTTAATATTAGAAGAGGAATTATATTGATACTTGCCATAGCTTTTTTCATTTTTTTGTATTTTTTCAATCAGGTCGACAAGGCACAGCTGGTTAATAGGCAGGGAACTTCTTTTGAAAAAGCAGTGGTTGAAGAGGTTTTGAATAATACTAATATTCAAAGTGATGGAAAAAATGTAGGCAAGCAAATTGTGAGGGTAAGGATGCTGAGTGGAGAGTATAAAGGTAAAGTTTTAGAGGCAACAAGTTTTTCAGGATACCTTTATGGTGCAGCATGTAAGGTCAATATGAATGTTATTATATCTTTAAGTAAAAGCGGAGAAGACTATGTTGCCTCGGTTTATAGTTATTATAGAGAACCAATAATATATGGATTTGTTTTTGTATTTATCTTAGTTCTTTGGTTAATAGGAGGTAAAAAGGGTTTTAATTCAGCTTTAGGATTAATTTTTACATTTATTTGTATAATATTTTTATTTATTCCTATGATATATAAAGGGTACTCGCCATTTTTATCTGCAGTTATTATTGTCATATTAACTACTATTGTTACTATGTATCTAATTGGTGGATTAACGAAAAAATCAATATCTTCAATGTTGGGTACGATAATTGGAGTAATTATTGCTGGTCTTTGTGCAGCAGGATTCGGATACTTTGCAAAAATATCAGGATATAATGTTGCAGAAATAGAAGAGTTAGTTTTTATTTCAAATAATACAAATATGCAGATTGGGGGACTTTTATTTGCGGGGATACTTATAGCATCATTAGGAGCAGTTATGGATGTTGCAATATCTATTGCTTCAACAATAAATGAAATTTATGAGCAAAACAAAAATATAAGCAGACGTGAACTCATTAACTCAGGAATAAATGTTGGAAGAGATATGATGGGGACTATGTCAAATACATTAATATTAGCATTTACAGGAGGAGCAATTAATACCTTAATTTTATCATACTCTTACAGCATGAATTATAATCAAATTATTAACATGTATTCAATTGGAATAGAAATAATGCAAGGGTTATCGGGAAGCATTGCGGTAATTTTAACAGTGCCATTAGTCTCAATTATAACATCTACAATGTTAACTTATAAGAAGTATATAAAAGAATATAGTAAAGAAGTAAACTTTTTCTAAAACTTTACTCCATATGCTCTTTATGATATGATTATTGTAAAACTTTACTAATTTTGGAGGAAGTATTAATTATGGAATTAGACCCTGAACAGACGAATATAACGTCTCAATTAATATTAATAGTTATCTTGACCTTAATTAATGCATTTTTTGCATCAGCAGAGATGGCTATAGTGTCATTAAATAAAAATAAACTAAAATTACTTGAAGAACAAGGAAATAAAAAAGCGAAACTTTTAATAAAGCTTATGGATGAGCCAACAAAGTTCTTATCAACTATTCAAGTAGGAATAACTCTTGCAGGGTTCTTTAGTAGTGCTTCCGCAGCTACTGGAATATCAGAAGATTTAGCAAGATATTTAAACAAAATTAATGTTCCATATAGTCAGCAACTTGCTTTAGTGATAGTAACAATCGTATTATCTTACATAACATTGGTATTTGGCGAGTTATTTCCAAAAAGAATAGCACTAAAAAAATCTGAAGCGATTGCAATGTTTTCTGTAAAGCCAATAATGTATGTGTCTAAGATTGCAGTACCTTTTGTAAAGCTGCTTTCAGCATCAACTAATATATTGGTTAAAATAGTTGGGCTTGATAAAGAAAATTTAGATGAAAAAGTATCAAAAGAAGAAATTAAGTCATATGTTGAAGTTGGGCGGGAACATGGAGTTATAAATGAGACTGAAACAGAAATGATAAACAGCATATTTGAATTTGATGATAAATTAGCGGATGAAGTAATGACACCAAGAACAGAAGTTTATATGATTGATATAGAAACTCCATTAAATGAATATTTAGATGAGTTAATAGAAGAAAGATATTCAAGAATTCCTGTATATGAAGGTAGTATAGATAATATTATTGGTATTCTTTATATGAAAGATCTTCTTGTTGAAGCAAGAAAGCACGGCTTTGAAAATGTAAACATTAGAAATATACTTCATCCACCGTATTTTGTTCCAGAAAATAAAAACATTGATAAGTTATTTAAAGAATTACAGGCGTACAAAAAACATATGGCAATATTAATAGATGAATATGGAGGGTTCTCCGGGATAGTGTCTATTGAAGATTTAATTGAGGAAGTTATGGGTAATATAGATGATGAATATGATGAAGATGAACCTGCTATAAAAGCTATAGATAAAAACACTTTTATAGTGCCAGGGATGCTGTCAATTGATGATTTTAACGAATATTTTAATGTATATATTGAAAGTGAAAATTATGACACAATGGGTGGATTTATTATTGAAACTATCGGTCGTATTCCCAAAAGCACAGATGAAAAAGATATAGAATATAATAATTTGATTTTTAAAATAGAAGAAATAAGGGAAAATAGAATTGAAAAAATAAAGCTTTATATTCAAAGTGAAGATTAAATCATAAAAATAGAGACAGTAAGAAATTAATAATACTATCTCTATTTTAATTATGATTTATTTTATTAGATAAAGATACATCAAATTCTTGAAGGGTGGATTAATATGACAAGTAAAGAGATAGAATTTATTGATATAACTAATCATGAGTATGAAGCATTAGTTAAAATGCAAATGGAAGCATATAAGAAGATTGTGAATTTCTGTAGAGAAAATATAAGTAACTCAGAAAAAGTGCAGATTATAGATAAAAATATATCCCAAATAGAAAAAGAAACAATAGAGAAACTTGAAGAAATGAGAGCTTACAATAAAATATTTATAGAAACAGTTAAATAGTACATTATATTATATTCTTTTCAAAGCAAATAGCTTCGAAATTATCAATATATTTACCGTAGTTGGCGATACGATGATAGCCGTTCTTTTCATAAAATAAAACAGCTTGTTTGTTTATTAATCGAGTTTCAAGCCAAAGAGCGGAGTAGCCAAGTTCTTTGGCTTGTATCTCGAGATGATGCAAGATTTCAGTTCCTACACCAAGTCCTCTAGTTTTTGCATACATTCTTTTAACTTCAGCAATATTCTCATTAATAGGTCTTATTGCTCCACAACCAACGGGTTCTTCATTTTTGTCATAAGCTACTACGAATAAAGAACGCGGAACACAAACATCGTTTAGATTAAATGAACTTTTTCCACTGTTACCCGTTATATATTCTAATTCATTTGATAATTCATCCATTAATGAAAGGGCATCAGGTCCGTTAGGGTTTTTTGAAATGATTTTCATAGTTATTCCTCCACTGATATAGAATGATAATTATAATAGCAAATTATATTAGTAACTCCGTTGAACCTTTAATATTTTTGCTGAATTCATTCTTTTCCTTCTGGCTTTCAAAAAGATTAAACCAATCACATATTTCTATTGAAAAGTCAACAAATGCTATTCCTTGAGCAGTTATAATATTTCTATCTCTTACAACTCGTTCGGAAACAAAATTTTCTCTTGGAAAAGGATCTTTTTCTCCAAATACTTCTATGTGTTTTTGAGTCCATTCGACAACAGGGGAGGTATACTTAACATCATTTAAAACACCTGCCTTTGCCAAAAAAACTGTTCCTGCTCCACATATAGCACCAATTAACTTACCTTTTGAATTTAAATTATTAATCAATTCAATTAACTCCGGTCTTGTTTCGCCATACCATCCACCTGTAATTATTAAGCCGTCTACATCTTCATTTAAGATTTCATTAACTAGTTTCGATGGTTTATATAAAATACCAGAGTGACTTTTTATAATTTTATTTTCATATGCAATTGTAATTATTTCTTTACCAGCATCTGCGCCTAACAAATGACTGATAAATGTTATTTCATAATCTGTCATTCCATCAAAAATAAATACTAATATTTTACCCATGTAATCATCCATTCTTTTATAATTTTCTATTATAAACCAATTATAGCATATATTATAAATATACATTGGTTATTAATTTAAATATTTTTTAAAGAAACACAGGTCTAAATTTAAATGTTTTACAATTTAAATACTTGGTTTAATAAATAAACTAAAAAGGACTTCACTTACGAAGCCCTTTATAAATTTCTACTTTTCATGGAATGTAACATCTAATGCATTTCTATCTGTTAGTCTATTAAAGTTATGTTCAGGATATCCTACCATTACGACTCCTGTTATTTTCTTGCCTTCTGGGACTTTAAAAATTTCAAGGTATGCTAGAGAAAGGATAGAATTTTCTCTTCCAAAGGGGAAACTCTTATCATTATTTAGATTTTAAGCCTTGTTTAGCAACAGCATCTTTAACCTTAGGATAATAGACCGATTGATAAATTCTTGAAGTTAAAGTACTCCAATTTGTTTCTTGTTCAGATCTTCCAATATCCTTTAGATATTTATTCATTTCCTCATCATAATCATTAATTGAAGCTTCAACAACCTTTGTGTCATAACTTTCTTCATGTTTGAAACTATCAAAAGGAACCCTTGGTTTTTTATGAGATTTATCAGCGGGATATCCAACTACTAAACCTACCATTGGAAAAGTATATTTAGGTAATCCTAATAGTTCTATAACTTCTTCTGGATTTTTTCTAATCCCACCAATAGGCACTGTGCCAAGTCCAAGAGATTCAGCTGCAACAACAGAAGCCCCTAAAGCAATTCCAACATCAACCGAACCAGCTAGAATGCCTTCGATATCTTCATGAATTACTTGCTTTAAGCCTGTTTTTTCACCGGCAAGATAAGTTCTATAAAAATCCATTACAAAAACTAGAAACACAGGAGCTTTTGCTACATATTCTTGATTGCCTACAAGCTCAGCTAATTTTTCTTTCTTCTTTTTGTCTCTTACAACAATAACTGAAGCTTGTTGTCCGTTTATTGAATTAGGCATAGCTTGAGCACTTTTTATAATGTCATCTATTAATTCATTAGGAACATCTTTATCTAAATATTGTCGTATTGATCTATGATCTTTTATTATATCTATTGTATTATTCATAATTAATCACCTTCCTAAATTATTTTTTATGATATATTAATTGAGTAAAAAGTAAATTATATTTTTATAATTTCATAATAGAATTATTTTTTAATGAAGCTAAACCTTCAGGAGTATGAGTGCTTAAATAAATTGTGTCATTTTCTTTAATAAAAGTTCTAACTTTTTCTAATGTTTGCTTCGCTAAGTCTTTATCTTCAAAAACTACGGATAGCTGATTTTGTCTTAGGGCTTCATCTGTGTAAGTTACGTCACCGTGAATCATATAATTTACTCCATTATCTTCAACAACAACTAAAGAATTACCAGTAGTATGCCCATAGGCTGGCAGCATTATAATATTCTCGCTTATAATTTGGCTTTCAGCAAAATTTTTATATTGACCATCAGTAAAATCAACTTTAATTATATTTTTACCATTTATATTCATAGCATCAGCTTCCATGTGTGAAATATATACTTGTGCATGATCAAATAATCTTAATTCACCAGCATGATCAGGGTGTTTATGAGTTAAAATGATTTTATTAATATCTTTTGGCTCATAGCCTATATTTTTTAATGCTTCTGTAAAGTTTGCAACTTTTTCTCCCATAAACATAGATTGTTCTGGTTTATCTTCAAAATCAGGTGTTTCAATAGGTAGTCCTGTATCTACTAAGATAACTTCTTTCCCTGTATCGACTAGATAGTTTTGTAAACTTGCAGGATATTCTTTATTAGGATTAATTTTTTCTTTTTCAAGAGATCCTCCTAAAGCAAATGATTCTTTCATTCTTCCGTTTTTATAGAATTCTAAAGCTAAAATTTTCATAACAAATTCCTCCAATATATTATTAATTTAACTACTTAGTTAATTTGTTGTAGCTTGTGCGGGTTGATTAATTTACAATCCTGATTGGCATAATAAAATTATATCGAACTCAATTTAATTTGTCAATTGTTATTTATGAAATAGTGGTGGAGTATAGATCCTGTTCTAGATGATATTTATGGAATAAATATATAAAATAAGTAGGCTTAAAAAAGTAAAAGCCTACTATCTTAAAATATCACTTTCAATATAATTTAAATTTTTTCGAAGTTCAGAGGCTATAGTCCAATTTATATCTCCATCTTCAAATAAAGATTGTATAGTATTTCTTTCTAATTGCATTGCTTTAATTTCAACTTTCTTCTTCTCGTGTTTATTAGATTTTTCCAAGATAGGTTTGCTTGCAACCCAATATACGCCCTGATAATATAAAATTATTTTCTTAAGAGTCTCTTCGTTTTCAGGTGTAGTAATAGATTTAACGTATTGAATTAGATATTTTGCATTAGTTGAATAAAGTTCTTTCAGTGCTAAATCCTTTAAACGCTGCTCACTTTTCTTGTTATTTTCTAATCCATGTAATATATACCTGAATTTTTTTATATTAAAAACCAGTATAGAAATGCGCGCTAAAGTTTCTTTAAATATCAACGAAAAACCTTCTACTGACGACATCAATTTAATTTTGTTTCTAATTGATTTTTCATAAACATATGCAGTAGACTCGTCTATTTTACCTTCTTGCAATAATTTTTTAGTATTTTCAATTTCCCTTTTAAAACATAGTAGCATCCATTTCTTTTCTTCTTTGCTACTTCTATTCCAGTTCTTATAGTAAGAATTTCCGCGTTTTAATTGATGTATTCGGTACTTGTATTCATTTATGGTCATATTAATATATTTCTTATTATCAATTTCTAATTTTAGTTTGTTTATTGTATTAGTCCACACTTTTATTTGTGCTTTATTTAATATTTCTGAATAATTTGTTTCTTTAGAGAAGTCCTTTGTAGCAAATAAGGGTAATATGAAAGTCGTAATAAGAAGCGTTGTTAGAATTACCCCAACAGACAAGAATAAAATTAGTGTTCTTTCAGAAAATGGCTGCCCATTTTCGAGTGTTAAAGGGATTGAAAGAACTGTGGCTAATGTGACCGCTCCTCTTACTCCTGAAAGGGAAGTTAAGAGTGCAGCATGAAACTTGACGCTTTTTTCTTCTCTTTTACAAGCTTTATCTCCAAACTGATACATAGATAGAACCCATAAATACCTAAGTGTAAGTAAAGCTAATGTTATTAATAAGACATCTATAACAGCTCCAAAATTATTTATTGAAACCTCATAAAAAGCAGTTCTAATTATATTTGGTAATTGCAATCCAACTATTATAAATATAAGTCCGTTTAGAACGTATGCCAAAACAGACCAAGTATTTTCTGATACTGCATTTAATCTAGCATTTTTTAATTTTGATTTTTTAGAGGATAATGAATATACAATTCCGGCCACAACTACGGCTAGTATGCCTGAAACCTTAAATACCTCTTCAGATAAAAGATATATTATAAATGGAGTTAAAATTTGAAGTAATATTTCGACTGTAATATCTTCCATCCCAAGATTCCTTATCCAAAGTTCAAAGCTAATGAGAATATGTTCTAAAATTAATCCAACAATAATTCCTCCAATAGAAACCATAAAAAAACTTATAGTTGCATCAAATAATGAAAATGTTCCAGTTAAAGCTGCGGCCAAAGCAAATTTAAAAGATACAAGGCCTGATGCATCATTCATAAGACCTTCACCTTCTATTAGATGAAGAACTTTTCTAGGAAGAGAAATTTTCTTTGAAAGTGCACTAACTGCAACATAGTCAGTTGGTGATAACGCTGCTGCAAGCGCAAAAGCTGATGGTAGGGAAATAGAAGGTATCAGCTTATTTATTAGCAATCCAACTAATATTACTGTTACAACAACTAAAGCCAATGCCATTAAAAGTATGTTTCTTCTCTGTTTCCAAAGTGATCTTTTATCAGCATTTTTCCCATCACGGAAAAGAAGCGGAGCAATAAACATTACTAAAAAGGTATGTGGATCAAGTTCAATGTTGAATTCAGAATGTATTATTGCAATTAATGCTCCCATTGCAATTTGCACAATTGGTACCGATAAAGAAGGTATAAATCTGCTTATTATGGTTGAAATCAAAATACAAATTAACAATATTAATACATAAGTAAAAATATGCATTCCTCCTTTCTTAAATATATAGATAAACAATACTTAGCTTAGACTTATGCGATGGCTTACCGAAATAATAATATGTTCATCTAACTAGGTTAACTATTTAATTGGGTTGCTTCATAGTGAGAAGCAATTTTAATTACTCTTAAGTGGGCATATGTAAATTATAACACAATGCTTAAACTCAATATTATTTTTATGGTCTAGAATGCAGGTACACAAAGTTAAGGTATATAACAATCTATAGTAAATATCATGACAGAAGAGGCGACGATACTAATAATAGTATATTTAATTGATAAGAGTTTATGTGAGATAAGTTCTTTTTTTATGTGTAAATATTTATGTTTGCCTTGAAATCTAAGATTTTCTAGTTGAAATAAAACAGGCATTAAGATAATCGGACACCGTCTATATTTAACCTAACTATATTATAGAAGTGGGATTGTTATGACATTAGCAGATCATTGCGAAGAAATATAAAAATTCACAAGAATTTTATAGGAACATGGAAGAGAGGTATATAAGTGGATATTATGATGGACAACTTTTTCTAGTGTATCAACATAAATAAAGGAGAGAATATTAAAGAATTATAGCGAATAATGGAAATAATCTCATGAAATAGCTAAATGGTAAAGAATATAACTATAATAGAGATGATAAGATAAAACACGTCGCTAAGAGACATGGTTTTAGAAATACTTAATCTCATTAAAATACCTCATTAAAGAAGGTTGAAAAGTTTTTTGAGAAAGTTATTGACAAGATCAGATAGCGATGGTAAGATGTAATTCGTCGCTGAAAAGCACAGAATTCAATGACTTAGAGCTGAAAGAACATCCAAGAAAAATGTTTCAAGAGTTTTTAAAAAAGGTTGTTGACAAGATCTGAAAGCGATGATATACTGAGTAAGCTGTCAGAAACGACAGAAGCTTGTAAGCCTTGTAACAAGAGGTTTAAGGAAGAAAATTGGTCTTTGAAAATTGAACAGAATATAATAAATACATTTAAGTAAACCAGCAATTCTTTATTTGAGTAAGCTAAGATTAAACTTTTTCCAATATGGATAAGTTCAACTAACATTTAGCTGAAGGTAAACTTCATCTAAATTAAGTTTCACTTTATATTGAGAGTTTGATCCTGGCTCAGGACGAACGCTGGCGGCGTGCTTAACACATGCAAGTCGAGCGATGAAGTTCCTTCGGGAACGGATTAGCGGCGGACGGGTGAGTAACACGTGGGTAACCTGCCTCATAGAGGGGAATAGCCTTTCGAAAGGAAGATTAATACCGCATAAGATTGTAGTTTCGCATGAAACAGCAATTAAAGGAGTAATCCGCTATGAGATGGACCCGCGTCGCATTAGCTAGTTGGTGAGGTAACGGCTCACCAAGGCGACGATGCGTAGCCGACCTGAGAGGGTGATCGGCCACATTGGGACTGA
>NZ_MZGT01000016.1 GCF_002029255.1 Clostridium chromiireducens
GTATATATAGTTTATATAATTGTCAACATAAATCATTTCCTATTATTAGTGTTCAAATTTTATGTATTACTAAAAGGTTACTCTTAATCATATTTAAGTACAGCAACTCCTGAATAATTTTTAATATTTCCACTGTTTAATTCAAGTTCTTTATACTCCTTTGATGATAATAACCCTGACGCCGATATGAATTTATCAATCTTGGCAAATGCGAGACCGATTATCCCTAATGCTTTTATTCTGTAGTGCATAGGTATAATTACTATTGGATTTAACTGCTTAACTACATCAACTGCATCGAAGGCATCTATTGTAAATTCCCCACCTACAGGAATAAGCAGTATGTCTACATAACCTATTTCCTCCACAAGATTGAAATCCAAAATATGTCCTAAATCACCGCAGTGACAAACATTTATTCCATCAATTATGAAGTTATATATAATATTTTTCCCCTTCTTGGCTCCTGAGACTTTATCATGAAATGTTCTCACACGTTTTATCTCTATGCCATGTTCTGAAAAACTACCAGTTTCGTTTAAGTGTACAAAATTGCACTTTACCGCATTTATATAATTATGATCAATATGATCATGACTGCCCAAACCATTTAATTTTCATTTAAATCACTCCTTGTATTTATTTTAACCATATAAAGTCTAATGTTAGCCCTAATAAACGAAGTTCTACCCATAATACATTCTTCACCTTATTTGACTTCATAATAAATATTAATAAAAAACATTTCATACTTTTTAAAATAATATTAAACTATATTTTATAGTTTACAAGGTATAAATATGGTTAATAATTATATTTTATAATGTTAAATTATTCTTAAGAAATGGAATTACAATGAGTTATATACTTATGCAAAAGCAGAATTTACCAATAAAAAAATCATTCAAGCTGCTTTTTCATCGGTTGACTTTAAGAAGCCTTTTACATGGCTTCGTTTCCTTATATTTCTTTGGATATTTTCACGGTGAAAAAATTATTATATAAACTAAAATTCTATCTTTTTAGGTGGCATTCCTGAAAAATCTGAAATTGTTGCGATACCATGTTCAATATAGAATACCTTAAAAATAGGATTATCTGGCGATTTATATCCTATTCTTACGGGTTCATAGACATTAAGCACTTTTGATTTAATACCTATATCCTCACAAAATTTTATTTCCCCTCGTACCCTTACTGTTACCATATCTTTTGTAGTAACTGAATACTCTACATATGGAGTAACTATCATTTGTCTGTATACTTCTTTCATACTATTTGTACAAAAATATAGTTTACCTTCGTCCTCTAACATAAAACCAAAGGGTCTTACTCTTGGCTTTCCCTCATCTACTGTCGCAAGATATCCATTTACATTTTCTTTTAAAAGTTTAATTACTTCCTTCATTCTTATATACCTCTTTTAATTTATTATAGGTATAATAATAGTATCATCGATTATTTATTACAAGTACGCATATTTATATTACATAGTCATGTAAAACAGACTATTATGAAAAGAGGCGATTTATATGGACAATAATTCTCATATATGTCCTGTTACAATTACACAAAATGTACTTATGGGGAAATGGAAACTTACAATTCTATGGATTCTTCATAATAAGATAAGGCGTTTCAATGAACTTGAAAAACTTATACCATCAATTTCACATGGTGTTCTTGCACAACAACTAAAGGAACTTGAACGTGATAGACTCATACACAGAAAGGTGTATGGAGAAGTGCCACCAAAAGTTGAATACTCATTAACAGAAATTGGAGTAAGTTTCATTCCTGTGATGTCTCAAATTATGGAGTGGGGTGTTGGATATATCAAAAAAACATCTACCTGTAATATTGATATTTGTATGAAGAATGATTTTCCTTGCAATAAGTGCCACGGAATGCTAAATGTAGATTAATTTATAGATGTTTTAATAATATATGAGAGATATTTTGGGAATACATACGTTAATATAGATGAAAGCGATAGAAAGCTTTGCATTTATATTAATGGGTGCTGATATTTAACGCTTAGTGTCCAAAGTACTAAGCATTTCTTATTATTAATAACAGAAAGCCAGTGATATCAACGGATTAAGTAAAAGTCACGTCATTTATGGTACGGTTCACCCTTAATTATCCTAAACTGCATTTACAATTCAAGCACTATATCTACTGACGTCTACTTTCCAACATATATATAATAAAAAATGAGGTCATCAAGTCATAATCCGTGAATTTTTTTAATTTTATTGATTCCTTATTTAAGAGAAATGTGAAATACAATTATTGATTTCTTATATTTAGATAAACAGATTCTGCTACTTACACATTATAATTACACAAAAATTTTATTGAATACTTTATGAAATATAACACTAAATACACTCGGTAAAAATGAGTATATTAATCCTGTTATAATCGATAATGCTAATATATCCATTGTCATCATATTTCTGATATATATTTTAAAGAATGCTAATACTGATATTACACCAAATATTAATCCTGTAAATAATCCAGGTGATATTCTTCGATCTCTAATTGTATATATTACATGATCAAAACAATTTATAAGCCCCCAAACTATTATTCCTACACCCAGAAATAATAACTTATTTCCTGCAAAATGAAAACTAAAAAATCCTATTAATAGAAATGGCAAATAGAAAAATAAGTTGTTTGCCATCCAATGTCCATAAGTCATTTTTTCTGGAATCCACTCATGTTCCTTCATCCAGGTAGGAAAATCACCCAATGCTTCCTCCAACAAGTGAAAAGGAATATAAGTAATTATTATACTTGCCATGAAATACTGAATATTATAATTTAATAAATTCATAGAATCACCCCATTGATATAATATTTACATTTATAAATTGAACATGATCTAAATCAACAGAATTATTATAATCTGCATGATTCCTCTTTACTTCAAATTCTCTCCAATTTCTAAGAAAATCATTTTAAAGTCAAATGTTACGACTTAACTTCATATTGTATTAAACTAATGTACTTGTCATTTTGACTTTTTTATTTCAAGGTTAGAGCCTAACATATATTCTTAACTACAATATAAACTTTTCAATAGCTCTTGCCACTCCATCATTATCATTATCTGATGTTACATACTTAGCTATATCTTTAAGTTCATCAATAGCATTTCCCATTGCAATTCCAAGACCGGCATAAGTTATCATTTCAATATCATTTGCTTGGTCCCCAATGCATATTATTTCTTCTTTTTTAATCCCTAATTTTTCTGCTAAAACATTCACGCCATAGCCTTTATTACATTCTTTATTCATAACTTCTAGAACTATTGGCATGGTTTGTACCACATTATATTCACTATAAAATTCTTCAGGTATTTCAAGGATTTTTTTTGAAAGTACTTCCTCAGTCTGAGAAAATAGTATCTTTGTAATCTCATCTTCTTCTTCAATATCTGAGTTAAAATCAAGAATTTTTACAGTGTTTCCAACATATTCTTTTTCAAACTTCGTGAATTCATTTTCCTCTGCTGAAATAGCACCATTATGAGTATATGCAATCATATTAAGTCCAATCTTTTTACTTAAGGCATGCGCTTTTACTAAGTCTCTACCGTTTAATCCTTTATAAGCTATACATTCAAAATCATTAGTTCTATATATGGTTCCCCCATTATTTGCAATTAAGTACTGATTTTCTCCTCGTAGCTTAACTTCATCTAAAAAATTATCCAAACCTTTTAGACCTCTTCCAGAGGTTATAACAACCCTAACACCTTTTTCCATAGCTTTTTTAATTGCTTCTTTATTTCTCTTTGAAATAGTTCTATTACTATTCAGTAATGTTCCATCCATATCAACCGCTAATAGCTTGTACATATTTTTCCTCCTACAATTCTCTCTTTAGATTATTTATTAATTAGGCATCTTAAAAAACGGCTTATTACAACTATTTTTTAAAGATGCCTAAACATATAAAATATTACGCTAGGCATTACCCTATAACGCTAAATTATAACTTATTTAAAAATACTTCATCGGCTAAGTTTATTTATTATCACTTTTTATCATTTGATAACTTTCATTATCATTATATAACGTTTTTAACCTCGATTCAAGATATTTTATAAAATTAAAGAATAATGTTATAATATTAATCAATAACAATACTAAACGATAATGATTGGTGAGGTGCCTAAATGTTTACTGAAGAAAGACTAGAACATATTTTAAATATACTTAATAAAAATGGTAGAGTAAAAGTAAAAGAACTAAGTGAACAATTTAATGTTTCAGAAGGCATGATAAGAAAGGATTTACAAAGGTTAGAGAAAGAAGGGGTTCTTCAAAGGACCTATGGCGGAGCTATGCTAAATAGAAAGATTTCTAAGTCCAGCTCTATAAATACTAGAATGACAGTTAACTTAAGTAGCAAGGAGTTAATCTCCAAGAAAGCTTTTGATCTTATAGATGATGGAGATGTGATTTTTTTAGAGTCCTCAAGTATAAATTTTTTTCTAGCTAAACTAATAGCTAATAGTACAAAGAAGATAACTCTGGTAACTAATATGTCCATAATTCCACCACTTTTCAATGACAATGAAACTGTTATATTAATATGTATAGGCGGTGTATATGATAAAAGAGACGGAGGCGTTCTAGGATCGGAAGCAATTAAGAGTATATCCAAATATACTTTTAACAAAGGTTTTTTAGGAAGTTCAGGCGTGAATTTAATCACTAATAGCGTAGGTACTGTTATGTTAGAAGATGGTAACATAAAAGAACTTATAGTTTCTAATAGTAAAGAAGTCTTTTTGCTTGTTGAAACAGAAAAGTTTAATTTAGATAGCCCCTATCGATTTGCTAATATAGATGAATTCGATGCTATAATTACCGATTCAAACATTACCGATGATATTAAAGAAAAATTGAATAATTTAACTGTTAAGTTAATATAAAGTTAAAAATATAGCTTAATGTATGCTTTCTTTGAGATCCAAAAGAAAGCATACATATATTTGTGCAAATCAATTCTATATATGATCTTATCTGAGTTTTATAGCCAAAATATGAATTGTTACCGCGATTATCTGAAAAATTATTCCAACACCACATGCTCCAATCCATCCAAATATTCCTCAGAAAATGTTCCTAACCATGAACCTAATGCACCACCACAAAAGCAAAACATCATATATACAGCATTGTTGCGACTACGGGTGTAGCATCTAATGTAATATCTTCCAATGGAATTAGAAAATTTAATTATTGCTTCTATCCTACAAATATTTTTCTGACATTCCATTTTAAACGTATTTATCTCATTTATTTTCTCTTCAGCTCTTGCAATATGACTCTTTAGAAATTGTATCACCTGACGTTTTCCATCTAAAAGCCGTCTGTCTATAAAATAAAAATCTGTAACTTGACCAATCTCATCTAAAGTAAGTCCTAAGTCTTTAAGTAGCTGAATCTTTTTTAAACGCGTAATATCTTCGTTTTCAAACACTCGAAGTTGTCCTAACACTCTATTATCTTTATTTCCTAATAATCCAAGTTCTTCATAGTATCTGATTGTTCTAGGTTATGCCTTGAAGAACATATCCGAAATGACAACTTGGAAGGCTGTGGAAATGAATATTCTTTAAACTTATTAGAGCCAATCAAGCAAAAGTGATTTCTAATGATTAGGGATATGATACGGCTTAGAATACTATTAATTCTCTTAAACCCATTCATATCCATGACTTTAGAGAAAACCTACGTCATTTATGGTACGGTTTACCATTAATTATCCTAAATTTTCTTTAATATTATCAGCTACAATTTGAGTCATATTTTTTCTATTCTCTTCTAGCTGAACAACCCTATTTACATTAGCTCCAGATGGATGCGGAAATCCCTTTAAAATCTGATTTTCTCTTACAATATCACTTTCACATAACATAAATAAAACTTCCTCTACCGATTTTCCAAGGGGTACTATTAATATATTACTAGCATTATCTAATTCTTTCAGTTCATCAACAAAATTTTCATAAATATACTTCATTAAAAACTCACTTCTTATGAGCTTTGGAGTGTGTCCTGAATAATTTTGTCCTTTTACAAATACAGAATAAGGTATTAAAGAAACAGTATGTAACAAATAATCCTTGTCTTCAAATAACTCACTGCAACTATCTATCCTTAAATGCTTATTAAGTTCCACATCATCAAGCATACTAATTAAATTATTTCTAAGACTTCCACTAAAGCGTGCTGCCTGCTTACACTTATATTGAATTTTTTCAATATCATCAGAACTTTCCAATTCACACCTAGCAACAGAAATAGCTGTACTCATCTGCTGAAACCCAGGAGTAATGCCGACTATAAACACCCTTGCCGTAGAATTAATATACTCATTGTGAGGTGAGTAATATATTTCAATATCACCATCTTTTTCAATCAATAAATCACTAATCAAAATTTCCTCTTTACTATATTTATCTTTGAAAGGCAGCTTCATAATTTTATCTTTATAATCATATAACGTTCTCTTCATCTCAATCACCTAAATACCACATTTATTTTAGTATATTTATTATCTTCATAACTTGACGTTATTATTATGATTATGTTAGTTTATCTCCTAAAAAAATAAAGCCTTGCAAGAGGCTTTAAATTATTTATTAATATATTATATAAACTTCATCATATATTTACATTTCAAATTTATAAATTGCTTATCATCAACCATTTGTGGGTAGCTTGTAATCTTAAGGTATCAATTATTCTTCTTTCAAGTTATGTTCAATTACCTCATCAATATTTTCAAAAGCCAGTCCACCAGCTTCATAGCAATCAAGAATTGCAGTTTCCATTTCCTTAATCGGTATATCATCAAAGGTTTTACACTCAAATCCTTCATCAATATAAGATTGGCATATAGCTTCTTTTAGTTCTTCTATTGATACTCCCTTTTCTTGAAATATCTTTAAGAATAGTTCTTTTATTATAATTTCTCTCTCTTGTATACCTAGTTCTTTACTCAATTTAAATACTCCCTTTATATAAAATTTAAGCACATCAAAGATAAAATTCAAAGATGTACTATTATTTAATGAAAAGTTACAAGTTGTAAGTGAAAAGCTAAGAATAAAATCTCTAAGTATTTTTTATAAATATATTTCTTTAAACCCTTTAGGCTTTTTTCTTAACTTTTCACTAATAATTTTTTATTACCGATAATGATTAAGTGCATACATATACCAGAAATCAGATACATTTTTGTGCAGCAATCATTTGAAAATAAGCTGTTGAAAGTTATTAACGGCAGGTTGTTCCGCTTAAGCCTGTCACAATGAATATTGGGAACATGCTTAAGTGGATGCAACCTGACATTTAGAACTTTCCAGCGACATTTTCATAGACTTGCGAAACAAACATGTATCTGATTTCGGTTTGCATACACTTATTCCTCATCTAATATTTCTTCTACTTCTTCGATGCTTAGTCCTGTTGCTTCTGCAATTTCATCCGTTTCTTCAAATCCCATTAGATCTCGAGCTAGAGAAATCATAAGTTTTTTAACATTCTCTTCAACAGTTGGAGGAAGATCCGACATATCAGTTAGATTCTCAGTTAAATCGTAATACTCTTCTTCGTATTCCTCTTCCCCTTGTTCAAATAACTTTCTCTTTTTAGCCTTTTCTCTATCGAACTCACTAAGATATACTAGCTTATCATTACTTACCTCTAAATCTTCATCTGAGAATACAAGCATTCCTTCATCTTCTAACAATTGTGCTGTTATCCCTTTACCTTTAATTTTATTTCCTGTAAAAGTACCATCATACACAAAATTAGATCCACACGAAGGGCTTCCTTCTTTTAATATTGCTCTGGTTGCACCAAGCTCTCTAGCAATTTTTAATGTTTCATAAGCTCCATCTAAGAATTGTTTAGTTACATCTTCTCCTTGATTGCTTATGGCCTTACCATTTCCATTAATAACTTCACTTGCTGTATTATTTAGTTCAACTGGATTTCTTGGTGTTGGTAATCCCCCTAACTGCTCTGGACATACTAAAACAGCTTTTCCTTCTCTAAACAATTTCATGCATCTATCATTCAGATTATTTTTCCCGCTATATTTACAATTAACTCCACACAAGCATGCACTTATTATGTACATATGATCACCTCTATTCTACACACAATTAACAACGCAAATCTATTTTAAATGAATTTATTCATCGTAAACTGCACATTTTTATTACCTTAACAAAATCTTACTACAATTTAATGCTAATATCAAAGTCTATAATTTATCCTTTAAGTTCAACCATCGTAACTCCATCTCCACCTTCACCATAAGTACCTAATCTATATGATTTTACATGGGGATGTCTCTTAAGCATATCATTTATTGCTTTTCTAAGTACTCCTGTACCTTTACCATGAACTATAGTTACTTCACCTAAATTACCTCTATAGGCATCATCTAAGTATTTATCTGCTTTGTAGCATGCTTCTTCAGCATCCATGCCTCTTAAATCTACTCTTGACTCTACACTGCTTAGGTTAAGCTTTATCTCTCTCTTTTTTCTTACTTTTTCTTCTTTGGTCTGCTGAGTCATTCGGAGATCCTTAAGCTTAACATTTATTTTCATTATTCCAGCTTCAACTTGAACTTCACCTTTATTATCTGGCAGAGATGTTATAATAACTTTTTGATTTAATGAAGGTAAGTATGCTTCCATTCCAAGGTTAACCTTAGTAATTAATTCACCCTCATTTTCCTTCATCTTGTGGATACCTTTTTCTTTTGCTTCTAAACTTTCTCTAAGCTTTTTACGTTCTTCTTCAAGTCTTTGTCTTCCGCCACTTTCTATTCCAAGCTTTTCAAGCTCTCTCATAGCTTTTAGAATATCATCTGCTTCGTCTTTTGCATTTGAAATTATTTCTTTTGCTTCACGTCTAGCATCCATATAAGCTTTTTCTCTAGTCTGCTCTAATTTTTCAAGCTTTTCTTCATATTTTCTTTTTAAGTCTTCTGCTTGGTCTCTAAGCATTTTAGCATCTCTTGCTTCTTTTTTAGCTATAATGCTCTTTTCCTGAAGATCTCTAATTAAATTTTCAAATTGAAGATTTTCCTCTGACATATATTCCTTAGCTCTTTTTATTACACCTTCAACAAGGCCTAATCTCTTAGAAATTTCAAAAGCATTAGATTTACCTGGTACCCCTATTAATAATCTATATGTTGGCCTTAAAGTTTCTATATCAAATTCTACAGATGCATTTTCGACACCTTCTGTCTTTAAAGCATATGCCTTTAGTTCACTATAGTGAGTAGTTGCAATTAATTTTGCCCCTCTATTTCTTAGTGTTTCTAATATTGATACTGCAAGGGCAGCTCCTTCTGCTGGATCTGTACCTGCTCCAAGTTCATCGAATAATGCTAACGACTTATTATCTACATGCTTCATAATATTAACTATATTAGTCATGTGAGAAGAAAATGTTGATAAACTCTGCTCAATGCTTTGTTCATCACCAATATCTGCAAATATTTCAGTAAATAAAGCTATAGATGAATTATCCTTAGCGGGTATTAAAAGTCCACTTAATCCCATAATATGAAGTAATCCAACTGTTTTTATTGTAACAGTCTTACCTCCAGTATTTGGTCCTGTAATCATTAAAGTTTGAAATTCTTCACCTAAATAAACATCTGATGGTACAACCTTGTCAGATTCTATTAATGGATGTCTTCCTGATAATATGCTAAAAACTCCATCATCTCTAACTATTGGCTTTACTGCATTTAATGAAGATGCATATCTTCCTTTTGCAAATATAAAATCAAACTCAACAAGTACTTTTAAATTACTTAAACATTCATCAGAATTATTTTTTACTTTCAAGGAAAGTTCAGAAAGTATTCTTTCTATTTCTGCTTTTTCTTTTAAAACTAATTCTCTTATTTCATTATTTAAATTTACTAAGCTCATAGGCTCAATAAAAAATGTTGCTCCTGTTGAACTTTGGTCATGGACAAGTCCTGGAACCTGGCTTTTATATTCTGACTTTACAGGAATTACGTATCTATCGCCTCTCATAGTATATAAATCATCCTGCAGATACTTTGAATTACTTCTAACTATAGAGCCTATTTTTTCTCTAACTGAAGAATTCTTTTCTTTAAGACTTCTTCTTATATTATATAAAGTCTGGCTGGCTTTATCACTAATTTCATCCTCAGAAACTATTGCTCTTTCTATTTCAGCTTCAAGTGCCTTTATCGGAACTAGTATGTATGCTAAATCTTCAAGTCTTGGATACGCCTTTTCAGCTTCTTCCCTTTGGAAAAATTCCTTCATAGTTCTAGTAGCTCTAAGCATTCCGCCAACCTTTAATAATTGTTCTGGAGATAAAGTACCACCTTTTTTAGCTCTTTCAATTCCCTCATGTATATCAGCTAGTCCTTCAAGGGGTGGATTTCCTTTTGTTATTAAAATTTCAAGAGCCTCATCTGTTTCTTCTAATTTATTATTTATTTCATACATATTATCATATGGCTCAAGTTTATCAACCATTGCTTTTCCAGCATTGGTTCTTGCATATTTCTTTATTTTCTCTTTAATTTTATAAAACTCCAATACTCTTAAAGAGCGTTCATTCATTTTATTCACATCCCTTAATTCAATTAAAAGTTAATATTTACGATCTTACATTTGTATTTCATCCATTTACAGGACTGGACATACAAATTAAACTCTTCATTCACAGACAACTGTTAATTGTTTATTCAACTCCACGTCTGTAATGACCTTTTGTATACTGTTTATTCTCATTTTTATTTCCATGAGCAATTTGATTTAAAATCTCATTAACTTCTTCATAACTCTCATCCTTAAAATCTATTCTAAAATTGTTAATATTAAAAGATTTAAGTTCTTCTACTTCATCAATTAGATTTGTTGCTATTGAATTTAATATATAACTCCTGCAACTATTATCCGCTAGCAGACTAAAACTTTCATTCATTCTATCTTTTAACCTGAAAGTATCCTTCATACATGCCCCATTACACTCCTTTTTAGAAGACTTATTTCCAAAAGTGCTTCCTATAGGACAATATTCGCTAACCATAAGCTCAGTCTTACCATAAATATTAATTCCAATTTTAGAATTCATATTCTTCATTATTTCTTTTATTTCTTTCCTGTTTAATTCTAAGCTTATAAAAGGAATATCTATATCTTCAGCATAAAATTCAGCTGCTTCTTTATTGAATATATTTAACTTATAGTCCCCTATTATAAATAGTTTATCTTTATAAAGCTTTAATATTCCGGCATTAGATGTAATTATCCCCTTAATATAAGGTATCATCTCATCTATCACTTTAACAATATTATTAAACTCACCTTTAATGATACTCGGAACTTTTAAGTAAATATTTTTATCTCCTGATTCTTGTTCATATAAGTTTTTTAAATCTTCTTTTTTCAAAGCATTTTTTTGTCTGCTAAAGAATATATCTAATGCTACATTTTTAACATTTTTATTTTCACTTAATGCCTTTAACTGATCTTTTGTAATACAGCTATAAATATATCCTAAATCTTCTTGAGATTTTAGTTCTTTTGCTTTAGGAGCTTCTTCATCTCTTTTTCTTCTATATGAGCTTACTCCTTCTTTTAATATCTTCTCAAATAGTTCTCTTCGTAGATTATTTATTGACGCTATTCTTATAAATCCATCATCAAATGTATCAAAAACTATTTTATCGAATTTATATGGAATTTCTCCTGATTTCTTTAAGGATTCTTCCACTCTTTCCCTTGTTAGCGGCTTATTAGTAGCTTCTTCTACTACTTCTCCATAAACTTTAAATTCTTTTTTATTAAATTTAGTTTTTATACAAAGTGGAGCATTAGCCTTAAACTCTACTTCACCTACTAAACCTATTTTCTTCTTATATGGTTTTAAATCTTCATTTAACTCATCATAAAGCTTTTTGTCGGACATCTTAAATAATCTATATCCCTTTTTATATCCTCCAGTAGGAAATAACTTCACAGTCTCTCCCTTAAAAGCTTCCTTAACTTCGTTATTATTCTTTAAGATTTTGCTTAAAGTAAATCCATCGTCAGCAAATCTTATTCCGTCACCTAAAGCAACATCTGCTTCCAATTTTATTTCTCCGCTACTTAAAACCTGCCCTATAAATACTCCAGTGTTTTTAGGGTAATTATAGCTCATCATATCTTTTCCAGTATTCTTATAAAGGTACGCCTTAGCAAAACCTTCTCTATTAAATAATTGTGCTAATTCATTTCTTCCCTTTTGTAAATCAAATTTTGTATTTACTAATACCTTATCAATAGATTTTCTATAATTTCTTGTAACACCAGCTACGTATTCAGGCTTTTTCATTCTTCCTTCAACCTTTAAAGAAGCAGTTCCACTTTTAATAATCGGTTCAATATCTTCAATTAGACAAGTATCTTTAGGGCTTAATAAATATCCTTTTCTTTCACCTGAAGTTTCACCTATTAAAGTATATTGCATCCTGCAAGGCTGCGCACATCTTCCTCTGTTTCCGCTTCTTCCACCAATCATTGAACTCATTAAACATTGGCCTGAATAACATACACATAAAGCACCATGAACAAATATCTCCGTCTCAATGCCTAAATCCTTTGAAATGTATTTAATTTCATCTAAAGAAAGCTCCCTTGATAAAACAATTCTTTCAAGCCCCTTTTCTCTAAAATATAAGGCACCCTCTGCATTATGAATTGTCATCTGTGTTGATGCGTGAAGTTCAAATTTAGGATATACATCTCTAATTAAACTAACTAATCCAAGATCCTGAATTATTAATGCATCTACTCCTATTTCATAAAGATAGCCTACATATTTTAAAGCATATTTAAGTTCACTCTGTTTTAGAAGCGTATTCATAGTAACATACACTTTTACATTATAACTATGAGCATAGTCTACAGCTTTCATCATAGTTTCATTATCAAAATTCGAGGCATAAGCTCTAGCTGAAAACTTATTTCCTCCAAGATATATTGCATCAGCTCCATTATTTATAGCTGCAATTAAACTTTCCATGCTGCCTGCTGGAGCTAGTAATTCTATTCTCCTCATATTTTCCTCCTTAGTGGCAAACGAGAATTAAAACGTAAGATAAAAATGCCTCCTATTTTCCTGCTGGCATTCTTTTTTCTATAATATAGTTATTCTATCATACCTTATTAAATTTTAACCATTGTATCTCAAACAGTCAAATATTCTATTAAATAAATAATTATACAATATATGTGCTTTAATTTCTATTCTTAAATTTTTGCCTTATTTTCATATGACATCCATATGATTATACTCATATTTTAAATGTTATTTCACAGAATAGTAATTAATAGTTGTTCCATTCTTGCTTTTCACGATAATAGGAATAATAAATATAATATTAAAAGCAATATGTATAGGCAGAATAAGTCATAATAACATTGGAATTCTTTATGATATAATTTAATATGATGTGGTAAGTAGGAGGGATTTATGAGTAAAAAGAATAATATTATAATTATCGTATTAGTCGTATTCTTAATAGTAGTTATTAGTGTTTTCAAATTTAGTTTTAATAGTGGGTATACAATCTCTATTGACAATAATACTAATAAAACCATTGATAATTTAGAACTAAAATATTACGTTGGTAATACTATAAAAACTATTCCACAAATAGAACCTAAAAAATCTTGGAAATATAATATTGATACTAATAATATTCAAGGAGAAAATGCAATAATTTTAACATACAAAGATAACAAAGGTAATTCCTTTGAAGAATCTGTAGTCGGATACTTAGAAAAAGGTTATAGCGGAAAATCTAATGTAATTATTAATAAAATTGATGATACTGGTAAATTAGAAATAGAAGTTAAATAAACTTGTTGAATGTCTCAGTAAAATGCACTGATAGATGAAATTTCCAACACTAGAAATCAGTATCACATCATCCTAGTAGAATCTTCACCTTTTATGCATGCATGTGTATGTAAATAACCCAATTATGAATTTAATTTACACTTTTAAATATATGACATGCACATCAGAAAGAGATGGTACTCTTTTACGCAACGTTGCATTGAAGATACGCGCCTAGATATTTCTACAGTAAAAGTTGTTCCATTCTTGCTTGTCTAAGGAGCAAGCTGAAAGGTACAATTTTTACTATTAGAAATCTATAGTCATATTTTCTAGCAACGGAGTAACAGAGTACCATCTCTTTCTGTTTATTAATTGTATAACTCTATTTTCACCTTAAGTACCTACATGCATATATATAAATACAGAATCTAAGAATTAGACTTATAAATATAATAACTATACATACTTGCTAACTTTGAATGTATCACTTTACTAGAAATAAGTAAAATATTGTTTGCAGTGTTTCATTGGAATTCTGATGGTAATGATTCTTGACTAGAAGTTGTTCCAAAATGCTTGTTCAACGCCTGTCGTTGAGGCAAGCATTTTGGGTACAACTTCTAGTCGTAGAATCATCCATCAACATTCCTAGAAACCGAAACACAATATGTTACTTATTTCGGTAAGTTACACTTAAATTTAGGTTCACAGTTGGTTATCTATATTACCTTTTGCGAACAATAGGTCCTATTTGTTCTGTTTTTAGTCGTGTAATTTCAATATCTTTATTTATTATTTGAGATTGCAATTCAAATAATCTATTTGTGAAGTTTAAAGACTCTTGAGTAAATTTATTATTGGAATCAGCTAATACTTCCTTATCCTTAACTAAAGCCGAAATTTCTTCTTTTAAGTCTTCCATAGATTTCTTGCTAGCATCTAAATCTTTTTCTTTAAATTCTATTTGCCTTTTTAAGTTTAAGAAAATATCTTCTTTATCTTCTAATTCTTTTTCTAATCTAGCTACAGCTCTTTCCTTACTTCCAAGCTCTTCTTTAGTTCTTCTTAATGTAGCTTCAGTAGCTTCTAGCTTTTCACTTATTTCTTCTATTTCACTAATCTTAAGTTCCATTTGTCTTTGATTTTCTTCATGGACTTCATTAGCTTCCTGCTTCACTTTTTCATGATTACTTCTCATGATCTCAATTTCTTCTTGTAAAATCTCTTTCTCTCTATTGCATTTTTCTATCTCTTTTATTAGCTGATCATTTGTATTTCTCAAATGAATGATTTCATTATTTAAAATATTTTCGTCTTCTGTTAGTTTATTAATTTCCTCTTCTAGGATTTCCTTCTCTAAAGTGCTTGCTTCTATTTCTTTTTCTAACTTAATATTATTATCTTTGATGGTATTTATTTCATCATATAAGCTATCTTGCATTTCCTTTAAATTACTAATTTCCTTTTCTAATGCAGTTTTTTCTATAACGCTTGTCTCTATCTTTTTAGTTAACTCATCATTCTCATAGCCCATATTGCTGATTTCATTATTTAAGGTATTTTGTTTTTCTTTTAATGAATTAATTTCCTCTTCCAAGATAGCTTTTTCCAATCTATAGTCTTCTATTTCTTTTGATAACTCGTCATTAACTATAATAAGTTTATTATTTTCCTTATTTGAATTTTCTTGTTCTAAAGTTAACTTTTTAATCTCATCTTCTAAAGCTAGTTTTCTTCTATCATATTCATCTATTTCTTGTGATAATCTATCATTAATATCACTCATATTAGTAATATCATTGTTTAATCTATCTTGCTCTTCAGTTAGCTTATTAATTTTACTTTCTAAATTTTCTTTTTCTTCACTTAATGAACTAACAAGACTCGTTAAACTCTCATTTTCCTTACTTATCTTATTTATCTCTTCCTTGCATTCTGTAATTTCCTTATCTGATTCTTCAAATAAATCATTTAATTGTTTCTTAAGATCATCGTTTTCTAAGTCACTCATCTCTGCTCTCTTGGTTAATTCGCTGACCTTTTCTGTTTCTATTTTTAAAGACTCACTTAATTCTTGTTCTTTTGCAGATAATTTCGCAATCTTATTACTTAGACTTTCTTTATTCAATGCTAATTCTTCTACTTTTTTATTTAAAGCTTCTCTTTCCTCATTAAATTCAGATGTAATTGCATTATTAATGTTCATTTGCTCTTCTAAGTTTGCCTTACATGCTTTCAATTCTTTATTACATATAGAATATTCTTCATTTAAGTTTTCTAGATTTGTTTTACATACGTTATATTCTTTGATAATAGATTCTTTATCGCCAATTTCAGCTTCCAACTCTGCCTTTGCTTTTTTAAAGTCTTGGAACGCATCATAAGAACTAGTTTCAATTGAAACGTTTTTTTCTTTTAACGCTAAAATTTCATCATTCAACTCTTTTTTAACTTTATTAAGAGTTTCAATTTCCTTGCTTAATCCAAAGTTATTAGCATTTATTATATTTAACTCTTTATAAATATTCTCTTTTTCTTTATTAATATTAGTTATTTCATTATTTAAACTATTTATTTGATCATTAGACTGTTGCAATTGCTTATTTAATCTATGCTCCTTATTTTTGGCCTCGTCCACTTTTTTATAAAGAAGTTTATTCTTTTCCTTGAATTCACTAAATTCTTTATTAAGCACAATGCTGGCATTCTTATTTTTCTTTAATTCCTCATTTACTAGCTTATTTTCTTTTTGCATTTTTTCGTTCTCTGCTTTTAGCTTGTTTATTGTATCATTCAATGATTGAAAATTCGCTTCTACATCTCTATATTTTAAAAGTAATTCTTTTTCTTTTCTTTCAAAATCATTTTTGATATTTAATTTCTCATTGTTGGATTTTTCTAATTCTAAATTTAGAATTTCTATTTTATGTTTTAACGAAACATTTTCTTCATCAATTTCACTTTTTCGTTTTGTAGCTTTGTCTAATTCCAAATCGCATTCATAAAGTTCATCTGCAATATTAACAGCGGCTAAAACAGATGCCGCGGTTGAACTAAGACCAGCTTTTTTAGATGTTATTTCCTTAATTCTCGAATCAACGAAATTTGCCACACCCAACAAATACTTTTCGTCTTTTTCACCCTTTAAATTATAATTCATACCATTTATGTTAACTGTTACCTTTATCATAATAACACCTCGTAAATTTCTTTATTACCTTTAATTATATTGTATATTCAACAATAAAACAATTGCGTAAGGCCAACTAAAGCATTTAATTCTTTCACTTTTAAAGGTATTGTGAAGAACTCGAAATATAAAAATACTTACTGTCTTATGAAATTTTAAGTTTACTGCTAAAAAACCGAAAGTGAATATATGTGTTTGCTCCGGTCCCTCGAAGATTTGGCCGGGTGATTCTAAGAATATAAGTTGTACCCAAAGTGCTTGCTTCAAGGACTGCGCTTTGAACAAGCACCTTTGGAACAACTTATATTCTAAGAATCACGACCAGCAAAATCTTCTAATGAACACTTCGCAAAAACATATATTCACTTTCTTTGTTTAGCGTAACCTTAAAGCACAGTATATTTAAGCAAGTACTTTTATATTTCTGTATTGACAATACCTTTAAAGTGCATATTCCCAACCTTCCATGAAATACATTCCATTTATCTCTATTAGGAATTGCCTAAATAACTAAAGTGACAATAAAACAAAGAAATAGAATACATATATGTGGAGCAGGCATAAAAAAATGAGCATCTGGTATATCTTAATGGGAAGTTGTTCCATTCCTGCTTGTCATGCGCTTGTCGCAGGAGCAAGCAGAAATGGGCACAACTTTCCCATTTAGATATACCTTGCAAAATTTTTTATAGCCCTGCGGAACATATATGTATTCTATTTCGGTTATTAGTTGCCTCACTTTAAGTTCTTCGCAATACCTTGATTTTGTGCTATACTTAGTTTGATTATTTTTTGATTAATGTTATAAAAGTGATTAACAATAGTTTATTATGTTAATCATTGTTATATATAACTAAAATTGGGCGGTGAGTAAAATTAATATTAAGTCTATTTTAAGCATATTGTTATCAAAAATTACTGCTTTTGCTGCAAAGCATATCGTAAAAGGCGGTAGTAATTTCCCTGGTAAAATTGCATTAAAAATTGATAAATCGATCTTAAAAAAAGTTAGTAAAGGATATAAGGTAATTCTTGTAACTGGAACTAACGGGAAAACAACAACTACTAGTATGATCTATAATATCTTGAAAGAAAACAAATTTAATGTTATTACAAATAGTACTGGTGCAAACCTGTATCCTGGAATTGTAGCTTGTTTTGTTTCAAATTATTCTTTTTTCAAAAAGAAAGAAAATCCTTATGCCATAATAGAAGTTGACGAAGCCAACGTTAAATTTATTACAGAACACCTAACTCCTGAAATAATAACAGTAACTAACCTTTTCCGTGATCAATTAGATCGTTATGGGGAAGTGTATACTACTCTAGTTAAGATATTAGAAGGTGTAACAAAAGTTCCAGAATCTAAATTAGTTTTAAATGGAGATGAATCTTTACTTGGAAAATTAGATGTTAAAAATCCAGTAGTTTATTACGGTTTTAACACTCCTATAAAAGAAAATACGACCTTAGACTTAAATGCTGATGCAAAGTTCTGTAAATTTTGTAAAGCTCCTTATTCATATAACTTAGTTACATATAATCACTTGGGAGATTATTATTGTCCTAGCTGCGGTTATAAGCGTTCAGATTTAGCTTATGCTGTGAATACAATCTTTGACTTAACTCCTGAAAATTCTTCTGTTTTAATTAACGATACTGAAGTTTTCATAAGTCAATCAGGTGCTTATAATATTTATAATGCTTTATGTGCCTTTGCTATTACAAAAGAACTTGGTGTAGAAGATTCAGTAATTAAAACTTCTCTTCAAAATCAAAGTTCAAGTTTTGGTAGACAAGAGCAAATAACTATAGGAAATAAAGATATACAAATTATATTAGTTAAGAATCCTGCTGGATATAATCAAGCCCTCGACACTCTTGCCCTTAACCAAAATGAATTTTCAGCTGTCTTCATGTTAAATGATAATTATGCTGATGGTCGTGATGTTTCTTGGATATGGGATGTTGATTTTGAAAAAATCTCAACTCTTAAGATAGAGGATATTTTTGTTTCGGGTGTTAGAATGTACGATATGGCTGTTAGATTAAAAGTTGCTGGTTTAAATGTTGATAAATTTGTTTTACAAGAGGATTACGAGGAATTAACAAATAAAGTTAAGAATTCTGTCTCTAAAAAAATATATATACTTGCAACTTACACAGCAATGATTAATTATAGAAAGTATCTTCATTCAAAAGGCTATATTGAAAAGTTATGGTAATTATAGGAGGTGAAAATTATGGAATTAACAATTTGTCATTTATATCCTGATTTATTAAACGTATATGGTGATGTAGGTAATGTACTTATCTTAAAGCATAGAGCTGCTCTTAGAGGTATTGATGTAAATATAGTTAACTGCTCCTTAGGTGAAGATATTGACAAGGAAAATGTGGACATAATCTTCTTTGGTGGTGGTCAAGATTATGAACAATCTATTGTTTCTAATGATTTGGATGAAATTAAGAGAGATTCATTTACAAGTTATATTGAAGATGGTAAAGTTGTTCTTGCCATATGCGGTGGGTATCAGTTACTAGGCAAATACTATACTGCACCAAACGGCGAAAAGATAAATGGTCTTGGCATTCTAGACATTTATACTGAAGGTGGAGACAATAGATTTATTGGAAACACAGAAATATTTAATAAAGAGTTTGGCGAAACTTATGTTGGTTTCGAAAATCATTCAGGAAGAACTTATATAAACAACCATACTCCTCTTGGAAAATGCATTCACGGTTATGGAAACAATGGTGAAGATGGTAATGAAGGATGTATATATAAAAATACTTTTGGCTCATACTTTCATGGTTCTTTCCTTTCTAAGAATCCTGAATTCGCTGATAGACTTTTGACTTTAGCTTTAAAGAAGAAATATGGCGATGATGTAAAGCTTGAGCCTTTAAATGATGATTTTGAACTAAAAGCTAAAAGCTCGATTATTGAGAGATTAAAATAGCTCTAATTGATTACTTTAAATTGTCACATATTGTATGTAACTTTCAGTAATTGATTTATTGTTATAAGTTTACATAAGTGTTATACTAAAAATGTTTTAATATATAAGGCATGTCCAAAACAAGTGAATTTTAAATATGCCTAAATAGAAGTGGAGAGATTTGACTTGAATAAAAAATTAATATTAAAAGCTCTAGCATTAACTTTTTCTCTTTCTTTATTTAGTCCATTAACAATGGCAAGTTCTGCAGAAACTTCCAAATCAAAAACAGAAACATCTGCTCAGAGTTTACCTAATATTGTAGCTGAATCAGCTATAACTGTGGATTTAGAAACTGGAGAAGTAATATATAGTAAGGATGCTGACAGCAAAAGATACCCAGCCAGTACAACTAAGCTTTTAACAGGTTTATTGCTTTCTGAAAGCAAGCAGAAAACAGATCAGCTTGAATACACAAAGACAGCTAAAGAACAACCTGAATATTCTTTGAATCTAAACTATATGCATAATACTATGCAGCCTGGTGATAAGGTATTAGCAGATGACATAATGAAAGGATTGCTTTTATTCTCTGGTAATGATACTGCTTATGTAATCGCAGATAATGTTGCAGGGGACTCTAAGTCTTTTTCTGAATTAATGAATAAAAAGGCAAAAGAACTTGGAGCAAATAACAGTAACTTTATTACACCTAATGGATTGCATGATCCAAATCACTATACTACAGCTTACGACCTTTCATTAATTACAAAAGCTGCTTTTGCAAATGATTGGGAACGAGACACTATGGCACTTGAAAAAGCTCCAATAACACTAAAAAATTCTAAGATAATTTTAGAGAATAGAAATTTAACACTTGGTAAGAATGGTAATATTGGTGGTAAAACCGGAACTACTAATGAAGCCGGTGGATGCTTAGCTACTGTTTATGAACGAGATGGCAGAAAAATAATTGGTGTTGTACTAAAGAGTAGACAAATTGATAATGCTGATATGACAAAGTTTAACGATATGGATGCTATTATGAATTATAGCTATTCTGCTAACAAGGAAATTTATAAATCTAATGGCGAAAGCGTTGGAACTGCTGAAGTAAAATATAAACCTTTTGTTGTATTGGGACCTACAAAGACTATTGCTGTCCCAGTAAAGCTAACTCAAGATGTTAATTACTATAAAAATGACATAAATGATGAAGAGTCTAAGATAACTTTTAATGGTACTGATTCTAGTGCATGGGATTTGCTTTTTAATAAAAATACTAAGCTTACTTATAGCACAAGAAATCATAACGAAGAAGTCACTGGTACAGTAGCTCTTTCATTTGGTGATTTAATTAAAGATAATTTACTAATATATATATCTACAATAGTTATATTAGCTATCATTATTACTTTAGTTTTACTAATTAAAAACATGGCAGCTAATTCAAGACGTAGAAAGAAAAGAAGTTACTATAATCGTTCAAATAGAAGAAGATAACAATTACTTATTTTTATACAATTTATAAGGCATCTTCAAATAACTAGGCTGACTATTTCCTAATTATTCTTGAAGGTGCCTTTGTTTAAAGGAGCAATTAAGATGAATAAAGTCGATTTTAAAGGAAGTGTAATTTTAAATCCAGTACCCGTGGTTTTAATCACCTCTAAAAATAAAGCTGGTAAAACTAACGTTTTTACAGTTGGGTGGACTGGTACTATCAATACTAAACCCCCTATGCTTTATATTTCTATAAGACCTGAGAGATTGTCTTATGAATATATCAAAGAAACCATGGAATTTGTAGTAAATATGCCAAGTTCAGATTTAGTAAAAAAAGTAGACTATTGTGGCGTTAGATCAGGAAAGAAAAATGATAAGATAGCTGAAATGGGCTTTACTTTAAAAGAAAGTCATAACATTTCAACTCCATATATAGACGAATGCCCAGTAAATATTGAATGTAAAGTAACTAACATAGTTCCCCTTGGTACTCATGATATGTTTATAGCTGAAGTAGTTGGCTCTCACGTTAATGAAGATTTATTCGATGACAAAGGAAAAATTCACTTTGAAAATGCAAATATGATGTCTTACTGTCATGGCGAATATTTCCCACTAGCAAAGAAACCAATTGGTTCCTTTGGATTTTCAGTAATGAAAAAGAAAACAAAAAAACGCAGAAGACTTGAAAAGTCTTCTAAGTAAATGTACATACAGATATCTCATACGTAACTTAGGTTTATGAGATAAACTAACAGAAATAGAATGTACTCTGTTACTCGGTTGCTAGAAAAAATGGCTATGGATTTCTACCAGTAAAAGTTGCACCAGTCCTGCTTGCTCCTTAGGCAAGCTAATGACAAGCAGGACTGGAACAACTTTTACTGAAGAAATACCTATAGCCATTTTTTCAATGCAACACTGCGTAAAAGAGTACATTCTATTTCTGGAATGATATATCTCTAATCATAAATCAGATTAATAGTTTTAGTATCAATTATATGCCCAAGGTTTTACTTAGACTTATGTGATGACTTACCGAGATCAAATACATGACTGTAGTATGTATTGAAGATTTTAAGTAAAAGCTATGTTTTAATATAATGTTGAAATATAGCCTTTTAAGAATTATAGGCGGTATTGTCCACCTAAAATACTCAATATTAGAGATTTATGACATTTTAACTCTTCTCCTTGGTGAATAATATAAGAAGAACACAAACCATAAATTAAATAATAGAGTTATAGCATACCTATCTAAATATAACGCCTCACTTTATTCATATATTTTATATATTCTTCTCCGAATTTCTTAATACACCATCTTTCTTCTGAAAGAATAATCCAGTGTGTTGATACTTGAAAACCGATTAATAACCCAAGTAATATCAATGAATGTGTTAGCAATACACACCCTAAAAAATAAATAAAATATGCAATGTACATAGGATTGCGGGATACTCGGTATAATCCGCTTAAATTTATTCCATTCATTTTAGGCTTAGCATAATTTACTACAGATACAGCATATAAAATAATTCCTAAACTATATATTACTAAACCTATGTAAAACCAATCAGAGTCAGTTTTTATTTTGAGTAATAGTAGATATAGTAAAATAAGGACGGTTGTAATTTGATAAACCCAGAATGCTACTTTTTCTCTTCCGATTAATGGCGCAAAGAAACCCGCACGTTTAAGTGATTCTTTGTCTATTATACTTAAAATCCCATACCTAATAAGTATTAGTGGTATTACTGTCAAAAATGCATTCATTTTACCCCACCTTTTATTTTTTTGCTCTATAACATTTCTATTTTAGTTAGTTCGCCTTTCAAACTATTGTTCATTAGATTATAGTTCTGTATAACACTTATCATAACACAATTTACAAAATATTACATATATATTAGTTCTCTATTTTTTATTTTTTTTACTTTGGTATATGAATATACTACATTGCTTTGAAACATAGCCTGAGTAAATATAAACTTGAATCATCTCTTAAAAAATATATACCACATCAGAAAGAAAGACTAACTATTTTGCGCAGTGTTGCATTAAGAATAGGATTGAAGTATTTCTTCATTAGAAGTTGTTCCATTCTTGCTTGTCCTTAGTTTATCTAAGGAGCATGCAGGAATGGGTACAACTTCTAATGTTAGAAATACTCAATCCTATTCTCTAGCAACCGAGCAACATAGTTAGTCTTTCTTTCGACCGGTATACTTTTATAAAATAAAATGTTCTTCTAAGGCTTTAAGCATTTCGGGTTTGAATTTATCGTATTTATCTGCAATACTTACTTTTTCATTTATCTTGTTATATTTAACTAATGAAATATATACATTATCATTTTCATAAGAAAGTAAGTATCCTAATTCTGTGTTATAATTTAAATCAATTTCCTCGTAGTCACTTGAAGTTATTTGATATAAATTACTTTCTTTTTTCTCTAAAAGCACATATTTACGATTATTTTTTGTATCTTCACCACTTGTTTTAGCTGCAATTTTATTGCAGTATCTTTCGTCATTTAACGTTATAAATATGTTATCTTCATTATATCTTCCAAAAGGAACGTATAGATATTTTTTTTCTTTTAGGAAAGAAATCACATAATCTTTTATCTCTGATTTGGAGCCTTTATATTTTCTTCCATCTTTATTTATTGAATACATTAGGCTTGTATACTTTTCGTTCCAACTAAAATACTTACTTTCCCACTCTTCAAGGAATAGTAACAAATTTAAAAAATCTAATTCATTATACTTCTTTTTTACTAAATAGTCGTTCTTAAGTATGTTTTCTAAATATTTTTCTGTAGTATTATCTATAATTCCAGCTTGTCCTTGTTTGGTTAAGAAACGACTAAAATCATTCCCGTAATTCGTTGTTAATATGATTTTTAAAATAACTTTATTATATTTTAAAGATTTGTGTTCTTTGTTTTCAGTATTTACATTTGAAGCCCTATCACAATTATCTAAATACTCTTTAATTAAAGTTGAATCTTTTTGTACATAGCCTTCTTTTCTCAATCTCATTTGACTCAAATCTCTTTTTATGTACTCATCCATCAAATTATCTTGTCTATTTGCGTTTTTGGCTTTTATTGATGTAATTATGGGTATTATTTTTGATAATTTTTCTTCTAAAGCTTCTTCTACATTTGAAAGATAACTTTTAGGAAACTTTAAATCACATTTAGCATCTAACTCTTCCTTAAATTTATTAATTGCATTTATCTCTTCCATAATATCTAATTCTTTTTTTAATATAGTTTTTTCTTCAATTTCAGAAACAATTAATAATTTACTTTTTTCAAAAGCATACCCTAATCCATACGTTATAAGCAATTCATCTTCGTAAGCCATATCTACACCGTCTCCCACATTCTATAATAATTATATAAACCGCAATTAATTAATTATTCGTTCTCTACGATTTATCTACCTTACATAATTATAGTTTGCACTTGAGAGTATAATCAAGAAGTAAATATTGCTAAACCTCTTTGATAGTGCCATTCTTAATAGCACTCTTATATAATTGTATTTTTTATGAAATCTTAATTCTCTAAACTTTTAAAGCCCTTACCTAGAACTTCACTTGTTTCACTTACAGTAATAAAAGCCTCTGGGTCATTGTTTTTAATAAATTGCTTTAATTTAATAAACTGTCCTCTTTTCAATATAGTCAAAATAACACAATTTTCATTCCCAGTATATCCACCTTTTCCATAAAATACTGTACAGCCTTTATCTATATTGTTAATTATATAATCTGAAATAAGATGCTCATGATTAGTAAATACCATGACCTGCTTTGACATATTAAGTCCATCTATGAACTTATCAATTAAATTTCCTGTTAAGTATATACTTAATAGACCAAATAAAGCTAATTCGGTTCCAAAAGTGTACATTGCAAGCAATACAACAACAGAATCAGATATTAAAAGACTTTTACCGAAATCTATATTTGCATACTTGCTTAAGATCTTTGCTATAATACTTGTTCCTCCAGTTGTTGCATCTTGAGTAAGCATAATTGCAGTCCCCAATGCCAAAAGTACACTTCCAAAGATTGAAGCAAGCACTAAGTTATCTGTAAATGCCACTGGTGTATATATCTTTTCCATAACCGCTAAGGCAAAAGATAATCCAAAGGCTGCATATAAACTTTTAATTCCAAAACTTCCTCCAATAAGAGTAAATCCTAGTATAAATAATATGACATTACATACTATCATAACAATTCCTGTATCAAATCCAAGGATATGGTTAATTACTAATGCTAATCCGGATACTCCTCCAGAAGCTATTTTATTAGGAAAGAAAAAGAATTCAAATGCGACTACTACTAATGCTACCCCTATGGTTATAATTCCGTATTCTTTTAATTTTTTCATATGTACCTCCCCCATTTATTAAATTTATAAATAACTACAATTTCTAAGTATATTACTATTTTTTTCATATTTCAACATATATATGCCTCACTTTTAAAATATTTCACTAAAAAGATTAACTAATTCGAAAGATATAACTTACTGAAATAAGTAGCATACGTTTGTTCAAGTTTCTAAGGAATCACTACCACAAAAATTCCTTATGAAACATTCCACAAAAGTATGCTACTTATTTCTAGCTAGGTTATATTTCAAAGCATATATTTATATGTTTGGTCCAAATACCACTCCCATTATTCCTGTAAATATAATAACACCAAATATAACTGCTTTATGTCAATAAATATATCAATACCAGAAAGGGAGTAGACTCTTTTATGCAGTGTTGCATTTAGAATAGTTCTATAGCAACCGAAATAACAGAGTCTACTCCCTTGCGGTAAGTTATCACATAAACTTAAGTTTCATGTTATTTATCTATACATAATAAAAGTATGATAAATAAATACTGCTAAATTATACGCTGCTGGAGCAATGATTACTGTCATGATTCCAGCTATGCCGATAGAAAGGCTGCTCATAGCCCCTTCTACTTCTCCGAGCTCTAATGCTTTGCTTGTTCCAACTGCATGGGCTGCAGTCCCTATTGAAACGCCTACTGCAACTTTATCTTTTATCTTAAATATTTTGCATATGGTTGGTCCAAATACAGCTCCAATTATTCCTGTAAATATAATAGCAAGAACTGTTATTGGCACTAATCCACCTAATTGATTACTTATTGATATTCCTATAGGTGTTGTTACTGATTTAGGGACTAATGATTTTATTATGCTTGCATCTAATCCTATTAAATGTGATATTCCAATTATAGAGAAAATTCCTACAACACTTCCTATAAATATTCCACTCAAAATAGCCTTTGCATTCTTTTTAAGCAAATCAAGCTGCCTATATAAAGGTACCGCAAGTACTACCGTTGAAGGTCCAAGAAACATATTTATGAACTGACCACCTTTGTTATATGTATTAAAATCTATATGAAATGCCAATAAAATTCCAATTACTATTACTATTGCAACAAGCAGTGGGTTTAAAATAGGTACTCTTGTATATCTATTAATAAATATCCCTATTTCAAAGGCAGCTAATGAAATTACTAAACCAAATAAAACATTATTTGTTATTATATCCATATATATCACCTCACGTATGAAAAATTCTTGTAGACTAAATTAAATATTTTTATTTTTTTTCTTAGAAATAATTTGTACTACAACTCCTGTTGTTCCAATTATTATAATGGTCGTTAGTAAACATACCACAAGAAGCTGCCACCAAGTTGCCTTTATTATTCCAATTGAAGCCATAAGCCCTACACCTGCTGGAATAAAAAAGAATGCTAGATGATCTAATAAAAAATTTGTCACATTAGAAATATTCTCTACTTTAACTACTTTTGTGTACAATAAAATAAATAATATTATCATTCCTAGGATATTCCCTGGTATTGGCAAATGGAGCAATGAAGATAATAATTCCCCAAACAAATAAATTCCAAGTATAATTAATGCCTCTCTAAATAATTTCAACTTTATCATCCTCCATTATTCGAGTTTTTTCATGTTATTCCTATACAAATTAATTTACCACTATTAATCCCATAAGTAAAACGTCTTTTCTACTAAAGTAAAGGTTACCTTTTGGACAAATATCCTTATCTTGGCGTATTTTTAGCATTAAACATTAAATATAAATATAAAACTAGGGCTTATCTTAAAAATGAAGTTTTCTACAATATATTTTGTTCTGATCTATAACAAAATATATTGAATCCATTTTAGAAAGCCCTAGTTATAAATATCATTTTTTCATCATGATATTAAATATAAACCTCAAGTCTTTTTAGCTCTTGTCCTTTACCAGTCTCTTTTCTACTAATGAAACTACTTCGTACATAATAAAGGCAATTATAGAAAGTATGACTATACTCATCATAACCATATCTAACTGAGCTACTTGTCCTCCATATACTATTAAGAATCCAAGTCCGTTCTTAGCTACCAAAAACTCACCCATGATTACGCCTACCCAGGATAATCCAACATTAATTTTCAAAGCTGAGATAAATATTGGAATCGAATATGGGAAAATTAAATACCTCAGAATTTGTATCTTTGAAGCTCTAAATGTGTTCATAAGCATAATCTTTTCTTTATCAATCTCGTTGAAGCCACTTAATACACCAATAATTGTGGTTATAACTGATATCAATAGTGCAATAACAATTATTGCTGGCATTCCGTTCCCAATCCAGAAAATTATAATTGGTGCTAAAGCAACTTTAGGAAGTGCATTTAATACTACTAAATATGGATCCAATATTTTTGATATCATTGGAGACCACCATAGTATTATTGCAATTAATACACCTAGAATCGTTCCTAAAGAAAATCCTAAAATAGTCTCATAACAAGTTACACCTATATGCTTAAATAAACTTCCATCTTCATATAAAGATACAAATGATTTAATTACTCTTGCAGGGCTTGAGGTCAAAAACGGATCAATCCATTTTTGATTTGCAGCTATTTGCCATAGAGCTATAAAACTTACTAGTATAAGAATTCTAGTAATTACAATTCTTCTTTTAGTACTCTTTATTTTTCTTAAGTATTCCTCATGTTCTTTAGAAACTAGATCTGCTTCTTTTACTTTTTCGTGACTTTTAGTCATTTCCCTGATTCAACTCCTTCCATAATCTATTGAAGTAATCGCTAAACTCAGGAGCTTTTCTCTTTTGAAATGGAGTTAAATCATCTTCTGCAAAGTTCATAGGTACTTCTACTTTTACCTTAGATGGTCTTTTAGATAACACTATTACTTTCTCTGATAAAGAAATAGCTTCTGCAATATCATGAGTAACCATTACTGCTGTCTTCTTTTCTGACTTTATTATTTTGTGAACATCATCACATACTAAAAGACGTGACTGATAATCTAAAGCAGAAAATGGTTCATCTAGAAAAAGTACATCCGGATTTAATGCTAAAGTTCTTATAAGGGCAACCCTCTGCCTCATTCCTCCTGAAAGTTCACTTGGGTAATGATTTTTAAACCTTCTTAATCCATAAGAGTCAAGTAATTCACTTACTCTTTCCTTTGATTCATTATTTAATTGTTTCTTTATTTTTAATCCGAGAATAACGTTCTCCCAAACAGTATACCACTCAAAAAGATGGTCTTTTTGAAACATATACCCTATTTTATCTAAGTTCTTTTTAATATCTTCACCTTTATATAATACGTGACCATTTGAAGACTCTAATAATCCGCTCATTATATTAAGCAAAGTAGATTTTCCACATCCTGATGGTCCTAAAATAGAAATAAACTCACCATCATTCACCTCAAAATTAACATCATTTAAAGCTTGAGTTTCTCCCTTAATTGAATGATAATTCATAAATATATTCGATATTTGTAACAAACTCAAATGCAATCACCACCTTTTCATCTTTATGTTATTGCTATTTAGCTGCCTTCTCAGCATAAGAATTATCTACTATCTTACTAAATTCAGGTCTTTGTGGCATTAAACTTGCATCATAATCTGAAATTATATCCATAAGTCTATTTAAATTTTCTTGTTTGATATCTGGTGTATGAGCTATTGCATCAATCTTCTTATAATTATCGATAACTGTCATAATTGTAGTCTTATCTGTTCCTGGAAAATATTCAATTATGCTATCTGCAACTTCTTCTGTACTATGGCTAAAGAACCACTCTTGTCCCTTATAAATCGCATTAGTAAATCCTTGAATAACCTGTGGGTTCTTATCCATATATGATTTTGTACTGAAAAAACAAGTATATGGAATTAAACCTGATTCTTCTCCAACTGATGCAAGAATATTTCCTGTTCCTTCTTTTTGAAGAGTAGATGCTGTTGGTTCAAAAAGTGCTACATAGTCTCCAGTACCACCTTTAAATGCTCGGTACATAAAAAGACGATATTAGATAATTACATTTTACAAATTGATTTAAGAAATGAATTTAAAGAATTGCCTGCTAGTACTATATCAGAAAATTTAATCAGGCTTAGAAAGTTATATAATATAACTCAAAAAGATTTATCACTTGCTACTAAAATTAATAAATCCAATATATCCAAATATGAACGTGGAGAATTATTTCCCACTTGTGAAAACTCAAAAAGACTAGCTATTTTCTTTAATATTGGAAGCAAGTACTTTTTTGATAGTTATTTAGAATCTATAGATAACTTTCAACAATATTTATCCACCTTACTTTATAAAAACATCCACATTAGTAAGAGTAAGCTGTGTAAATTGCTAGGTATATCCAAAGGAACTTTATATAGGTATTATTATCAAAATGATATACCTTCTAGAAATTTATTTATTAAAATCGAGAAATATATTAATGAAAAGTTATGATAAAGTTTACTGTATCGTTAAACATGTTAATGACTCTGATGCTAAAAACAAAGTTACAAGCACTATTGTTTACGATATCTGGCATTATTATTTCTTTCTTCGAAACGGCCGCTATTACGTAAAATCAAAACATGGAAATTCTAACACAAGATTATACTGATTTTTTTATATTTAAATATCAACAAGATAATAAAAACTAGAATAGCTGCAAAGTTTCTTAATCTCTACTTTTTACAATTTATAAACCTCTTTCATATAAGTACCCACGATTTCTGGATTAGTTAATTTAACATTTATATGGATTTTACTTGATTTATATAAATTTAAAACTTTTATGTGAAAAGTGTGGGGCATGCATTAAACTAGATTAACTAGATTTATCGCAAAAAATTTATTCTGTTTTAAAACATATTCATATCTAAGTTTTTATATAAATTAGCTATTATTTTTAATAACCCAAAAGAACCACACTATATAGTGTGGTTCTTCTTTTTTAATTTAAATTTATTTTTTAGTCGCCGCTAAACGGCATTGTTTTTTATCATTAATATTATATGAAACCTTGTCTTATTTGTCAATACTGAAAATATATAATTCTTTAATTTTAGAATTTACTTTATTTAATTGTTCTGGGGATAATCTTATCCCATCTAATACATCTGAACTGTATTTAGGATCAAATATTCTCATTTTGCTAATTGTTGTAATCTGACCAACAAGAGCCTTTGTCCCTAAGTTCATTCTTTCAAATTCTTTTAATATTTTTTCTGCATACTTTATTTTCATTTTATTTTTATTTATCTCAATCGTCGACAGCTCAAGCTCAAGTTTTTCATTTAAACTATTCAGGTTCTTTTGTATCGCAAGTATAGCGTCCTCATCAACAACTTCCCCAGCACTTTTCTTATTCTTTATTATTTCTAATTGTACTGCTTGCTTGTCTATTTCTTGTTCTACTTCTGTAAGCATGTTTTGTAATTTTTCATTTTCCTCTTTAATTGTTTCTATTGCTAAATTAAGTTTATTTTCTACCAAAATATTTAATTCATTCCCTAAAGACACATCATATTTAGATAAATTATCTTCTGCTTTTTCAGTGCTAAGTGGTACTACAGTCACTACTCCAGAAGCTTGTGAATTATCATTATCTATAACTAGTGCATAGTGTAATCCTCCCTCCTCATTACCTATATTAAATCCAAAATTTACTTTTATTACATCTCCTCTAGCATACTCCTTTAATTTCTTAGGTGAAAATTTCTCTTCGAAATTTAGATATTTTATATAGTCTCTTATCCAATAAGTTACCAATTCTGCTTTCTTACGAGCTCTATCATCTTTGTTACATATATTTTTTAAGTTATTCTTAAATTTTTCTATTTCCTGTTCTACAAAATCTAGCGTTTGCTTTTTATCCATTTTTTCCCCCTTTTTTGATACTATTCTATCATATATTTCACTTTCAAACAAACTCACCAAAACAGCATGTTTTCAGGGAGTAAATCTAAATTACCCGTAAATAATTACCTAAAAATACCTCCTTATGAATTTGAAGTCTTGTCCAAAAAAATATATTGAGTCATTTTTCTTAATTGTAAGTTTGTTATGAATATATTTGAATATGAGTTAAAAAGCATCGATAAAATGAATATTAAAATTTGCATATTTATTATCATGTTATAATTCAGGAATCTCTTATCTTACTCTCTACTAAATAAATAAAAGCAAGGGTCAACTAATTATTTCCCTTACTCTTAATATTAATAAATAGTATTTTATTTAAACGATCTAAATATCCCCACTAACTTACCAATTATTTTGCAATCATATACTAATATAGGTTCCATTGTATCATTTTCAGGTTGAAGTCGTATGCAATCTTTTTCTTTGAAGAATCTTTTTATAGTAGCAGAATCCTCTATTAAAGCAGCTACTATATCTCCATTTCTAGCATTATCAGCTTTTTCTATTATAGCTAAGTCATTGTCTCTAATACCTGCATTAACCATACTCTCTCCATATACTCTAAGCATAAATAGTTCTCTATCATGCTTTATATAGTCTAATGGTAGCTGAAAAGTATCTTCAATGTTTTCTTCAGCCAGTATTGGAGTGCCAGCTGTAATAGTTCCTATAATCGGAATTGATATTATTTCTTTTTTATGTATTGATAATGCTGATATTTCTAGGGCTCTTGGTTTTGATGGATCTCTTTTAACCATACCCTTTCTCTCCAGTCTCTTTAAATGACTATAAACTGTCGAAGTTGAGCGCAATGAAACAGCTTCGCATATTTCTCTTATTGATGGTGGATAACCTTTATTTTCTGTATATGTCTTAAGATATTCATATATTTCTGATTGTTTAGTCATTATTTCTCTCATAACACTCATCCCCTTTTGTTATTTTATTTCTAAGTGTGCCATGTTCCACACGTCTTACATCCACTACCTAATCCATGTATGCTACCACCATATGAATATCTATTAGCTACAGCTTCGTTATTACATATTGGACATATATAGGTAACTGTGCCTTCTGAAATTCCTGCTTCTTCAAAAGCTTTTTGTTCTGCCCAAAAACACTTCATCATTTCATCTATAATCTTATTGGTAGGATGTTGAGGGTTTGTACATGTAATATGTTCCCCTAACTTACATTCAATACAACTAGACTGATACTTTATTGTATTATCATAATCCTTTTGATATAAACAATAAATTCCATCGCACTTATTATCATAAAAATCAAACAAATTTTTATAGGATTCCTTACATAAATAGTATTGATATGATTCCTCTTTATACTCATCATATAATCTATATTTAGGTAAGCAAATATCACTCAAATCTTCATCTACAATCACATCCTCTAAAATTATGTCTTCTTTTAATCCCTCTTCAATAAGTGCATCATCATAAAACTTTTTAACTTTGTGATGTCCACAAGTTTCACTTTTATCGCAATTAGTTGCGACACATCTAGAGTTCTCCATAAAATCCTCTCCCCTTACAAAACATTAATTAGTAAATAAGTTATATACAAAATCAAATCTTCCAAAGTATCCATCGACAATTCTCTATGTCATATTTGATTTCAAACAATTTCTCTACACTATCTACCACAGCAGTACATTTATAAACCCATATTCTGTTACCACAGAGTTTTTCAATATCTGTGCTTATAATTTTAGCTATTTTAATAACTTTTAATTTTTTATTTTCTTCAATTCTGAATCTTATAGGATTTATATTTCCATCATCTTTAAAATGAGCAATCATTTCAATTTCTTTAGCGACAACTTTCATAATATACCCCCTCATACACGAACATATATTCTATTTTTATATCATAACAAACATATGTTCCCTTGTAAAGATTTCAAAAGAATATTTGGAATATAATAAAAGCTAGAATATTTAATCCTAGCTTTAACCCTATTAATATTTTTGCTTTTTTTAAACTTGGCAATATCCAAACATCATCAGCCATACTTGCTATTTGTTGCTCAAATACTTGCTTATTTCTAATTTTCTAAATTGTTTATAGCGTATTGTGCTTCTTCTTCAGTAAATTTTTCACCTGCATCAGACACTAATTGGTCATGTATAGCGCTTCTGGACATATTCATTGTACTTTGATATGTCTTGGCTTTAGCTAACGCATTCTTTTTCCAATCTGCTTTTACATTATCTACAGCATACTGTGCAGCTTCTTTAGGAAATTTTTCTCCAGCTTCTGATGTTAATTGCGCATATAAGCTTTTTTTAGATAAATTCATTTTGTTAGCATAAACATCAGCTTTTTTTAATGCTGATTGATATTCCTTAGGTACATTATCTTTTGTATCCTTTGCAGTATCCTTTGTTGTATC
This sequence comes from Clostridium chromiireducens, assembly GCF_002029255.1. GTDB lineage: Bacteria > Bacillota > Clostridia > Clostridiales > Clostridiaceae > Clostridium > Clostridium chromiireducens. The sequence goes on from NZ_MZGT01000016.1 coordinate 34,339, forward strand.
TTTTGCTTTATCTTGGCTGTCATTTGACTTAGATGTATCTTTAGAAGTGTCTGTAGTTGTTGCAGTTGAACTTGATGCAGTATCCTTTAAATTATCGTTTTTCTTACTTCCACTAGATGCTGCTATTATAATTACTATTAAGGCTATAAGTATAAACCACCATCTTAAATAAAATGGTTTTTTATTCTTTGCCCCACAGCTTGGACACGTTTTGGCGCTTTTAGCAATTTCTTTCCCACAAGCTTTGCAATTTGTCATTTTTGACATTAATATTCCCCCTTAATTGTTATGTATATATTAAATTGTATACATTTTGGAAAACTTGTCAAATATAATTATTATATGAAATTTGTGAGGTATATAACTATGCGATTCATTAGAATAGGTTTAATTGTTTTTCTGTCACTTTTACTTGCTGGGCAATTAATTATAATATTCTTTTAATATTTGAATAATTCTACAGATAATGCCTATAATAAAAATATAGACATGATTCCCAAATAGAAATAGTATTTTATTGATCATCCAAATACTATTTCTATTTTTATGCAAAAAAATAAAGGCCACAGGATTATTCCCATTCCCTTTGATACTCTTGTTATTAAATTATTTATTACTTTTCTATTGAATAGAACCAACTACCTAAAATATTTTTCAATTTATTACACTTCTCTATAGGTAAAGTTTGAGTTTCAATCCAAACACCTTTTTCATTCCCTCTGAAGTAACATTTTACATCATTAAAGTATCCTAAAACATAGTCAGCATCTACTCCATTAAATGAGTTATTGCCATGATACCCATTAGGTAAGTATTGAGTTACTACGTAACCATATTCTTGTATAGTTTCTAAACTAGATATTGTTTCTCCTGTAATTGCTTCAACTATTGCATTTGATATTTTTTCAGCGTTGAATTTATCACAGTCACCCTGATTAGTTACAAATCCCATCTCTAGTAATAAAGCAGGAGCATTAGTAGATCTTAATACATAAAAACTAGCTTCTTTCCATCCACGATTGTAATAATTACAACTATCAGCAACTTTATTAACTATATTGCTTGCAATTGCTTTAGCACTAGAATTAGCAGTTGTATAAACTGTAACACCATTTGCTCCTGGATTTGTAAAACTATCCATATGCAAAGATATAAATAAATCTAAAGTTTGTGCATTTGCTAACGCTACTCTATTTGATAATTCATTTACATTTGTATCATAAGTACAATTTACAACTGTATGCCCTAATGTTTTCAATTTCTCTATTAATAATTTCCCAACTGCTCTATTACCATCTGTTTCTGACATAATTCCAAAAGCACCACAATTAAATGGATGCCCCATATCTATTCCTATAACCATTTTTATCACTTCTTTCTTTATATAATAAAATAAAGAGTAACCATAAAGGCCACTCAAAAATTAAGATTGTACTAAATTTCCATTCGCTACTGCTTGAATTGTTTGTATCTGTACTTTTAATGCATCTCTTTCAACTTGTAGTGCTGCTACTTCTACAGTTTGATTAAGAGTTGCATCTGTTGAACTAACTTGCACATTAGTTAAAATTTGGTCACTTTCATTAGTTTCGCTTTCTTTATCACTTGAAGTTGCTTCGCTAACTGCTAAACTATCTTGACTATTTTCTGAAATAATTGAATTAACAGCTGTTGTTGAACCTTCTACTTTTACTTCTTCTGCTGAATTTATTGCTTGTACTGTTGTATCCGCAACAACTTGGTCTGAAACTCCTTTTGTACTAGTATCAACTGTAATTCCTAACATTGTTAATATCGCAAACACTTGCAAAATTATATCTCCATAATTGGTTGGTATAAAATTAGCTAATACATCTAATTTGCAAAGTTTTAAAAATACTATTACTGCACTAATCATTGCAATCCACCAATATTGATTTTTAATTCTAGATCTTAAATTCATAATAAACATTTTTACATTCCACCTTTTCTATTTTTTAATTAAATAAGTTACTGCTGCAGTAGCTACTACAACAATAATTGTTTTTATTAATTCATTCCAATTTTGACCTGGTTTACTTTCTAATGCTTCTAATTTGTTAGCTATTATTTTTATACTATCTTTTATTTCATTAAGCATTTTAAATAGAGATTTAGTTCTATCTTCATTAACTGCTGAATTCCTTTCTGTTTCTGCCACTTTATCCTGTAATATCTCACATTTTTCTTCAAGCTTTGAAACTCTTTCATCTACTTTTTCAAGCATTTTTGCTTGTACACAATTACTGCAATTCTCACTCATGATCCACCACCTATTTCAAATTCAAAAAAACAAGCAATAAAAAAACACCCTAATTGGTGCTAATTAATTTCCTATTTTACTTCTAATATATAATTGTTTACTTAGTAGTAGTTTTAGATTGAATTAATTCATTAAGTTCACTTGATTGCTCTAATGTTATTTTATTTCCTGCAACAAAAGCATCTATTGTTTCTATTACATTTTCCTTATCTGCTTCTAGAGTTCCTTCTGCTGCCTCTGCATTGATTCTATTTGTTAATATTTTTGCTAATCTTAATTGAGTTGCTGTTGCTATCATATTACATACTCCCTTTCATTAATTTAATAATTTATCTAATTCTGATTGTATAATTAAATCTTCTATTTTAGATATCAATTCAGTATTGTCGTTTGATAAATAATCTGATATATCTGAAACTCTAGTATTTAAATCTTTAATATTTTGAGTTTGTTGCTCAATAGACTTCAACTCTTCTTCAGTATAATATACTGGAACGAATACTTTATTATCTACATCTACAGAATATGATTTTATATTCTTAAATGTATTTACTAATGTACCATATTCTAATTCTACGAAATCTATTTCATCTATATCATGAGTTTTTAATTTATCATGAGTTTGCATGTCTTGTTCCTTAGTTGTAGATTCTACACAACCTTGCATTTCTGAAGTGATAGCTAATACCTCTCCAGTTTTTATTAAATAATAAATTTTTGCTGCTATTTGATTCATAATTTATTTTCTCCTTTATATCTTTATCGCAACCCAGCTATAGGTTGCACCAAATTGGCTTGTATCTAATTTTAACGACACAACATTTGAATTAACTGTAAGAGTTGCTCTAGATGTACCAGGAGTGCTAGTATCGCGTAAAGAAGAAGTAGTGCCCCCAAATGTAGATGCCCATATAGTTTTAGCTCCAGACCAACTTGATTGATAGTACACTATAACTACCGTAGGAACAAATGATAATGTTACACTTTGAACCGTATAGTCCCCTGTCGTTAATACAAATGTTCCAGAGGCTGACGAATGACCCCCTAATGTTTCAATAGTTGCTGACCCTGTTAATCCTGCTATAGTAACGCCATTCAATATATTACCTGCATTGAAATTAGCATCATCATAAAATACTCCTTGCAGACCATTGTTTCCAGCACCATTATAGTAACCGTCTGGAATAGCTAAATGAATTCTCCCATCAACTGAAGCAATACCTAATGAAGCTCTTCTCCATCCAGCAAATTCTTCATCTCCCATTAGTGGGATAGTTCCATCAATCTTAATTCCATTTACATAAGCACTAGCACCACTTAGTATTTGTGCTGCTGTTGCTAGTGCATCCGATGTATCTACTACACTTGCTTTACCACTAACACCATTTATTTTTACTCCGCTTTTAATATTTCCTGTGACTAAATTAGTTAAATCTAATGTACCAGTAACCTGTCCACTATCTACTGTTGCCTTTTTGCCAAGCAATATTTGAGCTGCTGTTGCATCTCCACCACCCCCTTTACCCAACACAATAAAATTTGTTCCATTGTAACATAAATGATAAGGCAATCCAGCTTTTAATCCTCCACTAACTATAGGATTTCCTAATGTATCTAAAATTGTTTTAGCACCCAGCCCATTAATATTTAAAGTACTTGCACCTGTACTTGAATTACCTATTTTAACACGAACTGTTAATCCATCTGCGTATGCTGTTATGTCACTATTAGTAATTGTGTAAGCATTGGTTCCACTTGTACTTCCGCAATTATATATTCTGTCATTATTCAATTCTGACAAGGATGAAGCTATTTTTTCTCCACCAAATTGAGATACTAGGCCTGCAATAGCTCTTACATCTGTTATATTAGCTGATGTTATTGAAGTTGCGTTAGCATTTACTCTTACTTGAGCTAAAGCTATACCGACAAATCCTGTTGGAAGTGCAGGTACTGAAGGTGATGCAGCTGCAGTACCTTTTATTACTTTAAGCTGTGGTACATATGGATTAACTGTTGTATCAATTACTATTACAACCAGGTCTATTCTTGGATTTGTTGTATCTGCTGCAGATATGCCTAGTGTTGCTAACGAATCGTTAAATACTCTATAACCATTTGGTAGCCATGCATTTCCTCCAGTTTGTCCTTGCGCTGCTCCAGATACAGTTATATTCATGGATGCAGTAGCTGTTTGAGCAACAACTAAATCACCGGAAGATAATACTCCTGGTGATATCCAATCTGCATCTCTTTGCATCATGTCTGCTGGAGTATACCCAGTACCCCCAGCGTAATAGGTTGCATTTACTGTCATTTATATTCCCCCTTTGTATGATTAGTTAATAGTAATAGTTAAACTACCTGCAGCAAATGATAATGTAGCACCACTACTTGCAACAACTTGAGGATTATTAAGTGCTGCAAACCCTAAAATATTTCCTCCTGTTGCTGTATCGCTAAAAAATAGATATCCTAATTGAGCTGCTGCTAACCACGATCCAGTTGAAGTAGGGAAATTAATTGCTACACCATTACTTTTATTATTACTTGATGTTGTTGGAAAATTTGTCGTGTTGTTTGCAACTGATGCTCTTGCATATCCATTTGTTCCTATAGCTGGTTCTGTAATATTACCACCTGCAACTGTAGGGAGTGTTGAAGATAATCCAATATAAATTGTAGTTGGCGGTGTAAAATTAACTGCTCCAAATATTTCATTAACCAACGCATCTGCTAAATATGTTGTAAATGCCATTATAGTACCTCCTAGAATTTTATTATTTTTATTTCATTTGTGAATTTTGAAATTTCTTTATTAATCACTAATTGTTTTAAACTTGTTATATTCTTAGTAAAAGTAACTTTTTCATATATATTTTGGATTGTTACATCCTTATAATAAGAAAAAGATTTTATACTTAATTTTTCATTTGTATTTAACAATTCAGATTCCCTTATATCACTTATAAGTGTTTTTTCAGTTATATTATTCAAAAATACATTTTCTTTATGATCAATGAACTTATAACTAAACGTATTTGATTTTTTAAATTCGGATATATCTTTAAGGTTTATTATGAATTTGACTTCAAATGCAATAAAATACAAATAGGAAACTACTGCATTAAAATTAGAATTAGACACAATGTTTCCCTTTAATAATAGATTGCTTTTTATAGCTCCACTGATACTTGAGTTTTCAAAAACTGTTCCGACTAATTTATTGTTTATTGATATATTTCCATTTATTGAAGCTGCACTTATAATACTTCCAGATAGTTGTGTAGTATCAGTTATTACATCGTTAATTCCAAAACTTACATTCATCGAACTAACTATAGATATTACACTTGATATTTGTCCATGTATGATTGTCAATGCTTCAACTTCAGATTCAATTAAAGATCTAATATTCCCATGAACTATTGAGTTAATCAAATCGCTACTACTAATGCTAGCAATATTCTTTATTCCTTTTTCAAAATTAAATGGAAATTCTAATGGAAATTCTAATAATTCATTAAAATTAATAAAAGTTTCTGATTCAACTATACTTTCAATAACATTCCAAGTATCACCTTGAATAGTTACTAATGAATTGAAATCAGCGTTTTCTACTAGCGAATTTCTTATTGAACCATTTATATTACTATTTACAGCAACTCTTCCTAATAGCTCAAGTTTTTCAATAATCTCAGAATCTTCAATATTAAAATCAGAACTAATTGCATAACTTTTTAGTATTGCTGATTGAATTAAATTTGCTGAAACATTCGAAACACTTCTTAAGCTATTTGATATAGCATAGTTGCAGGTAATTTCACCACTAATTACTGAATTACCTTTCAAGTTAGCAATAATTAGATTAGTAATTCTATTATTAATTATTGATGAATTAGATGATATGTCATCGCTACTTAAATTTATATCATTATGCAATCCATTAAGAAAATTAAACGGAAAAGTTAATGGAAATTCTAGTTCCTTAAGTATCTCAATTTCAGAAACTTGAAGTAAATCGCAATCTATTAAATTAATTAAATTTCCATTTATACTCGTATTACTATTAACTGTACTCTCAAGCTCAATATAATTTGAGCTTAAAATTGCTATAGATGTATTTGCAATTATATTAGTTATAAGTTTAAACATTGAAGTTGGAATTCCAGTTATATTTGAAGTAGGACTAATAACTGCAGGTGATATCAATTGTCGTTCAGATACCGAAACACTAATCAATGAATCACCTTCAATATTAGAATTAATTGCAACAGTATTTATTAAGTTTGAATCAATATCTACTGAATCAATTAATCCATTTGAAGCTAAATTTGAATTATTCTTTATAGATCCACTAATATTTGAATTTGATATAAATGTACTTTTGATAGGAGTAATTAATAATAAAGATCCACTAACTGTTGTATTACTTATAATATTTGATGTTTCATTATAACTAATATTTGAACTTTCAATAGTGAATTTAAGTGGAAAATTAACTGGAAAATTGAATTTGGCAGATTTTTGAGTTATTGAAGAATAACTTGTTAACGAACTTGAAATATTAGTTGCCATTCACATTCCCTCCAGTTAATATTTATATCAATGATTTCATAATGTTTATTGAACCTGTCAAAACAATAGATGATTCTCCAGATGATGTTGTAACTCTTGCCATATGTTTATAATTACCCTCAAGATTTTTTGTGTCTTGAGCTAACACTGATATCGTAAATTGACCACTTGTAGGATTTGTAATTTTAATTCCATTTCCTACTTCTTTTGATAATATAGCCGAATCCTTATTATCTATTAATACCCATTTAATAGTTGCTGAATTTAAATTAATTGCATTATTATTTTCATCTGTCACACTAATAACTAAATTTCTACTATCACCCGAATAAAATGAAATATCCATATATTACACCCCCATTATCAATGCTGATACATACACTTGATTAGCTAAATTAGCAGTTATATTTACATCAATTGGAGTATTTTTCAAAGCATTTACACATAATTGCCTTAAAAAATGATTTCCTATTGTATATGATTGAACCCCTGAGCTATTAGGGAAATATAATCCATTTCTTTCAGGTATCATCATTTTAGTTTGAACTCCTGCTGTATCGGTATAAGTTATACTGACAGTTATATTAGATGCTGCAAGTACTCTTAAGTAAACGTCTATTTTAAAATTTCCTTGTTGAGCAGGTGTAAATAAAAGTATTTTTGTAGCTGATGTAGTTGTTAATTTGACCTCACTAATAGAGCTTGAATTAATTTTGGCATCAGCATATTGCTTAGCCTGAGTTAGAGCATTGTTAACATCTATTGGGGTTGCATAAACAAGTGATTGGTCTATAGTTGCTGAAACATTCGCAGCGTTTCCAACTAATAGATTTATATCTATACTTTTTTCTATAACATCAGTGCTCCCATTAGCTGGAATAAATTCAGCATTAGTACCTGCATTTCCATAACAGTATAATATTTCTCCTAAATCTGGATCAGTAGCAAATATTCCAATCTCCCTAAAATAAAATCCTGTAGTTATATTTTGATTTGATATTGTGAAACCAATCACTGCTTTACCTGTTGGCAATACCTTAAGTTTTGTTATAGAAATATCTTTAATCTTATTTTTCAAAGCAGTTAAACTTGATATAGAACTACTCCCCAATGCTCCATCCCCGATAGATACTTTTGTATAATTCAATTGCTTGCCTGCTTGCGCCTTTGTTAAAAGGTTTTTCCCTAAATCGGTTAAAACTAACCCTCCAAAGTAACTCATTTTATGTCACCTCCGAAATTGTTATAAAATCACCAGTATGAACTATTGCTGCTAGATATAAATTCATTTCATCACCAATCTCAATAACTACTTTATCAAGCCATGAACGCTCATTTTTTACCGAATTCAAAGCTCTTATAAACTGTTCAGCTCTATCTATTGTTACTGATTCATTAGTCGTTATAACTTGAAAAGTATAAGGTTCTCCACCATAATTAAACCATTCATTTACCTGTCCAGAATCAAAAACAGTAGAAATTAATTCTTCTACTGCTTGTGGAGTACCTTTTTGTTTATGCCATTTATTTGAATTTCTTACTAATTGCCTTTTAACATCTAAATCAAGAGTATTATCATAAAAATCTACATGCATTTGCCATGCTAAAAGATCTACAACATCGCTTGGAAGTAAATCTAAATTAGGTAGCAATATACAATTCCTTACTTCATTAACTATAAGTAAAAATTCATTATCAACTGCTTTTGATGCAGCAATCATATCTGGATCACTTTGTAAATTTGGTGGCAGTAGGTTTAATACTGATGCTTCATATATATTAATCATCCTCAAGTCCTCCATACGTTACTATTACATTCCTTGAAAACGCTACTTGTGTATCTGTTAGCTTTGTATACATAGGACTTGTTATAACTGTTCTCTTAGCTCCAGCGCTCTTTATTCTTGACTGTAATTCATCAACATTTATATCTCTCCCTATTTTGCTTCTTTGCCATAAGTTGTAATCTTGTACTGCCTGACTCACATTTTTTTGTATTGTTGATGCTGCAGCTGCATTATAAGATAAAATATAATAAGTAAGATTAATATCATAATTTATTACCTCAGGTAAGTTGACAGAAACATTATCTGTTAATGGCCTTCTACTTTTATCACTTAAATAAGCTTGCGCTCCTTTTAAAAATGTTGATGTAGGAAGTTCTCCATCCTTTAACAGCAATCGTATATCAACAGTACCTGGACTTGGAGAATATACCTTTACGTCACCAATTGATTGACTATATTGCTTAGCTAAATATTCATATGCTCCACTTGGTCCTGCAACACTAAATCCTTCAGGTGATTCCCTTATTCGCTCTCTATAACTTTCATCATCCTCTTTATCAGTTCCACCTTGACTTACATCAGTATTAACTACACTTTCAATCCAAGGTAAAGGATCAGATAATACATTTAGTTGGCCTGCTATAAAATCATTCCCAATAGTTCCACCTATTGTACACTGGAGTATTGCTTCTACACTTGTATCTCCAATATCAATATTTATATCTTCGATTGTTTGAAAATAAATTTCGCTTGAACCATTGGAAGTAACTCTAGTTCCCTTTGGTATAGTTTTTATAGTAGCTTGTGGAGCACTCAAGTTAAACTTTACTGGTACTGTTGCATAACTTATACCTGTTCTTTCAGTATCCGAAAATGCTCCTACATTATCCAAGTAGTCACCCGAAGAATATTTAAGTAAATTCTGTTTTGCAGAAAAATCAATTAATTGTCTTAATTGAAATTCTCTTAGTGCCTGACTATATAAAAATATTCTTATCTTATCTCCTGGATAAAGGGTAATCTTTTCTCCAGTTTGCTCAAAGTAAGCATTTTCGTAACCTGTTATCATTTCATTAAGTATAGCGGTTATATCTTTTTGAGCAAAATTAACATCTGGTAAACTTGCTAAATTCATTATTCTACCCTCACTTTCGGGATTAAATTATTATCATCATCTGTAATAAAAGTTACTTCCTTAACTTTTACTCTTGGTTCATACTGTTGAACTTTTCTTGCAAATTCAACTGTGAGTTTTCCTTGAGCTAAGTTTATTGATTCATCTAAAATACCGATATCAATACCAAAATTTCTATCAAATGGTACTGTTCCTTGAGGTGTAGAAAATATATTTTTTAGCGTTTCTGCTATTTCTGCTGTAGTTCCTATGATTGATACATTATTAATATTAATCATGTGCTCACCTCTGTTATATATTCTTCTAAAGTAACATCTATTTTTCCACTGTATAACTCACCACGATTGAAAAAAGTATCCCATGCTTCACTAACTTGGGATACTTTCCATTTATCTTGACCTAATACTTTATTGCCTAGAACTAATACATCAACAACTCCATTGTTTACTTTACTTATCCACTTTTCCATTTCTTCTCTTGGCTTAATACCAAAACTACCATTTAACGTTATTGAAAAAGTTACAGAATCTAAATCAGGCCCTATAAATTCACTTTTAGGCTTTTTCCCTATAACATTATGCTTTTCCCACCTACCAGCTGATTGATATTTAAAATCTGTAAAAGTTAGAATTCTTTTGTCTGAAGTTTCAAAAACTACGTCTCCAAAGTATCCTATCATTTTCTATCACCTCAATTTCCATTAATAGCTCCGGTAACATGCAAATTACCTTGTACATTAACATCACCGATAATATTAATAGCTCCTGCAGAGCCTATATTTAATTCTTTAGTTGTTTTGTTATATTGAATCCAGGTACCATCATCAAATTTTTTATAGAATAAATCTTTATTTTTTACTGGTGGTGGATTTACTAGTGAATAAAAACTTCCTAAACAAAAACCTGCTTCAACTCCATTCGGAAGAAACAGGCATAATACTTGATCTTTTATTTTAGGTAAGTTATATTCTGAACTAAGTAACGGTAGTTCGTCGCTAACCATATTGTCTTTGTCTTCAAATATAACTCTTACTGTTCCGTTTATCTCATTTACAGAACTAACAGTACCAATTCTAATTAAATTTCTTAAAATTCCATCATTCATTAATACCCCTCCAATACACGATGCATTTCTAAATCAATATTATAATTAGGGATATTATGCAATGCTTTATCCACAAAATACTTTCCGGTAAATTTTCCAAAACCATTTAATTGGATGCATACTGCTCCAAGATATCTTAAATCACCAAATACATTTAATGAAGCTGTACATTCTTTTTTATTTAATCCTCTAAGAGTTTTTTGAGCTAATCTTTTTGCTTCATCCAAAGATCCAACAACTTTATTAACCTCATATACTTTATCATTATCTTCTAAATCCTTAATTGTATATAGATATTCAATTGTTGTACCTTTTTTAGAATTCTTATATTTAACTTTACAGCCTGAATAACTACTATTAGTCAAAGTTGTTTTAAATTTATAAGTATTAATCAATCCACTATTTGCATCTAACGTTATTATTGCATCCTGATTTTCATACTTTGATTCATCAAATATTACTATCTTGCTATCTGTAACTTTGAAACCAAAACCTTCTTTCTTACATAAATCAGATAGAAAATTCATATCAGCTGTTTCAGATTGATCCTTTCTTTCATAATAAGGATTTGAAGGAGCATCAAAAAATATCTCAAGCCCTGAGTCATCAGCAATATTTTGTGCAATTGATTTTAAATTAATCTTTTCCCATGCCTTGCTTTTTTTAGTTGACGTAAAATTTGTATTACTTGGAATAGAAATAGCCTTTATTGTCATTCTTCTTGGTGGTCCTGAATACTCAGGTTCATCTACAACAAAAGAACCACAATAAAGACTTCCTATATCACCATCTTTATTCCAATTGGTAGTATTAATTGTTGCCTTAATTGTATCTCCCTTTTCAGGAAACCAATCATTTAACCATTTTGAACTTTCATCTTTTAATTCAATTTCAATGTCATCTGCATTTTCTGATGCATTATCAGTATACTTAAAGCTCAACAAATCAGATTCAATATACTTAGTTATATCTACTCCTGCATATTCAACCGATACTGATACTCTTCTTCCATCCATTTAGTTATCACCTCTTCCAAGGTGGCATCGATGAAGTATCTACTGTTTCAGTTATTTCAGGAATATTTATTACTGTACCTGCTGAAAATATTACAGTTTCAACATAATTTATATTAGATTCAACAAGCTCTTTTGCATACTTTTCTTTACCATATATTTTAAATGCTATCATATCCCAAGTATCACCTAATACAGTTGTATAAGTCTTCATAGCTCCACCTCCTCCTAACTATTAAATGATAATCTTTGTCTTTTCCTATTATAGTTATCCATCATTCTATCAAAATCAGCTTGACTCATAGATATTGCCTTGTAAACATCATCTTGTGATGCATTCCCATTAATAATAACTTGTGGAGCATAACTTAAGCTTACTGTTTGTTGTGGTTGAGAATTACTAATTATACTCTTAAGTTTGCTCACCGGTGATACAATTTCATCCTCATTACCTTCACCTATATTAGCTAAAATCCCTCCAGGTCTATGTTTTATATATCCACCATTAGCTAATTGAGGTATGGTTCCGACTGTTTCTATGCTTACACCTGGTACCTTATTAGCCATACCTATTACAGTATTAACTCCACCAATAAACCCATTGATCATTCCGATTCCAGTATTAATTATTGATTTAATTACATTCCAAATATCCATAAAGATACTTGAAATAGTACCTTTTATACTTGTAAATATCGAAACTATACCGTTATAAGCACTTTGAAAACCACTAACAATTGTATTCCATATGGATATTACAATACTTGAAACACTGTTATATGCGCTGTTCCAAATGCTTACTATTGTATTCCATATAGATTTTAAAACTGCAGAAACTGAATTATAAATTGTAGTCCAAATACTTACTATTGCATTCCAGACTGAATTTAAAATAATAGAAACTGCTGCAGAAATTGAATTCCATGTTGTGACTATAACTTTCCATACTCTCGAAACTACACTTGATATTGTAGAATAAATTTTATTCCATACTACCGATAAATAATTTCCAATACTATTTGATGTGCTTTTTACACTTGATGAAATACTATTCCAGATACTTGAAAAAGCTTTGTATATGGTGTATCCAGTTACTATTATTATTGCTAATACTCCTTTAAAAATAGCAGATACTATTTTAAATAAAGGATTATTAACTATAGCATTTACTATGCTATTCCATGCGTTTAAAACTGCGTTTTTTATTGATTGCCATGCATTTGAAACTGATTTCTTAATAGAATCCCATATAGGACTTAAAAAACCTTTAATTTGCTCCCAATGTTGGCCAATTAATAATGGTAATCCTAACATTGGAGCTACTGCTGTAAGTATTAACGGCCCCCATTCAGCTAAGAATCCTTTAAGCCATTCCCAAAAGCTAACAAATGTAGATTTAATTTTAACCCAAACAGTACTAAAGAAATTACTTATTGTATCCCAATTCTGGTATAAGGCTATTCCAGCCACTATTAATGCAGCAATAGCAATTGTTATAACTCCAATTGGATTAGCTGCCATTGCAGCGTTTAATTCAAGTTGTGCTATAGATGCTAATGTCATACCTTCTCGCATTGCTCCCATTACTCCAGTTGTAACCCACCAAGCTTTATTTAAAACTTCAATTATAAGCGCTCCCTTTTGCTGAATAGTTACTGCTGCTAATGCTAATCCATATGATGTAATACCTATTGCCACACCTTCAAGAACAAGCTTAACATTACTAAAGTTATTAATTACAAAGCTAACCACTTCATTAAATCCATTTAATGCGTTGCTTAATCCAGATTGTATTACATCAAATATTGAACCAGGATTAAAAGAACTCCAAATCTTATCTAATCCACTAATTTGAGTAAATCTCATTATGCTGCTCAATAAATTATCTACATTAGGCTTTAGGGAGCTTATTATACTTATTCCTTTATCAAAAGCTCCACCTAATGCAGTACCAATTTTATCAATTGATCCTCCATTAAACATTAGTAGTAAATTATTTAAATAAGGTAGTACTTTACCAGCAACTGTAGCAGCCATTTGAGATAAATTGGTTTGTGCTATTCTTACCTGGTTGGCAAAAGATTCACTTGTTTTATTAAAATCTCCCTGCACATCTTTAGTTGTACTCATTAAGTAATTGTATCTCAATTGTACTTGCTCCGCTTGGCTCATACTTTGAAATGATTTTGTAATACCCTGACTTAAAGCAAATGCTTGTAAATTTGCAACACTCATATTTATACCAAGACTTTTTAATGGTTCAGTTTCACCACTAATTCCTGATTTAATCTTTTCAAAAGATTCTTCTATAGGTAAATTAAAAAACGATGCAAAATCTCCAGATAGCCCACTTAAATTCTCTGACATGTTAACAAGACTATCCCCTGTTATTCCACTACTTTTCATAAGTGCTCCAATTGTTCCATTGAACTGTTTTGCCTGTAGTTCAGAAAGTCCAAATGAATTAAGTGCTGTTTTACTCCATGCATCAATTTGAGTTGAACTATCTCTAAATGTTGTATCCACTACATTTTGAACTTCATTAAGCGAACTTGCTAATTCAACAGATTTTTTAGCTACTTCAGCTATTCCTATAGCAGCTGTAGCTCCTGCAACCACTTTAAATATTTTGCTTGCTCCCTCACTCAATCCTAAAAAGCTTTTACTTGCGGAAACTCCTTGATTTTCCAATCTCTTAATATCATTTGCTGCAGCATTAAAAGTAGCTCCAAAAGTTGAAGCCATTTTTGCACCAAGTAAAAAGGCTATTTCATATGTTTTACTTGCCATTTTTATTCGCCTCCTGAACTTCTTGTGCAATTTCACATAATTCAGTTATGCTTAATTTCAAGAAAAATTCTATTGATGAAAATGTATTTAAACCAAGACGGACAGCTGCTTTTCTTAGCATCTGCCCGTCTCCTGGTTTAATTCCTAATTGTACAAAAAATTTACTACTGCAGTTTTAACCTTTACCCCTTCTCTTCCTGGTAAGTTAGTAAAAAATTCTAAAGGTTTTTTAGCTGCTTTGCTAGCTACTATTAAAGCATATGCCATAGACATTTCAGTTGAAGGAGCAATATTACCAGTAGCATAAAATAACTTATCCGTTTCAACAAGATCCTTGGTTGATATATTCTCAATGTCTGAAAGATCTATCCCCTCATATGTCTGCCCTTCGAATGTATAAGGCTTTTTAAACTTTATCTTATAAACTGAATCAACATCAATTGAAGCAATATTTGTATTTTCCTTGCCTTCTTCTAAATTTGTATTTTGATTTTCTTGATCTAACATTCAAATTCCCTCCATTATTCTTATATTTGATTTCTAATAGCTGCTAAAACATCAACTCCATTAACTTTGAATACGAAGTTAAGTTTATCAAGCTCTATAAGTTCTTTTCCATTCTCTTCTACCTTTAAATAGATTACTTCAAATGTATTTTTAGTTCCTGTTTGTTTTCCTACTGTTAATTTTCCTAAATCTACACCTTTACTTAATATTTTTGTTGTAACTTTTAATGGTCTGAATTTACTTGCACCACTTGCTACATCATAACTTTGTTGTGATGCTCTAAAAACTAGCGTTTTAGCTCCAGGTATTAATAGTTCTGCTGATTGTTCAGTTACAGTATTGAAAGTTACATCAATTTCTATTTTCCCGAAATGGCCTGGTACTGTTGATTCATATTCGCCGGCGATTCCAGCGCCTGAAACTGTTGAAGTCATTTGCTCTAATTTAGGTAATGTTACATCAGTATTTAACCCAATTAACTTATCATTATCTAAATAAGCATTATAGTTTACTATTTTTTCTGGTATTGCATTAATACTCATTAATTATCACCTCCGAATAATGAAGTACTCACAAGACTAGGATCAAATTCAAGCACATTTATAATATTTTCTGCTGGTGTAAAAGCTCCAATCGACTGTTTGAATATAATCTTTCCATTTAAGATATTTTCAGTTGGATTATCAGCTTGGTTAAAGCTTATTTTTGCTCCTGCAATTTGACCAACAGCTTGAAAACCATTAGCTTTTAAATTTTCATCATCAACTATTGATTCTATAAGCCTGTAATTTGTAGGATCATCGACTTTATCAAAGAATTCAACAATAAAGTTGTTTCCCCACCAATCAAAAACTCTTCTAACTGCAATCCATCTGTCTTTTGGATCTGTACTATCTGGATAAATACTTGTGTTATTCCCCCAAGTTCTCCATCCTGACATATTTAAAGCAGTTATAATTCCTGCACCATTAAGCGCATTTGCTTGAGTTATATCTAAAAATACCTCTGAATCATCATCAAGAACTGTTGCACTAATAGGAATTTTCTTATTTGATGGTGATTTATATGGAACATCTTTATTTTGGGTATCTAAATAAACAATTGATGCTGCGAAAATAGCACTATACCAATAAATTTTTTCGCCAATTTTAACTTTAGGCCAAAGAGCTAATTCTCTTTTATTTTTATAGTTATTTGTAGATTTCCAAGTAATTGCCTTAGAATAAGTATTAACAGCTGAACTTGAACAATCAATATCAGATATAACCTGGCTGTTAAATGATCCATTAATAAGTGTATTTTTGTTTACTAATGCGGCCTCGACATCCTTTTTATGGCTCCATCCTGGTGCTATAAGCAATCCTGGCACTAAATTATACATAGGAAAGACTCTAGTAATACACTCTATTCCCTTATAAATATTGGTTGTATCATCATATTTACCAATAATATCACTTGTAACTACTTTTGAAGGATCTATTTTATTATAAGATACCTTTAATTGAGTCGCTGTTCCTGGTATTGCTCCCCCATCTAATATTGTAATTAATGGATATCCATCACTTCCAAATGCAACAGTGTAATCAGTATTTTTTGCATATGTTACTGCTCCTGCACTATCTTTCACAATAAAGTTAGTATCTAACAAAACTCCTGATGATGTAATTTGTGCAGTTTTATTTTTTATTGTTACTGTATCTGTCGATGAACCTTTATGAGTGTTTGGATCAAGTACATTTATAAGTACTAGTGGTCCAACTTCAAATACTTTAAAAAATGCATCAACGGCTTGACATAAAGTGTAGTTATCCCAATCATCACAATATCCAATTGCTGCAACAGCTTCTGAATAACTTTTAACTACAATAGGCTTGTTTACAGCAGCGTTAGGATTACTAATTAAATTTATTGGAGCAGTACCTATTGCAACCGTTATAGTTGATATAGATTGTGTTGGAATTGCTACTGAAGTAGCCTGTTCCTGAATCGAAATTCCATGTTGATATGTCATTTAATTTACCTCCTAATTTAAATCAATGAATCATCAAATTGAATATTAGGTATATTCCAGTTTGTTTCTATACCACCAAAATAATGTGGGAATGTATCCTCTTCATGGATAGCCCATTTTAATGGTAATTCTAATTCAAATTGATTATTATTAAAGTATTTTTTTGTTTTTAACCTATATTTTATTTTTTCAATTATATTCATTAGGTCCTTATACCCTTGATTATCATCAGAATCGTCATATATACCAATGATAAAATATAATTTGCATGAGTCTTTTTCTTCACCTTCATCATTTTTGTTTTCACCATCCATTACTCTAATAACTAAGTATGGAAAATATTCTGAATCCTTTTGACCTTGTATTGAAGGCAAATTTTGAGAGTACATATTTAATTTACCGCTTTCATTTTTAGAGTTTTTAAGTCTAAATTCTTTTAATTGCTCTTTAAGATCTGCAACTAATGCATCTTGTAGGATACTAGGAGTCATTAGCTATTACCTCCCATTATTCTTTTAATCTCATGGTCAAGTCTCTGATCAAATACCTTTGAAGCTTCATTTTCGATAAACTCTTTTATTGAACTGGTACCTAACATTTGAGGTACCGCAGGACCAAATAACTGTTGTATTGGCAATCTTGCTTTCGAAGTTCTCTTAAACACCTTATTTCCATTTATATCAGCAACAAACCCTCCTATAAGCTCCTTTAATCCACCTCTTTTTACTTCAACTCTTAAAACCTTGGGTGGCTTTTTAGGTCTCGGATTACTTGGATTAACTTTGAACTTTATAAGTGGTATTCTTTCTCCAGTTGACCTTAAAACTGCTCTTAAGCTTGACTTATTTGCCTTAGTTATATTAATAGTTGAGTTTATATCCTTGGCTTTTATGTTGTATTGTTCTCTTGCTTTCCTTGAAGCATTTGTTTTTGCTTTTGCTGCTGCTCTGTTTAATGCTCTTGATAATGCAATGGGAGCTTTGGCTTTATATTCACCAAGCTCCCTTTCAACTTCCTCAAATTTAATTGAATCAATGGTTATCATGCTTTATTCTCACTCAATACAATGGTGTAAACTCCCATATCCTCTTGAAAATCAGTGACAAACTTAGGTTCTTTATCAAATCTCATTCTTTGATTAATAACAGGTTCATAACCTAGAACATCTTTTTGAATATAAAAAAGGAGTTCACCTAAATAAGTGCCCTCTGCATACTTTTCTTTTCTTTCTTTTAACTTGTCACTATCAATAGTTATGGTTAAGTCTTTACCATCTATATCATGTTTAGATGAATATTCATCTTCATTAAAAATTGCTGCATTATCACGTTCCAATATCTCCTTGAAGCTAGACATTATTGCTTTGTATCCTTACTTAATAGTTTCTATTTTTTCAGCTGCAGCATCTATAAATTCAGCAAAACCAAGTCCAACTAATCTTTTTTCTTCATCTTCATTCATCTTAAGTTTTGCACCAACACTTTTTATATCACCATCAACATTAACCATTCCTTCTATTACTTTAATTGCCATAATGATACCTCCTATAAAACAGTTGCAACATACCAAGAATCAACTTCTTGTGGTGCTGGTAATGGTCTACTATGCATTGCAAGATATCTTGCTGCTGGATCTTTCTTAATCCATGTATCTGCGGCTCTTTCACCTAAGATAGATCTAAATCCACCTGTATTTTCGTCTGTAAGCGTAATTTCACCATAATATATTGCTGACTTTGCATTACTAGAACCAAGTAGGCATATACCATTTGGGACTATTGGAAGTTCAGTAGGTGAATCTGGATTAGTCCAATCATCAATATACCATTCATTATAAATATAAATTGGCATATTATATTTTAAAATCATTCCACCATAAATAACATTTTCACTCAATTGTTGTGGTTTAATTACTGCTAAATCAACATTTCCAGAAAACTGATTCATATAATTAAGCGCTATAAGTCTTTGCATAAATGCATTATGAGTATCTGATGACATTAAGCATACGTTTGGCGTATGATACCCATTTTTTTGACAAGTTAAAACCCATCTATCAATATCTTTAAGTGGATCTGATGTTGGAGAACTCCATAATGTAGCACCAGTAAGAGCTTCTTTATTTGAGAATCCAAAATCTATTGTATAATTCACACCCTCACCTATAACTGGAATTTTACCAGTAAGCATTGATTGAGCTGCCATCCATTCCTCTCTTCTTATAATGCTATCATTAAATTCAGCTAATTTATCTGTTAATAATGCAATTGCTCTTTCTTCTCTGGTTATTCCACCATATATATTCTCTCCAGGTGCTCTTACTGAAAGATCTTCAATTGTTGTAACATCTTTCGGCTTTAAAAGTGGTGTTTCAAATGTATTTGTTTTATATCCTATTTTTTCAACTGTTTTAGCAGCAGATTTTGGATTCACAAAAGGAGCTACTCTTCTTTTTCCTTTGTAGAAATCTATATCAATTTTTGTTCCTGGTACTGGAGTATGTTTTCTAAAAAATGTATCTCTAAAAAATCCTCCTGTTGCAGGTAATAATTTTATAACTCCATCCAATACTCTTGGATCATATATGTTTATTGGCATTTTCCATTCCCCCTATTATTAATTTCTTTGAGACTTTATTAAATATATTGATTTTTCTGCTAAAACATCAAGGTTATCATCTGATGTTGAGCTTCCACCAAAACGCATTGCATTTGAATCAAATTGACCTGTTTTATATCCAATGCTTGAAACTGTATTATTTTCATCTGTAGTTATATCTTCTGATGCAACAACTACAACATCAGCACTTGTAATAACTGCTGATGGTCTTTGAAATTTACCTGAAACCTTTTTAAGGATATCTCCTCTTTGAATTGTTTGTGATACATCTATAGTTATTTGTTGAGTAACTATATCAACATCACCAGCTAATAAATTGTCATACTTTAAAACTTCTGCCATAATTATTTACCTCCTTATTTCCCTAATGTCTTTTTAGCTATATTTTGAACAAAATTTAAAGTACCAGTTACTTCATCTGTTCCATCATTATCAGATGAAGTTCCTGCTACTTCATTTGCATTTTGAGCATCTGCTTCAATTTGATTCATAAAGCCTGAATTAATCATTTTACCTTCCTGCATAGCTCTAAAAAGAACATCTTGAGCTGTAGCTCCATCCTTATACTTTTCTTCGTTTAAGAAAGCAGGATCAACTTTACCATTAAGCATATCAAATGCTTTTAATCTTTCTCTTTCAGCTTTAATTCCTTCAATATTACCTTCGTTATATATTTGATTGTGTATTTCAGGTAATTGATTCTTTAATTCAGATTCGTTTTTAATAGACATATCTTTTCCCTCCTTATTATTTAAAATCATTTTACTGTAATTACGCATTGTAGTTTGGTCACATTTCCCATCATTACAATTACCACATTCTGAACACTTACAATCATCAGATTCCTGTGAGCATCCATCACATTGGCATGTGTTTTCATTTTTTATTATGCTATTTACATTAAATGCAAGAAAATGCTTTAAAGATTCATTTACACTATTTTTTATAGCATTTCTATTGAATGTAAAGTTCATTATAGGTTCACTATCTTCTTTATTGCTAGATTGGTATAATACACCATCTGCAAACTTTGCCTTTACTGCTTGATTTGCACTCATCCAGGTCTCATCATCCATCATAGATGATATTTCTGATTCATTTAGACCAGTTTTAGCTACATAGGCATTAATAATGGTATTTTTTACAGTATCAAGAACATCTGCTGTTTTTCTCATTACCCTCATATCACCTTGAGCACTTGTTAATGGATTATGTATCATCATAATACCTACTGGTGACATTAATATTTCATCTGCAGCCATAGCAATAACTGATGCAGCTGACATCGCTATAGTTATTTTAGCAGTTACCTTTCCATCATGCTCTTTTAAAGCATTATATATTCCAGCTCCTGCAAAAACATCTCCCCCAAAAGAATCAATCCAAACTGTTATATCTTTGCCTTTGTATTGAGATAGTGCATTTCTAAAACTATTAGGTGATGCTACTGGTATTCCAAACCATTCATATATCCAGCTATCATCATCACTCATGATTTCGCCACAAATTCTTAATTCAACGCTTTCAGGTTGAGTTTCTGTAGCTTCATTCTGTATAAAATTCCAAAACTTATTCAATATTCTCACCTCCTTTCGGTGTATTTTGATTTAATGAACTAGAACTATCTTCTAAAAGTCCAGATTCCCTCATAAGTCTCTGTTCTCTTTTAGCTTGTTGAATATTTTTATCAAAATTTCCTCCATTAATCTCCATTGTTTCTTGCTCTCTAGTAGAAACTCCATTTTGAATTCTTTTTTCAGCTGCACTTATTTCTTTAAGCGGATCTAATTGGCCTGGCGCTGGTCCATTCCATTCCGCTCCACACCATGCCTTTTTAACTATAGGATCATCAAAAAATCCTGGTGCCCTAATTCTTCCCATTGCTACAGCTTGAGTCAACCATTCTTCATAAACTGGCTGGCAGAAACTATTTGACATCCACTCTCTACGCATTCTAAACATCTTCCATGCTTCAAGTAAAGCAGCTCTAGCTGCTGAATAACTAGATTGAAATGATTTTTGAAGTAGTTCTTGAGGTATTTCAAGTGCTGCTCCAACATATCTGCACAAAGCATTAACAAATCCATCAAAAGCTGTGTTTGGTCTACCTGGATTGGCAATTTCAACATCTTCATCAGGTTGCAGTACATTTATGGCTCCTGGTGCAAGTTCATAATTAACTTCTCTATCATTTCCTGGTACTTGTTGATCTTCAGGTATCATTGATCCAAAAGGAATTTCTGAACTTGGGCCTTTGCTCTTAATGAACACAGTAAACATTCCAGTTACTACCGCGGCCATTAATTCAGCTTCAGTATATCTAGTTAATTGTTTTAATGGTTCAATTACTGGAGCTAAAAATGGAACTCCTCTTCTTTGTTCTGGTCTTTCAGATTCCATTAAGTGAAGTATATTCCTTCTCCCAGTTAGCTTTCCAAATGCTTCTACTCTAGTCCACGCTAACGGTACTGTATTATTCATAATATAAAAGCTCTGTGGGTATCTATTGCAAATATAATAAGCTACAACTGCACCATTAGAATCAATTTCAACTCCTGAAACAATTCTATTTCCATTATCAGCTGTAGCTTCTATTGCAAATATTCCATTACTAAATATATTATTTAATGTATTGGGTGTACTAACCCTATCAGCTTCAATTAAAGCTATTCTGAGTCCATAAGGCATATATGGCAGCGGCTTGTCTTGTTTCAATACTGCAAATGTATCTCCACTTTGTAGCCATGTTAATTGAGCTAATTGCTGAATTTCATAAAAATTATTTAACTTACATGAATCACAATGAACTGATTCTGCCCAAAGTGCAAATTCTCTTTCAACATTTTGCTCCCATTCATCTGCTTCATCCTCACTTATTCCCAAAAAATTAAAATCTATTCTTGATTTTAATTTCAATCCACTACCTACAACATTTGTTCTAGTCGTTTGAATAGCGGACCTACCTAATGGAGAATTATATAAATCTCTACATCTATTTCTAAGTACCCAAAGATTTAAATCAATATCTTCTTCTGGACTACTACTTAAAGCATTCCATCCTTTAAGAGCTTTCTTTTGTGTACTGGCCCCACTTTCTGAGTATCCCGTATTCATGAACCGTTCAACTACTTTAGAATGTGCTCTAGCTAATTCTCGTTTAAGTCCAGCTTGAGGATTAACAAAATTTATAACTTTGTCTAATGCATTCAAATTACATCATCCTTTCTACAAATCTCTTGGAATCACTCCAATAACTCTATTTCTTCCTTTTCCTTGGCTTTTACTTTCTTCTGTAGCAATTTCTCTCTCTAAATACTGAATCATTTGAGAAATTTCATTTAAATCAGCACGTTTAAAATCTCTTGATCCAATTTTATATTCTTGAGCACCATTTAATATTGAATCCTCAGCTTTTAAATAGTTTTCAAGTCTAGTTTTCAATGTTTCTAATCTGTTTGCCATATAATCACCTTTCTATTAGTAGTCTATACCTTTTTTAATCACTCCATAACGTTTTTGAACTGGTTTTTGATTATATATATTACTGTTTTGCTTTGAATTTTGAAGCGATTCAAATAAAGGATTTAATATTTCTAGTGCTGCAGTAGCATAATTTCGAATATCTAAAGGCTCATTTCTAGTTCCTGATTTCTTTAACCATTCAACTTTTGGCTTTCCTTTATAGTATTTTATAGTTCTTTTTTCACTTGTTAAGCCTTTGAAATAAGCTTCATCATATCCTCTATCACCTTCCATAGGAAAATGACAATATCCTTCACCTTCAAATTCTAATTTTAACCTTGATAATAATGTTTCTTTTCCCTGGTCAACTCCAAGATTAAATAAAGCAGCCTTTTCTCTATTAGTCCTCGATGCTCTACCTACAAACGGTATACCATCACCACCTTGTCCTTTAACTGCAAATATTCTTCTATGCTCTCTTGCTTTGCAAAATTTATAAACTTCACTAGTATAGTGACCACCACTATCTACGCAAGTACAAGAAACAACTATTCCCTGACCATTTCCATGTATCCAAGTTCTGCTTAAATAACTATCAAGCTGATTCCATATTGCTGATTGTGACGGATCTCCATAGAAAGCTTTATACTCTATTCCCCAGCTCTCTTTTCCGAATCCCCAACCAACAATTTCTACTTCAAGTCTATCATCTTGAGTATCAACACCTGCAGTTAAGACAAGAACTTTATCAGGTACTTGGCAATTATATCTTTCTCTTCTCTTCATTAATGTTTCTTCATCAGCTTTTTCGCCTTGCTCTTCCCAACTCTCACCAAGTGATGTATTTATCCAAACTTTTAATGTTTCAGTATTTTTCTTTGCTTCTCTAAAGTCTTCAATAACATCTGTCCATCTTTTCCAAGGTGATGCTAATTCATTTAAATGGAACCCTCTTTTGTTTCTATGTTTTCTCCTCGCTCTCCATTCACCTTTACCTGATTTCCATTCTGCTTCTGTACCTCTTTCCCTGCAGAATAAACACTCCATGGTTGCATCTTCAAATCTTATCTGGCCCCAAGTTAATGGTTGATGCCTGCCACAATAAGGACATGGTAAACACCATTGTTCCATGGTGCTATCTTCATATTCTGTTTCAATTCTCGATGCTCCTTTGATAGTTGGAGTTGAAACATATACCTTTTTTCTATTCCAAAAAGTTGTAGTTCTTTTAGCTGCTAGATTAACTGGATCCCCTTCTGTACCTGCAGATAATGGATATCTATCAACTTCATCTGCAAGAACTACTCTTATTGGTCTACTTGCAAGGGATGATGGAGAATTTGCTCCTGCCATCGTTATGTGACCACCAGGGAATGTTTTATGAAGTAGTGTATTCCCACTATTTCTTGCTTTAGCATCACCAATTTTATCTTTTAAAACTGGTGTATCTCTGAGCATTGGAGCTAACCTATCTTTTGAGAATGCTTCGGCCATTTCTAAAGTAGGCTGTAATAATAATATTGGCGATGGATCATAATCCATAAAGTACCCTATTATATTTAAAATCAATTCTGTCTTTCCAACTTGAGCTGAAGACATAACAACAACTGTTTCAACTTCTGGATCATTTGTTGCATCCATTATTTCTCTTTGGTATGGTGCTCTATCAGTTCTCCATTGACCTGGCTCTGCCGATGCTTCTTTTGATAATTTTCTATAACTATCGGCCCATTGACTTGCTGTAAGTTTAGGTGGTGGAGCTAGAACTTTTGCAATATTTTTAAATAAATTAAGTGTTCTGCTCTGTATCTTTCTTCTCACCTACCTCACCGCCTTCTAATTCATCTTCTTCTAACTCGATATATTTTTCGTTATAGAATAAAGCAGGATCATAACATGACAATTCAGTTACTACCTCAAAGAATTCCCTTTGAAGTAACTCTTGAATTTCTGAAATATCATTTCTAGCAATAAGAATTGGTGAGACTTTAGTTGGTAATGCAATAATCTTAGCTCTAAAATTAGCAAGCATATCATTCATTACACGCTCAACATCATTTGAAAAATGCATTTGACCTTTCATTGCTGCAAGTTCAAGTTCTAATTTCTCTCTTTGCCTTCTAGTAAGCAGCGCTCTTTCTTCATCTGGATCTAATCTATCATCATCAACTATTTTTTCTTTTAAATCTTGGTTAGCTTTCAAATAAACTATATAGCTTTTTATATTTTCTTGAAGGTTGTATCTACCTCTGCTTGTTTTATGAATTATGCCTTCATCAGCTAACATTCTAATTCTTCTTGTTGTTAATCCAAACATATCTGCTAAAACTGTACTTGAAACAACAACACTATTTACATCTTCAATTTTTTTATTTTTATCATCCAATTCATATTCACCCCCTTTTAGGAAACGGAAACTCTATTTCAAAAAAATTTATATCTAAAAAAACCTCGGGCATCGCAAGACCCGCATATCATTAAGGTTTCTGGAAGAACCTATGTGCATAATAAAAGACACCTACTATTATTTAATAAATAGTAAGTGTCTTCTTTAATCTATTTAATTAAAAACATTGTAAAACTATGAATTAATCTCCTTTCACTCGTTGACTTACACGTTATAACGTGGTATAATATATATATAGTAAAGGAAAGGAGATGATAGCAATTGATATAATAATAAAGGTACTTACAATCATCTGGTTGATATTACAAATAGCCTGCAAGCTTGTAGATATTATCGAAGATGATGATAAGCACCAATAGAACTTGGGGAACTCAGTTCCCCTTGCAAAATAATTATATCATATTGCAAATGCCTATGAAACATTTAAATAATAATCTAATTACCATTATCCTTGTGTTGGTTGTTTTAAAACTTATTGATTTTAACCATGTTTCTGTACTTGATATTATTATACTTACATTGCTAATTATTAACACTATCTTATCTTTTATATCAAGAAAGGAGTAAGCTAATGAAGCTAAAAGTAATTAGAAATTCTAAATCTTTAACTTTAAAAGCGTTATCTGAACTTAGCGGTGTTCCTCAACGTACTATCGAAGATATTGAACGTAAAGATGAATGTAAAGTATCTACTGCAATTAAATTAGCTGATGCTCTCAATGTAACCCTTGATGAATTGTGTAGATAACAATTACTAATTAACTTAAAGTATATTAAGATGTTATTTCTTAATATACTTTATTAATCTTTTAATAGGCTTTTAACGTTCATTTTAACCAACATTCTATCAATGCTTTTCATTTCTTTAATAGCACTTACCAATTCATGCTCTACATGGTATTGTTGCTTATCAAGTATATCTGAAATATCATTTGTTATGAATTTTCTTTCTCCTTTGTATGAACTTGTCCTTATCCTATATCCTCTATCATTTATATAAGCTGTAACCTTAACCAAATCACCAAGCTCTAGATACTTTTTAAATACAACAGTTTCTAATGAATCATTAGGTGCTATTGTACATTTATCAAGTACATTGACAAACCTGTCTATCTTTTGGCTAAATCTTGAAGCAATGTTTCTATACCTTGCCTTCTTCTTTAATAACTCTCTGCTCATCAAATCGCGCTCCATTCTATTAAAGCATAAAGCTCTTACAGCTTTAAGAAAACTAAACCACCCAAAATTAATATTATTAATAATGCTATAATGCCTATGTAATATTTAGTATTAAATCTATGTATATAAAGCTTTCTATTTTTTTATTGATTGCAAGCAATCAATAAGTTTTTCAAAAATAGCATTCTCACTATTTGTAAGTTTTAAGGTTTCTAATATTTCAGTTGTTTCTTCTTTTGATAATCTATTATTGATTTTTTCAAAAGAACTTTTTTCAAGTAAAATATTAAGTAATCTTTCGTTATCCTTTTCTTTATATTTTTCAACTAGCCTAAATATTATATTATTATCTTCTCTTATCCTTTTAATTCTCTCATAATAACGAAATTCTTCCATCATTACTCTATGTTGTCTAAAAAAATAAAATGCAATAAATTCTAGAAAAAAAAGTGTGCCGAATCTAGGAAGTAAATTGATTAATGTTATGGTTATATTAAACTTTTCTTCATTCACTAAAATCGCTTGTCCATAAAATGATTGATAAAAAATCACTAACCCAGTAAATGCAACAAAAAAACCAACAATTAGATATACACCCGAACTCCTACGAATTTGTTTAGAAACATTTCTAGTATCCTCCATAATATCACTTAAAAAATATTGAGTCTCTCTTTCGTATTGCATATCATATAAATCTCTTAGTGCTTCTGGATCTAGTTTGGATTCTGTATCTGTTTTATTATCAGCTTTAACTTCTGTTTTTCCCTTAGCCTCTGTATCTGACTCATTATCATCCTTAACTTCTATTTCTCCCTTAGTCTCTGTACCTGCTTCACTATCAGCTTTAGCTTCTATTTCTTCCGTAGCTTCTGTATCTGTTTTATTATCAGCTTTAACTTCTATTTCTCCATTAGCTTCTGTATCTGTTTTATTATCTACTTTAACTTCTATTTCTCCATTAGCTTCTGTATCTGTTTTATTATCTGCTTTAACTTCTATTTCTCCATTAACTTCTGTGTCTGTTTTATTATCTGCTTTAACTTCTCTATCTGCCTTTTCTTCAGACTCAGAATCTTTTTTTGTAGAATGAGAACTATATTTTTTAAACGAACTTCGCACTAACTCAAGTGGCATACTTTCAAAGATAAGACTAAATACATAAGGAAATAAACCTATAGAAATCGTTATTAGAAATTTATCGTATCTATCAAAAAATAATGATACATAATCCCGTGTCTCTAAGATATAGATTAATTGCGGTAAAAATGAAACAAATGTAATAACGGCCCAGCAAAATATTTCTATACCGTATAAGTTAGTTTGTTTTGTTTTCTTAAGAATTATATTGGTCATTCGTGTGGTTCCTCCTCGATATTTAATTGTTTATTATTACTAAATACACGTAATTATACCATAAAAAATAATTTCTTTCTTTAAAAACCCCTTATTCACTAATCATCCTATTTCTATCTATATGTTACCTTTTATATATTTTGTAACATCATTCTTAAAATTTCTCTTCTTATATATGCATTAAAAATTTCATCATCAGTGTTACATTCGCTTTTTTATGTTACATCCATGTTCAAATAAAAAAACGCTTCCGTTTTTAGCGCTTTCTAACAAAGTTTAATTTCTCTATCATTAAATCCTTTTTGTCTTGATCCATACCAATGTATCCAAGTGTTATTACTGGACTTGAGTGATTATATAATTTCATTAATCCAGCTATATCATTTGTTTTTTTATAATAATGATATCCAAGTGTTTTTCTTAAAGTATGACACCCCATATCATCTACCCCAAATAATTCCCCAACTTCACTTAATATTCTATAAGCTTGTTGCCTACTTAATGGATTATTTGTACCTTTAGGACTTTTAATTATATATTCATATTCCTTTTTATTTTTAAGGTAATCCTTTAATATCGGTTTTATATCACTATTAATTTTAAGCTTTTTATCTTTACCAGTTTTCTTTTCGGTGAGTTCAATATGACTTTTAATATTCCC
The DNA here is from genome assembly GCF_002029255.1 of Clostridium chromiireducens. GTDB lineage: Bacteria > Bacillota > Clostridia > Clostridiales > Clostridiaceae > Clostridium > Clostridium chromiireducens. The sequence goes on from NZ_MZGT01000016.1 coordinate 63,225, forward strand.
CTTAGAATCTCTTATATCTCTTGTTCTAAGTTTTAGTATATCTGATATTCTTAATCCAGTGTTTACTCCAAAAAGAAACATAACGTAATCTCTTACATTTTTTTCTTTTAAGTAATCCTGGATATCATATACTATCTGAATATCTCTTATTGGTTCAACAGAATTCATTCCTGTCTCACCTGCCTTATTGCTCCTCGAACCTTTTTATATGATGAATGTTCCATACACTTGCGTAAATCACTTGTTTCATTTTCATTAACTACTCTTTGGCTGCCACAATGAGAACATGAAATATACTTTCCTTTTTTAATAGTGTCCTCAACTTCATCATTAATCAAAATATTTGTTTTCCCACATTTACCACAAATACGAGTTCTATATATTTCTTTCACATCCTCACCTTCTTTCTAAGCTAAAAAGATGAATTGTTAAAAAAACAACTCACCTTTTCTATAACCACTTTTAACTATTTTTCTATTTACTTGTTTTTCGTTATTCTCGTTTCTAAATATTCTTGGAGTATCAAATGTAGTCACTGGAGCTACATTTCTATCGATAATTAAATCTCCATCATTATTAGTTTTATAAATAGATCTATTCTTTCTTACAAATGTTGAATCACTCATATATTGCTTTGATTCATGTCTTGTAATTCTATCAATTTCCTTATTTCTAATTTTGATTGCAATATGTGAAATTTTAAACTGTTTAAAATTACGCTCTATACACTTTCTGACAGTCTCAGGTTTACATTTTAAAATATTAGATATTTGTGACGAACCATAGCCTTCTAGATATAATTCCTTTACCTTTTCTTTATCCAACATAGACACTACCTCCTAAAAATGACTATAGTTATTCCATACCAAAAACGTGACATTTCTTTTTATTGATTTTATGTTATCATAAAGTTTAAGACATTTGTCAGACATTTTCGGGACATTTTAAAGACGTTTTTAGGACATTTTATAAAAAATAAAGAGCGCTTATTGCACTCTATAAAATTATTTTTTTTGCCGCATTATTTAAAATTCTATTTATTTGCCTTTCTGTTCTATCAATTTCTCCTGCAACCTTTTTCTTGTCTTTTCCATCTATTAAAACTAATTTTACAACCTTATATTCTTTTTCAGGAAGTAAAGTTAATATATTATCAATTCTCTTATTTTCATTTTCTAATTCAATTATTTCTAGTCTCAACGATTCTATCCTCGAATCATTTTGTTTAATTCCGCTTAATATTAAACTTTCAATCTCTATTTTCTTATTGGCTATCTTACATTTTCTTTCTCTATATAACTCAAATTTATTTTTAATTTCTCCCATCCTTACCACCTATCCCTTATTTTATGATATAATTTAGATAGGTTGATTAGAGAACTAACGTTCCAAAGCCTACTTCTCTAATCTTATGTAAGGTGTTCGTGATGAACACCTTTTTATTTTTACTTTCTACATGAAATATTAGTATTACGCATTAAAAAAATCGCAAATTCAATTTATTTGAATAATGCGACTTTACAATTTATTATTTATTTTTGTTGATACAATAATATTAATAAAAGTTTGGTCAATACCTAACTAAAATAAATTATATATATCAAATGTTACACTAATTAGTAACCAACTTAGCATAATTGATTAATAAATTACTATACTTTTCACGACGTAATTTATTAGAGTTATTAATAAAATCAACTTCATTTATCCACTTTATTACAAATTTCCTTTGCTTGTCATTCATTTTTGAAATATCATTTTCTATAAATAATCCAATTAGATACGTAATAATATCTATTCTTTCTAGTTTTTTAATGCCAACTGTGCTATCAAGGAAGTTTAAAACATTATCTAATGCTTCTAATGTAACTTGGATCATCTTTTTAATATCTGACACCTCACATTTACCAATTGATTTTGGTTTTACATCTGATGGTATTGGACTAGAATTATTCGTTCTATTTTTTACTGTCACTTTATTAAAAGCGGGATTTAAAGCCGCTAATGGAATTGAAATTTCAGCAGATTTACGAGGAAAAAGGTCTCCAAATCCATAATTATATAATTTTTCTCCAAATGGAATTGCATATTCAGTATAAAAATCTACACCTTTTACTAATAAATCAGTCAAATATACCATTGATTCAGTAACTTGAGTACCAGCCAAATTTAATACTTCAAACCAACCCATTTGCTCAGCTTTTGACATATTTTTAGCAAAATTCACAACATAATAGTACTTTTCATGTTTTTTACGAATTGATGATAATACATCTTTTACATCATCCTTTTTCAATGAGTTTTTACTATTTACATATTCATAAAAAACTGACTGGTCTTTGTTATACAAAATGCCTACAGGAATCTGATAATTTGTAGGTTTAGTTTGAACATTCATATCAAACGTTATAAATTTGCATTTTCTTAAATCCAAAACTATATTTTGAAAATGACGGTGGTTAATATATGCTTTATAATTTGTAGATAAACGTTGTTGGCCATCTGCTACAGATAATTTTCCTACTAAATCATTTTTATTTACTATTTCTCGATTTAAAAAAGTAATTTGTTCAATAACTTGTTCGGGATCATCAATTAGATTTATAGATATAGGAGCAACTGGTGCTTTCCCACTTAGTTGGTAGTTAAAAAGCGCTGTAGCTTTTTCTTTTGTCCATCGAAGATAAGTTTGGAAAACTGGAAGAACAATTTTACCCTTTTCAATATCACTACAAAGTTCACGAATAGTTATCTCTTTTCTTTCTTTACTAGGATCAAAATCTGCTTGTTCCATAAGTTCCCGTAATTTAACATTATTTATCATACCAATCAATACCTTTCCTTTTTAGCTTTCTTATTAATATAATATCATAGCATATATTGAAAGGCAATAAAAAATCTAGCTGCTAACTAAAAAAACTAATAATTAATAATATTTTGCACTTTTTATAGTTAGCTTTTAAATTTAGCATATTCATTTTTTCATTGATTGATTAATTATTCGGAACTTATTTGCTATTGTATTTTATAAATATCGCACTATTCAATTTTCAAAGAACACTTTTCTATTTACTACGTCAAATCTACACATCGCGTAGGATTGTCCTACCCAAATACTATAATTCCTTTAGATGTTCTTATACATCCAGTTAACCATCCAAAAGAATCAGTTTCTCCTGGAAATACATTGAATCCGTTAGCTTTTAAATAAGCTATATTATCAAAGTTTGGTCTCCCCTCTTTGGTTATAAGAACTTCATCCGCTAAATTTACAGCTTCTTTAACTAATTCCTTTGGATCTCTATTAGTTAGATATTGTTTTGGTTTAATATAATCAACTTTTTCTATGGCTCTTAGAGCATTTAATAATCTTTCCATATTCAAAACCTCCACTCTACACATTCTGACTTATAATTCTTTATAAAACTTTTCACTAACTGACCTTCCAAGAATAAATTCTAATCCCTTCTTACTTAACCAAAAGTAAATATATTCATCCTTATTAGGGTTGTTAGTACCCTTTTCAGCTAATTCTTTTTCAACTAATTCATTCCAATCCTTATCAGTTTCCTGAGTAAAGAAATAATTTCTATATGGTTTTCTCTTTCTTCCTATTCCTACACAATGTTTCATTAGCTCTAATTGATAGGGCGTTACTTCTCTCAATAAACTTTTACTTTCTTCATTCTCCCTACTATACAATGCACAATATCCATTTTTACATCTATAAAAAGCAACTGGTTCTTCATCGTCCTTTACAGCTTGCCTCATGGCTTTACATCTTGAAGTAGAAAACCACTTATCTGAATAATTACCATAATCACTACTACTTAACATTGGTAAACCAGTAAGTTTACATGATGCAGCAGTATATAGATTGTATTGATTTTTAACTAGTAAATCATTTATATTCATTAATTTCTCTCCTTTCTTTATTGGTATTAGAAATATATCCTATTTCCTCAAACTCCCTATATAAAGCTTCTTTGCTGCTTGTACCTTCCTTTACTCTTTTTTGCGCATTTGGAACAATTATATCTGCTATATCCTTAATAACTCCCATATTTAAAATCTCCTAAAATCCAAATAATTTATTATCGTCAAAACAAAACTTCTCTCTTTTGATTTCATTTTTATTTACTAAAATGCTTGGTGAATTAACTGTATTAGCTATATTAATACTTATATACTCATTTCTGTGTTTATCGTAAGTAGATTGCTTAATTCCTAACTCATTTAGGTAAATTTCTACATCTTCTTCGTATAGAGCTTTAGGATTTGTCTGAAAAAAGTTAAATGTTTTTTCTTTCTTACTTAATCCCATTAACTTGCCTTCCTCCTAATTTCTGTAATATACCACTTATCAAATATTTCTTTTTCTTCTATGCAGTAGTATATCTGCCAATTATCTATTACTGCATTAAAGAATTTTAATCTATCTTTTTTTCCAACTTTCTCAATCTTATAACTTGCTCCAGTATTTTTACTTGTTATGATAATATTTTTATTATCTATAGCATTTTCCCAAGCTTCTAAAAATGTATATTCAAATGATCTATTTATTTCAATCATATATCACCTATTTTTATTAAGGGGATCTCTCCCCTTATATTTTTTTGCAGTAACCTTAACATTAGCAATTGTAATCCCTGCTACTAACACTCCTAGTCCTGCAAGTATTAACTTACTATCTCTTTTAAGTTTTTATAAAAAGCTGATTTTTTCTCTTCTGAAAATCCTTCAGTAAATTTTTCAAATATCTCTTTTAAATCCTTGTTAGGCTCTTCAAAATGAGCTTTAATAATCTTTTCTATGTTTTCATCCAATTTACTCATATAACACTCCTTATTTATCCCATCCTAGCAACTTCTTTTCTAGTGAATCATAATCATATTGTCTTGCCTCAAAGTTATTAAATCTTAGTGGCTTAACCACATTATCGTCTTTAGTTCTTGCTTTAGATTGTTCTCTGCCTTTTGTTTGCCAATTTTGCAATATTCCTAGAAGATAACCATAATTATTTATTTTCCCACGTTTTACGCATTCACTAGCTGCTTCCATCATCCAATTAGCTCCAAAGACTTTAATATCAGCATCTATAAATTCTTTTAATTTGGCACTACCAATAAAACCACATTTTTGAAAATGTGTATAAATATTAATCATTTCTTCTTCACCACCAACAACAAACGAATCATTGTTATTGGTTGTTGGATTAGGATATTGGTTATTGGATTTAGGATTATGGTTATTGGTTATTGGTTTATGGTTTTGTCCACTTATCGGTAACGTATCGTCAAATCTCCCTATTTGAGCCATTCCTTCTAAATTATAATTTCTCTCAGACTCGTCATACGTATCGCTAATAATTTCTTCTTGATTGGTACACGTATCGTTAGACGATACGTTAATTAATGCTGCTAAATATTCTTCTATTAGCTGTTTAATTGAAGTATTTTTTACATTAGTTGCAATTTCTTTTATAAGAGTTTTATCAATTACATTTCCTAAATCTTTTTTTATACAATCTATCATAGGTTTTCCACCCTTATTTAGATTGTATTTACCATAATTCTTAATGCATATTTCCTTAGTTTCTTCATTGTAAATCACCAACTTATGATTATTAATGAATCTACCCATAAGACTATTTATAGATTCTATGCTATACCCTAAATCAAAAGCCATTTGCTTCTTAACGATTCTATAAATTCCAATCATATTAGTACATGGATTCGTTAATAAATACAAATAAAAATATTTATCTTCTGGTGTCATATCCTCCATTACTTTAGGATCATTCCAAAACTCTGTATAAACCATTCTAAATGCCATATAATACACTCCTTAATAAATTTCTATTTCTTTGTTAGTAAAATTCTGTGATACTCATTAAACTATTTAAATTCGATAATATTCCATATATATTAAATTATCCTATAATGCCACTTAAATATCTTTTAATGCAAAATATAACAATATAAAACTAAAAAATTATTATATATGCCTTAAAAGACATATATATTTTAATTTAATTCAATTTTCTTTTGAAACCACACAAAAATATCATCTGCTATTTTATATGCATATTTAGGTGTCAATGGATTAGTATTGTAGACTTCTATTTCATCTACTTTCTCAAAATATTTGATTCTAACATTTAAATTTCCTTTACCTGAATTACCTTCAAATCCTTTTAATCTTGCTTCCATAGTTGAATTAATAAATTGGGGATTGTCTATATAAAATACCCCTGTAATAATATCGCTTGATATTATTAACCTTGGATTAGTAAATTCTTCAAAAACTTCTTTTAATTTAGCTATATTATCTTGAGCTTCATTGATTTTTTCATCTTTTTTAGCTTTAGTTAAATACTTCTCAGACAAAGATTCTCTATGTTCTTCTTTATCATTTATTTTTTTATCTGAATACATTTCTTCTAAAAGCCTTTTATCTCGATAGCTTTCAACTGGCTGCTTAATTCCATTAATCAGAGTTTCAACTTCTTCTTTATGATCCTTAGAGTTTAGATCCTTAATTTCTTCATGAACTATATGCTGCTCTTCATCTGATAAGCTACTTAAAGTATGTGCCTGAGTTAATGTTATCTCTTCCTTATCAAGCTTTTCTTTAAGTAGCTCAATTAAATCTTTATCTACCTTTTGGTATCTTCCAACTTGTACACCTGAAAGCTTCATATCCTTTCCTATTAAGTCTCTAACCTTCCCTTTAGGTAATTGCTCTCCATTAGTTTTCTTTTGCTCATAGATAGCCTTAAGCCTTCTTATACCTTCCATCTTTTCACTCGGTAATAATTCTCTCTGTTCAACATTTGCTTGTATAAGCATTATCTCTGCATCAAAATCACTAAGTTCTTTGACCTGGCATGGAACTTTTTCATAATTAAGACTTTTTAATGCTCTATGTCGTCTTTCCCCTGAAATAATCTCATACTTACCATCATCAAGCTTTCTAACAACTAAATTATGCATAAGGCCATTTTCTTTAATAGACTCTGCAAGCTCTTCGATTTCTCTAATGCCATAAAAGTTGTTCTGTGAAGGAACTAGATTATTTATATCTAGCTCCTGTGTAAAACCTTTATTCTCTACTCCATTTATTCTATCTGCTATCCCCTTTAAATAAGACATTGCTGCATTTCCTCCACAAAACTTTTATAGTCCTTAGATGCATTTGCTCTTGCATTAAAATAAATCACTGGAGTAGTATTGAAAGTACTTTTAATTACTTCTACATTGTCTCTTATGCTTTGCTTAAATAGCATGTCTCCCAGTTCATCCTTAAGCTCTTGTTTAATTGTTCTGTTAATTGTTGTAGCTCTATCCATTGTTACCAAAATGCCTAACGTTTTTAACTTATTATTAAATTCTTCTCTTACTTCTTGAATGCTACCCATTAGATATTCAAAACCATCTAGTGCAAATTTATCTATTTTCAAAGGAACAATAACATAATCACTAGCAGCTAATGCATTAATAGATAGCATTCCTAAACTAGGCGGACAATCTATTAAGATATAATTAAAGGTATCTTCTCTCTTTCCACTAATCCATTTCTTAAGCCTTGTCTCTCTTGCTTTCTTAGTATCTGCAAGTATTTCGGCTTCACTCATAATAAGATTTATGTTCGCAGGAACAATCCAAAGATTTTTATATACAGTTCCTTGTATTGGCACATCTTCACCAGCAAGTAATTCATATGTACCTTTAGTGTTAGGGTTGTACATATTTAAGTACTTTGTAGCATTACTTTGTGGATCTAAATCTATTAGCAATACCTTATGACCTTGTTTCCCTAACTCTGCTGCAACATTTACACATGAAGTTGTTTTTGCAACTCCACCTTTTATATTTAAAAAACTTATAATTTTCATGTCTTTACATCTCCTTCTAAATATCTTATAATGGAGATACGGTATTCGTAGTACCATATCTCAAGCATTTAATTGAAATTATTGAACCTTTGCATAAGGTTCTTTTTTCATTTCCAGCAATGTTCTTGCAAGCTTATCTTTTAAGTCTTTAGCTTTGCAGACTATAGAAAAATTACTCATTACATTTCCCTCCCATCAATTTGATAATAGTTGAAGTATTCATCTAAATATTTGTCATCATCTTTTCCAAATACATCTTTAATACCTTTAAAAATAGAATTTAAGGCTTCATATCGTATTAATGATTCTTTTAGCATCTGCTTTGCTTTTGGTAATGTAACCTTTGTTGGTAGATTATCTCGTATGGATCTATGACAACGAAAAAAATCTATTTCATAAGTGGTTTCATTAAGTTCAAAGAAACTTTCTTTCTTCCAATCATTTAAAATATTAATTACTTCTTGGATTGCTCTAATCTCATTAATCAAATCATTATAGCTATCTATAAATTCCAATATAAGTTCATAGCCATGATTTTCATTAAATTTCCTTATCAAATCATAATCTTTATATTTCCCCTCATTCTTAGAGCAAAATTTTTTAAATTCCTGCATTATCTGTCCTCCTTGCATAAACTACAATTTTTATAACTTCCACAACAAAACTTAAGTAAATGCACTTTCCTGCTCTTTTTATCCACAATCTTATTTCGAATATTATAGCTATTGTGTATAAACTTTGGACATCTTATCTTGCACATATAAACTTATGTCTCCTTTCTTAATTTCAAGGCATTTAAGCCTATTTATCATTTAGTGACTGCACTCTTATCAGCAGTTAAAATCGCTAATGCATTATTCAAAACTTTAAGTCTTAATTCCTTGGGACACATTCTCATTGCTGCTTCAACTTGCAGTTCAGCTAATAGATCACTAAATCCCTTTCTATCTTCCAAGTCTAATATAGTTACTTTTATTTCATCACCCTTCATTTCTACTCCCCCATAAATATCAATCATTCCATAGTATGATTGAGTATTTTCATTTGTTACTTTGCAAATTTCAAAGCCATGATAGCTTCAACTACATCATCCAATTCTTTTACTATTTGATTCCACTGAGGTCTTTCATATTCATCTATAACCCCATCACAAGTAATTTCTATCATTACATCCCTAAGCTTAATGAAATCAGATACCTCTTTTTGAAGTCTTAATATGGCAACTGGTAATTCTTTTATTTCAATTTCAGGTAAATATTTTTGCCCCACTTCAGCACTTGTTTTTAAATGTTGATAAGCTAAATACTGAGTGTCATAAATTTCAATCATTTTAATAACCACCTTATCAGGTGGAGTTCTCTTTCCTCCTTCATAGGCTCTTAGGCTATCTACAGATATGTCCATGCACTCTGATGCTTTTTCTTGGGTCAAGCCTGTACTTTCTCTCGCTATTTGGTAAATATTTCTGTATTCCTGCACTATTCATTTCACTCCTATTCTTGTATTAAGATATAATAAACAAAGTTTTAGTTTCTAGAACTTAAATATTAAAAAAAAGAGCTAATATTTCTTCTTGATTTAGTTCTAATATTTCACTTATTTTATTAGCTAAATCTATATGCACTTTTGTTTTACCGCACTCTATTAAACAGTAACTAGCTTTATTCTTATATCCCAGCATTTTAGCCATTTGTTCTTGAGAATATTTTTTGCGTTCTCTAAACTCTATAAGCAACTTAGTATTCATAAAATTCTCCTATTCAAATTATTCCAAGTTTGATTTTCTCAAACCTTATACAGTAATTATAGTTTTAGTTTTTCAAACTGTCAATAGCATTTCGAATTAAAGTTTAATTTTCTCAAACTTTATTTTATGATTTTTATATTATGTTAAAATATAATTAGTTTAAATAATTTAAACATTAAAGGAAGGTAAGCTATGGAATCAAATATATTAGGTAATAGATTAAAAACCTTACGATTAGAAGCTAATTTAACACAAGAAGAGTTCGGTAAACCATATTCTTTAAAAAAGTCTACCGTATCACAATATGAGTCTGGAAGCAGTAGACCTGATGATGAATTAAAGAAAAGGATTGCTCTTGATTACAATGTTTCATTGGACTGGCTTATGGGGCTTACTGATACAAAAAACTATGAATCTAAAGAAACTACTATAGCTCTTCATAGTGATACTGATTATAAGGATCTTCCACCTGAAGCAAAAGAAGAAATTTATAATTTTATAGATTATATAAAAAATAAATATAAAGATAAAAAATAAGGTGTTCTTTATGAACACTTATATTTTTAATTTTTTCATAAAATTTTTTGTGTACTGGAGTAACTTAAATGAAGGACTTATTAGATTTATTAAAGAATGGAGATTATACAACTTTTTTTATTTTTGTATTAATATTTATTTTTATCTGGTTATTTAAGGATATGAAGAAAACATTGCTAGAAACCAAGAAATCTGATTTAAATTTTATAGATCAATCAATCGAGTCTCACGCTCTATCATTAAAAGCAGTTTATTTCTTCTTGAATAATTCTAAAAGCGAGAATGATTTATTAACAACTCTATATTCATCATATAAATATTTTGACAAGCACATTTTAGAGATTGTAGATAAATTCTCCGCCTCAAGTTGTATTATTTCCCAAGAAGAAAAATCGAAATTACTTATAACTTTATCTAAAGAATTAAAGGGGAAAATAACTATATTAAAAGAAAAACAATTATATCAAACAGTAGATAAAGATTATAAATTATCCATATTCTATTTTTGGGATACTGCTAGTAAAAATAATTTTGATATATATTATAATGCTTTCCTATATTCATTAATTATTTTAGTTATATCCGTTACTTCTTTAGAATTAATCATGCATCTTTATACTTTAGAACCAAAAACCTCTGTGCCATTAATTGTACTCATAATCGGATATTTATTTTGGTTGTTTTTACTCCCAATTTCAATTAACGTACTTCTAAAAAAAGATTTTAAAAAAATATGCCTACTTATCTTATTTTCTATTTCCCCCTTTGTATTAACATATTTTATTCACATTTTTGAAAATTACATTTTTAAAATAGTTATTCTTACAATTTTTATCATTTCTATTTCTATAAACTTTTACGTAGACATTAAATATTTAAAATTACTTCGTAACAAATAAAGGTGTTTTTTATTAACACCTTTATTTGTTATTACAATCACAGTTACTAATGTAGAACAAGGTGTTCATCACGAACACCTTGTTTGCCGCTATTGCCGAACATACATTCTCGTGTTATAATAATCCCATAATTTACATGGTGGTGATTGACAAATGAAAAATTTAAATACAATTTTTGAGATAATTGACAACGAGCAAATTCTTCTTGAAGAAACAGTCTTTAAACATAGTCGCTCGGAGGGATTATATTTTAATATTCCTGGAATTCCACCAACGATAGGAGTGGACAAATCTATAGTTACTTGTAACTATAAATATATATCAATTTTAGCTGAGGAACTCGGACATCATTTCACAACATTAGGCGATTTAATTGAAGATTGCCAAACCTACGATGAGGAACTTTTAAAAAATAAAAAAGAACAAATAGCTAAACTGTGGGCTGCTGATTTTTTAATAAGTGATGAAGAATTTGTACAAGCTCTTCATAATTGTATCTCTACTATACCTGACATGGCTGAATACTTTACTGTTACAGAAGAAATTATAAAATATAAAATTTTATCTATAACATTAAATGAGTTTAAATATAATAATATCAGAAATAATTTCAGAACTAGAGAAATACCCTATCATACTTGTGCAATATAGTACTCTTCCTACATTTTTTAGTTATTTATATGTAGTCATACTCAATTAACTTACGCTATGTATAAAACTACAATCAATATATAAACAATTTGGAGGTATATTATGAAGGCTGCTATTTATTCCAGAAAATCTAAATTTACTGGTAAAGGTGAAAGTGTAGAAAATCAAATAGAGTTATGTAAAAAATATGCTAGCGATAATGGATACAATGAAATACTTATATATGAGGATGAAGGTTTCTCAGGCGGTAATGTAAATAGACCTGAATTTAAATCTATGATGAAAGATGCCAAGTTAAAGAAATTTGATGCAATTATTTGTTATAGACTTGATAGAATTAGCAGAAATGTTTCCGACTTTTCTACACTTATTGATGAATTAAAGCTTCTCGGAATAGATTTTATATCTATTCGTGAGCAATTTGATACAACTAGTCCAATGGGAACAGCTATGATGTTTATTAGTAGTGTATTTGCCCAATTAGAACGTGAAACTATAGCTGAACGTATAAAGGACAATATGTATGAACTTGCTAAAACTGGTCGTTGGCTTGGTGGTACTCCCCCCTTTGGATTTTCATCCGAACCTGAATATTATCTAGATAATAATTCCAAACAAAAAAAGATGATGAAATTATCACCTATTGAGGAAGAAATAAATGTAGTCAAGTTATTTTTTGAGCAATACTTGGTCCTTGGAAGCCTTGGAAAATTGCAAAAGTACCTTATAAAAAATAATATTAATACCAAAAGAAATGCTGCCTGGGATATTAAAGCTCTACAGCTCTTACTTAGAAATCCAGTTTATGTGAAATCATCCGATTTGGTTGTAAGTTATCTCTCTACTAAAGGCGCAACTGTATTTGGTAATCCTAATAGTAATGGAATATTATCCTATAATAAAAAAGATTCTAAAGATAAATATAGAGATATAAGTGAATGGATCTTATCGGTTTCAATGCATGAAGGAATAATTGAAGACACATTATGGTTAAAAACTCAAAAACTTTTAGATAGAAATAAAGATTTAGCTCCTAGATTAGTAAGTGGGAGTTCTTCAGGGTTATTTAATTCTGTACTCTATTGTTCAAAATGTGGGGGACGTATGATACAGAAACAAGGTCATAAATCAAAAAAAACTGGTGATCTTCTTAGATATTATGTTTGCGTAAATAAAATGAATTCAGGCGGAGATATATGCAAGAGTAAAAATATAAGAGTTGATAAATTAGAGAATGATGTTATGAATGCACTCTTTCAAGAAACGTCTGATAAGGGTTCCTTAATCAAAGCTATCGAAAATTATAAAAAGAGCTTAGAATCTGAAATGATAGATAAATTTGATATAAAAAATTATGAAAAACAAATATCACAAAAAGAAATTCAAATAAAAAATTTATTAGATAAGATTTCATTAAATCCTAACCTGTATGATTTATTTGAGAAAAGAATTGAAGAGTTAAGTGAAGAAATTAAATCTCTAAAATTTAAGAAATTTGAATTAGAGAATATAAATAATAATTTCAAGTTAGCAACAAAAGAAATTAATGCATCCACATCTATGTTGTTAAATTTTAAAAAATTATGGATAGGTGCTGATAGCTCTATGAGAAAGCTCCTAATTAATTCACTAGTGGACTACATTCAATATAACCCTGATACTAAAGAAGCCAAAATAAAGTTATTTTGCGCTAAAAAAAAAGGCGCTATTTAATGTAGCGCCCAAATGCACCTGCAGTTGCAGCAAAATCAATATTAGTAACCATATTAACATCTGTCTTAGGATTAATGTTGTTTTTCTTCATCGAATATTCAAGAGCCATTGCTGGAACCCCACCAGGTCTTCCTCCAATAACACTTTTTCCTTTGATATTTTCCCATTTGAAATTATCCTCTTTGGTTCTTCCAACTAAGAAAGATCCATCCTTTTGAGTAAGCTGAGCAAAAAGCACTGGATAGTCTTCTCTTCCTTGATTGTTGATGTAAATAGTTTGTTCAGGTCCACAGAAACCAATATCTGCTGATTTACTTAATACTGCCTGCATAGTCTTATCAGCACCTTGTGGTGCTTGAACTCACTTGCGATGAAGATAAAAAAATCTAATTTTACGATTGTGTTAATGTTTTGTTATGTCTTAGTTAATACTGCAACCTTTCTAAATTCAAATAATAAGATGATTAATGAATAAAGGTATTAAGGGGCAACTGTAAAGATGCAAAAAAGTATAGTAAAAATACCAAAACTAATTCCTATTATGCTTGCTTTATGTTTCTTATCTATTGGAGTAGATTCTTATTTGAAAAAAGATTTTATTAATAGTCATGGTGGATTTACATTTACTAAAACTTTCATAAACAATAATTGGTATTGTTTTGACGAGACTGGGAGGCTTCAAACTGGAATTTATGAACACAATAATAAGAAATATTACTCTTCTAGCGATGGTGTAATGGCTGCTAATCAGTGGATTACCATCGATAACAAAAAATATTATGTAAAAGCAGATAGTTCCCTAGCAGTTGGGAATATTATTATCAATGGCAAGATGGAGAGTTTTGATGATTCAGGTGAATATAAAGGTTCTGTAGAAATGACAGATAATTTATTTATAAAATTCTTAAGTGTCGGAGATGCAGATTGCATATACATTAAACTTCCAAACGGCGAAAAAGTATTAATCGACACTGGAGAATTCAAGAATTCTGGTAAAATTGTAAGTTTCTTAAAAGAACAAGATTTAAAAAACGATAATGGAAAGCCGTTAATCGATTATGTTATACTTACACATCCTCACGGAGACCATATGGGTGGATTAATTACAATTCTTAACAATTTTAATATTAAGAAAGTGTATCTTCCTAATATTCCAGAAACAAAAGATTGGTATGCTGGCATGGATTTAACTAAAGAAACTCCTTATATCATTGAAGCACTAAGAAAAGATTATGATATGTATAAAGGTATAGCAGATTATATCAACAAAAATAAGATAAAAACTGCAACTATTGAAAAAAAACAATTCATAGATGAAAATAATATCTTGCAATTTATTCAATCTGATAAGGAGTTTGAACCTAAGCCACTAAGAGGTGAAAGTTTACTAGATTACTGGAATGATAGATCTGCAATCATATATTTAAATTACGGAGACTTACAAGTCTTATTTACTGGCGATATGGAATGGAGATCAGAAAAAGATTTTACTGAAAATAAATTATTAAATCGATCAGACGTCGACGTGCTAAAAGTACCACATCATGGATACGACACATCATCAACAATAGATTTTGTCAGATATGTTAAACCTTCGTTTGGCGTTATAAGCAGGTCTGCTGAGAGCATAAATGGAGATAGCTTCAAAAATAAAAATATAAGTAAAAATTCTGCTTACACTAATTTAATTTCAAGTGGCGTTAATATATATGAAACAAGTGAAAAAGATGGAGTTTCAATATATGCAACGGAAAAAAATTGGAATATAGAGAACTAAAAGACTCCATAGATATGCTAAAAAAGCCAAGGTTATAGCCACCATTACCCTACTCCGCATTTCACGACACAGGGGTAATGGTAATCTTTTTCCTACCACTCTAAACTCTTCTCCATTATTTTGTTTCGTATATAGATATCCAATTTATGAATTAGAGTTATTAGATAAATATATTTACAAATTTGCTAAAACTTTAAGCTCATATCTTCACTAGAAATTATAAATATTATTGTACCCACAAGGGGCATAATACGAAGAAAACATTTAAAAATGAGCTGTCAAAGGTTATTAGTTGTAGGTTGTTCCACTTTATCTTGTCACACCGAAGGTGGGATCATGATAAAATGGATGCAACTTACAACTTAGAACCTTCAGCGATATTTTTATAGTTTTTCGGAGCAAAAATATTTATATTTTCGGTAAGCTATCGCATAATTCTAAGTTTTAGTTTAGATATCAATAGCCTATTTAATAAGCTGAGCATTATAACCACTAATTTTAATAACGCCGATTTTCTTATCTAAGAATAGGGAAAACTTAGTAACTCCACTTTTCTTAATCACTATATCTAAATTAGGGATAATGTTAGATAATTCTTTTTTCAGCTCTCCAATATTCATTTTTGCTACTCGCTTCTTATTGAATATCATAATTATTTTGTTTTCAATTTCTTTAATATTTTCTGGCATAATACTTTTTATAGAAACCCAGTATTTGTTTTCTTTATTACTTAAATAAAGACTATCAAATTCTTTTAGCAACTCAGATAATTTTGTATAATGATAATTTCTCACATCAAAATCTGGAAACATATTATTTATCCTTTGCCCTATTTCTCCAAGATGCATAGTATCTATATTACTGTCTAAAATCATATTAATAATAGTTTTTTCTATTATACTTTTTTTCGTAAAAGATTCTTCTTCAAAATGTTTATTCCTGATTTCGCTATCTTTTGGCGCCGTCTCTAATTTTTCATCTTCCGTTTCTATCTCTTCATTTATAATATCTAAATAAATAAATTTTTCACAAGAAGCCCTAAATGATTCTGGTGTTTTTTGTTCTCCCATACCAATAACCAAGTTTCCAGACTCACGTAGTCTTTTTGCTAGTTTATTAAAATCCGAATCACTTGACACAATACAAAAACCATTTACTTTCTCTGAAAACAATATATCCATGGCATCAATAACGAGCCCTATATCTGAAGCATTTTTTCTAGAAGTATCATTAGACTGCATTATAGGAGTAAGTGAAAACTGTGAAGATTTTTCCAACCAAGGTTTTAACCTCTCCTGAGTCCAATCACCATACATTCTCCGAATTGTAACTCTTCCATACTTTGTAAGCTCACCCAGTATATTCTCAATATGTTTTGCTCCAATATTATCTGAATCTATCAATAACGCAATTGTTAATTCTTCCATAATGTATCCCCTTACTATTCAATATAGTATTTCATAATTTTCTTTGAATTTATTTCCATATAAATATTATATTATAATTGTACCTTTTTACAAGCTATTCATATTATCTATTAATATTATTATAGGGTCTCTCGATAATAATTAATCTCATATTAGTCAAATTTGTCATGATGCCGCTCACTATAAATACTGTAATATATAATTCTTAATTGCCAACCCTATATAGATAGATAAATTAATACTTAAACTTTTACTGGCAGAAATCCACAGTTATTTTATCCAGCAACTGAGAAACAGAACATCTTCTCTTGCGGTAAGTTATCACATATTCTTGGTTTAATTTAAAGCTACACATAAACTCAATACAATATTATGTGTAGAAACGAATAAATTTTGCTTATAGAGAAAGTCTATAATTATATGCTTTATTAAGATAAAACTTATGGAGGATGAAAATGACTATATTAAAAAAATTACTATCATTTATTATAGTTTATATATTATTATTTCATAGCATTGAAAATACTGCACATGCTTCCCAAAACATTTCTAATCAAAAGCCACTTAATGTAGGTGTTTTCTTAGTTGATCTTAGTAATGCATTTAATTCTGATTTAAAAAAGAGCTTAGAAGAACTCCAGAAAGAAAGTGGAAATAAAATCAAATTCACCGTTTTTGATGGAAAAGCAAATCAATCTGTTCAAAATGATGATATTGCCAGGGAACTTGACTCAGATTTTGATGTTTTTGTTGTAGCTCCAATTAGTTCCAATGAAGACCAAGTTAGTGATGCTCTTAATAAAATAGTTGATGCAAAACGCCCCTTAATTTAATGGCAAAATTGAAGCCATAATCTCCAATAATGATAATATGGCAATAGGTGCAATCGAAGCACTTCAAAAGTATGGTTTCAACAAAGGTGACAAATCTAAATATATTCCTGTTGTCGGACTCGGCGGCGTACCTGAAGCTAAGAAATTAATTGATCAAGGCTTTATGACTGGCACTATTGTTCAAGATTCTAAACTTCATGCAAAGGCAATTTACGATGTAGCAATGAATTTAGCTTCTAGAAAAGACCCTATTGCTGGCACCGATTATAACTACGACGAAACAGGAATTACAATTAAAATACCCTATTACGTATATATAAAAAAATAAAGATGTCTTGCATTACCCACAAGGCATCTTTATTATAACTATAAGACCAATTCTTCTTTCTTAAGAGAAAGTCTTATTTTTTCAATTCTCTTTTCTTTTATTTCTTTTATTTCGAAAAATAAATTTTCATATTCTATATGTTTTTCCTCTATATTCTTTGGAATATATCCAATAGTCTCAACAATAAATCCACTCATTGTATCATAATTTTCACTTTTTACATCTACATCAAAATAATTATTAAAATCATTAATTGAAAGCATACCTGGTATTATAAATGTATTATTATCTATCTTCTCTATAGCCGGTTCATCTTCATCATATTCATCATCTATGTTACCCATAACTTCTTCGATTAAATCCTCTATAGAAACTATTCCTGAAAATCCTCCATATTCATCTATTAAGACAGCCATATGTTTTCTAGTCTCTTGTAATTCTTTAAATAATTTATCTATCTTTTTAGTTTCTGGAACAAAATGTGGCGGATGTAATATACCTCTAATATCCACATTCTCAAACCCATACTTCCGAGCTTCACTAAGTAAATCCTTAATATAAAGAATCCCAATGATATTATCAATATCATCTTCGTACACAGGAATTCTTGAATATCTTTCTTCTATCAACTTATCTAAATATTCATTTAATGGTTTTTTTATATCAATCGTAAATGCTTCTGTTCTTGGAGTCATTACTTCATGGGCCAATTTATCATCAAATTCAAATATGCTTTTTATCATATCTGTTTCAGTTTGATTTATAACCCCATGTTCTCGTCCAACTTCAACAAAAGACTTAATTTCTTCTTTTGATACTTTCTCCTCTAAATCGTCTTTATCCAATCCGACCAATCTAACTAATACACTTGTTGATGCTGAAAGTAGTTTTACAAACGGAATTGCTATCTTAGATATATATGTTATTGGCTTAACAGAAAACATTGCAATAGCTTCCGCTTTTTTTAGTGCTATTCTCTTAGGAAAAAGTTCTCCAAATACTAATGTTATATAAGATAATACAACTGTAACTACTATCAAAGCAACTTGTCCACTGTAGGGAATATTTAATCCCTTCAGATAAACAGCAAGACTTTCTGATATTCCTGTTGCTGCCGAAGCACTACTAAAAAATCCTGCAAGAGTTATACCTACTTGTATAGTAGATAGGAAGTTAGTTGGTTCTTCCATAAGCTTTAATAAAAGTTTTGCTTTTTTGTTTCCTTCTTCCTCAAGAAACTTTATTTTATTCTTATTTAATGATACTATAGCCATCTCTGCTGATGCAAAAAATGCATTAATTAAAGTTAAAATAGCTATTAAAATTAACTGTGACATTATACTCGTCGGTTCGGGGTCTAATTCCATAAATACTTCCTCCAAAATAATAAAGTTTTAATTTAATCCATTTTAATATAGATTATATGTTTGAATCCTGAAGCCTGCGAACTCTATCCTCAGTAGATGGATGCGTACTAAATAAATTCATTAATCTCTTAGCACTTAATGGATTCACTATAAAAAGATGACTTGCTGCAGGGCTGACGTCCATTGGAACCGTTCTAGAAGCCTGCTCTAACTTCAGTAATGCATTTGAGAGTCCTCTGCTATGCCCTGCAATCCTTGCTCCTGTACTATCAGCAAGATATTCTCTAGATCTTGATACTGCCATCTGTACTAACATAGCTGCAATAGGTCCTAAAATTATTACCGGCAAAGCAGCTAAGAATCCTGGACCTTCTTCTTCATCGCCACCTGCGCCAAACATTAATGCCCACTGAGCCCAATTAGCCATTGTTGTAATTACTCCAGCCATTACAGCTGCAATAGTGCTTATAAGCACGTCTCTATTCTTAATATGTGCCAGTTCATGAGCAATAACGCCTTCTAATTCTTCACGATTTAGTATATTCAATAATCCTTGTGTAACAGCAACAGCTGAATGTTTAGGATTTCTTCCTGTTGCAAAAGCATTAGGCTGCATAGAAGGTGTAATATAAAGTCCTGGCATTGGTATTCCAGCATTTGATGTCAATCTTTCCACCATAGTATAGATTTCAATATTATCGTTTCTTGATAATGGCTTAGCTCCAGTCATAGATAAAGCAATTCTATCACTAAACCAGTAGCTGCCTCCATTCATAATAAGTGCAAATATCAAGGCCATCATCATACCTGATTGACCACCCAAGGCCCCTCCTATTAATACTACTAATATCGTTAAACTACTCATCAAAAGCAAAGTTTTAATTTGATTTCCTAATCCACTCATTTTATTTTCCTCCCTTAATTACAAAAATATTTCAATAAATTTCTTTATAATTATGTCTATAAAATTAAAGAAATTATATAAATAGTTCAAAATCAATGCTATCTATAACAATGTAAATACAGCTTGTCTCCTAAGATAATCTGACTTTTTATTGAGATTATACAACGTAATATCAATGCATCTTCATTATATAACCAATTATTTCTTCATAGATTATATATACAATATCATACATTGATACTTTGCGTTAGTCAATACCACATTACAAGATATTTGTTAAAGTATTATTAAGTATTTATTATATATATTTAAATTTAAACATATATAATAAAAAAGAATGATCTATTAGGTTGTAATAAATCATTCTAAATAATGTGATATTTTATTCTTCTATTTGTTTTAATCTATCTATGCTAGTATTTTTTTAACTGGTATCCATATTTCACTTTTAAAAGTTGATGAAGTTACATCTTTATTTTCATTCCATAGGATTTCTGGTCCTTGCGTTTGTTCATAGTTTGAAGCTGGAAACCATTCAGAATAAATGCGTCCCCAAACGTTTTGTAATGTATCTGGAAATGGTCCTACAGCTTCAAATACTGCCCATGTTGAGGCAGCAACTTCAAGTTTTGATAAGTTATCTGGACACTCCTTTGTTGTTGCTACACCTATATAATGGTCAAGTTCTCCTTTTTCCTCCATTCGTCCTTCTGAAAAATTTAAAGATGCACTTATTAATCCCTTTGGTTCTGTATTAGATAACTCTTTTAATTTATTAATATTTTCAACAGTAAGACTTTGCCACATCTTAGCAATCTCTGGATTTACTCCATTAAAAATTATAGGCACCCTCTTTTTTATTCCAATTATACAAAATGCTTCTTTCTCCTCAATTCTATAGTTCATTTCATTTCCTCCTTCAATTGATAATCGAAAAGTCATTCGTGGATAAGCTTTTAATGATTTTCCATTATACCGCGCCTCTGATGGCGTTATTCCATGTAAACTTTGAAACGCTCTTGTAAATGAATCTGCTGACTTGTATCCATATTTAACAGCCAAGTCAATTATTCTTATGTCGCAATTATTGAGTTCAAAAGCCGCTAGGGTAAGACGCCTCCTACGAATATATTCAGATAACGAAACACCTGCAAGAAAAGAAAACATTCTTTGAAAATGATATTCTGAACAAAATGCCAGTCTTGCTACTTCTTTAGAATCAACTTCGCCATCAAGATTCTCTTCAATATAATTTAATGCTTCATTCATTTTTTTCAACGAATCCATTTAACAACTCTCCTTTCATCAATAGAATATCAGAAATTATATTTACCTATCCGACTATTCTTGCACAATTATGTAGGATTAATTTATTACATTAATTTAAATTCCCTAAAACAAGATTGCAGTTTTTATTATAAAAATACTCTCTGATCAATTATTATTTTATATAAATATCCTTTTTTGTTAATACCAAACAAGTAGGTTTCCTATATTAATTGTCGAATACGTTTAACTATTTCTATTCTTATTTATATATTAAGCTTATTTTATTAATTTATTAACAATATAATGATAAATTAATATTAACACTTGACTAGTATTGGAAAATATTGTTGAATTAAAATGAAATATGTGGTAATATCTTAAAAGTATATTGCTTATATATAGAAATACATATTATAAAAACAAAAAATATAACTCAAACATAAAAGATTAAATATTAAAGATTGCAATAAATTTTCACTTTTAAAATTAATGATACTTTAAAGGAAGTGACATAATGATAAAATATCTAGTTTATTTATAAGAGGAGAAATTACCAATGGTTTATAAATTTAAAAATATAATAGTATATAAT
>NZ_MZGT01000017.1 GCF_002029255.1 Clostridium chromiireducens
TACTCCTTTAATTGCTGTTTCATGCGAAACTACAATCTTATGCGGTATTAATCTTCCTTTCGAAAGGCTATTCCCCTCTATGAGGCAGGTTACCCACGTGTTACTCACCCGTCCGCCGCTAATCCGTCCCCGAAGGGACTTCATCGCTCGACTTGCATGTGTTAAGCACGCCGCCAGCGTTCGTCCTGAGCCAGGATCAAACTCTCAATAAAAAGTTTAATCTTAGCTTACTCAAAAAAAATTGCTGGTTTACTTAAATGTATTTATCATATTCTGTTCAATTTTCAAAGATCTTGTCGCCCTCAAGCAACTCATTTAGTTTATCATCTACTCAACTTAATGTCAACACTTTTTTCAAAAACATTTTTTCTTGATTCTCAGTGCTTTTCATCAACTTCCGTGACAACAAAACTTATTATATCACCATATTTGTCTGTCACATTTTATTATTTACTATTTTTCGATAAATATTCTCTATATTCTCTATTATACTCCACGATTCTAACTTATATACAAAGAGATACACTAGGCTATGTTTGTATAGCCCAGTTTCTATCCTTAGCTATATTTATCTTAAATCCAGCTGTTTTCAACTATTTGCAAAATCACAAATAAAATATTATCTTTTACCATATTCCTACCCTATCTTCTGGATTTACGTACATCTTATCTCCCTCTTTTATATCATATGTTTTATAAAATTCCTCAAATTGAGATAAAACTGCATTCACTCTAACCTTTTTAGGGGCATGAGGATCATTGCTTAGCAAATATTCTCTTATCTCTTTAGTCGAAACCTCCCTCCAGATTGTCGCATAATTTTCAAACAAATCCTTCAGGTTAGGATTTTCTGCTTTTTTAGCTACATCTAAAACACAGGCTATACCACCTAAATCACTTATATTTTCTCCAACAGTTAAGAATCCATTTACAAACTTCCCATCACTCATTTCTATTTTGGAGTAATAATCTACTACTTTTTTACTTCTATTAGTAAATTCTTTATAATCAGTGTCATTCCACCATCTTTTTAGTTTACCAGTCTCATCAAACTGCGCCCCTGTATTATCAAATGCATGAGTAAGCTCATGACCTATAACAACTCCAATCCCTCCAAGGTTCTTTTCCTTTTTAGCATTCTTATCATAAAATGGTGGCTGCAATATTCCTGCTGGAAAAACAATTTCATTATTTAACGCGTTATAATAAGCATTAACTGTACAAGCACCCATGTTCCATTCATTTTTATTTACAGGTTTGTTTAATTTGAGAAATTGTTTTCCAATCTGTGATACATAAATATTCATTACATTCTCTATTAAAGAACCATCCTCATCGTAGGATTTTATTTCTATATCGCTATAATCATTCCACTCATCAGGGTATCCTATTTTCACTGTAACACTTTCTAACTTACTAAGAGCTTTTTCTTTGGTCTGTTTGCTCATCCACGAAATATTTTGTATTCTGTTCTCAAAATTTTCTATAATTTCTTTTGCTATATTTTCTACATCCTTTTTGGATTCTTGGTCGAAGTGTTTATCCACATATAATTTACTTATTAATTCATTTAATTGATTGCTTACAAATCTTACTCCACTACCTTCACTTAATTCAGTCGATTCTACTCCATAAAACGCTTTTCTTAATCCATCACTAGCCTCTCTATGCTTAGATGTTAAGAAACTATCTGTGTTTAAAAGTATACTTGTTTTTAAAAATACTTTCATATTATTTAGATTATCATCAATCATATATGAGTTGACCAATTTTAACTCTTCAGGATTTTCAACTATTATTTTAGTATTATTACTTATACCTAAGTTTGATAATAGTTCTGAAAATTTGATATTGGGCGCTAATTTTTCAAGACTTTTAATATTATACACGTTATAAGACTTCTGAATTCTATTCTGATCCTTGGCCTCTTCCTCATACGATGGTATCTTTTCCGCTATATTGCTTTCAATGTTATAAAATACTTCCGCATTCGCTTTTGAATCTTCTTGATTCTCTCCATATAACGTATATAATCTAGTCAAATATTCAAGATACACTTGTTTTATTTCGTGATTTTTATCGCCAGATTCTTTGTAGTAGTGTGAATTCCCAAGTCCAAGGTTACTTGATGATATATAAAGAACATTAGTACTACTATCTTTATAATCAGGTCCAACTCCTAAATTTACTAATGATTGAAAATATGAAAATTCCACATCATTAATAATATTTTTTAAATCCTCTACACTATTAATTTCATCAATCTTGTTTATGTATTTCTCTATAGGCTTTACCCCTAATTCGTTTCTTTGTTTCATATCTAAATAATTATTGTATAAATTTAAAATTTTTAATTCGTCACTATTTTTATCGTATTTATCTTTATTTACTTGTATATCTTTTATTATATTAAGTATACCTTCATTAACTCTTCCACATACTTCTTCAAATGTCCCATAAGAAACGTACCCACTTTGAAGTTTTGTACTCGACAGCCATTCCTTATTTATTGCAGTATAAAAATCATCTTGCATCCTAACATCTTGGCTACACTCTGTTCTACTAATTGTGCTGTTTGCTCTATTAAGTTCCGAGCTATATGCACTAACCTTTAAAGGTAATGATATATTTAAAATAAATACTATTACTATTGACGCAAATTTCCTTAGTATATTTTTTCTCATAGCTATCCTCCTTAGTACGTTAATTATTTTAGAATATAAGTTTTATATTTTCAGTAATATTGCAACTTATTCTAAATAAAAAATGATTCTATAATATTATTCAATTTATCTCCTTAAATAATACATGGTTTTAAAATAAACAAAGAACTATCTCGAAATAGTGAGTTATTTCGAGATAGTTCTTTCCCACGGATAATTACAAACTCTATGAAGAACAAATATCCTTGTTTATGTTCTAATTGAATTACTTTATGCTACAACTCCAGAAATTATTATACCTATAGCAATCATGAAACCAGCTATAACAATAGCTACTGCCATATTCTTATCTTTTAGTTCTTGATTAAAATCAATTCTTGTTAATACTTTATCAAAAAACCAATATCCAAAAACCAAGAGAATAATACCAATTAATCCGAAGATAATACTTGAAATAATGCTATTTGTAATGTTATTCATTAAACTTTTCCCCCTTAAAATATATAATTATATAAAATATTATTTACTCTTTATCTAGATAATTATAAAAAACAAAATCACAATTTTGCATTTAAATATTTTGCTTGCATAAGCACAACATATCTATCGCTACTTTAAATTATTGATTAATATAAGTAGGCATATATATTGCATTTTTATTAGTTATAAAATCACCCATTCTTGTATAAATCCCACAAGGTTTATCATCTGTTATATATACTCCTAATACAGGAAACTGATATTTCTTTGATTTTCCCATTGTTGAATATATATCAATACATATTGGTTTAATATTAACCCTATCTTGAAAAATAATATTTTCTAACTCTTGATCTATCTTATTATAACTTATGTCAATACCCATTCCCTCTCTTGAGAGATATGGTTTAATCACATAATCCGATGAAAGTTTTTCATCTTCCTCTACACTTGTATATGGTATATATCTTAATATAAACTTTTCCTCATCCTCAGAAAAAAAGTTTTTCCCTAAAAGCTCATATATTACCGCTAAAAATGCCTTTGACTGAGTTATCAATGTATGTGCTGGGTTTATTAAGTAATCTCCAGAATTAAGAGGCTCTATTATATCTCTCATCTCCTCCTCAAAATAAAACCAATCTAAGGGGTAATGCCTATATATTGCATCTATTTCTTCCCCATAAAGGAAAATCTTATTATTGACTACTTTCAAATCATACACATTACCAAGAATAATATTATAATCTTTCAATTCCTTTAATACTTCTGATATTATATTACTTGTATATATATCTTCATAATACCAGGAAGTCACCACTGCAATATTGTTTATACTTTTTGATTTCTTAAACTCTTCCAATATAATAAAAAATGTTTTTCTTATCTCACCTCTAAGCTTTTCATTAGGATCCTCATACTCAATATTAAGCTTTTTCTTAACTATAGAGTTCCCTCCGATAGACTCAACTAAGCCTGCTGGAGTTTCTGAGTTAAATTCCAAAATTTTTAAATTACCATCATTGTCAACAACAAAATCTATCCTTCCTAAAGCACAAAGTACAGAAGTTAAGGATTTAGAAACCAACTTATAAAGTTTTTCTGGTATTCCAAGTATTTTTCCAAATATATCTATGTTTTTCTGGATATGAGGATACATTCTCTTTAATATTTCACAAAACTTTTCACTTACATATAGCATTTCTTCATGGAGATTTTTCTTTATAATTAAAGAGTCCAATGAAATATATTCATTAACATTAGTATACGCACCTGTAAAATTATACTTAAAAGCAATTTCTTCTATTACTTCATTCCATGTGTCACATCTATTTTCAGCTTCAAACTTTTTTACCAAAATAGGAAACTCTTGAACCCCTAAAGGACACATCCAAGTATAATTATCATTAGTAAGGAAGTTTTCGCTCCATCTTACTAAAAAACCTTGTACTTTATCTTTGATTAAGTAAACACCAAAATTCCCAAAAGCTGAAGTTGGAATGTTCATGTTATTATTACTTGGAACATAAGTATATTCCTGCTTAATATCTATTATATTTTGCCGTACATGTATCTTATTACTTTCATATATAATCTTAATTTGTGTATTCCATTCTTCCTGAGTATACAACTTACCAATATAAACTTCTTGACTATATCTTCCTAGCGAAGACTTAACAACATAATTATCCTTATTACTCATTACTTCTTCAATTCCATTTGCAGTTAATATTTCGGTATAAGGAATACATTGAGTTATAACCTCCTTATCTCTTGAAGAAATAAGGTTTGAATCTTCCTTAACTAAATCCCAAAGGTAAGCAAAAAAACCTTTTGCTTGAATAGCTATAATTCTCGGATCATTTATTAACAAAAGTTTACCATTATCCGCACATTCTAAAATTTCCTCTATATTCGAAATTTCATTGCAAAATTCAGTTGGAAACAATCGTAAAATTATAGGCAGCTTAATACTAGAATATCCATAAACATCTCCATCTCTAACAGATAAATTGTTAGGCCCAACCTGCACTATATTAATATTAGTATCTTTAAAGACATGTTTAAAATAGTAACTGTGATGCAACTCTTCATAATGACAGGGATCCATCAAAAACCCCACATTAATCTTTTCATCACTTTTAGTGTAACTAATACAGATTTCCATTAGCTCCTTCATAAATACCTCTAAAAAATTACTGTTTAGATTTCCACTAAAATTACTTTTCCCTGCCAGATGCATTTCTTTTTGCCCACAAGGTTTGTCATAATTAAATTCAGCAAAATAAATTCTATCGTTAACATCTCTAAAAGTGTCATATCTCGCCCAAAACATTGTTGAGATTGGGCACTTTAAGTTAAATATCTTATCTTTAAAAATAAAATCATCAAAGTAATTTAATAGTTTTTTGTGTTTATCATTACTCTCTTTTAGTATCTCTAAGGATATCTTGTTTATTTCTTCACTATAATACACCATTTTTTCATATGTACTCACTTCAAAATAGAAAGGTATTTGTGAATGGACATATTCTTCACCTAAAGAACTTACCATATAATTATTAAATAAAACATCCTCAATATAATTTATTTGTTTTTCCATATCACACTTCTCTTTCTATAAGATATATAGAACAAATATGAATCTCAGTATTTCTGACTAATTTTATTCTTACTCCAGAATCATTTTTAACATAAATTAGCTAGATGAACTTCCTCCTATTGAACCCGAATATCCAGAAGACTTTCCACCTGATGAACTTATGCTGCTTTTCCCGCTTGAAGAGCCATCACTTATAGAAGACTTACCGCCTGATGATCCTCCAGTAAATCCATGCCACCCTCCGGAAGTGCCTCCACTGCTGTATCCATTGTCTTCCTCATCTTTCTCTTTTTCTTGAGGATTATAACATCCTGCGAAACCAAGAGGACTACTAACCATAAATGTTGCAGCTACCGCTATCGCTAATGCTTTTTTCTTGTTCCCCTTTGCTATATCCTTTATCTCCTTTGATATTTCTTCAATATCTTTCATTACAACATCACCCTTATTATTTCTACCTTTATATCTTTACTTATAGAGTCTATATAAGCCCTTAGATCTTCTTTTAATTCACCTCTAGTTAAAATAACAACTCCATTGTATTTAAGTTCTTTTAACATGTTTACATATGGAAGGTCATCCTCCCCTACTCCGTACTGATTATTTAATTTATCTTCTAAATATTTAACTTCTAAATTATTGTCATATCTGTTACTAGGAATTAGCATAACAATTTTATTAGAGTTTACCTTATTTAATTTTAATCCATTATTTATTAATTTACTTATACCCACCCTATCTCCAACGATACCAAACGGGTGAAATAAAAGATTAATATTCAGAATTGGTTTAATGCTATATTTGTTATTTAATACAAGTGCAGTATCCAATATTTCGTTAAGAGGTAAATCAACTATTGTAAAATTATTTTCATCAAGATTTTCTTTTATCTTGTCCACCACATCTTGCCTACACTTATTTTCACTTCCCGCCTTTAGCTCAAAATTTTCGTAAGTTTGCAGCGAGACAAATGGTGTACTTCTGAAAAAGCCCTGAAATGGCCCTAACCCTGATTTCCATGTCCTGTATAGCTTTCTTAAATCTACATCCTGCAGTTTCATTGAAATGCCTACCTTTCATAAGTGACAGCATAAATTCCATCTAAGGATATACACTGCTTAAAACCATCTTCAGTTATAAAAACCAAGTGACTATCTCCACCTTCGTCTTCATGAACTTCACCTTTAAATGAAATATTGGGTTCAGAATTTTGCCAAGATTTTATATTCGAGTATATATTAATTTCCTTAGCATATGACAAAAATCCATATGGGAGCTTATATATAAAAGCGAAGTTATTCTTCAAAGAAAGTATCTGTCTATATTTCTTATGTTCACAAATTGTATCAATTGCCAGTACTCCATTATATGTAGAATTAACCTCTCCCTCAAGTACTTCTGTAGGAATATCATTAAACCATTCATCGTAAGTCTTATAAATATAAATTTCCATTCTTACCTCACACTTGTTATATTAATAGTAATATTATAATCTATTTCTTCTTAATTACATACTATAACTTATAAATTTTCAAAATTTTATTATATATAGAATTAATTATAAATTTGTTTCTTATTTGAAATTGTGATTTTATATTATTATACTAAAAATATATGTTTTAATAAGGAGGCACCTTAGTTAATGATTTCATTTATTAAATTACATTCAGAAATTTTCATTCTATTATTCCTTTTATTTTTAACAATTGATGCTTTTATACTAATTATAAAATTCACAAATAATTTAGATTCTCGTCCAAATCTAAAAATTTCATATGATATCTCAAAGAGTTACTATCTGGGTTCTTTTTATGATAATGAGTATATATTAGTAATTATAAACTTAACCATTGAAAATAAGTCAGCGAAATCTGTTGATATTTTAAACATAAAACTACTTAATAGAGATAGACCATATTTGGCAACCATGCCTAAGATTAAAGATATCACTAATGAATATAAATCCAGATCTATTAATCTTAATATTATTTCAGACAATATCCTTCTCAAAAACATGAACATTCCTTCACAAGATACAATTAATGGATATGCAGTTTTTGACAATGTTGACTTAATCACTGATAATAGAGATTACACTATTATTGTTGAAACTCCTAGGAAAGTTTTCACGAGTCAAATTGCTCTAAAGCCATCTGATGGAATCTTTTGATCAAGTAATCCATTATAAAAATAATTTATTTTTTTATAAATTGCTTTTTATTCTCATTATCATAAATATTATTATTCCTTTCACGCATAAATTTTCTCATTAGAGAAAACCTAATAAATATTATAATTTCTACTAGTACTATGGAGGATAATGATGAAAATATTCAGAAAAATGCTAACATTCATTATTCCAATTGTTATACTTTCCACATCAATTCATGTGATATTAAACAAAATACATTATAATACCTGTTTATCTTCTGCTAACACAGGAGGGATAACTAATATAGGAGTACTATTTTTTAAGCTTGATGATCCATATATGTCATTGGTTAAACAAAGTCTTGATAATATTCAAAAGCAACACGAAAATACTGTAAAATTCACATTCTTTGATGGCAAGGATAATCAAGCTATACAAAATGTAGCTCTAGATTCTATGTTTAGAAATAACTTTGATCTTTTATTGATAGACTTAGTTAATGAAAATGAAAATGCGGTATTGAATATTATTGTTCAGGCTAAACAAAATAATATTCCAATAATCTTATTTAATTTTGAATTATCTACTATACCAGAAGCTGTTAAATCTTATAATAAAGTTATCTTTATAGCAACAGATTCAAGAAAATCTGGAGTTTTACAAAGCAAACTGATCATAGATAAATGGATTACAGATAAAGAAATTATAGATAAAAATAAAGATAATAAGATTCAATATATTATGTTAAAAGGTAATGCAGACAGTAAAGCGACAATTTACAGAAGTGACTATTGTATCTCAACAATTAATGATTCAGGAATAGAGACTGTTGAATTATCTTCAAAAGTATGTAATTGGGATAAAGAATTAGCTAAATCCAACATAGATTCTTTATTCTTAAGATATGGTAATAATTTAGAGATGATAATTTCCAATAATGATGCTATGGCAATCGGGGCTATTGAAGCCTTACAGAAATATGGTTATAACAATGGCGATAAAACTAAGACTATACCAGTTTTCGGAATAGACGGAATACCAGAAGCGAAAGATTTAATCAGTAAGGGCTTTATGACTGGCACTGTTATTCAAAATTCTAATGAATTAGCCCAAGCACTTTACACTGTTGGAATCAACCTAGTTTCAAATGTAAATCCCTTGGAAAATACAAATTATAAATTTGATAAAACTGGATTTGTAATCGAAATGCCCTATTATGAATATACAAAATGATAATAAAAATACCAACAGTTTGGAGTTGCTCTGAACTGTTGGTATTACTACTTTCATGGTGCACCCAGTGGGACTCAAACCCACGACTTCTGGATTCGAAGTCCAACGCTCTATTCAACTGAACTATGGATGCATATTCATTTGTATATAAATAAAAACAACTGAAATCAGTTGTTTTTTGGAGCGGGTAGTGGGAATCGAACCCACCTTTCCAGCTTGGAAGGCTGGAGTATTACCGATATACGATACCCGCATATTAATTTATTTTATCTTAACGTGTATGGAGCGGAAAACGGGATTCGAACCCGCAGCCTCCACCTTGGCAAGGTGGCACTCTACCGTTGAGTCATTTCCGCTCATTTGGTGCAGATGAAGAGAGTCGAACTCTTACACCGAAAGGCGCTAGATCCTAAGTCTAGTGCGTCTGCCAATTCCGCCACACCTGCATAAATATAAAATTGGTGGCTCACCCGGGAATCGAACCCGGGACACCATGATTAAAAGTCATGTGCTCTACCGACTGAGCTAGTGAACCAAAATAATGGCAGGGATAGCAGGATTTGAACCTACGAATAATGGAGTCAAAGTCCATTGCCTTACCGCTTGGCGATATCCCTATAATGGAATTAACCATCTGTTATCCTATGTACTTAGTAAATTAAAATTTACTGTTGGTGCGTCATCAGGGATTCGAACCCTGGACACCCTGATTAAGAGTCAGGTGCTCTACCGACTGAGCTAATCACGCATATTATAATTAATGGAGCGGGTAGTGGGAATCGAACCCACCTTTCCAGCTTGGAAGGCTGGAGTATTACCGATATACGATACCCGCATGTAGGTTTGTCTTATATCTTTTATAAATGGAGCGGAAAACGGGATTCGAACCCGCAGCCTCCACCTTGGCAAGGTGGCACTCTACCGTTGAGTCATTTCCGCTCATTTGGTGCAGATGAAGAGAGTCGAACTCTTACACCGAAAGGCGCTAGATCCTAAGTCTAGTGCGTCTGCCAATTCCGCCACACCTGCATAAATATAAAATTGGTGGCTCACCCGGGAATCGAACCCGGGACACCATGATTAAAAGTCATGTGCTCTACCGACTGAGCTAGTGAACCACTGATGGCAGGGATAGCAGGATTTGAACCTACGAATAATGGAGTCAAAGTCCATTGCCTTACCGCTTGGCGATATCCCTATATGGGGTGAACGATGGGACTCGAACCCACGACAACCAGTGCCACAAACTGGCGCTCTACCAACTGAACTACGTACACCATATGGTGCGTTTTAAGGGATTCGAACCCCTGGCCCACGCCTTAGAAGGGCGTTGCTCTATCCAGCTGAGCTAAAAACGCATATTATTTATTATGTTACAGACTCTTTAAGTCTGTATGGAGCGGGTAGTGGGAATCGAACCCACCTTTCCAGCTTGGAAGGCTGGAGTATTACCGATATACGATACCCGCATGTGTTAATTTTTCAAAGAAAATTTAATTTTGATGGTCGGGGTGACAGGGATTGAACCTGCGACCTCATGGTCCCAAACCACGCGCGCTCCCAGCTGCGCCACACCCCGGTATATGGTGCGTTTTAAGGGATTCGAACCCCTGGCCCACGCCTTAGAAGGGCGTTGCTCTATCCAGCTGAGCTAAAAACGCATATTTACCTTAGTTATTACTTTCAGGCCTATATTATTATATAATATCCTGAATGCCTTGTCAATCTTTTTTTGTTTTCGGAACGTTCTTTATTTTAAACTTCCCATCAAACTTTGTCAAGACTTTTTTAACTTGCTTTATAGGTTTCTTTGGTGGAGCGGGTAGTGGGAATCGAACCCACCTTTCCAGCTTGGAAGGCTGGAGTATTACCGATATACGATACCCGCATACATTAAGTCTCCAATAAAACTTTAGTTTAAATGGTCGGGGTGACAGGGATTGAACCTGCGACCTCATGGTCCCAAACCACGCGCGCTCCCAGCTGCGCCACACCCCGAAGGTCTTAACTTTTTTTGTTCCATCGCTTACTGTTCAGCGACAATGATTATTCTACAATATCAAATCTGTTTCGTCAATACTTTTTTTAAATAATTTTTTAAAAATCCTTCATAGTTTGGATAACCTCAATTTTTATAAGCTTGAACATGACTTTTTTATGTATTAAATAGCACATCTAAATATACATTTTCTAATTTTTATTTATGATATCAATCATTTCATGCAAATATAAATAACTAAAAGGACTCAAATTCGACATCATTAATATTATTAACTCGTCACATAGTTAACTTTAGTTTATTCTCTAACCTCCTTAAATGATGTGGAAACATCTCCATTGTCATTGATACTAATAAACCCTATACCTCTTTTGTTCAATCTTGGGAGCGATATACTTCCTGGATTCATTAATATAATGCCGCTCGCCTCTTCTCTTAACGGTTCATGTGTATGTCCGAACAAAACAATGTCTGCTTCCAGTTCTCTCCCCCTGTAATAAATATTATTTATAGAGCTTTTAACACCATACATATCTCCATGGGTATAGAATATTTTCTTTCCGTTTACCTCTAGAATATCTTCCTTAGGGTACTTTGTTGAATAATCACAATTTCCTGCGACTGCGTATATTGGTCCTTTAAAGTCTCTTTCTAGTATCTCAACATCATCAACATTGTCTCCTAAATGTATTAATATATCAGCATCCTTTATTAATTTTTTTGCCAAATTGATGTACTTAGTTATTCTATGTGTATCACTAATAACTGCAATTAACATAAATATCATCCTCTCTGTACTCTTTTTCTTAATAAAATATTAATTATGATATTACTTATTATAAATAATATCATAATTAATATAATCACATATATAATTTTTAATCAATTACAATAACTCAGAAATTACTTTTTTAAATTCTTTTAATGCAACACCTCTATGACTTATATGGTTTTTTTCCTCAGAAGTTAATTCTCCAAAGGTTTTGTCTAATGGTTCATAGAAAAACAATGGATCATAACCAAATCCACCTTCTCCATGCAGTTCTTCTATGATACGCCCCTCTACCTCTCCTGTAACCTTAAAATACTCTCCTTGGTCTGTAAACATAGCTAATTGACAAATAAATTTAGCTGTTCTATCTGTTGCTTCTACGCCCCTCAAATTCTCCAAAAGCTTTTCATTATTCTTTGCATCATTCCCATGTTCCCCTGCATATCTAGCTGAATATATTCCTGGTTCTCCATTTAAATACTCTACCGCCAATCCCGAATCGTCCGCCAATACAATGAAATCTTTATCTCCTCTTTCAATTACGTACTCATATATTTCCTTTGCTTTCTTCTTAGCATTTTCTTCAAAAGTATTTCCATCTTCAACAACATCTATGTCAATATTTTCATTTTCTAAAGACATAACTTCTATATCTAAATCCTTTAATATCTCTTTCATTTCTTTAATTTTTTTCTTATTATTACTGGCTAATATTAATTTTTTCATTATAACTTCTCTCCTGACGTTCAAATAAAGAAATAAATCAAAGACATTTGTGTCATATAGATTATATTTCTTCTTAATTTAATTAAAAGTAGTTTATTAATCCTATTTTTAGGCTCGTATTTGTTATCTTATCTTAATCCTATGTAGCTAATAAAAATGAAAAACATTTACAAATCAACTACTTTTCAACCCTTATATTGAACAATTCATCTCTCTTAGGCGGTTCAACCTTTATTTCATTGCCATTATCAATTAAGATTCCATCCCGATCACATATTTTTCCAATTATACTCGCCTCAATTCCTTTATCTTTAAGCTGCTTAACTAATTCCTCCCCATTTTCTGAAGTAATGAGCATACTTCCAGACGATATAAGTCTAAGAGGATCTATTTGAAATTCTTCACAAATCTTTCTTGTAACATCAAGTATAGGTATTCTATCTTTAGAGATTTTAAACCCAGTATTTGATGCCATAGCAACCTCAAAAAGACCTCCCAGAAGACCTCCCTCGGTTATATCATGCATTGAATTAACTCCGAATTCTCCGCCTATCTTTCCTTCTTCTAGAACACTCAGTTTATTTATTAAACTTTTTCCTAGCTCTATTTCTTCTGCAGATAATATCTTTTTCAATTTTTCTTCGTAATCATTTATTAGAATATATGTACCTTCTAGGGCTAGAGTTTTAGTTACAATTATATCATCACCTAACTTCGCTCCCGCTGTCTTAACAGATTTACCTTTTAAATTTTTACCTATTACAGTAACGGATATAACCATTTTATTTACTGCGCTAGTCACCTCCGTATGGCCACCTATAATTTCAACATTAATCTTTGCAGCTTCCTCATCAATTTCATTCATAACTTTATTTATTTCCTGTAAAGTTGAATTAACAGGAGCTAATATAGTAACCAAAATTCCTATAGGCTCGCCGCCTGATGATGCAATGTCATTACAATTAATATGCACAGCTAGTTTCCCAACATTTTCGTTAGCCCCTGTTATTGGATCAGTAGAAAAAATGCCTTCATAATTACCAAAATCAATTATTGAGCAATCTTCCCCAACATCATTTCTAACTACAATTTCATCTCTTCTAACTGATTTATTATTTAGGATTATTCTTCTTAAATCATCAAAATCTAATTTTCCTTCCTTCATTATAAAAAATCTCCTTTTATTTATATTTTATGTACTTTTTATTCACTAATTTCATATTAATTAATAAGATGAGAATTTTATGAGAGGTGTTATACATTGAGATATATAGGACCATTTTTTAGGATGAATAGCCTTTCCTCAAAAGAAATTAGTGGTCAACTTTTTCATTTATCAAAAGAATCAATTAAAACTTTAGTATTGAACTCTAAATGTGGTCTTTTGGCACAAGTTAGAACTTCAAAAAAATCTTCTATAGATGATATTAGCATATTAAATAATTTTTCTCCACTACTATGCATGTACAGAAAAGCCTCACCGTTGCTCATTCACAGTAAAAGCAGCCATAGCTTTGATGAATCAAGTTTTAAGAAGGAAATAACCCCTTCTACCAACGCTCTTATGACTCTTTGTTTACTTGAGTTAAGTGAATATTATTCGCATTATAATGATGGGAAGAGAAATATAGCGTCTCTTGAAAAACCATTTAAATATATTGCAAAAGAACAATTGCAATTCTACTCTGAAAATTTAAGAAATAATGAAGGATTATTTGTTGACAAGAAAAACATATCCGAAGGAAATTCTAAGGGCTTTTCCTTAGTTGATACGGATGACAAATTCAAATTTTCTGACCAAGCTTTTATGATGGCGGCCTATATGCTTTATGCTCACTATAATAAATCTGAAGAAATAAGTAGTGAGTACATCAAGTTTTCAAATGAAATATTAGATATGTTTAAAAACTATAAGTCAGCTTTATACGAGTTATCATTTAATGAATGCGTACTAATTTTTCTTGCTTTAAATATCTTTTATAAATATTCCTGTAATTCAGATGCTAAAAGACTTATTTTAGATTTAGGAGACTTTTTGATTTCTAAATTCCAAGAGAAAGATTATTACCTAAATTCAATAGATGATTGCTCATTGTTCTCTATATGCTTAATGGAGGCTTATAAACATACAGATATAATTTCTTTTAAGGAAACAGCTAAAGAAATTAATGATAAATTAGTTAGTTTATACGATTCAGACAAACATATATTTGTTAAAATATCTGATAAAAAAGAGAGCAAATACTCTTGCTTAGAGGTTAACTTCTATCTTCTCAGCCTTCTTATGTATTCATTTAATGAAGATAGATCTAATGAACTACGGCCAACTATATCAAATGTTTACAGAAAGTTTTTTGTAAACGGAGGCCTTTTAACAAGTTGGCCTGACGCTCCTACTTTAGATGAAGTAGAAAGATACCGAAAATTGAGCCTACGTTCTGATGATATGTTGGATGAAACATTCTTTAGAATGCCAGTATTATCAACACCTAAAAGCACAGGGCTAGCGCCTATATTTGTAAAAAGCCTAACTTATTCAAAACGAAAAGATTCTTTAAGTTCAAAAAAATCTTCTTTTGATAGTAATAAAAATATGCTTAATTTCTTTTTAATTATTTTCCTTTTAAAAGATACCATTGAAGATTTAATGGAATTTACTAATCCTATGAATTGTGAATCACAAGGGGATTTAAAGAAAATTCAGCAACAAATTATACGTCCGAATAACCCTAAAATAAATATAGAAAATATTTCGGCTGATACTAAAGAAAGTACATCAATTTTATTGGTATCAGAAACTTCAAATGATGTTAAAAATCTTACCCCGAATGCATTAACAAGCACTAAATGTATTGAAAAAGAAGAAGTTGAGGTGAAAAATATAGTCAACTTAAAGAAGATAAATAAAATTTCACTTTTGAACAAAGATACTATTTCAAAAGTCAGTCCACCAAAGAAAAAGAAAAAATATAAAAAAAATAAAAATCAACATCCTCATAATAAGAAAAGTTAATTTTTATTAGTGGGTTCCTTAATATAAGCCAAACATATAATTTAAAACTTTTACTAAGGAGCCCTCAATTTCTATTATCAATGCATTTAAGCTATTACATAGTTCTTAATAATTATTATAAATTTATTTTATTGTAGCAAAATCCAAATTTCCATTTCCATCCAACTTCAATTCAGATATTTTATCAGAAATTGCTATATTTTCATTATAAAATACTAGCGGTAATACATTATAATTATCAAATATGCTTTCTTCAAAACCTGAATAATCTAAGTTTTGGGTACTAATCTTAGATTTTTCTAACAGCTTACTTTGGCTATCTGTTAAATATTCTTTAAAATTAGAATAGAATTGTGTCTTATCAAGTATGCTAGCCTCATTATTAACTAGAATCATATCATACCTTTTTCTTAATTCTTCGTCTTTAAATTCTTCTTTTACTAGACTATATTTTATAGTTATATCTGTATTATTTTTAAACCACTCTTGAATGACTCTACATAAAATTCTATTCTCATTGCTGTCCTCGCCTAACAAAGTCAATACTTTAGGTTTATCCCATTTTCCTTCTTTATTGCTTACAACCTTTCTAGCCTGCAATTTTGTTAAATCCTTCTTATCTTCTCTAAAGAAACTTCCCTCAGCAAGTTCAAATTCTTTATTATTTAAGTTTTGATAGGATTCAATAGCCTTGCATACATTGTTATATATTTCTCTCCTGCCCTGTACTGGAAGTGAATTATCCGAGCTATTCATAACCAAATATGCTGCCTTTGCCTCAGGTATTGATATTAGATTATTTTCCTCAGCTAATTTATTGAGTTCACTTTCTGGGGGATTTATTACTATGTCTCTCTCTTTTACTTCATACGATGCCATAGATAATTCAACATTTTCATCATTTAATATATTAATATTCGATATCTTAAGCTCACTATTATTGTTATTTCTTTTTAATACCATATTCTCTTTACTAACAGAATCGATTTTATAATCTCCTGAATAAACAAGCTTATCATAATTATTATTTAAATTACGCCACATTATCAAGTATTTTCTTAACCTATATTGTGGTTTAGTTAGTTCACTTAGGAATTCCTCATTCTTTTGGTTTAATCTGATAATGACTGAATTTTCAGTTGCTCTAATAGCAACTCCATTTTCAAATATAGCTTTTCCAGCTCTGAACTCTTTTGCACCGTAAACTTCTAGCAACGCTTGTATATTTACTTCATCTTCTTCCTTCAGTAATTCCTTAAAAAAGTTTGCTATATCACTTGCTGTTATTTTACTTCCATCACTCCAAAAGATATCATCCCTCATCTTAAACTCATATTGAATTCCATCCTTATCTTTTACAACATCACTTGCTAGCGACGGCACAATCTTATTATCTGCACTTTTGGAAACCAACCCTTTACTTAGAGCACACATGATATCCTCATGACGTTTAGATAACTTAGTCACCTTTTCTAAATCCCCTGGAATTTCATTTATTCCATAACTTATTGTTTCCTCTAAATTATCATTTGCTACATCACTATTTTGCCTATTTATAAATCCTAAGCAAAACAAAATAGTAAAAACTAAAATAATTGTACAGAAAAAATATTTTTTCATAATTACACCCTTTACATTCAATTATATTTAGTATTATTACCATAATCTGTACTGCTTAATCAGAAATTAAATAATGTGATGCCAAACAAAAAGAAAGGATACCCTGTTTTCTAGGTTGCCAGAGAAAATAACTGTGCAACACTACGCAAAAGAGTATCCTTTCTTTCTAGTATAGTACTTATTCCATTACTATATTTACTTAATCAAATTTATCATAAAGAAAATCAATGAAACTGATATAGCTAAACTAAAAGCAAAGTATACTAATCTTTTTTTGCCAGTTTCAATAATTAGAAATCTAAGTGCTATAATTGCCATAGTAATGCATACTCCCAGCTGTATTGGTAAGTATGAGTTGAAAATTTGGCTAACATAATAAAACTGATATGTTGTCATGAAAGTACAAATAATTAAGATGCTGGTTATAAACGCACACGCAAACCCAAGCAAATTTATTAATTTTTTCATACTCTACCTCCTTAGAATTTCTTCAAACTCTTCTTCTGAAAGAACTTTAATTCCTAATTCCTCTGCCTTAGTTAATTTTGATCCAGCCGCTTCACCTGCTATTATGTAATCTGTCTTTTTACTAACGCTACCTGAAACCTTTGCTCCTAAACTTTCTAACTTATCTTTTATCTCATTCCTAGAATAATTCTTAAGCGAACCAGTTGCAACAACAGTTTTTCCTTCAAAAGGACTTGCTATTACTTCTTTTTCTTCATATTTAGGACTAACACCTAGAGACAGCAGCTCTTCTATCGTCTGTAATACTTTGTCTTCTTTAAAGAAAACTACAACCCCTTGAGCAACTATATCTCCAACATCTTGAACTCCAATAAGTTCTTCAAAAGTTGCATTTTTTAGACCTTCTATAGACTTAAATCTGCTGACTAAATCTTTTGCAGTCTTTACACCTACATTGGGAATTCCTAAAGCATATATAAACGCATATAACTCACAATCTTTACTTTTTTCAATAGCTTCCAGAAGATTTTTAGCTTTTTTCGCTGCAAACTTCTCTAGTCCTATTAAATCCTCTTCTTTCAATTTATATAAATCTGAGATAGATTTAATATTAAGTTTTTCAAATAATTGTTCCGCTGTTCTTTCTGAAAAACCTGCTATATTCATCGCTTCCCTTGAAGCATAATGAACTATAGTTTTAACTAGTTGAGGCTTACAAGATAAAGTGTTTTCACAGAAATAATGAGCCCCACTTAGCACCAAATGACTGCCACAAGCAGGACAAACTTCTGGAACTGTTATCTCCTCTGAACCTTCTAATGATTCTGCCACTATTCCCATTATCTCTGGTATAACATCATTACTTCTTCTTACAAATACTTCCGCACCAATTCTGACACCTTTTCTCGAGATATCATCCATGTTATTTAGAGTGGCTCTTTTAACAGTAACTCCTGCTAGTTCTACTGGCTCCAAGATTGCTGTTGGACCAACTCTACCACTTCTTCCAACATTCCATTCAACATCTAGAAGCTTAGTTGTTGCTTCTTGAGCTTCAAATTTAAATGCAATAGCCCATTTAGGGAACTTTACTGTATAGCCTAATAGTTCTCTTGTTCTGATATCATCTATTGCAATTACTAATCCATCTATATCATAATTTAAGTCAAATCTAATACCTTTTACATAGTCTATTTCTTTTTCAATTTCATCTATTGAAGTACATACTCTTATATAATCATCAACTGGAAGACCTTGTTCTTTTATAAACTCCATCATTTCCATATAAGTTCTAAATGGAGTCCCTTCTTTATGTCCTACATCATAAAAGAAGGCAGATAGACTTCTTCGTGCAGTTTCTTTTACATTTAAATTTCTTAAAGCTCCTGCTGCTCCATTTCTCAGATTCTTAAGTGGTGTATCAGAAGTTTCATTATATTTATTAAAAGCTTCTTGAGTCATGATAGCTTCTCCATGAACCTCTAAAACATCACTGCTATTGATTTTAAGCGGAATTGATTTGATTGTTTTAACCTGTGCCGTTACTTCTTCTCCAATACTTCCCGTTCCTCTTGTTGCAGCTATTTCAAGTATACCTTCAGTATTATATGTCAAGTTAATTGTTAAACCATCGAATTTCTTTGTAACCACGTATTTTAGATCGGGCAGATTTTCGCCTCTGCTTCTAGCCTCTTCTACAAACTTAATATTTCTATTATGCCAATCCATAATTTCTTGCAAACTTTGTGCTTTATCTAGACTCCAAAGTCTTGCCTTATGAGTATACTTTCTAAACCCACCTAATACTATATCGCCAACTCTCAATGTAGGTGAATAAGGAAGTACATATCCTGTTTCTCTCTCTAACTCTTGAAGTTCATAGTATTTTTCATCATAGTCCTTATCACTTACAGATGGACTATCTAAAGAATAATATTCATATGAATATTTATTTAACTTTTCTACAAGTTCTTTTATTCTTTCAATCTTATCCATATTAGGCCTCCAAATTCCCACTAAATCATTTTAAGTTTTGCAAAAGATAGTAATAATGATTTAACTCCCTGCTTATCAAAAGCAACTGTTAACTTCTTATCATTTCCAGAATCTACAACTGCTACTATTGTTCCTTTTCCAAACTTTTCATGAATAACCTTTCTACCAAGTGTTGCTTCACTATTAGTTATATATTCTTTAGCCATTTCAGTCATAGTACTTCTATCAATCACATTATTAATTCCGCCATTATCAAGGGTATATGCTCTATTACTAGTAACACTATTTCGTAAACTATGTGGATTAGTGTAAGAATTACTTTTCATAGCCTTTTCTCTGCTTTTAATACCTGCCTTTTCTACACCCACATATTCTTTAAGGTCTGGTTTTATCTCATTAATAAAATCAGATTGAGGATATGCTACAGTTTTACCAAATACTCTTCTCACTTCAGCTGAAGTCATGAATAGTGTCTGTTTAGCTCTTGTTATACCAACATAACATAATCTTCTTGACTCTTCCATCTCTGATTCCTTTTCAAAAGATGCCGTTCCTGGGAAAATACCATTTTCCATACCAACCATAAATACAACTGGGAACTCTAATCCTTTCGCACTATGTATTGTCATTAATACTACAGCATCATCTTGTTCTTCAATCTTATCTGTATCCTGAACTAAAGAAACTCTCTCTAAATACGCAGATAGCGAATTATCTTCACTGTTCTTTTCAAAGTCAACAGCATCAGAAACAAGTTCCTTTAAATTTTCAACCCTACTCTTATCTTCAATCTCATTTGATTCTTTTAATTGTTTAAGATATCCTGTATCTTTTAATATAGATTCAATAAGCACAGAAACAGGGACCGTCTCACTAAGTTCCATTAAATTTTCCATTAATGAAACAAACGGTT
The DNA here is from genome assembly GCF_002029255.1 of Clostridium chromiireducens. GTDB lineage: Bacteria > Bacillota > Clostridia > Clostridiales > Clostridiaceae > Clostridium > Clostridium chromiireducens. The sequence continues at coordinate 20,637 of NZ_MZGT01000017.1, forward strand.
CAATAGTTGAAACATTTCTTGGAGTTAATGTTGGAATACTTCTCACTTCAGCAAGTGCATCCCATAAATTTAATTCAAAACTACTTGCAAATTCTTGTACTTTTGCAACAGTTGCATCCCCAATGCTTCTCTTAGGTACATTTATAATTCTTCTAATACTAATGTCATCTTGAGGGTTAACAAGAATTTTTAAATATGCTAATACATCCTTTATTTCCTTTCTGTCATAGAACCTTGTACCTCCTACTATTTTGTAAGGAATGCCTTTTCGTCTAAAACTTTCTTCAAATATTCTAGATTGAGCATTTGTTCTGTATAATATAGCAAAGTCATTATAATTTTTTTCTTCTTTTTCCTTTATCTCTAGGATCTGTTTACCAACAAAATTTCCCTCATCACTATCTGCATAGGCTCTATATATCTTAATCTTACTTCCTGGCTCTTGTTCAGTTCTTAATATTTTACTTTTCCTATTTGCATTATTTACAATTACAACATTAGCTGCAGTTAATATGTTTCCTTTAGATCTATAATTTTGTTCAAGTTTAATTACTTTTGCTCCTGGATAATCTTTTTCAAAATCAAGGATATTTTGAATATCTGCGCCTCTCCATTGATAAATACATTGATCGTCATCCCCTACAACACATATATTCTTATATTTTGACGCAAGCAGCTTAACCAGTTCGTATTGAGCACCATTAGTATCTTGATACTCATCTACCATAATATATTTAAATTTATTTTGATAGAATTCTAATACTTCAGGATTGCTTTTAAAAAGTTCAACTGTTTTAAAAATTAAATCATCAAAGTCTAAAGCATTATTTTCTTTTAGTCTCTTTTGATACATTTCATATACATCGGCAATTTTCTTTTCTCTAAAGTTAGCCTCATTTTCTAACATAAAGCTTCTAACACTTTGCATTTTATCTTTGGCTTTTCCTATCTTCCCGATTATCTCTTGTTCTGTTATATCCTTATCATTAATATTAAGTGATTTCATGCACTCTTTAACTAATGTCTTTTGATCAGAGCTATCATATATAGTAAAACTACTTTTATAACCTATCTTATCTATCTCTCTTCTTAAAATCCTAACACAAGTTGAATGGAAGGTGGATATCCACATATTTTCTGCTCTTTCACCAATAAGTGCTTTAACTCTATCCTTCATTTCCTTTGCAGCCTTATTTGTAAAAGTAATAGCCAATATACTGTAAGGTGCAATATCTAAATCTTCAATCATATGCGCCATTCTATGCGTTAACACTCTAGTCTTACCCGAACCTGCTCCCGCTAAAATAAGCACCTGCCCATTAATTGTAGTTGCCCCTTCATACTGTTCTTTATTAAGTAATGATTTTAAATCCATTTACTTATTCCTCCTTTCCCAATCCTTAAATATTATACCATATGTAATAATATTTAAATCATCAGGCTGACTAAAATATTATTTTAAATTATACATTGAAATTTTATCCTGCACTTACTTTATTATATTTTAGAGGAATTATGCATTGCTAATAATATAAAAAACACCTGATGTTTTTTAATCAAGTGTTAATTTCAAATTATTAATTATACCATAAATTTTAACTTCCATTATTATTCCCTTTAATTCTCTACTATATGTAATTTAAGAAATTATATCTTAAAGCTTGAAACATCTTTTTCTAATACAGATGAAATATTAACTAGTTTTTTTGCTGTTATAGAAAGTTCATTTGTTATAGCAGCTTGTTCTTCTGTAGATGCTGTCACTTCCTCGGAAAGAGCTGAAATTTCTTGTGATTTTGAAGCTATGTTTTCAACTGTATCCAGAATCTTATCTCTACCCTTCATAGTTTCTTGAAGTACTGCATGAACCTCATTAATATCGCTTGGAATATTATTTACCTTGCTAATAACCCCTTTAAATGAAGTTGTTACGCTATTAATATCATTTTTGCTTTCTCCTACTATCTTAGTTACAAGCTCTGTCGTACTAGAAACGTCATGAGTTTCTTTCATTACTGTATCTATTAATTGAGTTATGTTTTTTGATGAATTTAATACTTCTTCTGCAAGCTTTCTTATCTCGTCTGCTACTACTGAAAATCCTTTTCCTGCATCACCTGCTCTCGCCGCCTCAATAGATGCATTTAAAGCTAAAAGATTAGTTTGCTTGGCTACTCCATTTATGACATCGACTATAGAATTAATTTGTGATATAGTTTTATCTAAATTTTCTACCTTAGCTTTTGATACCAAGAATGAATTTAACATATCATCAATAGTATTAGCCAGCTTATTTATAGTTTCTACTCCTCTATTTGTATCTTCTTTTATAATCCTTCCACCATCAGCCAATAATATCAACTTATTATCTACATTATCCAAGTCTACTGAAAAACTTTCTAATAAACTAACTGCCTCTTCTAAAGCCTCTGTTTGTTTTATCCCTTCTTGAGATACGTTAGTTACTGTAGCTGCGATTTCTTCACTAGATGATGCCACAGTGCTTCCACCGATTTCAATATTCTTTGATATGTTGCTTAAACTTTCTGATATTACTTTGGTTTTCCTAACAAGTTCCCTCATACTTTTTCTAGTCTTACTACTTGCAGATGCTAATTTCCCTATTTCGTCTTTTCCTGTAATTTCATACTCTGCTGTAAAATCTCCATCTCCTGCTTTTTCAATAACATCCTTAATCATTTCTATAGGTTTCGCAATTCTCTTTCCTATATATACTCCTGTAGCAGCGGCCAACAGCAAAAGGACAATAGCATAGATTATGCTTTTTATTATAGTATTTCTAATAGTTCTTTGCATATTATCAACAGAAATTCCTATAGAAAGGCCATATCCTATAGTATTTCCATCCTTAATTGGAACAGTTACATTATATGCAGGAGTTCCCTTCCACTCATACATATAAGTTCCTGTTTTACCTTCAAATACACCATCTAATCCTGTCGATTCAATTTTTTCACCAATAGACTCTTTTGACGTTCCTGCCACGAGAGTTTTATCTCTTGATATTACACCTATGTAGCACAATTCTCCATCTGCATATTTATATGTTTGATCTATTATATCTTGTATTTTATCTGTATTTTTAATTCCTACATTTTCTATATTTGCTCTTATATTATTAACTAAAGTCACTCCATCTGCTTTCATTTGGTTTTGTATTCCACTTATCATCTGATATGAAAAAAATGATATACAAATTAAAATTATTATTGCTGCTATTAAAACAAAATTAAAAATCAACCTTTTTCTTATGGAATTAAACATATTACCCCTCCTTAGTATTTAAATATCTTAATTACAATTTCTATATAATCTTTATACTTTATTTAGTACCCGAAACGAATCTTGTTTCCACGCATAATTCGTACGCGTACGAATTATGCGTGGAATTTAAAAATATTTTACTTGTTAAATCAATATATTAAGTGTCCTTAATTAAACTCCTATAACCTCTGTGACTCCTGGTACTTCTTCCTTTAATCTTTGCTCGATAATCATTTTTATTGTCATCATTGCTCCTGGACAATTCCCACAAGCACCTTGCATCCTTACACTTACAACCCCATTGTTGCTCACATCAACTAATTCGACATCTCCACCATCTCTTTGTAGTATTGGTCTAATTTTATCTAATGATTTTGTTATTAATTCTTTCATAATTTGTACTCCTTCTTTCACATTTTTCGTACGCGTACGAATTATCTATTTAAAAAAAATGCCTTTAAAGCATTTTTATTATATTTTTAAGAGCTTTCTCTATATTATCTTCAAGAATTGTTTTTTGACCTTCATCAAAATCTTCTAATATTATATCTAGAAATTCTTTCTCCATAACTTGAAGCTTTTGTTTTATGACTACAGCTTTAGGCGTCAAGCTAATATATACACTTCTTTTATCTTCACAGCACATACACTTATTTATCAATCCCTGACTCTCATATTTATTTATTATGTCAGATAAAGATGATTTAGATATTCTCCATATACTTGCTATTTCATTAAAAAGCAGCTTTGAACCATCCTCAGGTAAAATGTCAAATAGAGTTATATGATTTTGTAATATAGGTAATCGCTCATCCTTTATTTTTTTTGTCAAGAATTTGTTGGATGCTTCAACAATTATATTCATTTTTCCAACGATACATTTGCTTTTCATTTTTACCACCTCATTCGTTCGGGTACGAATTAATTTTAAAATTTTATTCTTCATCTGTCAATATGTTTTTAAAATTATATTATGATTTATTTATTTTATTATTCACTAACTTTAATTTTAAGAGTAATAATTTAAACTCTCATTGCTTCTTCTACAATTTTGTTTCTGATTGATAAATTAATCCCTAGTCGTACATAGATTGAATTATTGGAGCTATCAAGATACCAGTAGCTGTAAGTTCATACTCCACTTAATATTAAAAATAAAAAATAATATCTGTAAACTAGAGAAATAATAATCTATATGTTAAGATATTCAGTACTATGGTAAAATAAATCAATATATGTATAAACTAAATAGCGTGGCTATAAAATCTAAAGATTGGAGTGAACAACTTGGAACGATTGGATAAGGTAATATCTAACTTAGGATATGGAAGCAGAAAAGATGTCAAATCATTTGTTAAGAAAGGAATCATAGAAGTTGACGGCGTAGTAGTAAAAGATAATGGATTACTTGTTGATCCTGAGAAATCTGTTATAAAGGTAAATGGTGAAGAAATACTTTATCGTAAATATATATATTTAATGATGAATAAACCAGATGGAGTAATATCCGCAACGCATGATAATAGGGATGAGACTGTAATTGATTTATTAAATTTAGAACATCAAGTATTCGAACCATTTCCAGTTGGTCGATTAGATAAGGATACCGTTGGCTTATTATTACTAACTAATGATGGGGATCTGAACCATAGGCTAATCTCTCCTAAATGGCATGTTGATAAGGTGTACTACGCTGAAATTGATAAAAAAGTTGATGAAAAAGACATATTAGCTTTTAAAAACGGAATCACTTTAGACGATGGTTATAAATGTCTAGAAGCTAAACTCGAAATATTATCTAACAGCGATGATGGATCCGAAATTAGACTTACTATACAAGAAGGAAAATTCCATCAAGTCAAAAGAATGTTTGAAGCTGTTGGAAAAAACGTTACTTATCTTAGAAGAGAAGAATTTGGTGGTCTTTCATTAGATCCAGATTTAGAAGAAGGCGAATATAGAGAATTAACAGATGAAGAATTAAGCCTTTTAAAGAGCTATTAACGAATATTAAACAATTTTGCAATAAAATAATTCATTTTTCCTAAAAATATTCATATTTTTTATTAAATTACTTGCATTATGAATGATATTATCCTATAATATTCTTGCAAGGATAAATAAAAGGAATATATAGCCCCCTTTTTATTTATTGCTTATTGCTTATTGCTAAAGCGCAACCTAGCCCCAAGGGTTGCGTTTTTTATTATTCAAAAATGAAAACATTTACTTAATTACTATAAGGATTACATTAAAGCGTATTTTAATATAATCCTTATAAAATCTACATTAACTTATTAAAAACGAAAAGTGAAACAAAAAAATCATTCATATAACCAAAATGATTTTTTTGTTTCACTTTTCAGTTACTTACCTACATTTATAAAACAAAGCATCACAAGAAGTCCAAAATGCAAGCATTCTAGACTCCACTTCTATAGTATCCCATTACTTTCGGAACGTAATTTTGAGTTTCTAAAGGCATTTTATATAGATCATTTGCTGATGAAACTCCTCTTTTTTGCATAGTGCCTGGACCTCCATTATACGCCATCAGAGCCATTTCCGCATTCCCATTATACTTATCTAAATATTCCTTAAGCAACTTAGTTCCACCATTAATATTTTGGTCTACATCATATCCATTTGAAATACCTAAATGTGCAAAATTCTGTGGCATTATCTGCATTAACCCAGTTGCTCCAACCCCAGAAGTTGAACTAGAATCAAAATTTGATTCTTGCTTAATTATAGCAAGAATTAAATTTGAATCCACTCCATATTTTTTAGATGCACTTTCTACTGCACCATATATTTTCTCTATATCTGCACTATTCCTATTAGGTAAAATATATCCTTGCGCATCTTTGAACTTGATATAGTTACTATTACTCAAAATCATTGGTATATCCTCAAGCTTTTGCCCTGCAGCATACTTTTGAATTACCCTAGAAATATTATTTACATTTATATTATTTTTATTATTTAATTCTTCAGAACCTTCTGCTTGACCATCAATTTTACCGTTCTCATTAATACCCTCCGCAGAATTTGGGTTAGTTTTCTTTGATGATTCCATTAAATTTTGCATAACAAGTTGAAATGCTAAATTTGTTTCATTACTGGTTGTACTATCGGAGCTAGAATCATTAGTTACTTGTCCATTTCCCAACATGCTCATTGCTAACAATTGTTCATTTGAGACTTTACTTAAATTATCTATTCCCATCTTTTAATAACCTTCCTCCAAAATTTATCTTAAGTTTATTTTCGAACTATTCTTTAATATCTTTAACGTAAAATGTTATTTTATCATAATCTTCATAGCTAACTTTTTTATAATAGCTCTTTGCCAAAGCTAAAATATTGTACTTTCCTGGGACAAATGGCATAAAACTATAGTAATGCTTTTTACTATAAGCCTGTACTTTTCTCCAATTGTTATTCTCCATTAAATAAAATTCATAACATACATCCTTGCCGCCTCTGCTTATAACTTCAAAAGTTAACTCTTCATTTATTTTTCCTTCTAGTCTATTAGTTATTATTTTAGTCTCTATTACTGGCGCTGCCTCACTGACATGTAAAGTTATTTGTTTCTTTGAATCAAATTCTCCCTTACATTTTAAATTCTTAGCATAAACCTCTATGGTGTATTTACCCGCGATTTTAGGAATAAACCTTAGCTTCTTATTTTTTGAAAACTCTGTTTGTTCAATTGAATGCCCATTAATCTTAGTTTCATATTTTACCAGAACGCTTTGAGTATTTTGGATGATACATTCAAATTCTATGGTATCTCCAATCAAATAAGTTTCTTTATAAGGCAAAATTATATAATCTATCTCTCCTGGTAAATACTCCATAGCCTTCAAATTAATAAATGTCTGCGCATCATAAATCTTGTCTGAATACTTATCCTTAAGCATTATTTCCACTTCATATTCCCCAACTTCTTTAGGCATAAAATTAATCCAGTTAGATCTATTATACTCTATACTTTCTACCTTTTTATTATCCTTTCTTATTCTAAAGGCATATTGGAGTTGTGTTCCGCCTTCACCATTCACCATTATGTTAACAGTCTCTCCAACAATAATTTTCTTTTCTTTATCAATCACTATATCTAAAACCTTTACTGGTTTCTTGCCCTTCTTTTCAATAGTGAATGCAATTTTCTTAATATCTTCATATTCACCTTTATAATTTATATCTTTAACATATAATATTACTTCATACTCTCCAGCTTCCATGGGCGTCCATACAAATTCATCCTTATCACAAAAACCAGTATCTTCTTCAATAGGTCCTTTTACATTATATCTATATTGTAACGTACTTCCCCCCTGAACTACTGAAGTAAATCTTATATCTGTTTCACTTGCTTGTGGAGAGTTCAAATTGGCTACAAAACTATTAATCTTAATGTCTTTATAAGGCTTAACATTGTAAACCAAAATAGCTCTATCATCATATTCTTTATTAGATAATATACTCTTAACTAAGCATAGAATCCTATAATTCCCTGATTCAAGCTCTCTATAATAGACATCATTCTTGGTTGAATAATCCTGTATACAGACCGATTTTCCATCCTTAGATATCTTATAGAATTTATATAATAATACTATATTTTCTTCTAATTGTTTCTCAATGTTAGTTTCTACTATAAATCCAAGTTTATCTCCTACTATTAACGATTTATTTAAACATTTGAAATTCACTATTTCTGCCTTTGCAGTATCTATAACCTTTATTTTTATAGTTTTATAATCTTCAAAATTTTCAGCGGATTCCATCCTCTTGCATTGGATTAAAAACTCTTTTTCTCCTATTTCGGTTGCTGTATATCTTAGAATATTTACTGTATCATAATCTCTTACTATATCCCACTGATCTTTCTTTCTAATATAAAATCTATATAAATATTCCCCATCATTATTGGTATTAACTTCTATAGAACATTTTTCTCCGACCATAATTTCTTCTTTATCAATAACAACATCCGCTATAATTCCCAATTCTAATCCAATGCTATTTTCTAAATTTCCCGTTTCTGATCTACCGTTCTCTAACATCACTTCATGAAGGATTTCATTGGTGTTACATTCTATATTAATTTCTTTATTTTTAGTTTCAGATAGAGCTATTTCATCTCTTCCTTTATCATCAATTCCAACGAAAACTTCTTTTTCATATCTTAAAAGCTCTTGGGCATCTAAAAACACTATATTTTCTTCAGAGCTATTTATCAATTCTCTAAACTCTTCGTTAATAAGAGGATTCTCTTCTTTAAGATTCAGTAAAGTTTTTTCTTCATTATCTATTATATTCTTAAAAATCATGTTATCTTCACTTTCATTAACAGCTTTATCAACAGATTCTTCATATCCACCCATATAACTAACAGCCTCTCCCTCTACTATTGAATAGCCTTCTTTAGCTAAATAATCTAAAGACTTTTTTCCATCTTTCTCTCTAGCTTGCACCATAACCATATACTCTCCTTCCCTTTTAGGTTTCCACACACATCTATTATTCCCAGAAAACTCCTGAATAGTATTCCAAATTCCACCCTTACCAACTATGAATTTATATTCTAAATTTTCTACTTGCCCATTATCTATTCTACTTAGTATATTTATATCCGTACCAATCTTTTGTGGTGTCTGCTTATCAAAAATGATTTCAACATATTTCAACTGAAGTTCTTCCATAAAGTTCATACCCCTTCCACAACGCTTCTCAAACCACTCCTTATTTATATTATACATTTATACCAATATTTGTAAATAACTTCAGCTATTTTTTATTTTGATTATATCATATTTTTCTATTTAAACTCATATATATAACGTACTTTTTCGTAAGAATAATAACAACTGTTAAGTCCAATCGAAGATCAATAAATTATTGCCCTAATATTCTTCACCCTTATAAAATATCAATAAAAAAAGAAGCCTATTACAAGCTTCTAAAGATTAACTTCTTATAAGTTTTATTAAATTTCTTTCTAGTCTTACATCATCTTCTTCTGTTCTCTTTTTATGATTAGAGGTTCTCCCTCCACTTCTTCTTATTTTTTGAGATATATGTCTTTCTTCTAGCATTCTATCGATATTCTTTTCATCATATATGAATCCTTTTGGATTTATTACTTTTGCCCTTTTAGACAAACATATTGCTGCCACACCATAATCTTGTGATACAATTATGTCTCCCTCTTTGGTTTCATTCATTACGTACATATCCACGCTTTGAAATCCACTATCAACAACTTTGACCTGACAATAATCACTTTGAATAAAATGGTGAATATCACAATATATTATTACTGGAATCTCATGATCCTTTGCTGCTCTTTCAATAATGGAGATGCCCGGACAGGCATCTCCATCAATTATTATTTTCATAATTAAATTAAAGTCTCTTTTCTAGTTCGGCCTTCATTTCTTCAAATCCTGGCTTTCCTAGTAATGCAAACATATTTTTCTTGTATGCTTCAACTCCTGGTTGATCAAATGGATTTATTCCTAATAAATGTCCACTGATTCCGCAAGCTTTTTCGAAGAAGTAAACCATATATCCAAAATAATATGCTGAAATTTCTGGTACGCTTAATACCATGTTTGGAACTCCACCGTCATTATGAGCTAATAAAGTTCCTTGGAATGCTTTCTTATTTACAAAATCCATAGTTTTTCCAGCCAAGAAATTTAGTCCATCTAAATCGCTATCAGCTTCTTCTATGTTAATCTCATATTTTGCTTTTTCTATATTTATAACTGTTTCAAAAAGTACTCTTCTTCCATCTTGAACATATTGTCCCATTGAGTGAAGGTCAGTACTAAAGTCAACTGCAGCTGGGAATAATCCTTTACCGTCTTTACCTTCTGATTCTCCATATAATTGTTTCCACCATTCGTTAAAGAAATGAAGTGATGGCTCATAGTTTACTAATACTTCAATAACTTTACCTTTGTTATATAAAGCATTTCTAACAGCAGCATATTTGTATGCATCATTTTCTTTAATTGATGGAACTGAGTACACTTCTCTTGCATCAGCAGCACCTTTCATCATTTCATCAATATCGATTCCAGCAGCAGCTATTGGTAGCAGTCCAACTGCAGTTAATACTGAGAATCTTCCTCCAACATCATCAGGCACTACGAAGCTTTCATATCCTTCTGCATCAGCTAATGTTTTTAATGCTCCTCTAGCCTTATCAGTTGTAGCATATATTCTCTTTCTTGCTTCATCTACTCCGTACTTATTTTCTAAATAAGTTCTTAAAATTCTAAATGCAATTGCAGGTTCTGTAGTAGTACCTGATTTTGAAATTACATTTACACTTATATCTTTACCTTCAACAGCTTGTAAAAGTTCTGCCATATATGTTGAACTAATATTATTTCCTACATAAAAAATTTTAGGAGCTTTTCTCTTATCACTATCTAACGCATTATGAAAGTTATTTGTTAGCATTTCAATTGCTGCTCTAGCACCAAGATATGATCCACCTATTCCTATAACTATTAAAGCATCTGAATCAGATTGAATTTTTTCTGCTGCTTTTTTTATTCTAGAAAACTCATCCTTATCATAATTTACTGGAAGGTCAACCCATCCTAAAAAATCATTCCCTGCTCCTGTTTTATTGTGTAACTTATCATGTGCACTCTTAACCATTTCTTCCATATAATCAATTTCAGTTAGGTTTAAATAAGGTGCAACTTTTGATAAATCTAACGATATACCTTTACTCATTTTCTTATCCTACCTCCAAACACAATTATTATTAAAAATTCTATTTTATTATATCACAAATTATCCAAATGATATCTTTAGTTTTATTTTTTTCACAAATATATAACAATTACTAAAATTATTAGGTTCTATTTAGTTTTTCTATGCTTTATTTTTACTATATACATAAATTAATATACATTTATTTAATCATGTTACTAATAAATATAGAGGAATATAAAAACATCCCTCTATATTTATATTATAATTCTATATAATATTTAATTGATTAACAGCAGCATCTGCATTTACAACAACAGCATTTATTTTTTCTTATATACTCCAGAACTTCTTGTTTTGCCTTTTCATAACCATCTTTATATCCTTCTTGATATCCTGCTGTTTCTCCCTTTGTTTCTCCATCCTCAAGACCATCACAATATCCATCTCTATAACCATCGTTATAAGCATCTTCTAATGCGTCAGCTAAACGATCATGGTCACATCTACGACGGCAATCATTAGTATTATTAGCACCAAGAGTTCCACTAGGATTATTACAATTTCTTCTATCTGTATCTCCAAGTTCCTCTCCACAACGAGGTCTGCAATTTCTTCTGTCTGTATCTCCAAGTTCATCCCCACAGCGAGGTCTGCAATCTCTACAATTATATCTGTTCTCCATTTTATTCTCTCCTTTGTAATTGGCTATATAGCCCTATAATAAAGCACAAAAACTCGCAACTCTAATAATTGCCTAGTATTATATTATGCCGATTCATTATATTTGTTATTGGTTAAGTAAAAATAAGTATTCCACTATATAAGAAACTCAAAACGCTTTTCATAAATTAAACAGCTTAATATCCAAAATACTAAGCTGTTTGTTTATGAATTATACACCAAAAAGAGTAGTCTTACGACTACTCATAATATTACTAAATTTAGTTTATATTTTTCCTTTTTACAACTTAATCACTTCATAATATATAACTTATCAGTTTTTTCTTTACTATTGTTTATCAGACGCGGTACCTATTTTACGAACTAGCGCCACACATATAATTATTACTAATAATATTATTGACATATGTACCCCTCCTTAATTTCTTCTACATGTTCATGATACTATACCTACGTAAACGTATCAACCTGTAATTAGTGGGGTATCATGAAAATAAATTTTACTTTTCCATTGGATTCCTGCATATTATTTTACTTACATTTTAGTTATTAATTTTTACTCAATTTATATTCACTTGTAAACCAGATATTTTTGTCTCACTGGTAGTATTTCTAAAATTAATAAAAAAAGCAGCTTAGATATTACACTTTTCAGATAATATCTAAACTACTATATTCTTCATTAACTTATCTAATTTTCTTATTTAGCTAACCTTACTATCTATTCAAACTCTATAGTAGCTGGAGGCTTTCCTGTACAATCATACATTACACGATTTACCCCTTTTACTTCATTTACAATTCTAGTTGTTACTTTTCCAAGTACTTCCCATGGAAGATCTGCTGATTCTGCAGTCATGAAATCACTTGTGGTTACAGCTCTAAGGGCAATTGCATAATCATAGGTTCTCTCATCACCCATAACGCCTACTGAACGCATGTTAGTAAGTGCTGCAAAGTACTGACCAATTTCTTTATCAATACCTGCTTTTACAATTTCTTCACGATAAATTGCATCTGCTTCTTGAACTATTTTAACTTTTTCAGCTGTTACTTCTCCAATGATACGTATTCCAAGTCCAGGCCCTGGAAAAGGTTGTCTGAATACTAATTTTTCAGGTATATCAAGTTCGAGTCCTGCCTTACGTACTTCATCTTTAAATAATAACCTAAGAGGTTCTATTATCTCTTTAAAATCAACATAATCAGGAAGACCTCCAACATTATGATGTGATTTTATAACTGCCGATTTTCCAAGACCACTTTCAATTACATCTGGATAAATAGTTCCTTGTACAAGAAAATCAACTATTCCTATTTTTTTAGCTTCCTCTTCAAATACTCTTATAAACTCTTCACCAATAATTTTTCTCTTTTGCTCCGGCTCTTCTACTCCAGCTAACTTTTCATAAAATCTTTCTTGTGCATTTACGCGAATGAAATTCAAATCATATTGACCATTAGGTCCAAATACTTCTTCAACTTCATCACCTTCATTTTTACGAAGTAATCCATGGTCAACAAATACACATGTTAATTGCTTTCCAACAGCCCTTGAAAGTAATACCGCTGCTACAGATGAATCAACTCCGCCTGATAATGCACATAATACTTTACCATCTCCAACTTTTTCACGAATTTCTTCAATTGTCTTCTCAACAAACGAATCCATTTTCCAATCACCAGCACACCCACAAACATTATATACAAAATTTGAGAGCATCTTTGTACCTTCTTGCGTATGCATAACTTCTGGATGAAATTGAACTGCATATAAATTTTTATCTTCACATTCCATAGCCGCAACTGGACATACTGGAGTATCAGCTATTATTTTAAAACCTTCTGGTTCCTTTTCTATGTAATCAGTATGACTCATCCAACAAATTGTTGAAGGTGATATTCCTTCAAAAAGTTTAGACTCTACATTTATATTGACTTTTGTTTTCCCATATTCACTTACAGGTGCCGTTTCAACTTTTCCTCCAAGCATATGAGCCATAAGTTGAGATCCATAACATATACCAAGTATAGGTACTCCTACTTCAAATATAGCTTTGTCGCATAAAGGAGAATCTTCACCATATACACTGTTTGGTCCGCCTGTAAAGATAATTCCCTTCGGATTCATTTCCTTTATCTTATCAATGCTTAAATCATAAGGATGAACTTCACAATATACGTTACATTCCCTCACTCTTCTAGCAATCAATTGATTATATTGTCCACCAAAGTCAATAACTAAAACTAAATCTCTTTTCATGTTCTCCTCCTAAACTGTTCTTATAAATTCTATTATCGACTAAATAAATCTTTTTATCAATAAATTAAGACAAATTTCACCGGAAAATTTATAAATATTAATATTAAAAACTTTAACTAAATATTACTTAAGCAAATTAAGTAATGCACAGTTCACATAAATGATACATTCTTTAATAGTGAACTGTGCATATTACTATTGTCCTACACTATAATTAGGTGCCTCTTTAGTAATATTAATATCGTGTGGATGACTTTCTCTATATCCAGACGCTGTTTGAACAACAAAATTAGCTGTTTCGTATAATAAATCAAAGGTCTTAGCTCCTAGATATCCCATTCCTGATTGAATTCCGCCCATTAATTGGAATATAGTATCTGAAACAAATCCTTTATATGCAACTCTTCCTTCTACACCTTCTGGAACTAATTTCTTATTACCTTCTTGGAAGTATCTATCTTTAGATCCACATTCCATAGCAGCTAAAGATCCCATTCCTCTATAAACTTTATAACTTCTTCCTTGATATATTTCCATTTCTCCTGGAGCTTCTTCACAACCTGCAAATAATGATCCCATCATAGCAACAGATGCTCCAGCTGCTAAAGCTTTTACCACATCTCCTGAATACTTAAGTCCACCGTCAGCAATTACAGGAACTCCATATTTTTTTCCTACTTCTGCGCAATCCATAACTGCTGTTAATTGAGGAACTCCAACGCCTGCAACTACTCTAGTTGTACAAATTGATCCAGGTCCAATACCAACCTTAACACAATCCGCTCCAGCTTTTATTAAATCCTCTGTAGCTCCAGCTGTAGCAACATTTCCTGCTATAACTTGAAGATCTGGATATACTTTTTTAATTTGTGTAACAGCATCTAAAACACCTTTTGAATGTCCATGAGCCGTATCAAGTGTTATAACATCAACATGAGCCTTAACTAACGCATCAACTCTTTCCATCATATTTCCTGTAACACCTACTGCTGCTCCGCATAATAATCTACCTTTACTATCCTTAGCTGCATTAGGGAATTTTTTAACTTTTTCAATATCCTTCATTGTAATTAAGCCCTTTAAAACTCCGTCTTTATCAACCAAAGGTAACTTTTCTACTTTATGCTTCTTAAGAATTTCTTTTGCTTCCTCTACTGTTGTAGTTTCAACTGAAGTTATTAGATTGTCCTTTGTCATTACTTCTGAAATTTTTCTTTGATAATTTGTTTCAAAGATTATATCTCTATTTGTAATTATTCCGATTAGCTTTCCTTCCTTAGTTGTAATAGGAACTCCTGATATTCTATATTGAGACATTAAATTTTCCGCATCTTGAATTAGATGGTCTTCTGATAGGAATATAGGATCAGTAATAACTCCATTTTCTTGTCTTTTAACTCTGTCTACTTCTTTTGCTTGCTCTTCGATAGTCATATTTTTATGTATAATTCCGATTCCGCCTTCTCTTGCCATTGCTATTGCCATTTTAGATTCAGTCACTGTATCCATACCAGCACTCATTAAAGGGATATTTAATTGTATTTTCTTTGTTAAATTTGTTTTTGTACTTACCTCTCTTGGTAATATTTCTGATTTGTTCGGAACTAATAACACATCATCAAAAGTATATGCAGTCTTAATTATTTTAGCCATTATAAATCCTCCTCAGTTTTGAATAATTCGCTTCATTTTTATATATTTATGATTTATTTCTTGCATAATTTATTGTATAAAAAAAGCACATTAACCCCAGAAGTGACGTTAATATGCTAATAAAAATCTAATTTTAGCCTATACTAATATCACTCATAGTCGGAATTTTACGGTTTCCGGTAGATACTCCTTGCCATATTCAAGGTATATACAAGTTTTTAAATGTGCTATGTTTTGAATTAAAACTATTATAATGTATGTACAATATAAAGTCAATCAATTTGAAGCTAAAATTGCATTTTTTGATGTTACTATTTTCACAACTATCTTTTACTAACAACTTTGTAAATGTAAAGCTGCACTAACTGTTATTAGTTACATTAGTAATAGTTGCAGTTCTTAACACGTCAGTATTTCCGTCTATATCAAATTCTGCGCCATTTACAATAAGCTGACACTGATTTAAAGTAGTTGTATCTGGCAAATTCTCCAAGTTAATATTCTCTAAATATTTCTCCACCCCATCTTTAGTTTTCATATTTGATACTGTTGTTGTGCCTTGCAATTCACCATATTTTAACTTATATGACTCGGCAGCCATTACAACTTTTCTGGATTGGTCAACTACTTTGGTCTTTTTCGCTTCCTTTATATATCCGGTAACCTGTGGTACAATTACGCTTGCTAAAATTCCAATTATCGCCATTACTGCTATAAGTTCAATTAATGTAAATCCCTTTCTTTTTCTATGAACTATTTTTCCATTCTTTAGATTAAGTCTATCCATAATTATTTGTTTAGTTTTCATACATCACTCTCCGTTTTTATTTTTTTGTATATCTCAAATATTGCCAGTTTATTCAAGTAATATACAAGGATAAAAAATAAAAAAAGAACGAAACTGTATAAACAATTTCGTTCTTTTTTATAACATACACCAAGTAAATTAATTATATAAAACTCAAGATTATTTGTATTTTAATAAATTAAGACTTATTCTTCAATTTATTAGTACATTCCATCCATTCCCATTCCTGGAGCACCTGGCATTGCTGGTTCTTTTGCTGGAATCTCAGCAACTGCTGCCTCTGTTGTTAAGAATGTTGAAGCTACTGATGCCGCATTTTGAAGAGCTGATCTAGTAACCTTAGTTGGATCAACTATTCCACCCTTAATCATATTGATATATTGATCGTGTAATGCATCATATCCTATACCAGGTTCACTATTCTTAACCTTCTCAATTATTACTGAACCTTCTACCCCTGCATTAGTTGCTATTTGTCTTACAGGCTCTTCTAATGCTTTAACTATTATATTTATACCAACTTGTGTATCCGGAACATCTGAAGTTAACTTAGCAACTTCTTTAATCGCATTAACATAAGCAGTACCACCACCAGATACTATGCCTTCTTCAACAGCAGCTTTTGTTGCAGCCAAAGCATCTTCGATTCTAAGTTTCTTTTCTTTTAATTCAGTTTCTGTTGCCGCACCAACTTTGATTACCGCAACTCCCCCAGCTAATTTAGCTAATCTTTCTTGTAATTTTTCTTTATCAAATTCTGAAGTTGTTTCTTCAATTTGAGCTTTTATTTGGTTAATTCTTTCCTTAATTGAATTAGAATCACCTTTCCCGTTAACTATTACAGTGTTTTCTTTACTTACTTTAACACTATCAGCTGTACCTAACATATCAATTGTAACTTCTTTTAACTCTCTTCCTAATTCTTCAGCTACAACAGTTCCACCAGTTAATGTTGCAATATCTTGTAACATTTCTTTTCTTCTATCTCCGAATCCTGGCGCTTTTACAGCTACACATGTGAATGTTCCTCTTAACTTATTTACTACTAATGTAGCCATTGCTTCCCCTTCGATATCTTCAGCAATGATTAATAGTTTCTTACCTGATTGAACTATTTGTTCCAGTACTGGTAAGATTTCTTGAATATTTGAAATCTTTTTATCCGTAATTAATATATATGGGTTTTCTAGAACTGCTTCCATTTTTTCAGTATCTGTTGCCATATAAGGTGATACATATCCTCTATCAAATTGCATACCTTCAACTACATCCAATTCTGTTCCCATTGATTTAGATTCTTCTATAGTGATAACGCCTTCGTTTCCTACTTTTTCCATAGCATCTGCTATCAACTTACCTACTTCTTCATCAGCAGCTGAAATTGCAGCAACTCTAGCGATGTCTTCTTTTCCATCTACTTGCTTAGAAATCTTTTTGATTTCTTCAACAGCTTTATCTACAGCCATTTTTATACCAGTTCTTATTAAGATTGGATTAGCTCCAGCTGTTACATTTTTTAATCCTTCTCTGATTATTGCTTGAGCAAGTAAAGTTGCAGTTGTAGTTCCATCTCCGGCTACATCGTTAGTTTTAGTTGCAACTTCTTTAACTAATTGAGCTCCCATGTTTTCATATGGATCTTCTAATTCTATTTCTCTAGCAATTGAAACTCCATCGTTTGTTATTAATGGTGCTCCGAACTTTTTATCTAATACAACATTTCTACCTTTTGGTCCTAATGTAACTTTAACTGTATCAGCTAGCTTATCTACACCTACTTGCATAGCTCTTCTTGCATCTTCTCCGAATTTTAACATTTTAGCCATTTATATTACACGCTCCTTTATTATATGTTATTTATTATATTTCATAATTTCAATTTTATTTTACTAATTAAGCAATATAAATATAGTACTATTCAACTATTGCTAATATATCGTCTTGTTTTAATATTGTATACTCTTCTCCGTCAACCTTAACTTCTGTTCCAGCATATTTAGAGTATAGAACCTTATCTCCAACCTTAACTTCCATAGCTACTCTATTTCCATCTACAACTGCTCCAGGACCTACTGCAACCACTTCTGCTTCTTGTGGTCTTTCCTTTGCAGCACCAGTTAAGACTATTCCACTTTTAGTCTTTTCTTCTGCCTCTAATTTTTTAATTACTACTCTTTCACCAAGTGGTTTAATGTTCATGAAAAAACCCTCCTTAAAATATATATATAATTTATTTGTATTTAAATTTCTGTTAGCACTCATTACTGTCGAGTGCTAACATAATTATAATATCCTTTATAACCATATAATTCAAACATTACTTCTAATATTATATCCCTTTTTTCAGCGAATATTACTTCTTATCTCAAAATATATCCCATTTGCTTAATTTTTCTCTGTTTTATTTATTTTTTTATATGCATTTATTTTTCCATATATATTCATATAAAAAGCTATTTAAAAATAAAAACCCAAATCAGATAAGATTACCGATTTGGGTTTTTATTCTTATATTATCTTTCTAAATTTACATCGTGGTATTCTTCCAACACTTTATTTGATAATACACTCTTGATTGTTGTTTGCTGGTTCAACTTAGTAAATGGAGCTTTAGCTTTCATTACAGATACAATTTTAGCTGCTCCGTTTATACAACCACCTTCGCACATCATACCTTCGATGAAGTTCCCTTGTAACTTTCCTACCTTAGCCATTGTCATAGTTTTCTTGATGTCTGCACCACCTGAAACCTGAACCGGCTTAAATTCTACTTCAACGCCTTTTTCTTGTACGTAATTTTGTATTGCAGCTGTTAATCCTCCACCAACAGCAAAATTTCTACCAAAAATTGAAGCTTCATCAACTATTATATCTTCACACGCAGCTGGATCAACTTCAAAAGCGTCAAATAAAGCTACTATCTCTTCAAATGTTAACACATAATCAACTGCATCTTTTATTGAATTAATTAGTGCTTCATTTTTCTTTGCAGTACATGGCCCTACAAATACTACCTTTGCATCCTTATCTTTAGACTTTATATATCTGCCTGTCGCCACCATAGGAGAAACGGTTCCTGAAATTTTTTCTGCTTGATCTGGCATCATCTTTTCAATGTAGCTTAAGAATCCTGGACAACATGAATTTGTCATGTAACTGTCTCCCTTTTCCATTCTTTCTACAAATTCATTACTTTCATGTACAGTTACTGCATCTGCTCCACACGCAGCTTCTAGCATATCTTTAAAACCTAAAGCTTTAATTGCATTCTTAACTTGTCCATAAGTTGTCTTTGGACCAAATTCGCCTGTAATAGCAGGTGCAACTACAGCATAGATATTTTTATCTTCGTTCATCAATTCATAAACAACTTTAACTAAAGAACTCTTATCTTCTATAGCTCCAAATGGACATGCTGACATACAAGCACCGCAATTTACACACTTGCTTTCTGTAATTTCAGCACTTAGATCTTCTGCATTATAACTTAACGCACCTGTTGGACACGATTTTTTACATGGTCTCATATCCTCTGCGATAGCATCATAAGGACATGCTTTCTTACACATTCCACATTCTTTACATTTGTCAGGTTCTATATATGCTCTTCCATCAACATATGTAATAGCTCCAAAATTACACACACTTTGACACTTGTGAGCTACGCAGTTTCTGCAAGAATCAGTAACTTGAAATTTCTTTGTTGGACATCTATCACATGCTTCTTTTATAACATATAATATTTGATTTTTATCTTGTACATCGATCAAATCTTGTCCATGTTTACCATTTGGCTCATAGCCAGCTGCGAGCTTTGCTCTTTCCAATACTACATTTCTTTCTTGTTCAACAGTATCCCTATAAGTAGGAGTCTCCCCTTCAATCATAGCAAATGGAATTTTTTCTAACTCCTCTTTACTGATTTTGTTCTCCTTTGCCAATAATGCAACTCTAGTAAGAACCTCATGCTTTAGTCTTAAAAGTTGATTTTCAAATTGAAACATTATACACACACTCTCCCATGAATATTTTTTATCTTTCTTAATTTCATGAGATAATTATAACATACTCTTGTTAAAAATATAACAAGTATTCCGTAATTTAAATTTTCTGAATTTTTCCATTTATTTCTCTATACTCACTTACTTAAGAAAACATCTACATTGTCGCTTCAATAAGCATTTTTTATTTTTTCATCTCCGTATATTAACATATCAATTTCCCATAAAAATTCACGATATCTAGATGCAATATGACTATACCAAACTACTTTAAATGATAAAATTTTGTCATTAATTTTTTAGTCCCTGAAGTTTTTTTAGTGAATATATTAAAATAGATGAATTAAGAACATAGAATAAAAAGTCTAGAAATTAGCAATCTAGACTTTCTTATATCCATTCTTATGTTATTATAAAAACCTAATCAACACTAATCTTGTTTTCTCTCGCATAGTAAAATAAATATTGTTGTGCAAATCCAGACAATTTACCAAACTTATTTCTTGCGAATATTCTAATCTTATTTAATGATGAATCTTCAGCTCCATAAAAATGGATCATTGCTCGTTTAACCCATACATCTACTGGAAATGCAGAAGTTTTCTCCATAGAGAATAACATAATGCAATCAGCTACTTTTGAACCAACCCCTTTAAATTCTTGAAGGGCATCATGACATTCATCATCACTTAAGTTTCTTATGTAATTCAAATCATATTTACCATATGGACATTCTTCGTTAATACCGGGATTATCCACTTCATTTATTGAGGCATTATATACATTTTTAATTGTATCTACTATATACTTACTTCTGAAGGAAGCACCTGTTTCTTGTATATCTTCTAAACTCGCATCTTTAATTTCATCTATGCTTGGAAAGGCATAATAAATCGTTCCTTTATAATTGATTTCTTTACCCCATTTAGTTGATATTTTATTAACTGTCTTTTTTATTGATGGTATATTATTTCTAGCTGAAATAATAAAACTAAGCAACATTTCAAAAGGATCTTGGTTTAGAACTCTAACACCGTATCCAAACTCTATGCTTTGCTTAAGTAATGTATCTTTTGAAAGATCTTCTTTTATAATTGAATAATCTCTACCTAAATCAAAATATCTAAGCCAAATATTATTAAAATCCTCCCAAGTTGTATTGTAAATTATTACGTTATTCCCTTCCTCTTTCACCTCTATTAACTTTCCAAATGCTATAACAATAAAATTATTCTCTTCTATTTCCCAAAATCTAAAAATTTGTCCACACTCAAATATATGTCTTAATTTAAAATTCTTAACTTCTTCTATCATTATATAATCATCGTAAGATTTTACAGCTTTATAATCCATGTTTGTGTTCTCCTCTTAACATTAAATAAGCATTGTGTTCAATCCACAAATACCCATAATAGTTGTTCTCTTATTCTATAAATACTTTAACTTTATACAAAAATAATTGTGCTAATTGTTTTTTCTTTCAATGATAATAGTTTCTAAAATTTCTGCACCTTTCTCTATCATTAGTGTACACCGTTTTATATCTATATATTCCTTCTTCAAGTCAATGCATTTTATAAATCTAAGACTTTCATTGAATTTATTTATAAACTCTCTTGTTATTTCTGCGACTATCGGACTCTTATGCCCACTTATTTCAGTGAACATGATTCCAATTACTCCGACAGCTCCCGTAATAACACCACAAACATCACCTGTTGACATTCCACCACCAAACCCTGACATAGTTTTTAGAGTTTGTTTTGATAAATTCAAATCATATTCTTCATTAGCAGCGTACATGATAGATTCTGCACAATTTAAATCATACTCTTCTTTACGATATTTCTTTACCATTTCACTAAGCATTTGCACTCCTCCTTATCAAAAGTTATTATTATTTAGTATATTATATCACTTAATCTTATACTATGGTTTATTTATCTAACTAATATGTAAAGTTTTGTATTTGTAGGGTGATCTAACTTCCTTCATTTTGCATTTCACATAACGATAAATCAAGTATACCTGAGTTTATACTTATATATACATCACCAGAAAGAGAAGGTTCTCCTTTACTCAGTGTTGCATTGAAAATGAAACTGTAGGTATTTCTTCAGTAAAAGTTGTTCAATTTCCGATTGTCTAACGAGCAATCAGAAATTGTGCAACTTTTACTGATAAGTGAGAATCCAAATTTTATATTTGGTCACTCGAACTCACTCAGCAAACAGAGTGAGTTGGGCTTCACTTTTTCACAGTTTTATTTTCTAGCAATCAAGTAACAGAGAACCTTCTCTTTTGGATGGCCATCACATAAGTATGACCTCAAATTATTTATATATACGAGATATTAGAAATCAACCTTATTTCCGTAATATACGCATTCGAATATCTTCTTCATTTCATCTTTATTTATTTGTCTTGGATTTGAGCCTGTGCAAGCATCTCCAACTGCTCTTTCCGAAATTAAATCAACCTTTGCTTTAAATTCTTCTTCATCAATACCATATTCTTTTAAAGTTAGTGGAATAGACATCTTTTTATTAAATTCTTGTATTAAACTTGTCAACGAATCTACTAATTCATTATCAGTTTGTCCGCTCAATCCGAGACTTCTAGCTATTTTAGCATATCTATCTGCTGCAGCCTTCTTATTAAAGTCAATTACATATGGTAAATATATAGCATTTGCACATCCATGAGGTATATGGAATACTGCACCTGTCTTATGGGCCATACTATGAGTTATTCCTAACAATGCATTTGAGAATGCCATACCTGCTAAGCATTGAGCATAATGCATTTGTTCTCTAGCATCGTTATCTCCTTCAAATGATTTTATTAGATGCTCATTAATCATTTCAATAGCTTGTACGGCTAGTGGATCTGTAAATGGTGAATGTAATGTTGCTACATAAGCTTCAATCGCATGAGTTAATGCATCCATTCCAGTATGAGCTGTTAATGTAGGAGGCATTGTTTCAGCTAATTCTGAGTCTACTATAGCTATATCTGGAGTTATATTAAAATCAGCTAAAGGATATTTGATTTCAGTCTTATAATCTGTGATTACAGAAAATGCAGTTACTTCTGTTGCTGTACCGCTTGTTGATGGAATAGCTAAAAACTTAGCTTTTTGTCTAAGCTCTGGTAATCCAAAAGGAACTACAGCTTGTTCAAAAGTAAAATCTGGGTACTCATAGAATATCCACATTGCTTTTGCTGCATCTATAGGAGATCCACCCCCCATAGATATTATCCAATCTGGATTAAACTCTCTCATCACTTCAGCGCCTTTAAATACTGTTTCAACTGATGGGTCTGGTTCAACACCCTCTATTAATTTAACTTCTATGCCTGCTTCATTTAAGTAGTTCACTGCTTTATCCACAAACCCGAATTTCTTCATTGATCCGCCACCAAGTACTAATACCGCTTTCTTTCCTTTAAGGTTCTTTAATTGTTCTAGTGATCCTTTTCCATAATAAACGTCTCTTGGTAATGTAAATCTCATCATAATTTAATACCTCCTAGAAATGTTAACTTAATTTTAGGAATATTCAAACAATTTCCTATATTAGAATAATTCTATATAAATAATAAAAATCCTTTACATTCTAAATAAAAAAATTCCCAAAAGTAAATTTCTTTTGGGAATTTTCATAATCTTCATACTATAATTTATTTAGGCAGGATTATTTAGAATAATCGTAGAATCCTTTTCCTGATTTTCTTCCAAGCCATCCAGCTCTAACATATTTTCTTAGTAAGCTGCTAGCTCTGTACTTATTATCTCCTGTTTCAGTAAATAAAACATCCATAATAGCTAAACAAACATCTAATCCAATAAGATCTCCTAAAGCTAAAGGTCCCATTGGATGACCAGCACCAAATTTCATAGATGTATCGATATCTTCAACTGAAGCAATTCCTTCTTGTAAAATGAATGTTGCTTCATTGATCATTGGAATTAAGATTCTGTTTACAACAAATCCTGGAGCTTCAGCAACTTCTACTGGAGCTTTTCCAATTGCTTCTGACAATTCTTTAACTGCATCAAAAGTTTCTTGAGAAGTTGCAGCACCTCTGATAACTTCAACAAGCTTCATTACTGGAGCTGGATTAAAGAAATGCATTCCGATAACTTTATCTGATCTCTTTGTTGCTGAAGCAACTTCAGTAATTGATAAAGATGAAGTATTTGAAGCTAAAATTGTTTCTGGCTTACAGATTCCATCTAATTCAGCAAAGATTTCTTTCTTAATTTTCATGTTTTCGATTGCAGCTTCAACTACTAAATCGCAGTCAGCAGCTAAATTCATATCAGTTGTTCCTGAAATTCTTGAAAGGATAGCTTCTCTATCTTCTTCAGTCATTTTTCCTTTAGCAACTAACTTTTCTAATCCTTTAGCTATTCCAGCTATTCCTCTGTCAACAAACTCTTCCTTTATGTCTCTTACTATTACTTCGCAACCTTTTTGAGCGAATGCTTGAACGATACCAGCACCCATAGTTCCTGCTCCAAGTACAAAAATCTTTTTCATGAATTATTCCTCCTCAAATTTTTATCATTATAGATATCCTTAGTTAAAGCATCTCTACATTAACTAAGGATTATTTTTATAATTATTAGCTTTTTAATTATATGTTAACTAATTTTACTTACTGTTATATTATTAGCTTTAACAAATAGAATATAACAAGAATTTATTTTAATTAATCTAGTAATTATTCAGCACTCTTTATTTCTTTAACTTGAGCTATTAATTCTGGTACTACCTTTGCAACATCTCCAACTATAGCGTAATCTGCAATTTTCATTATTGGAGCTGAATCATCTTTATTAACAGCAATGATTAAATCAGAGTCTTGCATACCTGCAACGTGTTGGATAGCTCCTGAAATACCACAAGCTATATATATTTGTGGTCTTACAGTCTTACCAGTTTGACCTACTTGGTAAGCTCCATCAATCCATCCATTTTCAACAGCAGCTCTTGATCCACCAACTGTTCCTTCTAAAGCAGCAGCTAATTCTTCAAGAAGTTTGAAGTTTTCTTTACTTCCAACCCCTCTACCACCTGCAACGATGAAATCTGCTTCAGCGATATCTACGATATCTTTTTTAGCTTTGATAGTTTCTAAAACTTTAGTTCTAACATCGCTATCAGCTAATTGAACTTGAACCTTTTCAATGTTACAGTTTGCTGGATCAGTAGTGATTTTTGCAAATACTCCTGGTCTTACTGTAGCCATTTGTGGTCTATGATCTGGACATGCGATTGTAGCCATTAAGTTACCACCAAATGCTGGTCTTGTAGCTAAAAGATCTCCATTTGTAACATCTACATCAATTGATGTACAGTCAGCAGTTAATCCAGTTGATAATCTAGCAGCTATTCTTGGACCTAAATCTCTTCCGATGAAAGTAGCTCCTACGAATAATATTCCTGGTTTTCTTTCATTTGCTAAATCACAAATAACTTTTGTGTAAGCATCAGTTGTATAATGTTCTAAATTTTTATCATCAGCAACTAAAACTTCATCAGCACCATGTTCAGCTAAAGTTTTAGCTAATGCTTCTATATTATTTCCAAGTAATAAAGCTGTTAACTTTACTCCTAATTCATCAGCAATTCTTCTACCTTCTCCAAGTAGTTCTAAAGATACTTTTTGTAATTCGCCTTCTCTTTGTTCAGCAAAGACCCAAACGCCTTTGTAATCTGCTATATTCATAATAAATTACCCTCCTATTATCTTAGATGTAGTGTTTTTCTTTTAATTTTCCAACAACATAGTATGCTGCATTTTTAGGTGATTCTCTAACAATTTCTCCTGCGCCCTTAACTTCTTTAGTCATTGACTTCTTAACCTTTGTAGGTGAACCTTTAAGTCCTAATTCAGCTACATCTACATCTATATCAGCTGCGCTCATAACTTTGATTTGATCATCAGAAGTTGAGAATATGTTTGCAACGTGCATATATCTAGGTGCATTTAATTCTTCGATTGCAGTTAATAGACATGGAGTCTTAACTTCTACTACTTGATGTCCATCTTCTAATGCTCTATTTACTATTAATGAATTCCCTTCAACTTTAACATCTTGAACATAAGTTACTTGAGGAATGTTTAAATGTTCAGCTATTTCTGGACCTACTTGTGCAGTATCTCCATCAATCGCTTGTCTTCCAGCAAATACTATATCATAGTCTAATTTAGCTATAACCCCAGCTAATGCTTTTGAAGTTGCTAATGTATCAGCTCCCCCAAGTGCTCTATCTGTTAATAGGATAGCCTCATCAGCTCCCATACATAACGCTTCTGTCAATGTTGCTTTAGCCATTGGAAGTCCCATTGTTACAACGGTAACTTTTCCACCTAATTGTTCTTTTAATTGTAATGCACCTTCTAATGCGTGCTTATCCTCTGGATTCATTATTGATGGAACACCATCTCTTATTAATGTACCAGTCTTAGGATCTATTTTTACAGCTGTAGTATCTGGAACTTGTTTTACACAAACTACTATATTCATTATAAAAGTCCTCCTATCTTAAAATGCTTCCTGCGATAACCATCTTTTGAACTTCTGAAGTTCCTTCATAGATTTCAGTTATCTTAGCATCTCTCATC
The DNA here is from genome assembly GCF_002029255.1 of Clostridium chromiireducens. Lineage (GTDB taxonomy): Bacteria > Bacillota > Clostridia > Clostridiales > Clostridiaceae > Clostridium > Clostridium chromiireducens. The sequence goes on from NZ_MZGT01000017.1 coordinate 47,719, forward strand.
ATTCTTTCTACTGGGTATTCTTTAGTGTAACCATATCCACCAAAGATTTGAACTGCTTTAGTTGTAACTTCCATTGCAACATCTGCAGCAAATAATTTAGCTCTTGCAGCATCAAGTGAATAAGGTTCACCTGCTTGTTTCTTACATGCAGCTTTATATACTAAATGTTTAGCAGCTTCAATTTTAACGTCCATTTCAGCAATGTACCATTGTAATCCTTGGAATGCTGATAATGGTTTACCAAATTGTTTTCTTTCTTTCATGTAGTTAACAGCTTCTTCAAAAGCACCTTCTGCAATACCTAAAGCTTGAGCTGCTATACCAATTCTTCCTCCATCAAGAGTCTTCATTGCTATACCAAATCCCTTACCTTCTTTACCAAGTAAGTTTTCTTTTGGTACTATACAGTTTTCCATTACTAATTCAGTAGTTGAAGATGCTCTAATACCCATCTTATTTTCATGCTTTCCTACTGAGAATCCTGGGAATGATTTTTCTACTACAAATGCAGAAATACCTTTAGTTCCTTGACTCTTATCTGTCATAGCAAATATTATGAAAGTTTCAGCAACTCCACCATTTGTTATGAATATCTTTGAACCATTTAAGATATAGTTGTCTCCATCTAATACAGCAGTTGTTTGTTGTCCTGCAGCATCTGTACCAGCACCTGGTTCAGTTAAACCGAAAGCTCCAAGTTTTTTACCACTACAAAGATCTGGTAAATATTTTTCTCTTTGAGCTGGAGTACCGTTTTCGTTAATTACTGACGCGCATAATGATGTATGAGCTGAAAGTATAACTCCTGTAGTACCACAAACTTTTGATAATTCTTCTACAGCTATTATGTATGAAAGAACATCTCCGCCTGCTCCACCAAATTCCTTAGCGAATGGGATACCCATTACTCCTAATTTAGCCATCTTTTCAACATTTTCCATAGGGAATCTTTCTGTCTCATCAATTTCAGCAGCTATTGGCTTAACTTCATTTACTGCGAATTCTCTGATCATTTGTTGTACTAATTGTTGTTCTCTAGTTAATTTGAAATTCATTAAATTACCCTCCTTGTTATTTAAACCTATTCGATAACAAACTATATATAAATCTCTAATAGATTTTTAGCTAATTCTCTAAAAATTATTTATTTTGAAAGTTTTTTTCTGCTCTTCTTTCTAAAAAAGCAGTCATCCCTTCTGTTTGGTCTTCTGTTGCAAAGCATTTACCGAAGTCTTCTGCTTCTATTAATATAGCTGCATCTATATCAACTTGCATTCCTCTATCAATAGCATCTTTGCAATATGCAACTGCTTTTGGAGCATTAGCTGCAATTTTATTAGCCATAGCTTTTGCTTCATCTATTAAGTTTTCTAATTCAACTATTTTATTTACTAAGCCTATTCTGTAAGCTTCTTCTGCATTTATGATGTCACAAGTGTATATTAATTCTTTAGCTTTTCCTGGTCCTACGATTCTAGCTAATCTTTGAGTTCCACCGAATCCTGGAGTTATTCCAAGTCCTGCTTCTGGTTGCCCAAATTTAGCTTTTACTGAAGCTATTCTAATATCACATGACATAGCAAGCTCGCATCCACCACCAAGAGCAAATCCTGATACAGCTGCAATAACTGGCTTATCCAATTTTTCTAATCTTCTGAAAACATTGTTTCCTAAGATTCCAAATTCTTTACCTTGTTCTTCGTTAAGATCTTTCATTTCTGCAATATCTGCTCCAGCAACAAAAGATTTTTCTCCTGCACCAGTTAATATAACTGCATATACATTACTGTCCTTTTCTAAGTCTTCTAAAACAGTGTCTAAATCCTTTAATGTCTCTGAATTTAACGCATTTAATGCTTTTGGTCTATTGATTGTCACAATAGCTAAATGTCCTTCTTTTTCAAGAATCACATTTTTTAATTCCATGTTAAGGTCCTCCTTCAAACTTGCTTATTTATTTTTTAAATTTTCATACTATTTTTGATATTTTTAAACCTATTTGTTAATAATATAACAAATGAATTTAAAAAATATAAAGCTCTTAAGCCTTATCTAAAATTATAATATGTATTCAGATTATTTGCAATAAAATATTATGTTTTGAATGTAAGTTTTTAGTCTCTGTATTAAGGTATATAAAAAAATAACAAATCAGAATGCTGCTTATATACCATTTAGTGTTCTACACCCCTCATTATATCGTGATTCTCAAGGTAATGCGTTCAATTAAAACTATCTAAAGTATAATATTCACCAATCCAAAAATTCTCACTTATATTGAAATTAATCAGTATATTTACCTTAAAGGACGCGTATCAGGTAAATAACTATCTTAAAACATCTATGTATATACGGCATTCTTAATTTGTTATATTATTTCATAAATATATATCTTCTACTGTTCACTCTCATTTAATAAATAAATTAATGTCAATAAACTTTCACTCAAATGTACATTTTCAACTTTAACATGATCTGGTACTATTAAATCCACTGGCGCAAAATTCCATATTCCTCTTACCCCTGCTTTTATTAACTCATCAGCAACACCTTGAGCATTTTTTCTTGGAACACAAATTATTCCTATATCAATCTTCTGTTCTTTTAAAACAGATGATATTTCATCTATATCCATTATTTCTACATCTCTTATTCTCATTCCTATCAGTTTAGGATTAGCATCAAAAATAGCTGATATTCTAAATCCCAAGTTTTCAAATCTTGAGTAATTCGAAACTGCTTGACCGATATTCCCTGCTCCTACTAACGCTGCTCTATATCCTCTACCTAATCCTAGTATAGAGCTTATCTGATTATATAACTCCTTTACATTATAACCATATCCTTGTTGTCCAAAATCTCCAAAACAATTTAAGTCTTGACGAATTTGTGATGCAGTGAATCCAATTTTTTCGCCTAATTCTTTTGATGAAATTCTATCCACATCATTTTTCATAAGTTCCTCAAGATATCTATGATATTTAGGCAATCTTTTAATTACTGCCATCGATATATTTTTATTCTTATCCATATCTATTTTTCTCCTACTCAATAATATTTTGACTGCTTAGGTTGCTTTATATAAAGTCAATATTCGCTTCAATTATAATATAGTATAAATTTTAACAATGTATACTACCATTTGCTATAAATTTAACATTAACTAACCACTATGATTTATAATTCTACCATACTTCTATATTTTTATGTCAAGGTTAATCAAATTATTTTAAAAAATTATAATAACTTTGGTATAAATTTATTAGTTAAAACAGACTATCTCAAAATTGCATTTAAGACAGCCTAAATTTCATTATGGTTCTAATTTATTTGCATTTATATTTATATGAAACTTCAGCCACCTTAATCCACTTTTTCAACAAAGTTTTTTCATAAAAATATCTCAAAATAACTATAATCATTTTGAGATATTTACTATATTTAAACCATTAAATCGCCTTACTCACTTTGTTATCATTAAAAAATACATTATCTAAAATCATATTAAGAATACTATCACAAACATAATACGAAAATGTCAAATCATTGTGGTAATCTATCATTCCATCATATTGTTCTTGCAATTGAAGTATAAATTCTTTTATATTATCTGGCTCAATATTGGTATTAATTATTCCTGTCTGCTTAAAACCCTTAGCAAACTTAGCTAATTTCTTTTCATATGACATATGATTTTTCACAGCACTTGTGCTTTTAAATTCCCATCTATAATAGTGTGGGGCACAAAAAAAATCACATAAAAAGTGACATATTACTCCAAGCTCCTCACTAAACTTCCCAATTGTCATATTATAATGAACATCTTCTAATGTTAGCGATGAAAGATAATTAATTTTATCAACTATCATATCTATACTTTCATTAAAGTAATGTTTTTTAAATTTATATTTAGGCGCACAGTCTGGCTTTACGTTCCCCCATATAAATCTTTTATTATTTATTAAATAAACACTCTTTGTATTAGCGTGTTTCAAAATATTCTCTGCCATAGTTTTGTGAGTATTAATCATCAAAACATGATCACATCCTCTACATTATAATTCTTATAAAATAAACCCTTTTAATTATTTAATATATTAATTATAATTTTTAAATTTAATTAAATTTTATGCTCTATATATATAATAATACCCAGAGTTAAAATGTACAACACCTTATTTATAACTTGAGGCAAGTATTATCTGTCGAAACGCCCAGTAATATCAAGCCTGATAATTAATTAAACTATATTGACAAATAAATTATTTTAACCATATTATAGTCAATTACAATATATATTTATTGATAAGATTCTTTAATTAGAATAAATTCACAACAAAAAAGTTGCCTTAATTTATACTTTAAAACAACTCTTTTTCTTATATTTATATGTTACTCCTCTATATTTTAAATATTGATACTACTTCTAATAATTTATCTGCACATTCTTTTGTCTTTTGTGTTTGTCCTACAACTTCTTCTGTTAAATTAACTACCTCATTTGACTTATTTGCAATTAAAGTTGTTCCTGTAGCACCTTCATTGGTTGCCTCTGCTACTTCATCAATAGCTGTTATAATATCTCCTGTAGAGTTGATTAGTTCATCTGATATTTCACCTATAGCACTAACTAATTCATTAAATACAATAGCATCATTTCTGTATTGTTCCCCTGTGTCTACAAGTTTATTATAATCTTTCATCACTTGAGTTCCAATAAAATCAATTACTTCATTTGATGTTCCTTTGAGGTCATTCACAGCCATAACGACTTCTTTATTTATCTGCTGTATTTCTATTGTAGTTTCTTTTGAAGTTTCAGCAAGTTTCCTTATTTCATCTGCTACAACAGCAAATCCTTTACCAGCTTCCCCTGCTCTTGCTGATTCTATAGCTGCATTTAATGCTAGCAAATTCGTTTGCTCAGTTATTTCTAATATCTTAGCTGTTAATTCATTTATTTTATCTACCGCTCTAGATTTCTCTACAGCAACTCTTAAGCTTTCTCTCATTTTCGAAGTTATACTGCTAGATTGTTCTCTTGATTGCAACGCATTAGTTTTTAATTTTTTAGCTCTTTCTTCAATTTCCTTTGCAGTTACCTCTCCACTTTCAATGCTTAATTCCATAGTCTTTATTATGGATTTCATATTGGTTGATGAAGCATTTACTTCCTCTGTAGATGCTGCTGTTTCCTCCATGCTTGCAGATAACTCTTCCGTTGTTGCAGATACATCTGAAATTTTGTTATTTAAATCTTCTATTTTCCCTTGTGTAAACTCTATTGAATCTAAAACAATGCTACATTCACCTTTAATACCAGATATTATACTCCTTAATGATTTTTTCATTTCATCAATAGATTTAAACATTTTTCCTATTTCATCTTCTCTATCCATATATTTTTTATCAAGTTCTATTGTAAGATCTCCCTTTGCCAGTAACTCCATCTGTATTTGGGCATATCTTACCCCTTTTATCATTCTATTAATTACAATATGTATTACAAAAATAACAACTAATAATGACGCAATTGCTATAATTAAGATAACATTGAATATCTTATTGTAGCTCTCTAATATTTTCTCTTTTGGAATTTGACTACACAGGATCCAATTAGTATTCGTATTTTCCAAGTTAACTGGATATGCTACCATTAAAACTTCTTGTCCCTTTTCCACTGAAGTTCCATAAGTATAAAAAGCTTTACCTTGTGAAGTTTCACTTATAATTTTCGCCCAAACATCATTATTTTGTTTTGCATCTTTCATCTTTAAACTTGGATCTTCACCACTTGCTACATAAATACCTTTATTTGATATTAACTCAACTGTACCTCCAAGTGGTGTTTTCTCTAGCACAATATTTTCCAACGTGTCAAGCTTATAATCTATAGATATTACTCCTAAAAACTTCCCATTATCACCTAATATAGGCATTGCTAAAGATATCATTGAGATATCTTTCCCGTTAACATTATACACTGTTGGTTCAGTAATATAAGTCCCCTTTAACTCCTTCGGTCTATTATACCATGTCATATCTGTCTGTTCATCATATGCTGGTGCTACTACGATATGATCTCCATCCCTGCTTGCATATGGTATGAACTTTCCATCCTCCGCAAATTCTTCTTTACCTTTGTAGTAATCATCTTTTCCATCGAAATCATTAGTTTCAAATGCAACAGTTACTCCGAAGATTTGTGGATCTGTTTCTAGTATCTCCTTTTGCATCTCAATAACTAAGTCTCTATTTTGTGAATTAAGCTTTATTTCATTAATTAGCGAACCCCTTAAATCCTTACCTATTGTTTCTAACTTTTCAAAGTTAGACTTAATCTGTGTTGCATAGGATAAAGATATTTCTTTAGCTAAAGTTTCACTATCAGTTACACTTTTAGATTTTATTTGTACCAAAACACTTGTGAATACCCCTATATAACATAAGAGAATTATTGCTCCTATTATGATACTTATCTTCATTCCCAAGTTTAATTTTTTTATCATTAATTATATATCTCCCTTCATTTTATATATTAAATCCAAAAGATTCCAGGTGATAAATTAAAGCAAACATGACTTATCACTATATATAAATTGTTGTAATTAATTATATCATCGAAATCTCCTCAACTATAGCTTTTTATCCAATTTTCAAGTTTCTTCAACATTTTTAACCCGCCTCTAATTCGCTTTTAACATTTTTTAAATTAAATTTAACGCTTCACTCTTTTTCGCATTATCCAACAAAATAAGGCTATCCTAAAATATTTAAAATAATTTTAGAATAGCTTATCTTTACTATAGGAATTTATTATATTGTTGATTTTCGTTAAGTTTATTTAATAAATGTTTAATCTCTTGATCCTTATTTTTATCCATTACAAGTATAACATCACCAGCATCAACCACAACTAAATCCTTTATTCCGAATCCAATTATAAGATTCTTATCACCAAAAATCGAACAATTCTCACATTCATCAATATAAACATTTTGAGATATACTGTTATTTTTATCTGTATTTAACAATCGGCTTAAAGCACCAAAACTCCCCATATCATCCCAATTAAAATCACACTTTATTACATATGCTTTTCTTGTCCTTTGCATTACTCCGAAATCTATTGATATTCCATCTATGACTTCATATTGTTCCTCTATTGTTTTTTCTTCATTTTCCTCACCTAAGCTTTTATATATTTCCATTAATGATTTATGCAATTTAGGAAGATACTTTTCTATCTCTCTTAAAATAACATCCGCTCTAAATACAAACATTCCTGAATTCCATAAATAAGTGCCTTTTAGTATAAAATCTTTAGCTACTTCTGAGTTAGGCTTTTCAGTAAACCTTGCTATTTTATAAGTTGGTATAGTACCAGCAGTTCTTTCGCCCATTTCAATATAACCATACCCTGTTTCAGCTCTGCTAGGCTCAATTCCAAGTGTAACAATACATCTCCTCTTGTTTGCCATCTCAATTGCTTGGGATAACGTATCTATATAACTCTTCTCACCTTGAATATAGTGATCTGATGGTAATACAACCATAACTGCATTAGCATCTTGCTTCAATAGCTTTACTGCAGATAAACCTATGCACGTAGCAGTCTCCTTATTTGCAGGTTCTACAAAAATATTATCCTCTTTAATTCCTACAAGTTCATTTTTGACCTTCTCTTTATAGTCCATATTGGTCACAACATAAATATTATTTCTATCTATTAGCGGGATTATCCTATCAACAGTGTTAACTAAAAAGCTTTTATTGTTAATAAGCTTTAAAAATTGTTTTGGTTGATCGGCTCTTGATAGAGGATATAGTCTGCTGCCTTTACCTCCAGCTAAAATCAGCCCGTATATCACGCATTTTCAACTCCATGTAATGATACTAGTTCATTATATGTCAAAATATTGGTATGTGTGAGTCTATTACAAAAAGAACAACAATTTATTTAACCTAATTCTATACAGCTCTCACTATCTCATATTGTGCTGTAAAAAGTTCGTAGTATTCCCCCTTTACATCTATTAGTTCGTCGTGACTTCCTTGTTCTACGATTTGACCATCATTTATAACCATTATTCTAGTAGCATTTTTTATTGTTGATAATCTATGTGCAATAACAAATGATGTTCTTCCCTCAAGTAATTTATTTAATCCTTCCTGAAGTGCTTGTTCTGTTTTTGTATCTATACTTGAAGTTGCCTCATCTAAAATTAATATTTTAGGATCTGCAAGGAGTGCCCTTGCAAAAGAAATCAATTGTCTTTGACCAACAGATAATCTGCTTCCTCTTTCATTGACTTCAGTGTTATAACCATCTTTTAGATTGATAATAAAATCATGAGCTTTAACAGCCTTAGCTGCTCTTATTATTTCTTCATCAGTTGCATCTAATTTTCCATATTTTATATTTTCCAATATGGTTCCTGAGAAAATAAATGTATCTTGAAGCATTACTCCCATTTGTTTTCTTAAAGAATCTAAAGTTACATTTCTTATATTGTGGGCATCTACTAAAACTTCTCCAGAGGTCACATCATAAAATCTGCTTAAGAGATTTATAATTGTTGTCTTTCCTGCTCCTGTTGGTCCTACCAAGGCTATGGTCTCTCCTGGCTTTATCTCAAAAGATACATTTCTTAAGACTTCCCTATCTTCATCTTCATATTTAAATACTACATTTCTAAATTCAACAGACCCTTTAACTTCTGGAATATCATAAGCATCTGGCAAATTAGCTATAGTTACTGGTTCATCTAATGTCTCAAATATTCTTTCTAAATATGCCATTGCCATTATCAATGCATTATAGAAGTTAGAAATATTAACTATTGGATTCCAAAATCTCCATATGTACCCTACAAAAGCAATGAGGGTACCTATTGTTATCGATTCTCCTATTGAACGCACTCCTATTAAATATACCAACGAAACCGTAAATACAGATGTATTTTCTATCGCTGGCCAAAGCAGCAATTGGTATTTAACTGCGTTTATCCAAGTTCTTCTATTCTCATTACTTACTGTTTTGAACTTCTCTGCATTAACTTTTTCTCTAGCGAATGCTTGAGTAACCTTCATTCCACTTATACTTTCTTGTATATAAGCATTAAGATTTGATTGTTTATTACTATATATCTGGCTATTTCTTCTTTGAACCTTTACTAGTAAAGCTACTATTATTGCAAGGATAGGCATTCCAATCATACATACCATTGTTAATTTTGGACTTATAAACACCATAAATCCTATAATCACTAGGATACTAAATAAATCTGTTAACAGATTTATAAGCCCATTAGATAATAAATCACTTAATGCATTTACATAGTTAACCACTCTTACTAAAATTTTTCCATGTGGTCTGCTATCATAGTAAGAAAACGGGAGCTTTTGCAAATGATTAAATATATCTGATCTAATATTCTTAACTACTTCCTGTCCCACATAATTCATTGTTCTTATTCTATATCTCATACATAATGCACTTACCACTATGGTGATAAAGAATACTATACAAACTACAATGAGTCCTCTAACATCTTTATTAGGTATATTAGTATCCATGGATATTTTTACCAAGTAAGGACCAAGTAGTGTGGATACGCTTGATATTAGCATCACAATAAGAGTTGTTATCATTTCTTTTTTATAAGGAACCACATAGTTTAATAGCCTTTTACAATATTCCCAGCTAAATGGCGTGCCTAATTCTTCATCAACATCATACTTATTTCTTGCCATCTATCCCACCTCCTTGCAGTCTTCATTATCTTCTTCATCTAAATAATCACCATATTGAGCTTTATATACTCCATAATAATGTCCCTTATTATCTAATAATTCCTTATGGGTTCCGCTTTCTACTATTCTTCCATCATCTAACACCAAAATCAAATCAGAATCTTTTATGGATGAAATTCTATGGGCTATTATAAAGCATGTCTTATCTTTATATATTGTATTTAAATTCTTTTGAATCATTGCTTCAGTTTCTACATCTAGAGCTGATGTTGTATCATCTAATATTAATATAGAAGGTTCTTTTATTATTGATCTTGCAAGTGTTATCCTTTGCTTTTGTCCCCCCGATAAACCTACGCCTCTTTCCCCAACTACCGTTTCATAGGAATCTGATAAATTTTGAATAAAATTATTTGCATCTGCCATCTCAGCCGCCCAATTTATTTTATTATTATCTATTTCTGATACTCCATAGCTAATATTTTCTTCTATTGTATTAGAAAATAAAAATACATCCTGCATTGATATTGAAATATTTTTTCTTAACCCCTGTAAGTTATATTTTCTAATATCTATTCCATCTATTAATATTTCTCCAGACGTTGCATCATAAAATCTCTCTATCAAATTTACTATTGTCGATTTTCCTGCGCCAGTTTGTCCAAAAATCGCAACTCTTTGTCCAGATTTTACTTTGAAATTTATATTCTTTAAAACTGGTTCATATCCATACTCAAAATTAACATTTCTAAATTCAATTTCACCTTTCAATTTCTTAGGTTTAATTCCTTCTTCAGGATTTTTTATCTTTGTTTCCTCATTAACTAATATTTTTATTTTTCTTGCTGCTGCAATGAATCTTTGAGCATCATTAATAAGCCATCCTACCATATTCATAGGGTTATTTATAGCCCAAATAAGACCATTAAACATTACTAATTCACCCATAGTTAACCTATCATTTATAACGAAGATCCCTCCTGCTAAAATCATAACAATTGTAAACATATTTGACAAAGCATTAAGTATAGACAAATACTTTTGCGCAACATTTGCAAGTTCCATATTAGCGTCCATATATGCCTTATTTCTTTCCTCAAACTTTAATATTTCATAATCTTCTTTTGCAAAGGCTTTCACTACTCTATTACCACTTATATTTTCTTGAACTACTGTATTTAGCTTCGAAAATTGTTCTCTTATTCCAAAGAATATTGGATTTGCCTGCTTCGCAAATCTGTATGCACAGTATGCTACAATAGGCGTCAATGCAAACATTAATAAAGTAAATTCTACATTAATAAAAAACATGCTAATTATTGCAAATATAAACACAGTAACATTTTCACAAATATTATATATAACCCAAGCAACAAAATGCCTTACTGCATCCATATCTCCAGTCATTCTTGCCATTATATCCCCAGTTCTTGTTTTGTTATAATAATCTAAATCCAATTCTTGCAGCTTACTATACATTTTTTGTCTAAGTTCAAATATTACATTTTGAGATACAAACTCAAATGCCATTTGGTAAGTATATCTAATAATTGCTTTTATAACAGTAACTGCGACCATTACCCCCAGAATAGGGAATAGAATATCAGTCTTATTCTGTATAATCACTTCATCAACTAACCTTCCACTTAAATATGGATTAATCATAGCCATGAATGAGCTTAAAAGTACTGCTGTAAGTGCAATATAGAATCTAAATTTGTATTTATTTATATAACTAAAGATCCATTTTATGCTACTCATTAATCTCTCCTCCTTTTTTATATCTTTCTTTTTGACATGTTTAATTATCCAATAAATCATTTAGAATAAAAATGTACTTTTTTATTCATATGATGTATATTCTTATATATAAAGTTAATCTTATCTAATTAATTTTTAGGATAGATATAAGTAAAAGGGGTGATATTGACGTGTGCAGTGTAGGTATCAACATTGAAAATTTTAATCCTGAAATTTTATATGCATTTAAATTTGATAATAAAGATTTTATAAAGGCCGAATATCATTGTCATGATTTTATAGAATTTAGCTATGTAGTTTCTGGGTCTGTGACTTATAAAATAGAAGATAAAATGTATAAGATTCATGAAAAGACTCTACTTCCTTTTAACCCTGGAGTTTACCACAAGGAATCACTAAGCAAAGGTGAACAAAATACTGAACTACATATTGGTTTCCGAAATATCCAAATTGATGGACTTCCTTTTGATTATATTTTAAAACAAAACTCTGAAGTTCCATTGGAATTTAAACAATATAAAGAAGACTTTCATAAATGTTGTTTAGAAATAATAGAAGAGCAGGAAGCTTGTGAGATTGGAAAAGAACTTATATTAAAAAGCCTTATAATGAAATTAATTGCTCTTTTCTTAAAGGAGATTAACTATGTTAAAAATACTAAGAAGGTTGATAGATACGACTTTCCGTTTTATGATAAATCAAATATAGTAAAAATCATTTTAAACTATTTTGATAACAATTATATGAACAATGTTTCCTTAGATGACATGTCGAGGAACATGTACTTAAGTTCAGTATATATATCTAAAGTATTCAAAGATAAAACTGGTGAATCTCCTATCAATTATTTAATAAATCTCAGACTAGAAAAAGCTAAAGATTTATTAATCTCAACAGAATCTCCAATAAAATCTATAGCCCAATCTGTTGGCTACAGTGATGCTTATTATTTTAGTAAGCTATTCAAAAAATATTATGGCCATTCACCATACAAATATAGATTGGCTAATAAGTAATTATTTAAATATAAGATTCAATATTACTGGAATAATCCATTGGTAAGTATTCTTAAAGTTATAACTTAGTTGAAGCCTTACAATAATCAAGTGTATATTCTTCACTAGAAATAATGAGCATGTTTTGTGAAGTGTTTCATATGAAATTTTGATGGTTTTGATTCTTAGATTAGAAGTTGTTCCAAATGTGCTAGTTCAAAGCTTTGTCTTTGAGGCTAGCACTTTGGGCACAACTTCTAATCTTAGAATCATCCATTAAAATTTCTTAGAAACCGTAACAAAATCATGCTCATTATTTCGATAAGTTATGCACTTAATTATAGGTTCTCCATTGTGTTTCCTTCGCCAACTAGGCTATAGAAATCTTTTGTAAATACTTCTACTGCATTTGCAGTTGCATCATGTTTAATTAATCCTTCTATTACATCAGGTGCTGCTGTGATTGATCCAATTCCATACTTACATAAATTTAAAACTTGTTGTGAATTCTTGAAGCTTGCCGCTAATACATCCGCGTTTAATCCATGCATTTTAAACATGTCATGAATATCTTTTGCCACTTGAACACCATCAGCTCCCATATTATCTAATCTATTTACATAAGGTGCCGTATATCTTGCTCCTGCTTTTGCCGCTATGAATGCTTGCATTGAAGTATAAATGGCTGTAGCGGTAATATTTGCATTTTCCTTACTTAATAATTTCATAGCCTTTATTCCTTCGCTTGTTACTGGGATTTTAATATAAGTATCTTTTCCAAGTACCTCAAGCATATGGTGTGCTTCATCAATCATTTTTTCAGCAGTTAATGATACAACTTGAGCATGAAGCTGCGCTCCGTCTGGTAAAAACTCTCTAATTGCTTTTAATACCTCCATAGGATTTTCACCTTGTTTTTTTAGAATAGATGGATTAGTTGTCACCCCATCACATGGATAAAATTCATAAATTCTCTTAATAGCCTCTAAATTTGCGTCATCAATTAATACTAACATCTCTCTCTTCCTCTCTGCTTTAAATTTATATAATTAATTTTAATAAATACTAATGCTTTGTACTTAACTCTAACTTACTTGCTAGTTTTCTCTATTGACCTATCAATAAAATTACTACTGTTCTACTTTATTAAATTCTTTATTCCCGCGGAATAAGCAACATTATAAAACTCTTTCATTTCTTCATCAGTATACATCCTAGGATTATCTTCAAAGCAATAATCTAGATTATTTATTAAATTATATTTTGCTTTTGCAAGAGGATTATAATTTAATAATTCATATTTTACTTTTGAATAGATACTTGAAATATATCCACTTATATCATGAATATTATTTTTATTTGCTGTAAATTGAGGTATTAGCGGAGTTCTTATTATCACATCTTCCTTCTTACTACCTCCCAAAATAAGCTTAATATTCTTCTTAATCAATTCGTTACTAACACCAGTAAAAGATTTATGCTTATCATCATCAAATATCTTTAAATCCGCAAAAATTGTATCTACATAAGTCAGCACTTCTACTATATATTCAGTAGGCACGAATAAGGAGGTTTCAATCGCTGTATTTATTCCAGCTTCTTTTAACTTCTTAAGTAATGCAATTGCAAATTTTTTCTGGTACAATGGTTCCCCACCAGATAAGGTTACTCCACCACCGTATTTAAAAAACGCTTTATCCTTTAGTGCTATTTCCATAACTTCATCTATAGTATAATTTTTAGAATCCATAGTTAACGCTCCACTCGGACAAATATCAGTAACAATTTTATTTTGCTCATCTGTACATTTATCTTGGACAACACATATTTTATTATTTTTTCGTATAATTGATTTATTGGAGCAGTTTTTAATACATAAATTACAATCAATACACTTATTTTCAAAATGGATCAAATGTTCCTTAGGAGAAATGCCTTCGGGATTTTGACACCAAACACATTTAAGTGGACATCCTTTTAAAAAAATTGTTGTTCTTATTCCCTCTCCATCATGTGTTGAAAATCTTCTTATATCAAAAATTCTTCCTGTCAAAGACGTATAATCTTTTTCCATAAGCTATATATCCCCATAACTTGTTCTTGCTATAATTTCGTTTTGCAATTCTCCTGCAAGTTCAGTGAAATATGCTGTATATCCCGCTACACGTACAGTTAAACTGCGATAATTTTCTGGATTCTTTTGTGCTGCTAATAGATCTTCTTTACGTAAAACATTAAATTGAATATGTGGTATTTCTAAATCTACAAAGGTTCTTAAGAATCTTGCAAACTTATCTCTTCCAATCTCATTCTTAAAAAATTCAGGTAAGAACTTCATATTTAATAAACCACCATTAGTAGTTAATACATTATCTAATTTTGATACAGATTTTAAGACAGCTGTAGGTCCTGCAATATCTCTTCCATATACAGGTGACATGCCACCGTCAGCTAAAGGTGCCTTTGCATGTCTTCCATCTGCAGATGCTCCTACATTTTCCCCCATTGGAACATGGGCTGATACTGTATACATTCCTGTATGATATTTACCTCCGCGGTAGTTTGTATAGGATTTAAGCTTTCCATTGAAATATATTGCCCACTTAGCACCAATTTCATCTACCCATTCAATATCATTCCCGTATTTAGGTGCACGATTTAATAGCATAGCCCTTATTACTTCATATCCTTCAAAGTTATTTTGAAGAGCTTTTAACAATTCTTCTTTAGAAATTCTCTTTTCATCATATACTAAAAGTTTTATCGCAGCTAGGCTGTCTGCTAAATTTGCAACTTGTATCATTTGAATTCCTGAAAGATTATATACTGCCCCACCGGCAGTAACATCTACACCTTTCTCAATGCAGTCATCAATAACTGATGATAAGAATGGTGAAGGCAAAACATCTATGTGAGCTTTTTCAACTTGTTCGCAAGCTAAAATCATTTTATCAATGAAATAATTTATTTGCTTAGCAAAGGCTTCCTCTAAATCCTCATACTTTTCATAAGTAGTTAGATTACCTAGATTTTGAGCCAATGAATCCCCTGAGATTAAACATTTCCCACTATTTAGCGTTAACTCTAAAACCTTGTTTAAGTTAAACATTGCAGCATCACTCCAGCCAAGATTATTACCTTGGGTTGTAAGTTCTACACATCCAACAATGGCATAGTCTTTTGCGTCTTTTTCTTTGATTCCTAAGTCTATCATAGATGGTATTACTGATTCGTCATTAAAGAATTGTGGCATTCCACTTCCTTTGGCTACAACTTTTATACTCTCTTTTAATAGCTCTTCTGATGTATTTTTATGAAGTCTTACAGATAGATTAGGTTGTGGCAGGCCTAAATGTTCTTGAGCTTTTAAGAATAAGAAAGATAATTCATTTGTAAAATCATTACCTTTTTCATCTTGACCACCAATTGCAATATTAAATCCTATAGGGAAACCTGCAAAAAACTTAGCACTATGAGAATTTCTTAAATAAACTATTTCATTAAACTTAAGCCAAAGACATTCAATTATTTCTAAAGCCTTTTTATTATCTAATTTTCCAAGGTGTATATCTCTTTTATAATATGGGTATAAAAATTCATCCATTCTTCCTGGTGAGAATGATGATGCATTTGATTCCATATGAAGTATAACAAATAGAAACCAAACTGCTTGCATCGCCTCATGGAAAGTTTGTGCCGGCCTTCTAGAAATATTCTTACAAATATCTGCAACTTGAAGCATGCTTGATACTAATTCTTCCTCGCATACTGACTCAGATTTCTCTTTCATTAAATCGTGGTATCTAATCATAAATTCTTGAGCACCTTCCATGACAATAACTACACTTTCATAAAAATCCTTGTTTTCTTTAGCTGCATTATTCATTTTTTCAAGTGCTCTTTGTTTAATCCCTTCCGGTCCAAGCGTAAGCCAATCTCTACAATTTGGACAAATATGTCCTTGAGCATGATCTTTTTGATTTATCTTTACCACTTTTGCAATTTCATCAATTTCTTTTCCATATCTCTGCCTAATAACATCTTCTAATGAGTGCCCATCCCAATATGGCTTAATCACTTCCCTAAACGTTTCTATATCATCTAAATTTATATTGAACTTATCTTGAGGTCTGGTTGGCAGTGTTTCAAATTCTTTATCAATCCATGAACTTCCACTCTCCGGAAAAATAACACCATATCTGACCCCTTTAGTGCGGTTACCTACTATTAATTCTTCATCATCAACACCGATTTCTAATTTTGAAAGAGAATTTTTTAATGCTAATGCTCTTTTAATAATAACTGATTTGTCTTCATTCTCTTTATATGTTTCAGTTATTATAAGTGCTTGTTCAATAGATGCATATCTCTTTTCAGATAACATCTTCTCCTTTAGATTTTTAATTCTTGGAGACATGACTAATTCACTCATTTCTCTTTCTCCTTTCTACTTGTTTATTATTATTTATTATTGTTACAATCTAATTCTATCTTATTTTGAATTGTTTTTCAATATATTCTTTATTATTTTATATAGTTTCCTCCAATTAATAATATTTTATTTGGAGAATAATGTGTACTCACTATGCTGTCGAAAATTTAATTATTTAGTTTATTACTATTCCTACTGAAATTTAGAAATTGCTTGTCTATATTTATTAAAAACAAAAGGCAATAGAGTAATCCCTTGCCTTTTTTATATATTTCCCACTCTATTTTTGTTTTAGAACTTTTATATATTCTCTTGCAAAATCTATGGCTGCATCAATATTTGGAGCATCATTTCCAATAGCTAAACCGTAATCTATACCATCATAATTCCAATCCATCCAATAATTTTCTTCAGAACTAATTGGTTTGTGTTCTAAATCTGTTTCACCATTCTCTTTCTCACCATAATTAAATTTTACATCCTGTGTAACCATGCAATTAATACCATCAATATTTACTTCCGTTATAACTTTAGCATCAGTCCTTTTAGGTTCTCTCTTTATGGGAATTACCTGAAATTTGTGTCCTTTATCATCTTCATATGACGCACTAACAATTCTGCTCAACTTATAATCTTTTTCTAGTTCCTCAAATGCCTTATCATCATCTATGGACCTTTTTAACTTTTCTTGTATCTCTTTTGCATCTTTATATTTCACATCCTTAGCCATTATCGTTACCATTGGACTGAAAACATAATCGTCTACTTTGTCATAAGTATATTCACCAATTTTCTCAGGCAAATTGACTTTAAAACCAAGACGTCTTTCCATCGCCTCCCTATTATCATTTGTTATAAATACTGGTCCCTCAACAACTGGAACCTCTGTATCCTCTGACTTTTCTACAATATTACCAGAATTATCAGGTAAAAATATTGTTTTCAACGCTTCTTGCGCAGCAGCCCTTGCTCCTGGCGAAAATGTAAAAACACCAACAATAGCAAATAATACACAACATACAGGAACTAATACTTCTTTTCTTGTATTTTTTATACTGAAATATTTTCTCTTCCTCATTTCTTTCTCCTTATTATTCCAAGCCTCATTAAAAATATCTCTTGAAGCTTTAATATCAAAAATACTATCATTTATAGCATACTTTATTACCTTCCCCAAATAATCCTTATCTTTCATTTTTAATTAGACTCCCTTCTATTTAACTATACTCATTCCATTTTCCACCTCAAAGCAATTGCCTAATTGCTTCTTTAAAGCAGCTCTGGCATAAAACAACCGTGATTTTACCGTGGCCTTAAAGCAACCTGTAACCTTTGAAATTTCCTCTATTGTCATATCATTATAATAATAGAGAATAACAACTGTCTTTAAATTGGGACTTAATTTGTTGATTGCACTCTGCATTACATGTTTTATCTCATAGCTATCAATTATGTTTTCCTTTTCTTGATTCTCATCAAAAAATAAACATTCGTTTTCTGATGTTATTTCTAACGGAACTAACTCTGATTGCTTTTTTGTCATTTTCCAGCCTGTTCGCATAAGAATTTTAAAAAACCATACTTTAAATGCTTGCGGCTCTTGAAGTTTATTTATTTCCATGAAGCATTTCATATATGTCTCTTGAAGTATGTCTTCAGCAATTCCTCTATTTCCTGATAAAAAATATGCAGTAGCCAACGCCTTTTTTTCTACAGTTTGCAAAAGTTCGCGAAATGCTTCCTTCTCTCCGTTCTTGCAACGCGTTACTATTTCTTCTATCTCCATCTTTGCACCTCTCTTCTTTTTTGGAGCTCCTATAATATAAGAGGAATAAATTAATAAAAAGGTTTTATTAATTTTAATTTTTCTTTTAATGGGAGCTATTAATTTATAAATCCTAATGCCATTTCTGTAATTCTTTTGCACTAGTTTGTTTTTTTAGCTATGAATAAATTATACATAAAAAGGTAATTATTAGGAGTTTATTTTTTTCTTAAAAAAATAAGCTGTCTCAAAATAGAAATTTAAATTTCTATTTTGAGACAGCCTTTATTTGTAAATAAAGCCAAATTAAGTTATTTATATTTATAATTTATTAGTATTAATTAAATACGATTTGTTCTATTCACACACTTTTCCTGGATTCAGTATATTTTTAGGATCAAAAGCTAATTTAATTCCTTGCATTATACCAATACATTCACTTGGAAGTGATTCTTTTAGATATCCCTTCTTTGCAAATCCTATTCCATGTTCTCCCGATACTTGTCCTTCTAATTCTTTAGCCTTATCATACATTATTTGCATAACTTCTTTTAATTTTGATTGCCATACCTCTTCATCAAGATCATCTCTTAATATATATATATGCAAATTTCCATCTCCAGCATGTCCAAAACTTTTTATTCTTATATTAGCAGTACGTTCAAGTTCATGAGTGAAAGTAACAAACTTTCCTATTTGATTTCTTGGTACAACAACATCAACTTCATCCATTTCAGTAGTTAAAGCTTTAATTGCTTCAAGAAAACAACCTCTTGCTGACCATATTGATTCTTGTCTTTCTTCAGTATCTGAAATCAATACATCTAATGCCCCAGCTTCTAAGCAAATATTTGCTACATTTTCATAATTCTTTTCAATTTCTTCTGTAGAATTCCCATCAAAAGTTAATAACAGATATGCATCAGATGATTTATCCGGAAAGCTTTTTCCTAAAAATTCTTCAGCTGCAAGTATTGCCTCTCTTTGCATAAATTCAATTGCTGTTGGTATGGACTTAGATTTAATTATTTTAGGTACAGTATCTATCGCCCTTTCAAGACTTTCAAACGGAATGAGTAAGCTTAGAGCCTTTTTAGGAAGTGGTAATAATCTTAAAATAGCCTTTGTTACTATTCCTAAAGTTCCTTCAGAACCAACTATTAGATCTTTTAATGCATACCCCGAGCTGTTTTTAACAACTTTTCCTCCTAAATTCACTACATCGCCATTTGGGAGTACAGCTTCAAGTCCTCTTACGTAGTCTCTAGTAACTCCATATTTTACGGCTCTCATTCCACCTGCATTAGTACTTATATTTCCACCAATTGTTGCTGATTTTTCACCTGGATCTGGTGGATAAAACAAGTCAAATTCTTCAACATATTTTCCTATATCCATTAGTAGTACTCCTGGCTCTAATGTAAGAGTCAAATTTTCTTCATCTAATTCTAATATTTTATTCATTCTGCTAAGATCTATAACAATTCCGCCTTTGAGAGGAACTGCTGCTCCTACAAGCCCTGTACCTGATCCCCTTGGGGTTACAGGAATACTATTTTCATAGGCATATTTCATAACTTTTGAAACTTCATCTGCACTTATAGCTTGAATCACTATATCAGGCATCTTTTTAATTCCACCTAATTCATCATGACTATAATCTTCATTTATTTCTTCTCTAAAGAAAACTCTTTCTTTATCATCTTCCGCAATAGATAATATATATTCATAATCTCTTAATTCAACTTCTTTATAGCCCATAGTCTATGCCTCCTTAGCCATTTTTATTTTTTCTATTAATTCTGGAATTACTTCATACAAATTACCAACAACTCCGTAATGAGCAACTTTAAATATTGGTGCTTTATCATCATCATTTATAGCAAATATATAATCTGAATTATTCATTCCTGCTGTAAATTGAACTGCTCCAGATATTCCGCAAGTTACTATAAGCCTAGGTCTTACAGTTCTTCCACTCAATCCAATTTGTCTCTTTGCATCAACCCAGCCTGCTTCTATTAGTGGTCTAGTACATGCAAATTCTGCACCTAAAAGTTTGGCTAATTCTTTTACTAATTCTAAATCTTTTTCTGATTTAATTCCTCTTCCTGCTGCTACTATCACTTCAGCATCGCTTATTCCGACTTCAGCATCTTTTTTCTTTATATTAAGTGCTGTTATGTTTGATTTAAGTCTTTCTTTTCCTATATTGCATTTAATTATTTCACCTAAAATTTCCTCACTTCTTTTTGGTGCTGTCATAACTTTATACCTAACAGTAGCTAGTTGAGGTCTAGAATTCGGAGTAACTATTTGCGCCATTATATTACCGCCAAAAGCTGGTCTGATTTGAACTAAATCTGTATTTTCTTTCATATCTAATATTGTACAATCTGCTGTAAGTCCAGTTTTAAATCTTGCGGCTATTCTCGGAGCTAAAGAACGTCCTATAGTTGTAGCTCCAACTAAAATAGCTGTTGGCTTAACATTGTTAATAAAATCTTCAAAAGCGCCTGTATATGGTTCTATTCTAAAGTACTTTAATTCTTCATCATCATATACGAACACTTTGTCTACACCATAATGTAAAAGTTCTTCAGCCTTATGAGAAATATTGTTTCCAATAAATACAGCATAAACTGGGTGATTTATTTTGCCAGCCAATTCTCTTGCTTTTCCTATTAATTCATAAGTAACAGGATGTATTTCTCCATCTACATGATCAACATAAACGCCTATTCCATTCCAAAGACTTTTATCTATCTCTTTAACTTGTTCTTCTATATATTCAACAGCACCTTCAGGACCCTTTTTAACGCATAGCTTACACATTTTGCATGCTCCGCTTATTTCAACTACTCCATTATTATTTTCAAGAGCACCAAAAGGACATATCTTAATTAACTCATCAACATTTAATATTTTTTCTTGATTTATTACTAACTTTGCCATAACCTTTTCTCCTCCTTAATTTTCATTGTGAGATACCTCTTTAATCTATACCTTTTAAATAAACTTTAACTCCTTTAATTTTTGATCTATTTTTTCACTTAATTCACCAGAACTACCTGTCCAAATTTCTCTATCATTATTTACTTCTGGTGGAAATATTCTTTCTACCTGTGTTGGTGAACCATTAAGTCCATAATTTTTTTCATTCTTATCATCAAAATCCTTAAGACTTAGTATTTTTATTTCTCTATCTTTAGTGGATAATTTCTTTTTATAAGAAGGAAGTCTTGGTTCAAAAATCCCCTTATCAACTGTGATTAAACAAGGATATTCTATCTTTACAGTCTCAATACTTTCTGGCATATCCATTTCAACTGTAATTGCTGATTCTTCTACTTTTACTATATTTTTAACATTAGCTACATGAGGTATATTTAGCCATTCTGCCATTTCAGACCCTACTTGAGCTGTATCACCATCTGTAGTTTGCTTACCACAAATAATAAGTTCAAAATCTCCCATTTTTTTAACTCCTTGGGCTATTGTATATGATGTCGCTAAAACATCAGCTCCACCAAATTTTCTATCTGATAATAATGTACCTTCATCAGCTCCCATAGTATAAGCTTCTTTAATCACACTTAATGCCTGATTAGGCCCCATACTTAAGACCTTTACTGCTCCGCCTTTACTTTCTCTAATTTTTAGTGCTGTCTCAAGAGCATATAAATCATATGGATTCATTTTAGAATCTACACCATCTCTTTTTAACACTCCTGTAACAGGATCAACTTCTACTTTAGATGTTCCTGGTACTTGTTTAACACAAACTAAAATATTCATAATAAAACCCTCCTAAAACTATATTTTAAAATTCAAATATTGATCCGCAAGACTTATAACCTAAAATTTTAAACTTTCCAAGAGATATCCTAATCTAAGTAATGGGCATTCAATCTGAAAATAACAACAAATACACTTTTATCCTTCCACCACTTTACTTGTCATACCAATTTAAAATTGGTATGACCAATTTCAATTTAATTATAGATTGTTAAATATTGTTTGTAAAGCATTGTTATTAATTTAACAGAAAATGTTTACATGAATACAACTACACTTTTGATTTCTAAATCGTATATTTCCTACTTCTTTTAACTTATTAAATTATTCAAGTTCAAATAAAAAAGTTTTAAATTGCAAATTCAACTAACTTAAATTGAATTTTTTGTTTAAAATATAACAAAAAACCAGATAAGTAAAAGATGAGTCACATAATTATCATCTTTTACTTATCTGGTTTATCCATATATTTTATTTTTCATATCCATAAGCTTTTCTGATTAAGCCAAAATGTTCTTCCATTGCTCTATAAGCTTTAGCTTCATCTCTACACTTTAGAGCTCTTACTAAATTCTCATGAATTTCCAATAGATTTTCCCTAGTATTTCCCCTGTGTAAAATCTGCATTCTAGATTTCTTAATAAATTCATCCATGAGCTGAGATATAACCTCAAGTACATTTATAAGCAATACATTTCTTGAAGTTTTTGCAATTAAATAATGGAATTTAATATCAAGTTCTAGACTTTCCTCTTCATTCTCTGCCATATACATCCTATCTAATATTGCTGTTAAAAGTTCAAGCTCATTATTTTCTATATTTTTAGCTGATAGCCTAGCACACTGAAGTTCTAAGGTTTCCCTTAAATCATGCATCTCTTCAATAGAACTTTCTTGTAACATAAACATAACCGAAAGAGGTTCAAATAATGAATTATCAAAATTAGTTCTTATGTAATTACCTGCTCCTTGCCTGCTCTCTACAAGTCCTATCACTTCTAGTGCTCTTAAAGCTTCTCTTACAGATGCACGAGACACGCCAAGGGATTCTGACATTTCTCTCTCGGATGGCAACCTATCTCCCTTTTTTAGTTCACCATTTTTTATCTTATTCTTAATTTGTTCTATAACCTGATCATATACCTTTGGAGTTTTAGTAGACATAAATATATTAATCTCCTTCATTTATCTTATTGTATTTATTTTATATTGAATTTAATTATTTTCTACACATAATTAATAATTCTTTCTTTATCTTTCATAATTAAATTATATCCATTTTGATATATTTCCTTTAATCTAACCTTATTTCTCTCGAATCTATTTATTTCCATACTTATACTTGGTCTTATTATAATCGCCTTTCCGCTATCTTCTAGTTTCTTACAGAAATCTAATTGCTCATTATATTTAATATGCCTTTCTCTAAGCACTTTGGCCAACTTTGGGTATCTATTTCTATAGATTCTATACGTTAATTCATTGGCTTTTGATTGTTTCTTTCTATATCCTTCGTTTCTCGTTAAAACAATTATGTGCTTATCGTTTCCGTCAGATATGGATTTATTAATGGGTATAGGTTCAGAAAGCCCTCCATCTGCGTAATACTGTCCGTTAATTTTTTCAAACGGAAACATTAGTGGAATCGCTATACTTGCCCTAAGAATTGAACTTCTTTTATCTAATAAATCTTTATCAAAATACTCATTTTCTCCTGTTTCAATATTAAATGCTCCAGCTAACATTTTTCCATCAAACTCATAAAAAGTTTTATAGTCAAAAATACAATGTTGATTTGGAATCTCATCAAAGACAAAATCTAAATCCATAATTGATCTACATTTAATTAAATTCCCATAACTAATGTACCTCTTATTATCCATGAACCGTTCCATTATCTCTAAATTTCTTCCTCTTTGCCTAGAAACATATGAATAGGCATTAGTAGCTCCTGCAGATACACCTACTATATATTTTATTTCTGCCTTTATATCTAAAAGTGCATCTAAAACACCTGCTGTAAATAATCCTCTGAAAGCTCCGCCTTCAAGCACAAGTCCTGTCATAAAAATCCTCCATTATATAAATACTATTATATATTATAACTTAAATAATAATTTTAATCACATAGAAAATTACATGAATGGCATTTCTAGTTGTTTATAACGAAAGAATTTTTATAAGGAATATAAATCATAATTTTTAATATCTATAACAAAAATAAGAACTCTTATAATCCTAATATTATAAGAGTTCCCGAAATAAATTAATTTTGATACATACTTATGTCTTTCTACTTAAACAACAAATTTCTCAATTTGTTCTGCAATTTGCTGCATTATATTTTTTAGTTCCTCTGCAGATTTAGAAACCTTGTGCGCAGAATCTCCCATTTCATGAGCTGATTCCGAAATTTCCTGAGATGCAGCTGAATTTTCTTCTGATACTGCTGATGACAACTCTAGGTTTTCTATAATATCATTTTTTCTATTATTAATATCAATTATTGAATTATTTATTTCATGAACTTGTGGTACTATATCATCTATTGATTGTACTATTTCTTTAAATGAAACTATGGTTGAGTCTATTGTATGAATCTGTTCTTCTAATTTATGGTTAGCAGTAGTAGTAGTTTCCTCAACTAGTCTAGTTTCTGAGCTTATAACATTTAGTAGCTCATTGATATCTTCTGATGAATTTTTAGACTGTTCTGCTAACTTTCTAATCTCATCTGCAACAATAGAAAATCCTTTTCCTGCCTCCCCTGCTCTAGCTGCCTCAATAGCGGCATTTAGCGCTAATAAATTGGTTTCATCTGCTATTTCATTAATCATATTAGTTATTTCTGTTATTTTATTTACACTAACGCTTAATTGATTAACTCTCCTTTTTGATTCGTTATAAGACTCTGCGATTTCATTCATTGAGATCCCTATATTTCTTAACTTAACATCACTCTTATTAGCTTCATTACTGATATTGCTAGTGTTTCTATCTACTTTCTCTACAGATTTTGCTATAACTTCTAACTTATCACAAAAGGAACTTAAACTATTATTTATTGACATTAGTTTATCAGATTGGTCACTTGACCCTTTTGCCACATCATGAATCGAACTTGAAACCTCTTCTATATAGATCTTCATTTTTTCTGAAACTCTGGATAGTTCTAGCGATTTATTATTAATAAGTTTCGTATCTTCTTTTACAGTAGAAATAATTCCTGCAATAGATTTTATAGTTTTATTTAATGCATTCTGCATTACTCCAAATTCATTTTCAGATTTAGTATTGAACTCTACAGTTAAATTACCTTCTGATAAAATCGATACTTTATGTACAAATTCTTTAATTGAATTCCTAATCATAAATATTATCCATGCTGACATAATAGCTAAAATCAAAATAGATATTCCTAATATGCTTGTAAACATAAATATGTTTTTCTTATATACACTCATAGACTTATTGATCTCATTTGTAGCTTTATCTTTCTGAAGTTGAACCAATGCTTTGTTATCTTTTGCAATCTGATTTCCATACACTCCCATAGCATCATTTGTAATCTTTTTATCTGGAATCAAATTTTGCTTTCTTTGCTCAATAATATTAGGTATATATGAATAATACTGTTCATATTCCTGTTTAAACTTAATAACTAATTCATGCTCTTCTGCATTACCTTCTGATCCTGTAACCTGCCTATTTACAATTTCAGTTATATTTTGATTTAATTCTAGCATAGTTCTTTCGTTCACTTCATCAAATGGCCTGTCTATTATTTTCGTTAATGTGTTTCTTAGCACTCCCATACTACCATTAACATCACCCCAATCACTGAGTTTTGGAATAACATTGTCATACATTTCTAAATTTGCATCATACATTTTAGATGTATTTATGTAACCTAAAACGCCAATAGTTATTGTCGATAGCAAAGATAAAATTACTATGACTATTATACTTTGCACGATTTTTATATTTTTCATTTTCGTTAGTTTCACTTTCAACGTCCCCCTTATAACATGAATTAAATAATATAACTTAAGGCAACAAAACATCACATTTGTTAACGTGTGCAATATAATTATACTAGTTAATTAATACGATTACAATATTTATTAATTATTAAATTTATTACTAATTTTGATGTATAAATAGAAATTAATTTAAAACCCATCACTAAAAAGTACTTATTACCACTTACTGTATTGACAAATACCTTATAATGTATTATAATAAGTTTAAATCCTATATATTAAAAGGGAGTAGTTATAAATATAACATCAACAATCGCGACTATATCGTTAGTCTGGTGTTATATACCCTAGCTGGTAACGAGACTTTTAATATGATTTCAATTTTTGAAGTTATATTAAAAGTCTTTTTGTTGTTTTTTATAGACTTTAACTACTTAATACTTACTAATTAAATTTTTTATTTGAAAGGAAGATGTCATGATGGAAAAATATTTTTCTAAAACTGTGGAAGAATCTCTAAAAACCTTTGATGTGACCTTAGAGGGACTGACGACTGAAAAAGCTAGTGAAATACTAAACACTATAGGAGAAAACATTTTAAATGAAAAAAAGAAAAAAAGTATTTTATCTGTATTTCTAGAACAATTTAAGGACTTATTGGTAATTATATTAATTGCTGCCGCTATTATTTCAGCTATGACCGGAAATATGGAAAGTACTTTTGTAATCCTAGCTGTTATAATCATGAATTCTATTTTAGGTACTGTTCAATATGTTAAAGCTGAACAATCCCTAGATAGTTTAAAGGCACTATCTGCACCTAGTGCTAAAGTCATTAGAAATGGAGTTAAAGTCGAGATTCCATCTAAAGATGTTGTTCCAGGAGATATTATAATATTGGAGGCTGGAGATTTAGTTGTTGCTGATGGTAGAATTTTAGAGAACTTCTCTCTTAAGGTTAATGAAAGTTCATTAACTGGTGAATCAGAAAGTGTGGACAAGTTTTCTGAAGTTATTAATAAAGAAGAAGTTGCTCTAGGTGATCAAAAAAATATGGTTTTCTCTAGTTCACTAGTTACTTATGGAAGAGCTACCGTTCTTGTAACTAATACTGGGATGAACTCTGAGCTTGGTAAGATAGCTACTCTAATGGAAGAAACCCAGGAAAAAAGCACCCCTCTTCAAGTTTCCCTAGATGAATTTTCTAAGAAGTTAGCCTTTGGAATAATTGGGATTTGCGTTATTGTATTTGGATTAAGTATGTATAGAGGTATTGATCTATTGGATTCATTAATGTTTGCAGTTGCTCTTGCTGTTGCCGCTATTCCTGAAGCTCTTAGTTCTATAGTTACGATTGTTCTTGCTATAGGTACACAATCAATGGCTAAAGAAAATGCTATTATTAAAAAGCTAAAAGCTGTTGAGGGTCTTGGCTGCGTATCAGTTATTTGTTCAGATAAAACTGGTACATTAACACAAAATAAGATGACTGTAAAAAAGATTTTTGTAGACAATAAGTTAATTGATAGTAATAAAATAAATCTTAAAGATTTTGATTCAAATTTCCTTTTAACTAGCTCTATACTATGTAATGATTCTACTTCTATAGATGGTGCTGAGATAGGTGATCCAACAGAAGTTGCCTTAGTAAACTTAGGACATAAATACTCTTTAAATGAAATTGAATGTAGAGGCATTTACCCAAGGCTTAAAGAAATTCCTTTCGATTCTGATAGAAAACTTATGAGTACGCTCCATGAGATTGATGGAAAAAATATAATGGTTACTAAAGGTGCTCTTGATGTATTACTTAATAGAGTGACTTCAATAAAAACTTCAAATGGAGTAATAAACTTCACCAACAATGATAAAATAAATATAAATAATGTTAATACAGAACTGTCATCTCAAGGATTAAGAGTTTTAGCTTTTGCTTATAGAGAACTTGACGAAAATAAAGACCTTAATTTAGATGACGAGTATAATTACACTTTCTTAGGCTTAATTTCAATGATTGATCCACCTAGAGAAGAATCTAAAGCAGCTGTTAGTGATTGTATTAAAGCTTCCATTAAACCAATTATGATCACTGGAGACCACAAGATTACGGCTTCTGCTATTGCTAAAGAAATTGGAATATTACAAGAAGGTGACTCAGCAGTAGAAGGATTAGAACTTGATAAAATGTCTGATGATGAACTTAATTCAAAATTAGAACACATTTCAGTTTATGCTAGAGTATCTCCTGAACATAAAATAAGAATAGTAAAAGCATGGCAAAATAAAGGTAAGATAGTTGCAATGACTGGAGATGGTGTTAATGATGCTCCTGCATTAAAACAAGCTGATATTGGTATTGCAATGGGTATAACAGGTACTGAAGTTTCAAAAGATGCTGCTTCTATGATTTTAACAGACGATAACTTTGCTACTATTGTTAAATCAGTTACTAACGGAAGAAATATTTATGCTAATATAAAGAATTCAATTAAATTCCTACTTTCAGGTAATACTTCTGGAATTCTTGCAGTACTATATTCATCAATATTTGCGCTTCCTGTTCCATTTGCTGCTGTACACTTATTATTCATAAACTTATTAACAGATAGTTTACCTGCTATTGCAATTGGTATGGAAAAATCTAAAAAAGATGTTTTAAAAGATAAACCTAGAGATGCTAAAGAATCTATTTTAACTAAAGATTTTATCATAGATATCTTCAGTCAGGGCTTGCTTATTGGAATATTTACTATGATCTCTTATCACATTGGTTTAGCTACAGGAAATCATGGACTTGCTATGACAATGGCATTTAGTACTTTATGTTTAGCTAGATTATTCCACGGATTTAACTGCCGAGGTAAAAAATCAATTTTTGCTCTTGGAGTTTTCAATAATAAATTCAGTTGGATTGCCTTTATATCAGGTGTTGTACTTGTAAATGCGGTTTTACTTATACCATCACTTCAAGGATTATTTGAAATAACTCCACTTACTACTAATGAATTAATGTTAGTTCACTTATTTGCTTTCATTCCAACTTTAATAATACAGACTGTTAAGGTTATTAGAGATTTTATTGAAGGAAATAAGGAAAAAATCAAGAAAAAAGACACTAGCACCTCAAATATGAGAGCTGCATAAAATACTCTTAAATTTATATAATCAGATCAAGTAAAAGGGCTATATCAAAATTATTTAATTATTTTGATATAGCCCTTATTATTCTTATTTCTCGTTTTTATTTATTGCCACCGCTATATGATTTTATATACATTTCCCTGATTTCACTCATTAAAGGATACCTTGGATTTGCACCTGTGCATTGATCATCAAAAGCTTGCTCAACCATTTCATCCATTGATGCATAGAATTTCTCTTCGGAAACACCAAATTCTTTTATACTCTTAGGAATTCCAACTTTTGCTTTTAAGTTATCTATTGCTCTAATTAATAGTTCAACTTTTTCTTCTTCTGTATTCCCTCCTAGATTTAAATAATCAGCTATTCTAGCATATCTCCATCCTGCATTTGGATACTTATATTGTGGGAAAGCTGCTTGCTTTCTAGGTGCATCTGTTGCATTAAATCTAATTACCTCATCTATTAGTAATGCATTTGCAATTCCATGTGGAACATGGTGGAAAGCGCCTAACTTATGAGCCATTGAGTGGCATATTCCTAAGAATGCATTTGCAAAAGCCATACCCGCCACAGAAGACGCATGAGCCATCTTTTCTCTAGCCTTGACATTTGTAGTACCGCCGTTATATGCATCAGGTAAGTATTTAAAGGTTAACCTAATAGCCTCTAATGCTAATCCATTTGTGTATTCAGATGCTAGCACTGAAACGTACGCTTCAATTGCATGAACTAAAGCATCTATTCCTGATGCAGCAGTTAACCCTTTAGGCATGCTCATCATAAGTTCTGCATCTATTATAGCCATATTAGGAGTTAATGCATAATCTGCAAGTGGATACTTAACTCCTGTTTGCTCATCAGTTATAACTGCAAATGGAGTTACCTCTGAACCTGTTCCTGCTGAGGTTGGTATTGCAACTAAAATCGCCTTTTCTCCCATTGGTGGGAATTCATATACTCTCTTTCTAATATCCATAAATCTCATAGCCAAATCTTCGAATCTAACATCTGGGTGTTCATACATTACCCACATAATTTTTGCAGCATCCATAGGTGATCCTCCACCTATGGCTATAATAACATCTGGATTAAATTCTCTCATAGCATCTGCTCCTAATTTAGCAGCTTTTAATGTTGGATCAGGCTCTACATCTGAAAATATTTTATATTCAATATGATTTTTACTTAGAATATCTGTAATTTTATGAGTATACCCTAGGTCAAATAATACTCTATCTGTTACTATAAATGCTCTTTTCTTCTTCATTGCATTCAATTCTTCTAAAGCGACCGGAAGACATCCAAATTTAAAGTAAATTTTATCCGGAACTCTAAACCAAAGCATATTTTCTCTCCTCTCGGCAATTCTCTTAACATTAATTAAGTGCTTAGGACCTACATTTTCTGATATTGAATTTCCTCCCCAAGATCCACAGCCAAGAGTTAATGATGGTGCTAATTTAAAGTTATATATATCCCCAATTGCACCTTGAGATGCAGGCATATTTATTAAAGTTCTAGCAGTCTTCATAGCTACTCCGAACTTCTCTATTCTCTCAACTGACTCTACTTGATTTGTATAAAGTATTGATGTATGCCCAAATCCACCTAATTCTATCATTCTTGAAGCTAATCTTAAGGCATCATCGAAAGTTTTAGCTTTGTACATTCCTAATATTGGCGATAATTTTTCATGTGAAAATGGTTCTTCTAATTCAGGTGATTCAACCTCTCCGATTAACACTTTAACAGCTTCGGATACCTCTACCCCAGCCATTTTTGCTATCTTGTAAGCTGATTGACCAACAATTTCTGAATTTAATGATCCCTTTGAATCTAATATTATGCTTCTAACCTTATCGATTTCTTCTCCCTCAAGGATATACGCACCTCTTTCATCTAATTCTTTTCTAACTTCACCATATACTGATTCCATTGCTATTATGCTCTGTTCTGATGCGCAAACTACTCCATTATCAAAAGTTTTAGAAAGCAAAATTGAGTTTACAGCCATTTTTATATGAGCTGTATCATCAATTATTGCTGGAGTATTTCCTGCACCAACTCCAATAGCCGGTTTTCCTGATGAATATGCTGCTCTAACCATTCCTGGGCCACCTGTAGCTAATATAATATCAGATTCTGCCATTACATTTCTGGATAATTCTATTGATGGCTCATCTATCCATCCAATTATTCCCTTTGGGGCCCCAGCTCTTTCTGCTGCTTCTAGAACTATTTTTGCTGATGCTATTGTTGAATTTTTTGCTCTTGGATGTGGACTTATAATTATTCCGTTTCGCGTCTTCAAAGCAATCAAAGTTTTAAATATGGCTGTTGATGTAGGATTTGTTGTTGGTACGATTGCAGCAATTACTCCTATAGGTTCAGCTATATGAGTTATTCCAAACATTTCGTCTCTCTCAATAACACCACAAGTTTTTGTATCTTTATATTGATTATATATGTACTCTGCTGCAAAGTGATTTTTTATTACCTTATCTTCTACTATACCCATGCCGCTTTCTTCTACTGCCATTTTAGCAAGAGTAATTCTTGCATCATTAGCCGCCATAGCTGCCTGTCTAAATATTTCATCTACATCTTCTTGAGAGAACTTTGCGAATTCTCTTTGAGCTTCTCTTATTTGCTCTATTCTTTTTGTTAGTTCTTCTGTATTTGTAACTCTCATTTCTTACCTCCAAATTTTTTTATTTTTATCGTAAATGTTGTTTATTACTATTAATCAGTTTTCTTTATTCCAAATAAACTTATGCATGGTTTGTGCTAAAATTAAAATTTAATCACTTGAGCATATGTAATATTTTACACAAACAACTGTATTGTTATGTTGTTAGATTCTATAGTATACTAATAGCAGTTATCTATTAATTTCTTTTAACTTAGGAGGAACTATGAACAAAATTATTGAAAAGGCTAAAATTACCCACGACTTGAATAAAGAAGAAATACTAGAATTATTACAAAATGATGATATAAATGAAGAACTTTTTAAGGCTGCCGATGAAGTCCGTCAAAAATATTTAGGTGATTATGTTCACTTAAGAGGATTGATCGAATTTACAAATATCTGCAAAAGAAATTGTCTTTATTGCGGATTAAGAAAAGATAATAAAAATCTTGAGAGATATAGATTGACTCAGGAAGAAATAATAGACTTCGCTAAAAAGGCTATCAGCTATGGTTATAAAACTCTTGTACTACAAGGTGGTGAAGATGATTATTTTACTAAAGAAAGAATGGTAAACATAGTAAAGGAAATAAAAAAACTAGGTGTCGCTTTAACCTTAAGTTTAGGTGAAAAAACCTATGATGAATATAAAGCATTTAAGGATGCTGGGGCTGATAGGTACTTAATACGTATTGAAACTACTGATAAAAAACTCTATGAAGATATGGATCCTAATATGAGCTTTGAAGAAAGATTAAATTGCTTAAACAACTTAAGAGAATTAGGATATGAAGTTGGAAGTGGTATACTTATCGGTTTGCCAAATCAAACTTTAGACTCCATTGCTAATGATATTCTTTTCTTTAAAGAAATCAATGCAGATATGATAGGAATAGGTCCATTTATACCAAATGAAGATACTCCTTTAAAAGATGCTCAAGGCGGGACACTTACTTTAGCATTAAAGGTTATGGCTTTAACTAGATTAATGCTTCCTGATATAAATATTCCTGCAACAACTGCAATGGAATCCTTAGCTCCAAACGGAAGAATAGTTGCACTTCAAAGTGGCGCTAATGTTGTAATGCCTAATGTTACTGAAGGTGAATATAGAAAGCTTTATGCACTGTATCCTGGTAAAATATGTACAGGTGATACTCCTGCACACTGCAGAGGATGTATCACAGGTAAAGTAACTGGAATAGGTAGAATAATCTCAGATGGTTACGGCTTTAGAGGTAACCAAAATACCAACCCACACGAAAACTAGATTTACGGAATAATCAACCGAAAGGGAGAGGCATCTGTTGCTCGATTGCTAGAGAATATGTCTGTGGATTTCTATCAGTAAAAGTTGTGCCCATTCCTGCTTGCTCCTGAGCCAACGCTCAGGACAAGCAAAAATGGAACAACTTTTGCTGAAGAAATACCAACAGTCATATTCTCAATGCAACACTGCGCAAAAGATGCCTCTCCCTTTCTGGTAAGAACATATATCTTAATATTCTACTATAGCCTCTATAAAAGTTTTATGCATTGGCCGTGACCTGTAGCTATGAATTTAGGATTTAGCTTTAAAAGGTTTTGTTGTAATTCAGCTCTTTTATTTGAATCAGGCACTTGTTCATGGCTAATGTTATTTACTTCGTCATCCCAATTGGATTCTGCAACTGTGCCTGATGCTTCACCTAAATTAAACATTAAATCA
Source organism: Clostridium chromiireducens (assembly GCF_002029255.1). Taxonomy (GTDB): domain Bacteria; phylum Bacillota; class Clostridia; order Clostridiales; family Clostridiaceae; genus Clostridium; species Clostridium chromiireducens. The sequence goes on from NZ_MZGT01000017.1 coordinate 81,753, forward strand.
CTGCTGAAAAATATGTTACGTTTGTTTTCTAGGATTAATAATCCTCCCCATAAGTGCATTTCGGAAGGATAATTAATAAACTCTAATTCATATTCATTAGTCGTCAATCTTTCTCCATCTCTTTTGATAATAAACTCATCTGTTATCCCAAAACCGCTTAGCTGACGTGCTGTTACTTCTGAACAAATTGGTTTTGCCTGTGGAAAATGTTCCAGAATTATCCTCAAACCACCGCATTCGTCTCCTTCAAAGTGTGAAATGAAGATATATTTTAGTTCCTTTCCATTAAGCGCTTCTTTTAATTGTGGTATCAAAGCTTCTGCTTGATGTATATTCCCTGTGTGTACTAGCAAAGGATCATCAGCTGATAAAAGATATTGATGAAATGTTAAGTTAATTGGTTGAACATAATTACTAAATTGATGTAAATCATTATAAATAGCTGTCATATCTTATCTCCTGTAAATCTAATATTTATTAAGTTTTTTAATGTTGATACTGATTATATGACTTAGATAGTTTAACGTCAAGCATGTAATCTATACAATTCTTACTTAATAATCCTTCTTAAAAGGTTAATCTTATTCTTAAATGGAGCGAATCTAAACGGAAACTCCATATATGTTCCTCTCCTCACTATGCTTTTCTCATGAGTAAATGTATCAAAACTATGTTTTCCATGGTACGCTCCCATGCCGCTAGTACCTACTCCCCCAAAAGGAAGATTAGGTGTTCCTACATGCAAAATAGTATCATTTATTGTAACGCCTCCTGATGAAGTCTCTTTTATAATCCGTTTTATGTTATTTTCATCTTCCGAAAAATAATATAAAGCTAGAGGCTTGCTTTTATTATTTACATACTGTATTACTTCCTTTAAATTATCAAAAGTCATAACAGGTAGAATTGGTCCAAATATTTCTTCTTCCAATACTTTTGCCTTTTCATCTAAATCAGTTAAAATAGTTGGCTCAAAAAATAGTGACTTTTCATCATAATTTCCACCATAATATATATTTCCTTCATTCAAGTATTGGGATAATCTCTCTAATTCTCGTTTATTTATTATTCTAGGAAAATCATCGCACTCTCTAATATTGTGGCCATATTGAAATTTAATTTCTTCCACTATTAGATCCAATAACTTTTCCTTAACTTCGTTGTGAACAAATAAGTAATCTGGAGCAACACAGGTTTGACCTGCATTTAATAATTTTCCCCAAACAATCCTTTTTGCTGCCATCTTTAAATTAGCCCCTTTATCAATTATACAAGGACTCTTTCCTCCAAGTTCCAGCGTTACTGGAATTAATCGTTTCGCTGCCTTTTCCATTATTATTTTCCCAACTCTTATACTTCCAGTAAAAAAAATATAGTCAAATTCTTGTTCCAATAACTCTTCAACGCACTCTTTTCCTTTATCTGCCCCTACTACTTTAATATATTCTTCATTAAAATTATCATTAATAATTCTTTCTATTAAATGCGATGTATTAACAGCGCTCTCAGAAGGTTTAATAATTACAGTATTTCCTGCTGAAATAGCCCCAACAAGTGGCAGTATAACTAATTGAAAAGGATAGTTAAATGGACCTATAATTAAAACTGTACCATAAGGCTGTTTTTCAATATAAGTTTTACTTGGAAAAAACATTATAGAACTTTTAATGCTTCTTCTCTTACTCCACTTTCTTATACTTTTTAAATGCGTGTTTATCTCTTCATATACCATAGAAATTTCGGTAAGGTAACTTTCAAAATCTGATTTATGCAAATCTTTTTTTAATGCATCTATTATATACTGTTCATTATCTTTAATTATCTTCTTAAGCTTTATTAAAATATCTCTTCTAAAATTTATATCTAATTGTTCCCCTCTTTGAAAAAACTCTATTTGTTTATTTATTAATTCCTTAACTCCCATAATTACTCCCTTGAAAATTCGGCTATTTATAAACCTAGCCCTTATAATAAACAAAATCCTTACCAAATAAGTTTAATGGAATTTTGAATTCAGGGAATCCAAATACATATGGTGCCAACTCATATAGTTGATAATAAATTACAAGATTATCATCCTCTATATAGAAATTCTGATTTTCGCTAATACCTTTAAATTCAGCCCCTGAATCAAAATAGTTTTCGGGATTCTTGTTTATCTGTTCTTTTATTTCTTTATTAATTATACCAGTATAATTATACCCTTTACTAAATAATTCTTTTAATGTTACTAAACCTTCTTTTTCTTTATCAACTGTATATGATGTCTTGGTTGTCATTCCATGAGCCCCACCTAAGAACTCATAATAATCATTATATAAACTAACAAATAACTTATTATCTTCAACTACTTTATACCTTGAATAAATTTCATAAGGAAATCTCGGCCTTTCTTTCTTTATATCATCAAAATATTCTTTTGATGTCTTTTCAGCTTCCTCTACTTTAGGCAGAATATCACTATTTATTTTATCATTTATCGTCCCTACCTTTTTTTCATCATATCCATCAGAAAACTGCGGTATCTTTAAATCTTCTTTTAAGTAATCTAGATTCTTATTTACAGACTTTTCCCCAAGTTTAATTTGTCTTTGAATTTGTATTTTATTACTTATACACATTTGCTGTGGATAAGTTGTAAATAACATTGAGCCTATCATTATTATTCCTAATATATTAGCTATAGTGCCCATATCAGCACCTCCTTTATTTATACCATTTGCGACTTTATTCGTTATATATCCACAAAACAAACATGTAAAATTATGTATATTAACATTTTTATAACATGTTATCCACAACCGATTGTGGATAATGTTAATAAGTTGTACTATTTTTATATTATGCTACTCTTTTAATAATCTTATTCTAACTACATACTCTAAGAT